>NZ_CALPDD010000006.1 GCF_943193205.1 Alistipes muris
GGGCGAACAATGTGTCGCCGCTTGCAGTCACAGATCGAGCATTCGGCGACTCCGTGCGCTGCGTCCAGCATCTGCCGGGCTGCCTTGCCCCCCCCCTAAAAAAAGAAACGCACCCCGAACGGCGGGGTGCGTTGTCCTGGCGAACGATGCCGGGAAGACTTACGCTTCCTTGGCGGCAAGCGCCTTGTCGACCTCGATGATGAAGTCCGAGAGCACGTTCATGTAGTTGATGAACGCGTCGTAGGCCGAATCGTAGGGGTTGAAATAGGAGTGTACGTCGCCGTCCGAGAGCCATTTGGTGGCCATGTAGTAGAAGTGGTCCGAGGTCTGGAGGAAGTTCCACACGTAGTCGAAGTCGGGGTTGCCGAGCCGCGCGATTTTATCCTTGAGGGCGTAGAGCTTGGAGAAGGCTTCGTTTTGCAGTTCGTTGCCCAGCCAGGCCGTTACGTCGCGTTCCTCGTCGGCCCACGACATGGTGTGCGGGCAGTGGAGCACCGATACGGGCTGGTACTTCGCGGCGGCTTCGCTCACCGTGGCGAATTCCAGTTCGTTGGTAGCCAGCAGGGCTGCGGGCAGCGACCGCATGAACTCGAAGATCCCCGTGTCGGCGGTCTGGTGTTCGCCGAACGTTTCGTAGTCCATGAACAGGTTGATCACTTCGCCCGGCGTGTCTTCCGAGGCGAGCCACCCGGCGAACTTGGCGGCCGTCAGCGGCCACTGGTCCCAACCCTGGTTGGAGAAACGGAACGCGATGTCGTCCGAGAGCTTGTAGTTGCGCAGCAGCAGGCGCATCCGCTGGTCGATGGCGTTGGCATAGACGAAGTTGGGCGACTTCCAGCCCAGCACGTGCTTGGCGCCTTCGGCCAGCATCGTGTGGAAGCCCATTTCGGCCACGGCGGCGCCGATGTCGTCCGAGTAGATCAGCTCGGTGTTGCGGAACGCCGTGGGTGTTTTGCCGAACTCCTTTTGGACGGTTTCGACATGGAGCTGCACCTGCCGGGCGAAATCCTCCTTCGATGCCAGCGCCGCCAGCGAATGGGAGTAGGTTTCGGCCAGGAACTCCACGCAGCCCGTGTCGGCCAGCTCCTTGAACGAGGCCAGCACCTCGGGCGCGAACTTGCGGAACTGCTCGATGGCGCTGCCCGTGACCGAGAACGAACAGCGGAATTTCCCCCCGTTTTCGCGGATAAGTTTGAGCAGCAGGGCATTCATCGGCAGGTAGCACTGCCGGGCGACTTTCTGCATGATCGAACGGTTCAGCAGATCGTCCAGGTAGTTGTGGTCCTTGCCCATGTTGAAGAAACGGTATTTCTTCAGTCGCCAGGGCTGGTGGACCTGAAAATACAGACAGACGGTTTTCATGCGGGGCTGTTATTTTATTGATTCTTAGTTTCTTCGATGACCTCTTCGTAGACGGTCCTGATTTTGGCGGCCACGTTGTTCCACTTGAGGTTCGTCACCTCCTCCAGTCCTTTGGCGGCGAACATGCCTGCCAGCGCGGGGTACTTGACCAGTCCGTACATGGCGTCGGCCATGGCGTCGACGTCCCAGTAGTCGACCTTGACGGCATAGTCGAGCACTTCGGCCACGCCGCTCTGCTTGGAGATGATGACCGGCACGTTCGAGCGCATGGCTTCGAGCGGCGAGATGCCGAACGGTTCCGAGACCGAGGGCATGACGTAGACGTCCGAGAGCTGGAACATCTTGTGCACGTCTTCGCCGCGGAGGAATCCCGTGAAGTGGAAGCGGTCGGCGATGCCGAGGCGGGCCACACGGCGGATGACGTGGTTCATCATGTCGCCCGAGCCGGCCATCACGAAGCGCACGTTGGGCATGCGCTTGAGCACTTTGGCGGCGGCTTCCACGAAGTAGTCGGGGCCTTTCTGGTAGGTGATGCGGCCGAGGAACGTGATGATTTTGTCGTCGACACCGCGTTCGGGAGCTTCGCCCGAATTCTCGGCGAAGCGCACGGCGTTGTGCATCGTCACGACGCGTTCGGCCGGGATGCCGTAGCGGTTGATGACGATGTTGCGCGTGAGGTTCGACACGGCCATGACCCGGTCGGCGGCCTGCATGCCGGCGCGCTCGATGGCGTAGACCTGCGTGTTGATGTTTTCGCCGCTGCGGTCGAACTCCGTGGCGTGCATGTGGACGACCAGCGGCTTGCCCGAAACGCGCTTGGCCGCGATTCCGGCGTAGTAGGTGAGCCAGTCGTGGGCGTGGATGATGTCGAACTGCCCTTCGAGGTCGCGGGCCACCTGCGCGGCGACGATGGCATAGCGGGCCACCTCCTCCATGAGGTTGGCGCCGTACTTGCCGGAGAAGGTGTAGCGCTGTTTCCACGCATCGGTAGTCGACCACGTTTTCTGCCCCGTCTTGACGAACTGCTCGTAGTAGTCGGCATACTCTTCGGGCGAAATGTAGGGCACCATGTTCGAGTCGATGCGGATGAACGACATGCTGCCGAGGATGTCGTCGGCCCCGCTGCCGGTCGGGCCGTAGAGCGCCTCCACCTCGCTGGCGTTCAGCACGTGGGTGAAACGCTGGTCCTCGTCGCCGTAGGCGTGGGGCACCACGAACGTCACATCGACGCCGTTGCGCGCCAGACCGCGGGTCATGCCGTAGCAGGCCGTACCCAGGCCGCCCGCGATATGGGGCGGAAACTCCCAGCCGAACATCAAAACTCTCATAACTGTATCCTTTCTTTGTAACTTTTATTGCCTCTGTTTACCCGATTCCTGCGGATGGCCGCACCGGGTTCATGCTCCTTTGCGGTCGCGTATCATGCGGTAGAGCGCGAGCACGGCTCCGACGCTCCACGCCTGCGAAATGGCACCGCGGGGGGCGTAGGGCGGGTCGGCGTCGTAGAGGTCGTTGATCGACCCGATGCCGTAAACCTGGATCTCTTCCTCGAACGAAGCCAGCATTTCTTCGGCCTGCGGCAGAAAAGCGTCGCCGTCGATGTCGAACGATGCCTGCGCATAGAACGGCAGCAGCCACGGCCACACCGAGCCGTTTTTCGCCGCGAAGTCGCGTTCGGCAAGCGAGCCGTCGCATGTGCCCTTGTAGAGCGGGTTGCGGGGCGTCAGCGAGCGCAGGCCCTTGGGGGTCAGCAGGTGCTGGCGCACGGTGCGGATGACGTCGATTTGCGTCTCGATGTCGGGCATCTTGTAGGGCAGCCCGCACGCGATAATCATGTTGGGACGAATGGTGTCGTCGGCTCCGCCGTCGCCCACGACGTCGGCCAGATAGCCCTGCGGCAGTCGGAACAGCTTGTTGAACGAAGCCGCGGTGCGGGCCGGAAGCTCCTCCCATGCCCGGACGAACTCCGTGTCGCCGTTCTCCGACGCCAATTTGAGCGTATAGCATACGGCATTGTACCACAATGCGTTGGTTTCGACCTGATAGCCGTTGCGCGGGGTGACGGCTTGCCCGGCCACCACCGAATCCATCCAGGTAATCGGGTGTGCGTCGGACGAAGCCCACACCAGTCCGTTGTCGTTGAGGATGACGCGCCCGGCGATGCCGCGGCGGTAGCTTTCGAGCAACTGCTTCATGGCACTGCCGTAGCGGTCCCATATCTGCCGGCTGTCGAGCGCCTTTTCCAGCTGCTGAAGGGTCCAGAAGAACCAAAGCGGGGCGTCGGCCGCCACGGCTGCCGATGCGGTTCCGGCGAACATGCCGTCGTGCATGTCGCGGACCTGCGTGTCGAGGGCGTCGATGCAATCTTCCTTGTGGTCCTGCGCCAGCGTCAGTCCGGGCAGTGCGATGAACATCTGCCGGGCCGAAAAACCGTGCCACGGGTACCCGGCCACGACCTCGGTGCGGTCGCCCGGACGGCGGACGACGAACTGCCGGGCCGAGTGCTCCATGCAGCTGATGAAGTCGATTTTGTGGGTGCGCCGGGCGATGGAAGCCTCGAAGACCTCCTCGATGGTGCGGGTCGAACCCATCTCGTCGAGCGACGCCGAGAAGATGATGCTTTCGCCCTTCTTGAGCTCGGTCTCGAAATAACCTGTGGTCATCAAGTCCTCGTGCCCCTCGTAACCGCGGGCGATGTCCTGGAGGTACTCGAAATTGTAGTACCAGTCGGGAGCGGGCACGAATTCCGTGCCGGGCTTGCTGGTCTGGAGGTAGAGCCACGGGAAACTCTCGTACAAACGGCATCTGACGCCGTTGACGGCCGGGTAAGAGTGGCCGTTGGCCGCCATGTTGGCCTTGGTCAGCGCGTGCTTGTCGCGGAAAGCGAGGAACGGGCGCAGCCGCAGCCTGGTTTCCGAATGGGCGTCGACGAGCGTGTAGCGAATCATCAGCTGGGTGCGCTTGTGGATCCACAGCATCTCCTTTTTGAGGATGACCCCTCCGACGCGGTAAGTGATCGTGGGGGTGGGCGTGTACTGGAAGTCGGTGATGTACTTGTGGCCGCGCGGCTCGTAAACGCCCTTGAAACGGTGCAGCGCCAGGTTGAAGCTCTGGTCGTGCTGCACGATCGTCTCGTCGAGCGACGAGAGCAGCAGGTAGGTGCGCTCGCTCTGGTCGATGGGCGCCACGATAAGCCCGTGGTAGCGCCGGGTGTTGCAGCAGACGATGGTCGTGCTCATGTAACCGCCGCGGCGGTCGGTGGCGAGCATTTCCCGCTGGAGCGAGTACTCCAGATTGCCCAGTTCGCTCTTGTCGAAGGTTAGTGCTGACATATCGCTGTGAATGACTTTGTTTCGTGTGTATGAAGATACGGATTTTTTCGCCAAGTTGTTCGCCCGGAGCGAAAAAAATCGCTTTTTCACGCTACTTTATATAAATACCGACGGCCGGAACGACAGGTTTCGCCCGGCCGTCGGTATGCACTGCTGCGCAGCTACGCCCACTTCACCAGCGCGAAGTCCATGCGGTGGGGCAGATGTTCGTTCTGCGGGAAGACACGCAGCGCCACGTCGTAGGTGCCGGTCTCGGAGGGGGTGTAGTCGAGCGTGTAGGTCACCAGGCTGCCCTCGGCCTTGGAGCGTTCGAGCCCCACGGTGCGGGTGACGTTGACGCTCTGGCCGCCGACGATCTGCTTGGCGATGACCATCTCCACGCCGATGTCTTCGGGCCGCAGGTTGGCGATGTCGAGCTTCACCTCGAAGCGGTAGGTCTCGCCCACGAAGACAGCCTCCTTGTCGATTTTCACGCGCTGCACGTCGACCACGCGCACCTGGTCCCAAGCGGCCGAAACCTTGCGCTTCCACGCGGCGATTTCGCGGGCCAGCTTGTACCCGCCCTCGGTGATGGCCTGCTTGCGGGCCGCGAGCTTGTTGTAGAAGCGGTCTTCGTAGTCGATGAGCATGCGGTTGGTGGTGAAGTTCGACGCGATGTCGGCCACACAGCGCTTGACGGACGAAACCCAAGCGTGGGGAATGCCGTCCTGCTCGCGCTGGTAGTAGAGCGGGGCTATCTGCTCCTCGATGGTGTTGTAGATCATCTCGGCGTCGAGCTCGTCCTGGTAGTGCTGGTCGGCGAAGGTGCGTTCCATGGGAAGCATCCAGCCGGCGCCCTCCTTGTAGCCCTCGACCCACCAGCCGTCGAGCACGGAGAACTGCATGACGCCGTTCATGACGCATTTCTCGCCCGACGTACCCGAAGCCTCCAGCGGACGGGTCGGGGTGTTGAGCCATACGTCGACGCCCTGCACCATGCGGCGTGCCAGCTCCATGTCGTAGTTTTGCAGGAACAGAATCTTGCCCACGAACTGCGGCATGGCCGCCACTTCGACGATGCGCTTGATGAGGTCCTGCCCCGGCTTGTCGTTGGGGTGGGCCTTGCCCGCGAAGATGAACTGCACGGGACGCTCCTTGTTGTTGACGATGGCCGACAGGCGGTCGAGGTTCGTAAAGAGCAGGTAGGCACGCTTGTAGGTGGCGAAGCGGCGCGCGAACCCGATGGTCAGCACGTCGGGCTTGATGCCCTCGATGATCTGAATCATCTGGCGCGGCGAATCGAGCCGCACCTGCGCCGGGTCGCTGAAGCGGCGGCGGATATGCTTGATAAGACGGTTTTTCAGATACATGCGCTCGTTCCACAGCTCCTCGTCGGGGATGTTGTGGACTTTCTGCCAGGCCGGTATATTATAGGTGTGGCCCTCGAAGCCGTCGCCGAAGTAACGGGCATAGAGACGGCGCAGCGAGGTGGCGATCCACGTCGGGAAGTGCACGCCGTTGGTCACGTAGCCTATGTGCAGTTCGTTCTTGAAGTAGCCCGGCCACATGTTGCCCAGAATGTCTTTCGACACCTCGCCGTGAAGCCACGACACGCCGTTGACTTCCTGCGAAAGGTTGCAGGCCAGAACGGACATCGAGAACTTCTCGTTGGGGTCGTTGGGATTGGTCTTGCCGAGGTTGATGTACTGCTCCCACGTGATGCCCAGCACATCGGGGTAGTGCGACATGTACTGGCGGATCATCTGCTCGGGGAATGCGTCGTGACCTGCGGGCACGGGGGTGTGCGTCGTGAAGAGCGACGACGAGCGGACGACTTCGAGCGCTTCGGAGAACGACAGTTTCTTGTGGTTCACCATCTCGCGGATGCGTTCGATGCCGATGAACGCGGCGTGACCCTCGTTGCAGTGGAACACCTGGTGCTTGACGCCCAGCTTGCGCAGGGCCCGGATGCCGCCGATGCCCAGCAGAATCTCCTGCTTGAGGCGGTTCTCCCAGTCGCCGCCGTAGAGGTAGTGGGTGATCTGACGGTCTTCTTCGAGGTTGTCCTCGAAATCGGTGTCCAGCAGGAACAGGTCGGTGCGTCCTACCTGGCATTTCCAGACGCGCGCCGAAAGCGTGCGGCCCGGGAAGGCGATGGTGATGGTGAGCCAGTTGCCCTCCTCGTCGCGCACGGGCGAAATGGGCAGCTTGTAGAAGTTCTGCGCTTCGTAGGTCGCTTCCTGTGCGCCCTGCGCCGAGAGACGCTGGGTGAAGTAGCCGTAGCGGTACAGCAGACCCACGGCAGCCATCGGCACGTTCTTGTCCGAAGCCTCCTTGAGGTAGTCGCCCGCCAGGATGCCCAGGCCGCCCGAGTAGATTTTGAGCGACGAATGCAGGCCGTACTCCATCGAGAAGTAGGAAACGGTCGTCGTCGAGGGGTCGGGCTTCTCGTTCATGTAGTTGGTGAACTGGGCATATACGGCGTCGAGCCGGGCGAGGAACTCGGGGTCCTTCTCCAGCTCCTTGAGCCGTTCGATGCTCAGTTTGTCGAGGAACGCGATGGGGTTGCGCTCGCATTCGGTCCACAGCGCCGGGTCGATGTTCTCGAACAGGTCGCGGGCGCCGGGGTTCCAGCACCACCACAGGTTGCGCGAGAGCTCTTCGAGCGCGTGTAGGCGGGCCGGCAGGGTCTTGTCGACCATCATGCGGTTCCAGTTGGGCTTTTCGGCGAAAAGCTGCTGGCGCACGAAGTTGATTTGCTCGGTCTTCGAGCCGCCGTCGTCGAGTACGGCCCGGTTGGTGCGGACCACCGAGGCCTCGATGGCTTCGGAATAGGCTTTTTCGTAGGCCGTGTAGAGGTGTTCCCACAGGGCCGACTTCGAGGTTTCATAGGCCGAGCGGCGGATTTTCGCGATCTGCGTTTCGTCGAGCTTGCTGAAATGCAGTAGCGCATCGGCAATGGCGCCCACCACGTCGCGGTCGTTGTAGTCGTCGCGGCGAACGACTACGACACCGTCGTGCTCGGGCTGTTTGTTGACCCACAGACCGAAGCCCGCCAGCGTGGTGGTGACGGTCGGCACCGAGAAGGCCACCGATTCGAGCGGCGTATAGCCCCACGGTTCGTAGTACGACGGGAACACCGTCATGTCCATGCCTACAAGCAGTTCGTAGTAGTCCTTGCCGAAGATGCCGTCGTTGCGGTTCAGGTAGGTCGGCACGAAGAGCACCTTGACCTTCGAGTTGTCGGTCGTCAGCACCGAGCCGTTGAGCGCGTGGACGATGGGGTCGCTGTCGGGGTATTCGAGCACATGGGTCGAATATTTGTAGCGGCTGCCGTCGATAGGCTGCGATGCGTCGGCCAGATGGGCCTGGAGGTCGGGCCGCGGGCCGCGGTTGGCTGCCGGCACCGTGATGTAGACCAGTATTTCGCGGTCGAGGTTCCCGGATTCGGCCAGCGTCTTGAGCGAATCGAGGAAGACATCGAGCCCCTTGTTGCGGAATTCGTAGCGGCCGCTGGTTCCCACGATCAGCGGGTCGGTCGAGAACTTCGTGCCTAAGCAGGCTTCGGCCACTTCGATCATTGTCTTGCGGGCTTCGGCGCGCTTGGCGTCGTATTCGGCGCCCGTCCACACGAAATCGTTCTCGAAACCGTTGGGGGTCACGCAGTCGGGCTCGCGGCTGAGCAGGTATTTGCATTCGTTGGCCGTGATGTCGCTGACGGTGAGGAACGCATCGTGGTAGGTGGCGGCCATCTTCTCGATGGAGTGCTTGGCCGTCACGTTGAACTGGCGGGCCAGTTCGTCGGCGTTGAATTTCGTCAGGTCGTTGTAGAGCGGCAGTCCGTTGCCGGCGATGCAACGTCCCATGACCGTGGCGTGGGTGGTGAAGAGCGTGGCCACATAGGGGGCATGGCGGCGCAGGTAGAGGCCTCCGGCGGCGGTCATCCATTCGTGGAAATGGGCGGCCACTTTCTCCGTGGCGGTGCAGAACGTGTCGACGTAGGAGGCGATTACACGGCCTGCGGCGTAGCCGAACAGCACGGGTTCGATGTAGTCCCACTGACCCGAAATCGAATCGACATGGTAGTCCTCCCACAGTTTTTTGAGTATCTCGTCCTTGCGCGGGAAAAGCGACGTGAAGTCGATCAGAACGGCCGTCGGCTCGCCCTTGATTTTCCAGCGCCCTATGCGGATGCGGATGCCGTCGTTGTAGACGCTCTGGCGCCAGTTCTTCAGCAGGCTGAGGTCTTCCTCGAATTCGGGGTTGACCCCCTCGTGCGAGAGGTCGGGACCGAGGAGCAGGTAGCGGTCGCCGAATTTGCGGACGGCGGTCTGCGCCTTGGTCGAGACTACGGTGTGGATGCCTCCCACCTTGTTGCATACTTCCCAGCTCACTTCAAACAGATAGTCCGGGGTCAGTTTCGCGTTGCTCATAGTCTATTTTTCGATTTGTAATTTACTCGGTTTGAGGGATAAGGTCGGGCGCAAAGGTAACACATATATTATTATAAAGCAAAGGTTTCCGCCGTGGGGCCCTCTTGCGGGCGGGGCTGCGGGGCCGTTGCAGACGCTTCGGACCTCAATTTCTTAAAAATATTTAATAATAATTTAACATTGCAGGGCCGGGGCTTCTCGGCCGGGGTTTCGCAGGGGTGCCGGGTGTCCATGGGCGTCTGCTGCTAACGGGTCTCGAACAGCGCGCCGATGACCGCGTCCGACACTAAGAAGCGTTCGGGCGGAATGCTGAGCCGTTCGTCCGTCAGCCGGACCATCCCCGAGGGGGCCATCCGGCGGGCTTCCTGTTCCAGCTTTGCAAGCCGCTGCTTCCCGAACAGACGCCCGGCTTCGGCCAGTTCGATTCCCTCGGCCGTGCGCAGGCGTGTCAGCAGGTATTCATTGAAGCGGTCGCAGTCGGTCAGCACCTCGCGTCCGGCCGCTTCTCCGGCTGCGTAGCGGTCGACCGACGCGGCGTTCCAATGGCGCTCGCAGCCGTCGTAGGAGTGGGCCGCAGGACCGATGCCCAAGTATTTCTCGCCGTGCCAGTAAGCCGAATTGTGGCGCGCCCGCCGTCCCGGCAGGGCGTAGTTCGAGACTTCGTAGTGTTCGTATCCGGCGCGGGTCAGCGTTTCGTGTACGAGCCGGAATTCTGTTTCGCTCACCTGCTCCCCGACGGGTGCGAATGCTCCCCGTGCGGCCCGGCGGCCGAACGCCGTATCGGGTTCGACGGTCAAATGGTATGCCGAAACATGTTCGGGTTCCAGCGCCAGCACGCCGTCGAGCGAGCGGCGCAGCGAATCGCCGCCGAATCCCGGCACACCGAAAATCAGGTCGACGGTCAGGTTGCCGAATCCGGCCCGGCGGGCCGCCGCAACCGCTTCGCGTGCCTGGGCGGCGGTGTGGCGGCGGTTCATCAGCCGCAGGCAGGCATCGTCGAGCGACTGGATGCCGATGGAAAGGCGGTCGATGCCCGCCTGGCGCAGCGCTTCCAGATAGGGCCCGTCGAGGTCGTCCGGATTGGCTTCGAGGGTCGTTTCCTCCACAGCCGTGCAGTCGTAAAGGTCGGCCGCGCGGGCCAGCAAGTCCCTGATTTGCTGGGGCGTGAGCAGCGACGGGGTGCCGCCGCCGAAATAGCGGGTGCGGACCGGTTCGCCGCCCAGGTAGCCGCGCCGCGTTTCCAGCTCGCGGTGCATCGCCGCCAGCACGTCGTCCATGCGCCGCAGGTCGGCGCTTTTGTAGAAGTCGCAGTAGGCGCAGATGCGTTTGCAGAACGGTATGTGGAAATAGAGGCCTGCCATAGATTATCAAATTTACGAAAAAATTCCGTACTTGGTGCGCTCTTCGGCCGAAAAAGCGAGCCGGGCCGCAAAAAGCGCATCCGTTTTCGGCGGATTATTTGCTGTACGGGAAGCGGGCGGCCATGCCGGGAACCTTTTCGACAGGCCCGGCGCTGTGCCGAATGCGGCCGGAGCGGGAAAGCCGTGCGATTGCCGGACTGCCCGGAGAAGCCCCCGAACGCGTTATGAATGAACCGGATAACCGATGCCGGAAAAATAATGGGTATTTTTCGGAATTTTCATTGTTATTTTTTTCACAAGTATGAAAGTTTTTCTACCTTTGCGTCGGAAAAACGCAGGCGCCCCTGCCGGGCGCCGTCATGCAGGAAATAGGTTTAATTCTAAAAATAAGTTAGTTATGGACAAACTGGATTTGACAAAGTACGGGATTTCCGGCGTCAAGGAAGTCGTGTACAATCCCTCCTACGACGAGCTCTTCCGCGAGGAGACCAAGAAAGGCCTGAAAGGTTTCGAGAAGGGTCAGCTGACCGACATGGGTGCCGTCAACGTGATGACAGGCGTCTACACCGGCCGTTCGCCCAAGGACAAGTTCTTCGTCATGGACGAGACCACCAAGGACACGATCTGGTGGACTTCCGACGAGTATAAGAACGACAACAAGCCCGTGAGCAAGGAGGCTTGGCAGGAACTCAAGAAGATCGCTTCCAAGGAGCTGTCGGGCAAGAAGCTCTACGTGGTCGACACGTTCTGCGGCGCCAACAAGAACACGCGTCTGAAAATCCGCTTCATCATGGAGGTGGCATGGCAGGCTCACTTCGTGAAGAACATGTTCATCCGTCCGACCGACGCCGAACTGGAGGAGTACGGCGAGCCCGATTTCGTGGTGCTCAACGCCTCGAAAGCCAAGGTCAAGAACTACAAGAAGCTGGGTCTCAACTCGGAGACGGCCGTGGTCTTCAACCTCACCGAGAAGATGCAGGTCATCATCAACACGTGGTACGGCGGTGAGATGAAGAAGGGTATGTTCTCCTACATGAACTACCTGCTTCCGCTCAAGGGCATTGCTTCGATGCACTGCTCGGCCAACACCAACGAAAAGGGCGAGACGGCCGTATTCTTCGGTCTGTCGGGCACCGGCAAGACCACCCTTTCGACCGACCCGAAGCGTCAGCTTATCGGCGACGACGAGCACGGCTGGGACGACGACGGCGTCTTCAACTTCGAGGGCGGCTGCTACGCCAAGGTCATCAACCTCTCGAAAGAGAACGAGCCCGACATCTGGAACGCTATCCGCCGCAATGCGCTGCTGGAGAACGTCACGGTCGACAAGAAGGGCGCTATCGACTTCGCCGACAAGTCCGTGACGGAGAATACGCGCGTGTCGTACCCGATTTTCCACATCAACAACATCGTGAAGCCCGTATCGAAGGCTCCCGCTGCCAAGAAGGTCATCTTCCTTTCGGCCGACGCTTTCGGCGTGCTGCCTCCGGTGTCGATTCTGACCCCCGAGCAGACGAAGTACTACTTCCTCTCGGGCTTCACCGCCAAGCTGGCAGGTACCGAGCGCGGCATCACCGAGCCCACGCCGACTTTCTCGGCATGCTTCGGCGCCGCTTTCCTCTCGCTGCACCCCACCAAGTACGGCGAAGAACTCGTTAAGCGCATGCAGCAGTCGGGCGCCACGGCCTACCTGGTCAACACGGGCTGGAACGGTACGGGCAAGCGTATCTCCATCAAGGATACGCGCGGCATCATCGACGCCATTCTCGACGGTTCGATCGACAAGGCTCCGACCAAGATGATTCCGACCTTCGACTTCAAGGTGCCGACCGAGCTGCCGGGCGTGGACTCCAAGATTCTCGACCCGCGCGACACCTACGCGAACCCCGCGGAGTGGGAGACCAAGGCCGAAGACCTGGCCAACCGTTTCGTGAAGAACTTCGTGAAGTTCACGGGCAACGACGAGGGCAAGAGCCTCGTGGCCGCCGGTCCGAAACTGAAGTAAGACTTTTCGTAACACATAATTTTTGGATGCTTCCGGTCGCTCTTTCGGGCGGCCGGAAGTGCTTTTTTGGGGAAATAGCCTTGCAGATGCTGGACGCAGCGCACGGCGAAGCCGTAGGCCCGGTTGGTTCCGTTCAGCGGCCGCACGTCGCCCGCGCGGAAGAACAGGTAGCCCGCATTGTGGTTGCCGGCGTAGTAGGACGACGAGCACCAGACATTGCCCTCCGTGCCGACGTACGTCAAGGCTCCCGTCGAGTTGTGGCGGTAGCCCGTAGCAGGGCTTAAGCAATCGCTCGGATGAATGACGGAAAAATGCTCAATGTTTTCTGCCAGACTGGGATGTATAGCTAACGGCGTGCTGAATCGTTTCAGCGGCTTGTTAAAACGTTTTAGCCTCTTCGGCCGTATGCCGTCAGCGGATTGCTGAATCTGCACAACCGCGCTGGCGGAAGCCGTGACCTCCGCCACTCCGGGTTGCGGCTATTTTTTGGGCTTGAAAATCCGGCAGCCGATGGAGACGCCGATTTTGTTGGGGTACCATTCGGACGAACCGTTGAACGGGTCGGGGTGCTTGGGCTGGACGGGGCGGTGGGGGTACATGTCGATTTCGCCGTCGAAACTATATCCGTTGTAGTGGCTGTCCATCCATGCCCAGCCCAAAAAGGCGTCGACGAGCCAGCGCTCGCAGAATTGGTATTCGTAGCCCACGCACAAACCGATCATCATGCCGTAGCCCTTGCAATAGCGGTTCTCGAACTTGATGCTTCCGTGTGCCAGGTAGGGCTTCGACATGTCGAACGCCATCATGCCGAGGTTGGCGCCCAAGTACCAGCCGCGGCTGTGCTCCTTGAAATAGCGGCGGTATTCGCCCATGAGGATGCCGAACTTCATGTGCTTGCCGTTGATGGATTTCCACGGCGAGACCACGATTTCGGTTTGCAGGGTCGATTTGGGTGAGATGGCGAACTCCACGGCGGGATTGATGACCCCCGCCAGCGCATAGAGCCCGTTGAGTTTGACGTATCCTTGTGCGGCGGCACTCCTGGAGCCCAGCAGGGCGGGCAGAAACAGGAGCAGCAGAGCGGTGTATTTTTTCATGCGGCAGGCGTATCAGTATGAAAACGGGCGGAACGCGAAGATTCCGCCCGCAGACTGGTGACCGGAGAGACTATACGGTCATGATTTCCTTTTCTTTCTTGTTGAGCGTGTCGTCGAGCAGCTTGGTGAACTTTTCCAGCAGCTTCTGCGTCTGGGTTTCGCCGTCCTTCGATTCGTCCTCGGGCATGCCCTCCTTCTGCGCTTTCTTGAACGCTTCTACCGCGTCGCGGCGGGCGTTGCGGAAACTGATGCGGGCTGTTTCGGCTTCGGAGCGCACCTGCTTGACCAGCTCCTTGCGGCGGTCTTCGGTCAGCGGCGGAATCGACAGCCGGATTTGCTCGCCGTTGTTCGAGGGGGTCAGACCGATGTTCGAGTCGACGATGGCTTTCTCGATGGTGCGGATCATGTTCTTGTCCCACGGCTGAATCAGGATGGTCTTGGCGTCGGGCACGGTGACGCTGGCCGCCCCCGAAACAGGCACCTGCGAACCGAAGTAATCGACCATCACGCCGTTGAGCACGTTGGGCGACGCTTTGCCTGCGCGCACGTTGAGCAGTTCTTCTTCGAGGTGGTCGAGGGCTTTCTGCATCCGGACGGAGGCGTCGTTGAGAATGGTTTTGGTATCCATGATTGTGTGTGTTATTGATTCAGTGTCTGTTCGATGGCTTCGACAAGCCGCCCGAATTCGTCCGCTTCGTAGCCCACCGACGAAAGCTCGATTCTGCCGTCGCGGCCGATGAGGATGTTGCGCGGGATGTGGTTCGAGGCGTAGCGGTCGTAGACGCTTCGCTGCGGGTCGAGCCCCATGGGGAAGTTGTAGCCCTGCTGTTGGCGGAAAGCCGCCACGGCTTCGCGGCCCTCGCCGCGGGCGATGGGCAGGAAGATGAAGTCTTCGCCTACGAAACGGTCGATGACGTCGGCTTGCACGCGTGCAAGCTCCTGCCGGCAGGGCGGGCACCACGTTGCCCAGAAGTTGAGCAGAACCACCTTGCCGCGCAGGTCGGAGAGGGTGACATGGGAGCCGTCGAACATTTCGACCGTGAAGTCGGGGGCCGTGTCGCCCGGCTTGACCAATGCGGCGGGGTCGGCCGGGGCGCTGTCGGGGCGGCTGCCGTCGGGCAGCAGCAGGATGGCCGCGGCGATGGCGGCTATCAGCGCCAGCATGATCCAGAGTTGCTTGTTGCTCTTTTTGGTTGCCATTTCGTTAGGTGAAAGGTGAAAAGTGAAAGGTGCGGCGGGGAACCGGAGTTCTTTGGCAAGCCGGGCTATGCCGCGCCCGGGCGGGCCCTATGGTTTTACGAGCGTGCCCACCTTTTCTCCGGCAAGGACCCTGCCCAGGTTGCCGGGAGTGTCCATGTCGAAGACCACGATTTCCAGCCCGTTCTCGCGGCAGAGGGTGAACGCCGTGAGGTCCATGACCTTGAGCCGTCGGTCGAGCACTTCCTCGAACGTGATTTCGTCGAACTTCGTTGCGGCGGGGTCCTTCTCCGGGTCGGCCGTGTAGACACCGTCGACGCGCGTGCCTTTCAGCAGAACGTCGGCTTCGATTTCGATGCCGCGCAAGGCCGACGCCGAATCGGTGGTGAAATAGGGGTTGGAGGTGCCGCCCCCGATGATGACCACGCAGCCCGCTTCCAAGTACTCGATAGCCCGCGCCTTGGAGAAGTATTCGCCGATGGGCTCCATGCGGATGGAGGTCAGCACCTTGGCGCGCACGCCGTTGTCCTCCAGCGCCGACTGGAGCGCCAGCGAATTGATGACCGTGGCCAGCATGCCCATCTGGTCGCCCTTGACACGGTCGAAGCCTTTCTTGGCCCCCGTCATGCCGCGGAAGATGTTGCCGCCGCCGATGACGATGCCTATCTGCACGCCGCTTGCGGCCGCTGCCTTGATTTGCTCCGCGTAGGATTGCAGCACCTCGGGCGAAAGCCCGTATTTCTGCTGGCCTTGCAGCGATTCGCCGCTCAGTTTCAGAAGTATGCGCTTGTATTTCATCTTTCTGTGCCGTTTGTCGGACGAAGATACGAATTTTTATTCGATTTTTGCAGGGTTCGCGGTTTTTCGTTGGCTGCGGTCAGGGAAGCCGGAACGTGAAGACTACGGGATAATGGTCCGAAAGATAGGCCGCACCGTAGCCGTCGCGCAGCGTTTCGAGGGCGGGGCCGGAGACGTTGCGGCAGAAGATGTGGTCGATGACGATGTTGCCCGGAGCCGAACCGAACCCGTTGAAAGTCCCCCGGCGGTCGGTCGGGTCGGCGATGTCGCGGGCGATTCGGAGCTGTTCTTTCAGCGGCGCCAGGTCGGGGTGGGCGGCGTCGGTGTTGAGGTCGCCGCCGACGATGACCGTCGCGCCGTCCGGAATCCGCTCCCGGACGAAGTCGGCGACCATCCGTGCCGATTCGCGGCGGGCGGTTTCGCCCATGTGGTCGAAATGGGTGTTCAGATAGTAGAATTCCTTGCCTGTGGCCTTTTCGCGCAGCTGTGCCCATGTCACGGTGCGGTTGCAGGCCGCATCCCACCCGCGCGATACCTGTCCGGGGGTCTCGCTCAGCCAGAAAGTGCCCGACGCCGGAACGTCGAAATAGTCGCTGCGGTAGAAGATGGCCATGATTTCGCCGCTCTCGGCTCCGTCGTCGCGGCCGACGCCGATGCGGGCGAACTGCGGGCAGTGGAGTTCGAGGTAGCGCACCTGGTCGATTTCGCCCTCCTGGATGCCGATGACCGAGGGACTTTGATGCTCGATCATGTCGAGCACGGCTTCGCGGCGCTTGGTCCAGCGGCAGGGCCCGTCCTGTTCGGCGGCGCTGCCCTGGCGGATGTTGAAACTGATAAGTTTGATTTCGCCGGCCGGGAGCGTGTAGGCGATTGTGCGGGGCCGGGGCGCGCACGAACCGAAAAGGGCGATTCCCCCGAGCAGAAGAAGCCGGAAAGCCTGTTTCATGGGTGCAAGGTTTTGAATGATGCACAAATATAGCGATTTTTCGGCTATCGGAAAAGGGTCCGCGGCCGATTTTGCCGAAGTCGGGCGTCCGGCGATTTCCTGCGAGGGAATGCAGGAAAGTATGCGGTTGGTAAAGAAGATATTTGTTTTTATGCAGACTTGAAAGAATACCTTTCACTTTTCACCTTTCAACTTTTACCTTCGTTGGAGATAGGCTTCGCCGAAGATACTCCGCCTCAACAAAATCCAAACAAGTTTGGTTTTGTATTCGGCTTATTCGTATCTTTACAGAAGATAGGCTGCGTCTCGGCAATGGCCAAATAAATTTGGCATTGCTCTCGACTTGCGCACTTTGGCTGCGCCGAAGATACTCCGCCTCAACAAAATCCAAACAAGTTTGGTTTTGTATTCGGCTTATTCGTATCTTTGCATATCCATGGCTGCGGATGAATACATATTGCTGAACCGGATCGGTTCGCCGCGCGAGCTGAAAACACTCACGCAGGAGGAATTACGCACCTATTGCGACGAACTGCGCCGCTATATCATCGGGGAATGCTCGGTCAATCCTGGCCACCTGGCGTCGAGCCTCGGGGCGGTGGAACTGGCTGCGGCGCTCCACTATGTGTACGATACGCCCGAGGACAAAATCGTGTGGGACGTGGGCCATCAGACCTATGCCCACAAAATCATCACGGGACGCCGCGAAGCGTTCCGCAACAAACGCAGGCTGGGCGGAATCAGCGGCTTCCCGCGCATGGCCGAGAGCGAGTACGACGCTTTCGGCGGCGGCCATGCCTCGGTCTCGATTTCGGCGGCGTTCGGCATGGCCAAGGCGGCCGAACTGCGGGGCGAGAAGCGCAAGGTCGTGGCGGTCATCGGCGACGGCTCGATGACGGGCGGACTGGCGTTCGAGGGGCTCAACAACGCGGGGGCCAGCAAGAGTACCGACCTGCTGGTCATTCTGAACGACAACAACATGGCCATCGACCAGGCCACGGGCGCACTCAAAAATTACTTGCTGAAAATCTCGACTTCGGTCCATTATAACCGGCTCAAGCAACGTTTGTGGGGTGTGCTGTCGCATACGCCGCGCCTGCTGCGGCTGTGTCAGAAGATGGGCAATGCCGTGAAGCAGGGCGTGCTCAACAACAGCAATCTGTTCGAGAGCCTCAATTTCCGCTATTTCGGTCCGGTCGACGGGCACAGCCTGCCCGAGCTGGTGCGGACCCTGCGGGCGCTGCGGGCGATTCCGGGACCCAAACTGCTGCACGTGATGACAGTCAAGGGCAAAGGCTATCTGCCTGCCGAGCACGACAAACCCGTGTGGCACGCGCCGGGACGCTTCAACCCCGAGACGGGCGAACGCATCGTGGCGCAGGGAGCGGCGGCCCGCTATCAAGATGTGTTCGGCCGGACGCTTGTCGATTTGGCGCAGCTCGACCCTCGGGTGGTGGGCGTGACGCCTGCCATGCCCTCGGGCTGCTCGATGAACATGCTGATGCAGGCCATGCCCGAACGCTGTTTCGACGTTGGCATAGCCGAGGGCCACGCCGTCACTTTTTCGGCCGGACTGGCCGCGGCGGGGATGGTGCCTTTCTGCAACATCTATTCGTCGTTCATGCAGCGGGCCTATGACAATGTGATTCACGATGTTGCGATACAGAATCTGCCTGTGGTGCTGTGTCTCGACCGCGGCGGCCTGGTCGGCGAGGACGGAGTGACGCACCACGGACTGTTCGACATGGCGGCTTTCGGGACGGTGCCGTCGCTGACGATTGCGGCCCCGATGGACGAACGCGAACTGCGCAACATGATGTACTCGGCCTTGCAGGCGGGAGGGCCCTATATGATTCGCTACCCGCGCGGCAACGGAGCCGGAGCGCCGTGGCAGGACGAGCCTTTCGAGGTGCTGCCCACGGGCAAGGGGCGCTGCCTGCGCGAGGGCGGCGATGTAGCGCTGCTGACCGTCGGAACGGTCGGCCATGCGGCGGCGCGGGCTGCCGAACGGGCTGCGGCCGAGGGACTGAGCGTAGCCCACTACGATTTGCGGTTTGCCAAACCGCTCGACGAAGAACTGCTTGCCGAAGTCGGGTCACGGTTCGCCCGGGTGGTGACCGTCGAGGACGGATCGCTGCGTGGCGGTGTGGGCGAGACGGTCGCGGCGTGGTTCAACAGCCACGGGTTCAAGCCCTCGGTCCGTTCGCTGGGCGTCGGCGACGAGTGGATCGAGCACGGTACCCCGGCCCAGCTTTACGCCCTCTGCGGCTTCGACGAGGAGAGCATCCTGCAGGCGATACTTCAGCGATAGACTGCTGCTGCGAAGAACGCGGAAGCGCGAGAGCCCGGACAATTTCCCACGTATTGAAAACTCCGAACCTGCATCGGCGGCGTAAGTACGGCACCGACAGCGCGTTCGGTGGCCCGAAGTTTGTTATTTGCAGGAAAAACAGTATATTCGCACCGTAAAACCCAATGGGTTTCCAGCGTTCTTGACATATTCGTATCGTTATAAGCGATTGTATCTAAATCTTAAATTCTGGTAAAATTTTTGTCCACAGATACCATTTGCGTCCGGGAGGACGTGTGTTGTATTTTAGTGGACGAGGTTTACCAGAGCCTGAGATTATAAAATCGGCAGCGTCTTCCTCTTTTTGTGCTCTGCCGGATACGATCGGTCGGCCGGCAGCGGCGGGAAACTTTGTCTTCACTGTGTGCATGGCAAACGAGAGTTGCGTCACCCTGTCGCTGCACCTACGGTAAAAGGCAGCCATGCCCGGAATGGGGCAGGTCAAGGCTTGTGTCAGCGCGGCAGCGCCGGACGCGTATCCGCCGTATGGGTGCGGATACATTCGGGCCGGCGCACAGGCTGTCTTTTACCCCTTTTAATACCCGGAAAATCAAGCGACGGAGCAGGGAATCCCCAAGGCTTCGACCCGGACCGCGATGGCCTGCAGCTTCTCGCGCGGCACCTTTTCGAGTGTCGGACAGGGGGTGTCGCGGTCGAGCGAGTAGACCATGACCTGCCGGGGGCGGATTTCGCCGACCAGCCGCAGCCACGCGGCGACCTCTTCCTCGGTGGTGTTGTCGATGGACGCACCGCCGCAAGTTCCCCGTAAGAACATCGTTTGCAGAATCATCCGCCCCTCGAACCGTTTCATCTGTTCGACCGTCTCACGAACCGTATAAGCCGCATTCTGCGGGTTGTTCATGCGCCGGACCGTTGCGTCGAAAGCCGAATCGAGTTTCAGAATATTGTTGTCTACGCGCAGCAGGGCCCGCCGCACGTCGTCGCGGTGGAGCTGTGTGGCGTTCGACAGCACGGAGACTTTGGCCCCGGGGCACAAGGCGTCGCGCAGGGCAAGGGTGTCGCCGATGACGGCCTCGAAGTCGGGATGGAGGGTCGGCTCGCCGTTGCCCGCGAAAGTAATGACGTCGGGGGGCGTGCCGTCGGCGACCATCCGGCGCAGGGTGGCTTCGAGCTGGGTCCGCACGTCGTCGCGGTCGTTGAAGCGCCGCGCGCCGGGATGTTCGGCGTTCCAGCCGCATTCGCAGTAGATGCAGTCGAACGAACAGAGCTTGGACCGGGTGGGCAACAGGTTGACGCCCAACGACAAACCCAGCCGCCGCGAGCGCACGGGCCCGAAAATGATGTCGGGGAAAAGCGATGTCATGATGCGAAATTAGCAAAATTCGGAACAACCCCCAAACCCTTTGCCGGGAAACGGGCGTTTCGTGCCGGCCGGTATGCCGAAACGGCTAAAATAAGTATAAATACGTATCCTTGCGCCACAAAAAACGGCTACCTTTGGTCATCGGTTCCGTTTTATTTGTATTTTTGCGGGGCCGCTGCCGAACAGGCACGGAAACAAGGACATACAAATTCCAAAATTACATAGCAGATATGGTAGATATTTTTGCACGCCTCGAAAAGAATGCAGGCGGACCTATCGGTCAGTACATGGGCTATGCCCACGGGTACTATGCGTTTCCCAAACTGGAGGGCGAAATCGGCCCCCACATGGTATTCCGCGGCAAGGAAGTGCTCAACTGGAGCCTGAACAACTACCTCGGTCTGGCCAACCTGCCCGAGGTGCGCAAGGCCGATGCCGAAGGCGCCGCCAAGTTCGGTATGGCCGCCCCGATGGGCGCCCGCATGATGAGCGGCCAGACGGTTTACCACGAACAGCTGGAGCGCGAGCTCGCGGCGTTCGTCGGCAAGGAAGACGCGTTCTTGCTCAACTTCGGCTACCAGGGCATGATTTCGATTATCGACTGCCTGCTCACGCCGCGTGACGTGGTGGTCTACGATGCCGAAGCCCATGCCTGCATCATCGACGGTCTGCGCATGCACAAGGGCAAGCGTTTCGTCTTCGGACACAACGACATGGAATCGCTGCGTCTTCAGTTGCAGCACGCTACCGACCTGGCCGAGGAGCAGAACGGCGGTGTGCTCGTGATTACCGAGGGCGTGTTCGGCATGAAGGGCGACCTGGGCAAGCTCGACGAAATCGTGGCGCTGAAAAAGGATTTCCAGTTCCGTCTGCTGGTCGACGACGCCCACGGCTTCGGCACGATGGGCGAGGGCGGCCGCGGTACGGCGTCGCACTTCGGTGTGGTCGACGGGGTGGACGTGCTGTTCAACACCTTTGCCAAGTCGATGGCCGGAATCGGGGCTTTCGTGAGCGGTCCGCGCTGGCTTATCAACCTTTTCCGCTACAACATGCGCTCGCAGCTCTATGCCAAGTCGCTCCCGATGCCGATGGTGATTGGCGCGCTGAAGCGTCTGGAACTGATTCGTCAGCACCCCGAATACCAGCAGAAGCTGTGGGAAATCGTGCGTGCGCTCCAGAGCAGTCTGAAAGAGAACGGGTTCGATATCGGCGTGACCAATTCGCCCGTAACTCCGGTCTTCCTCAAGGGCGGTGTCCCCGAAGCAACGAACCTGGTGGTCGACCTGCGTGAGAATCACGGTATATTCTGCTCCATCGTCATCTACCCCGTTATCCCGAAGGGCGAAATCATCCTGCGCGTCATCCCCACCGCGGCCCATACGCTGGAGGACGTCAAGGTGACTATCGAGGCGTTCAAGTCCGTGCGCGAGAAGCTCGAAAGCGGCTACTACGCCAAGTTGCCTATCCCCGTCCGCGCCGACGAGGGTTTCAAGGTCCGCTAAAAAGATTTCATAATAAAAATTAGGTGAAGAGGATTGCCGGCTTCCGATTTCGGAGGTCGGCAATTTTTTTTCGGTTTTTAGGCGGGTTTCTCTCTTTCGTTCGGCTCGTCGAATTCGATGTGGGAACAAGTTCGGCATCGCATTCGGTTTTGTTTCTGAGGTCTTGGGATGCTGTGTCCTCGGCCCGCCTTATTCGTCTTTTTCAGCCCCGGGGTTTCGTAATTTGTCCCCGAAAAATTTTGTCGTTTGATTTTTTCGGTTTATATTTGCAGTCCCAATAAGGAGGTTTCCTCCGGGTTTTGGGGTTTGTTTTGCGGAAATAGCTCAGTTGGTAGAGCACAACCTTGCCAAGGTTGGGGTCGCGAGTTCGAGTCTCGTTTTCCGCTCAGGAGGTCCTTTTCGAAGGACCTTTTTTGTTGGGTAAGGTTACGCAAATTGAAGCAAACGATTCTGTATGTCAATCACATGCGGGATCGTTTCGTTTTTGTGCCGTAGCAAGTGGTGGCTGGCGAAAGCATCCTTTCCGTGTGCCGAATCGTGGTACACGGGTGCGAGCGGCAGAAATGTACCACACTTTTTCGGCAGTGCGTTGAATTACATCGGTTTGCGCCGAACGTTCCGGGCTTTTCAATCGTATGATTGTCAAACTCAAAACGTATTCGGACGATGGAAAGAAAACGATTCAGCGTAACTTACTTTCTGCGTAAGGCACGCACCAACAAGGCGGGGCTGACCCCTATTCTGGCCCGCATTACCACCAACGGCGTCTCCAAAGAGATCTATATCCAATGTTCGGTTCCCGTTGATAAATGGAGCCAATCCAAAGAGCGGGCGACCGGCAAGGACAAGCTATGTCAGCAGGTCAATTCTTATCTGGACGATTATCGCGCAAGGATTCTCGCCGTGCGGCAGGAACTGATCGCCAAGGGCTACGAGGGCAACTGCATCCAGATCAAGGAACGGTTGCAGAATCCCGCAACACTTTCGATTATGTTCCTTGCGGAATTGGCGAAATACTGCGAGAAACGACAGACGGAGGTTGGCGTACGCATCACACAACTGACAGCGAACAAATATCATCGGGTGCTGCGGTATCTTCGGGAGTATGTCGCATCCGCCTATCGGAAAGAGGATTTGCTGCTCTCGGCTGTCGGTTACGAGTTTCTCGACGGGTTCAATACCTTTCTGCAAACAGCCCACCGATGCAAGCACAACGGTGCCGTGAATTTACTCGATTGCGTCAAGAACTTTACCCGCTACTGTTTGCGCAATGAGTGGATCGAGAAAGACCCGTTTCGGAACTACAAACTCAAAGAGGAACACAACAAGGAGAAAGACCATCTCACGCGTGAAGAGTTGGAGACACTGGTGCGAAAGAGACTGCCGAACGAACGGCTCGACAGAATCCGGGATGTCTTTGCTTTTTGTTGTCTGACAGGGTTGGCATTTACAGATGCGGAACATCTGCGGCGGGAACATATCCGCACGGACGACAACGGAACGACATGGATTTATAAGCCGCGAGAGAAGACGGCGGTAATGAGCCGCATCCCATTGTTGCCTTATCCGATGATATTGCTGGAGAAATATGAACGGGATGCGGAGTTGCGAGCAATAGGGAAACTGCTGCCGGTTCCGAGTAATCAAAAGATGAATGCCTACCTGAAAGAGATCGCCGACTTGTGCAATATTCCGAAGAATCTGACCACACACGTTGCCCGTCATACGTTCGCTTGTTTGGCCGTGGAGTACGGGATGCCTATCGACGTGCTGGCGAAGATTCTCGGACACTCGAATACCAACATGACGCGTCACTATGCGAAATTCTCGGAGCAGTTGATCGGGCGTGAGATGCGGAAGATGAACGAGCAGATGTTTTCTGGCGATATATTGTCGTTGAATCAGTAAACCGCAGTTCCGATGAAAAGAGAAATCATTGCGATAGACGAACAGGGACGGTTGTCTATACCTGCCGGTTGCGACAGGATTCGGATGACCGAAATGGAGTTAGCGGAGTTGTTCGGGGTGCTTGTTCCGACGATTCGGGCGGCGGGAAAGCGCTTTACAAAAGCGGCATCGTGCGGGAATCCAAGACGAAAAGATGTATCCGCCTGCCGAGCGGAAACTATGCTGACGCCTATAACCTCGAAACGATCTTCGCGCGGGCATTTCGGCTGAACAGCTCCTATGCGGCAATCATCCGGCGATGGCTGCTGCACGTAGCGACGACACAGAGCCGAGCGACCGCACCGATCATGATTCCCATAACGCATGGCAAACTTTGCTGAACGACGACGGGCAGGAATTACCTGCCCGTCGTTATTGCTATATGTGCGTATATCGGTGTGCAAATCGGTTGGTACGTACCAACCAATGTATAAATAGTCGTTTTCTCAATTCGTCATATCTGTAAATCAACACGACGGTACGACAATGAATCAGTAAGTCATTAAATCAGCAAACCAATCGACCGAAAAATCACTTCATTCAATTCGTTGCCTGCTGACGTTAGGAATTTTGTTAGCATCGGCTAACAGCAAGGTGTGTATCGAGTAACTCGATACCTTTTGAGTTACTCAAAAGCCTTGGCTCTAACGAGAAAAATCGCACCTCCGAAGTCGGGCGATTAGAAAGAAGAAAACTTGAAATCCGATGTTGCTGCGCTGGAACTCAAAATTCAGTTGGAGCTGGCTCCGCCCAAGCCCGAAGCCACGCAGGAGCAGCAGGCCGACGGCGGCACAGCACAGACACAATCGCCGCCGACCGAAGAACGAGCGACAACGGAGCCGCCCGCCGATGCGCCGAATAGGTCGCAATTTCTACGGGAGCACGTGCAATTCGTCAGCCCACAAACCATCACCACTGAAACGCAGGCAAAAGGATTTAAGATTTAATGACTTGAAAATAATTGGGGCTGTCTAAGATTTTTAGACAGCCCCAATTATTTATCATCAATCCTGCTGATAATGTTTTAAGTTATTTCCCGCTCTGGCTGTCGTAGTATGCGATTCGCTCGCAGCAGACCTTTTCGACAATATCGCGGAGCTGCTCGACCTTGGGCAGAAGCGCGTCGATGTCCTCCTTCGTAATCTCGAAATCGGGATTGTAGCGCGATTCGATATAAGCTCGTTGCAGCAGGTCGAACAACCGTTTTTCCTCCTCCGTGTCGCGCGGGAAAGCCTTGAAAATATCCGTCGTGTGTTTTTTCGCGGCATTCATCAACTCCGACAGGTCGTGGCTTTTGTGGCCGTAGAGGATGAAGACCATCGGAATCGTCCGCAGAAAATTCTCGACAGACTGATGAAGATGGAACGATGCCATCCTGCAATCTCCGTCTTCACAATAAAAGGTAACGCCTTTCAAAAATTGATTGGCCCGCCCGAACTTATCGTCAAAATATTTCTGCGCCCTGTCCCGAATCTCCGTATAGTCGAGCTTTCGGCGTCGGGCCAGCTTGTGAGTTCCCGAATCGTAGAGTATAATGCCGTCGCGTTTGATTTCCGTCTCGAAATAGTGGGCTTTCGTGAGTGCGTAGTTGAAGTCGTCAATGCCGTAATTGACGAACTGCGGGTGGGTGTGAAACGGGCGGTTCTTGTTCTCGAAAAACTTGTCTTTTATCTTCTCATACAGAGACGATTCTATGGCCCCGATTGGCTTGCGCGTCAGAATCACGATGTCGTAATCGCTCATATAGTAGGTCGGTGTACCGAACTCCACGCGCTGGTCATAGTCGACGTATTTGTTCTTGGCGTAGCTGCCGAAAAGAACAATCATTTCCACTTGTTTGACCTGCTCGCGGATAAGCGTAGTCAGTTGTTGCAAATCCTGTCTTTTGCGCGGCGGTAAAAATCGGATGCTTCGTTTCATAATGACAAAATTATGAAATTTTCCGACAATGCGTTTTGCAAAACCCATAAAAACAAGTACATTTGTCTATTGTTCTGCAAATAGTCTGCAATTGTTTCCGACGGAGGCGGCAGGGGCCGCTTAAAAGAAACCTGCGGATTATGAAACGGACAATCGACGACACGGCATAGGCCGACGGACATAACGACATAAAGGGTAAACAACTCTTTATACCTTTAAGCGAACTTGGGACCCTCGAAAGAGGTTGTTTAATCTGGGTATAAATGTTGTCTGTCCTTGTTATGTCCTGCTTGTTTTTTGCGAGCAGGACGGCAAGGGCGCAGGACAGCTTCCAGATTATAGGTTCCCAAGACCTGCTTAAAGGGGCTGACACCGCGCCCCCTTTTTTATTTTCTCTCGGGCGCAATTTCCAACTACCCATTCCGAATGACCGCCTAACCCACTCTGTCATGTATTTCGATTTTACCCTTCCCCATCCGCTGCCCGAGGTCGATCCGCAGCTCTTTAACCGACTGCTCGACGAATCCAAGCATTTCGTCAAAAGCCACGACTATCGGGTCATGTCCAATGAACTGCCCATACGTTTTTTAGACTTCTGGGTCATGCCCACCGGACGTACCAATCAAGAAATCGAACGATACCGAAATCTTTACAAGTCGAAAGAAAAGGGCGTCTTGCTGCAACTGCCGTTGTATCTTTTCACCTACGTATACTACCAGCGGTTTCGCCAACCGGATATTTTGAACGAAGGCAAAGCAGGTGAACCAGTCAGTACTGACGCGGGATTTCGTTCCGTATTATATAAACGGTTTCATCAGTTCCATGCCCTACTGCAATATATCCGAATCTTTCAAGGGATGGGGCTTGAAAACATGGTCTGCTTCGACTTGTTCGATGTCGAGGCTTATGATGAAGTGCAGACTGATATTCTGGTTAAAACAAGCGAATTTTTCCTTCTGATGCTCGACGAGTTCGAGAAGCCTTGCGGAAGCAAATGATGAGAATGTAAGTAAAAAATCGAGTGCGGAAATCTGAATTCTTCAGGTGAATTGCGTCACACTTTTCTTGACAACCGCACTCATTTTTCTTTCGATTCAGAATACGTACTGTCGTTTGTGTGGCAGTAAAAATCGGGTGCTTCGTTTCATAATGACAAAATTATGAAATTTTCCGACAATGCGTTTTGCAAAACCCATAAAAACAAGTACATTTGTCTAATGTTCTGCAAATAGTCTGCAATTGTTTCCGACGGAGGCGGCAAGAGCCGCTTAAAAGAAACCTGCGGATTATGAAACGGACAATCGACGACACGGCATAGGCCGACGGACATAACTATAAAGGGTAAACAACTCTTTATACCTATTCGTAAACTTGGGACCCTCGAAAGAGGTTGTTTAATCTGGGTATAAATGTTGTCAGTCCTTGTTATGTTCTGCCCCTTTGTGGGCGGAACACGCAAGGGCGCAGGACAGCTTCCAGATTAGGGTTCCCAAGACCTACGAATAGGGGCTGACACCGCGCCCCCTTTTATTTTTGTCAGGGCGCAATCACCAACGCTCATTTCAGCAAGTTATGACGTCCGGCGCCCTCCGAACACTTCCTCAAATAAGGTCGGCATTCTCCGTCCCCCGAGACTGCTATACCGCGAAGTTCCCCGCATTGTTTGCTCGGGCCCTATCCGTATGCCCATGACTGAGGCTCCCTATACCATCGGTTTCCTGGGCGGCTTCAGAGATTATCGCCACAACTCGGATTTCATTGATAACGCACTTGACCATACTCCGCACGTAACGCACGTCTGCGGGTTTTGGTGTCGCCGACAACCGAGGGCGAAACACGCCTTGCAACGCGCATCCTTGCAGCCCGCAAAACATACCCGGGAATAGAAATTATCTCGGTCATTGCGACTGCACACATGCGGAGCTATCAAAACCCCGGAACAGGCTCGACGGTCGTGCACCGAAACCGGATAATCGCTGCGTCCAACTATTATATTGTTGTTCCCGAAAAAACCATAGGCAACTATATGGAACAACTCTACAATCTGTTTATCGCGCACTGCGACTTGATTCTATACAACAACCGAGGAATCCACAAGACCGATCCGTTTCTGACGCATGTCAAAAAACTTGGCGTCCCGGTTCCGATAGCGTTTCTTCCGAAGTTTACCGCGGACACAACGGACATCGAAAAAGTCCTCAACGCAAGTTTGGCCTATCTAAGGGCGAATGCCTTTCGGATACGTGCTGAGAAACTGCCGCAGGTGTTTCTGCGCAGCTGGATGTCGCAATCCGGGCAGGAGCGTTATGCTCATATTTCCAGTTTGGACGACGTGGCTGCCATATTCCGACTGGACGACAAAAACATACGACTTAAAGTATTCGCCTATGCGCTGGCCATTCATGCGAACTTCTGGGCCGACCCGGAATGCTGCGATGCCGACAGTGTGCATGTGCTCTACCGTCTCTTTTGCCGGCAACTCGACCGGATTGCCCTTGCCCGCGCATCGGGACAACCGCCCGAACGGTTCGAGTTGTTCGACTTCGACCGACAACTGAAATCTATTTACCGCTAAAAATCCCTTGAAATCTATTTATCCACTTATCGTCGAAGCCGATAAATTACCGCGCGGGACAATAATCTGTCCCGCGTTTTTCGTGCAGCTCAACGCCGAACGGTGCCATTCCGACGCCACAAGCTGCCACGGCGGACCTTTGCGGTAGAACGGTACTGAATTCGACTTACCTTGCACCCGAAGTCCCAATTCAATAGAGTATGAAACGCGGAGCGAATCGGATTCGAGATACGTGAAATTAGTCGGAGACTACCGAAATCGAATTTATTAACTGAAAACCTACGACAATGAATTACCTTTTAATCGAAGAGCGCGCATGGACGAATCTGCAAGCCCACGCACGCCGACTGACCGACACGATGCGACGGCTCGACCGTCATTTCAACCCTGCGGCCGAGAGCGGTTGAATAGACAACATTGAAGTTTGTCGTTTGTTGCACATCTCCAAACGGACATTGCAATACTTGCGTACCAGCGGGAAACTGCCGTACTCGACAATCGGCAACAAATGTTATTACAAGCCCGAAGACGTGCGGGCGTTACTCGACAAGAACTTGACGACCAACTGCGGATAACTATGGACGAGAAAACGATGATCGAGAACCGCAGCGCCCTTACGCGCGATACGGCTGGATACAAAGAGCTGCTCGAAGCCATGCGATTCGCAGCGCAGACGGCGGACAAACTGATCGCCGAGGTCGAGCCCTCCTTACTGGGCGAACGCTATCTGACCACCGAGCAGGTGATGACCCATTTCCACATCTCCCGCCGCACTTTGCAGAACTATCGGGACAAGGGAATCGTACCCTATACCGCAATCGGCGGAACGCTCCTTTATCCCGAATCCAAAATCAACGAGGTGCTGGAGAAGAATTACTACAAACCGGCAGGCTGTAAAGAGCTGAAATGAAAAAGATAAGCGGGCATTGCCCGCTTATCTTTTACTATCTTTTGTATCTTTGTATGAAACTTAATTTACGTTGATTATGTCGGCCATTTTCTTCCCGTCTTGGGATACTTTCAACTATAAACACGGGGCGAATAAACAAGATGCTTTGGAAAATCTTGCCAGAGCGTTATTTTGCGAACAATTTGGAATATCTACCGGTATATTCCAGCGCATAAATCATGCGGGGAACGAAACAAACACGATTACGAAAAATGGAGATGTAATCGGTTTTCAAGCAAAATATTTTGAACATACGATTAATGAGGCCCAAATCAGGAAATCTATTGATGCGGCGCATGAGGTCAATCCGCGACAAACAAAACTTTATTTATATACGAATATGATGTTCGGTAATCCACCCAAAGGAAATTCGATTACCGAAAAAGAGAAAAAGCTCAATGAATACGCCCAAAGTCGATCCATGGAAATAGAATGGGTAGTCGGCCCAATGATCTTGGATCAAGCAGCCAAAATAACATGGATTCGAGAAATGTTTTTCGAGATCGGCCCCAATATGGAGACTTTGGTAAAAGATGAACAAAGCCATAGCGACAGTCTTCTTGCTTCGATTTGCGACCGGATTGCATATGGCGGTCAAGTTATTAAGTTCGACCGACATACATTTGTAAAAACGATATTCGACACGATAAATAAGCACGAACATCTTGTTATCCATGGTGAAGGAGGTGCTGGAAAAACAGCTGTGATTAAAGATTTTTATAATCGATATAGCAAGAAGTTTCCGATTTGTGTCCGAAAAGCTCAAGAATTAAATGTTGCCGGCATATCAGATATTTTCAAGCATACATCGAATTATGATTTGTCGCAGTTTATCGAGGCGTATTCGCGGGATGAAAAGAAAGTGTTCATAATCGATTCTGCCGAAAGGTTGCAGGATATTGAAGATGACGATCATATCAAATTACTGCTGCAAAAACTAACCGAAGCGGGGTGGTCTATTGTATTTACGGTGCGCAGCGTATATGTCGAAGACCTTAGAAGCGATCTTCAATATACATATCATCTTGAATGTAAATTCATTTCATTAAACAATATTAGCGAACAAGAGTTGAATGAATGTGCATTGCAGAATCATTTTCATCTCCCCCGTAACGTCCGGTTCAAAGATAGACTTAAAAATCTCTTTTATTTGGATTTATATCTTCAACTATACGATGCGGATAATCTCGATGAAACATATACGTCATTTATTAAGAGAGCTTGGATTGAAAAAATTGCCGGCCGCGTTCGTAAAAACGGTTTGAATACGCAGCGTGAAAAGTGTTTCTCTGAAATAATTTGGGAGCGTGTAAACAGCGGCCGATTTTATTTAAGACCAGATGGCTATACCGATGAAGCGGCTTATGCCTTAAAATGCGATGAGGTTATTGCTGTTGAAGAAGATAAAGGCCTGTTCATTACCCATGATATATACGAAGAATGGGGATTGAACCATATTCTTGAATTAGAATGGGTACATAGGGAATCCATCCCTCAATTTTTCTCGAAAATCGGCTCTTCGTTGTTGATGAGGCGAGCATTTCGGTCTTGGCTGTCAGACAAAATAGATGAAAATAGATTGGATATAAATAATCTGGTCGATTTTGTTTTCAAGCCGGAACTGGACTCATTTTGGCGGGATGAAATTCTTGTCTCTATGCTGCGTTCCGAATATGCAGAGGTATTTTTTAAAGAACATAAAGAAATACTCTTAACAGATAACGCTAAACTGCTGAATAGAATTGTATTTCTATTGCAAATTTCGTGTAAATATGTAGCTGAAGGATTATCGTATAAAGGGAATGAACATCCGTTATTTAAGCCGATCGGGAAGGGCTGGGATGCAGCCATTGATCTTATTTACGAGTGTCAGGGAGAGAATATTCCCATTGCCAGTTTTATCAAAATTATTGAAGATTGGACGGAATATCGTCATTCAGGCAAGGCAACCCGTCAAGCCGGTTTAATCGCATTATCCGTATTCAAGAAACGAGAACTACTGGACAAGTATTATATTTCCAGTGAAATTGAAACTGCTTGCTTGCGTATAATCTGTCATGCTGCACATGAAATTAAATCGGATCTTAAAAACATTTTTGACAAAGTGTTGAATAATAGGTGGCACAGACATGGTGATCCATATTATAAGTTGTGTTCCCACATATTGAAAAATTCGTTCTTTGCTGCCTATATATTCGAAGACCTGCCGAACGAAGTTCTTGCACTGGCTGAGTTGTATTGGAGAAAAGTCAAGATCAGACATGAAGACGATGATTGTTCTTTGCACATGGAGTTGGATGATGAATATGCGTTGGATGAATGTGGCATACAACTCGATTTCGCCGGTGCGAGTGCATATTGTACACCGATATATAGTTTGCTCTATATCGACTTCCAAAAGACTTTGGATTTTATTATTCGTTTCGTCAATAAATCCATTGATAGTTATCGGAAATCCAAATACGGCCGAGAAGATGTGATCTCGGTCGAAGTACATATCTCTGATACGAAAAAAGTAACACAATATTTAAGTCATGCGATCTGGTGCACTCATCGAGGAATCGGCTCTCCGGTTGTTCCGTATTTGATTCAATCCATGCATATGGCTCTGGAAAAGTTTTTACTGGAGCAAGTGGGGCAAATGGAAGATCACGTATTAGAACAAAGTTTAATATCAATTTTACAATACACTCGTTCTGCATCTTTATCGTCGGTGGTATGCAGCGTCGTATTGGCTCATCCAGATAAATTTTGGAAAGTCGCTTTAATCTTATTCAAGACGATCGAATTTTTCCATCCGGATTTGATGCGTAGTATGCGTGAAACCGAAGTTAAAAGTTTATGCGGAATATCATTTTATTCGAATCCGCTTTATACGCGGGAGCGATTGGAAACTTGTGAGCACGGGTTCCGAAAAGAGAATTTGGAGTGGTTATTCACCAAATACCAATTCGTGAATATATGTGGCTTTACCGGGCATGAGGAGCAAAAATTTTTGGACACAATCTATTCCATAATAGACTACCACAAGAGTAAAGTCTCATCATTGCAGAAAACAGAAAAGCAGCAACGAGAAATATTATTAGCCCGAATTGACAGACGGAATTTCAACCTTGAATTCGAACAAACACCGAAAGGATCGCTAATTCGTTTTAATCCGACGTTAACGCCGGAACTCCGCGCAGTTACCCAGCAAGCAGAAAAAATGCAAGAAGAGTTTTGGCGCTATTCAGATCTGTTCTTTTGGGCAAGTTGGAAAGCGGAAGGAGATGCCAAAGCAAATACCTATCCTCAATATGACCAAAATCCGCTCAAAGCATTGGAGGATGCTAAAAGAATGATTGAAGATGTGAATAATGGGTTATCTATTGCCCCAAATGAAGTTTGGACTCCCAATATCGTATGTTCTATTCTTATACGATTTTATGCGAAAGACTTGAATGACGATGATCGGAAATATTGCAAACAAATTATCGAATCATTTATTGGTAAGTCATTTGAGGATGGATACCATTTCCAAACGGGCGATGGCTGGCCCAGTTGCGTACAAGCGATTCCGAGCTTAATAGGTCTATATCCACAAGAGCTAGATCATTACATAAAATTGCTGCTATTTGCATTATATAATCAACAATCGTATGGCAATATGATGTTATATGAGTATGCTGTAGCGGCAATCAATAGATTATGGCAAACATATCCGGATGATATGCTTCGTCTTGTATGCCAATTTATTAAAACAAAAGTGTTGTATTACAAATATGATCGGAAAAATTACAGAAGAAACAGAAGCCGATTTGCAATATTACAACGTATTGATCGTGAACTTCCAGATATAGATGCAGACATAAATAATCTTGATGTGAAAATTGTTTGCGCTCTACATTTGCACGATTTAGAGGTATTGTTGAGTTTAATGTCGGGGCACTCTGCGCAGCCTGTTTTTCAAGTTATCGCCGAGAAAATTATGCAGATTGCATCTCGGTTATTGATTAACGAGGATGATCGCTTTGATCCTGCTAATCCATCTATTTATAAGCGATGCGCAGATTATATTTTGACAAATGAAGATGTCCCAATAGAAAATCTGTTCCATCCATTTATTGAGAATCTGACAGATTCCAGAGACGGAGAAATGTTTATTTCCGAATTTGTTACTGCTGCGACAGAAATTCAAGATCGTTCCCGGTTTTGGAATATTTGGCACATGTTATATACTCCCATACTATCAATCAAAGAAGGGAGATATAAAGATAAAATAATTGAGGAGTATCTTTTGGCAGGAGAATACCAGAATGTTAGACAATGGTATGATCTTAAAGACAATTTGTGGTTGTACGGAAATATTGCGAAAGATTTAAGGGACAATCCCATTGTCCTATATTCTATTTCGAAAGTTGCTGATACAGGAATTATTCCGATTGACAAACTGATGGATTTGATACTCTTAATTATCGAGGGCTATTCTATGTTGAATTTAGGATATAGAGAACAATCGACAATTCTCTATTTAGAGAGAATATTTCGACGGTATATTGGCGATAATAAGATATCCATTAAACGCAATGTGGAGTTAAAAAAGAAATTGATTCCGATTTTGACATTTATGTTAGAACGAGGTTCGGTGCATGGATATTTACTAAGAGAGAGTATCTTATAATAAGAAGGTATTTGTTATAATCTTACTTTTTTGCTATAAGTGTTGCTGTTCTTGAATATATGAAAGAGATCATTTGCATTGTTCTTTTAGAATCTATTCATATATTTGCATTGTATTGAAAAGCCGATACAACGGCAAGCAATCTGACGTTTTTCACGCATGACCAAAGCATGGTACAACGGAAGCGTTCTTTTGTAATACGATTGATATACAGCGACTTCAAAATGCGGATGCGGCATCGTTTTCCGCTCCAAAACAAGAGGATCGAGCAATCGACCCTCTTTTCTTTTGTCGGTCAGCGAATTGCAGTCAAACGTCGTTTTGGATTGTTAACGATTTGTTAACCAATATTCTGCATTGTATTTTGCAATAATTTATTATGCCTTATTTCTTGTTGCCAATTTTGCCTAAATTTGTAACAAGAAAAATACAAAGACAAGAGTGTGGATTGTCATTTATTCCCCCAAATAATATTGGAGAACGTTTTTAGAATCGATTTAATGATTACCTTTGTTAGGTATATTGAATTTATAAATACGGATAGATGATAGGATATTCTATAACACCACAAGAAGAGCGGATTGAAGTTCTACAGTCGCTTATGCCTGAAGTTTTCGATGAGGGAAAAATCGACTGGGAGAAACTGAAAGCGACGTTGGGCGAGAACATAAATTTCTCCAATGAACGTTATGTGCTGAACTGGGCGGGGAAAAGCGATGCCTTTCGGGCAATGCAGCAACCCTCTTCGGCAACTCTTGTGCCTTGTCGGGAAGAGTCCGTTGATTTTGACAATACGCAGAATATATTCATCGAGGGTGAGAATATGGAGGTGCTGAAAGTGCTTCAGAAAAGTTATTTCGGCAAAATTAAAATGATTTATATTGATCCTCCCTATAATACTGGCAACGATTCGTTTATCTATCCCGATAAATTCGCTGAGACCAAAGAGGAATATATGCGTCGCGTTGGAGATAAGGATGAAGAAGGATATATGAATAGGGATGGGATATTCCGTAAAAATAGCAAGGAGAATGGTCAGTATCATAGTAACTGGCTCAGCATGATGATGCCTCGGTTGTACCTTGCCAAAAGTTTGTTGCGTGAAGATGGGGCAATCTTCGTTTCGATTGACGATAATGAGGTGCACAACCTTCGTTTGCTGATGAATGAGATCTTTGGAGAAGAGAATTTTGTGGCACAGGTGATATGGGAGCAGGGGCGGAAATCGATGGCCGCACAAGTGGCTGTGAACCACGAATACTGCTTGATTTATTGTAAGAATAAGATTGAGAATATTGCATTTGACAGAATACACTCCAATAGAAATTGGCAAGTACGGAAACAGGGTTTGGAGCAAATTTATCAAGCTTATGAATCTCTAAAATTGCAACATGGGGATGATTGTGAGAAGATAGAGCATGGGCTGAAAAAATTTTTTGCAGGATTGTCAGACGACAATCCTGCAAAAGCGCACAACCATTATAGACGAGTAGACCCGTTCCTTGGGATATATCACCCTGATAATATATCCCAAGGAACGGGTCTTGGAGGAAGGTTCGATATTATTCATCCCATTACTAATAAACCTTGTAAAGTGCCTACGGGCGGGTGGCGTTTTGCTGAGAGCAAATTACCGGACTTATTAGCTAATCATCGTATTGTTTTTGGGAAAGACGAAACTACAGTACCGTGTTTGAAGCGCTATTTGAAGGAAACGGAATATGAGGTATATCCCAGCGTGTTCTATAAAGATGGGCGAGGGGCATCCAAGCGGATTGAGAGTTTATTGAATGGTAAATATTTTGACTATCCGAAAGATGAAGATATTATTAAGACGTTTATAAGTCTTGTGACTTCTTATCCGTCGGCGGAAGATATAATCCTCGATTTTTTTGCTGGTAGCGGAACGACCGCTCATGCTGTAATGCAGTTGAACAAAGAAGATGGTGGTAATCGCAAATATATCTGCGTCCAATTGCCCGAATTATGCAGTGAAAAAAGCGAGGCCTATAACGCAGGTTATAGAACGATTGCTGAAATATCCAAAGAACGTATTCGCCGAGCAGGAGTAAAGATTCAAGCGGATATGGAGGCGGAGCAAACCGGACAGTTGGCTTTCGAGAATGAGATGCACGTAAATAAGCCCGACTTCGGATTCAAAGTCTTCAAAATTGCCGACAGCAATTTCAAGCAATGGCGAGAAATAAAGGGCTCGAATAAAGAGGAGTGGAAGCAGCAGCTTTTTGACTTTCTCGATCCATTAGCAGAAAATGCGACTGTAGATAATATGGTTTATGAGTTGTTGTTGAAGAATGGCCGGGATTTGAATAGTACGATAGAACATAAGGCCGGGTATTATACCGTCAATGGCGGTGAATTGATTCTAATGTTGGAATCTGCGATTCAAGAAACTGTCGATGCCGTTCTGTCCGAACATCCGCAAAAGGTCATTGCGCTGGACCGTCTGTTTGAAGGCAACGACCAGCTGAAAACGAATACCGTTCTGCAGATGCGTGATGGAGGCGTGGAATTTAAAACAATATAGAATATGAATTACGACGAAATTGTTGCGGCTTTTGAGAAAGAGGATAGAGAAGACGCAGATCGCATAGAGGAGGAAATACAAGGTAATGCTCCCATTTCTGTTCCGTTTGATCCCAATTTAATCCGAATTAGAAGAGATCCGTTTACGCTGGGTGAACTGATCGATAAAATTGAATATAACGAAGTTAATTTTAATACCTCTTTTCAACGTAAGAGCGATTTATGGGATGGAACCAAACAAAGTCGATTGATTGAATCGGTTTTGCTGCGGCTGCCTTTGCCTGCATTCTACTTCGATGAAGTTATAGAGAATGAGGACAACATAGAGAATCGGCGGTCGGTTTGGCAGGTTATAGACGGGCTACAGCGATGCAGTGCATTCAATCACTTCATTGTAAAGAAAGATTTGGCGTTGGAGAATCTGGAGTTTTTGACCCGATTCAACGGTATGAAGTACGATGAACTCCCTCGCGAACTTCAAAGGCGGATTCAACAAACTCCAATAACAACATATATTGTAGAAAAAGGAACTCCGGAAGAGGTTAAATTCAATATATTCAAGCGTATTAACACTGGCGGACTTGTATTGACGGCACAAGAAATAAGGCATGCTATGAACCAAGGTATTGCGGCGGATTTTGTGGCAGAATTAGCAGTGATGCCTTCGTTTAAGCAAGCGACATGTTACATCATTTCGCCAGAGCGGATGGAAGATCGTGATTTCGTCACACGCTTTGTTTCATTTTATCTTCAAGATTACAAATCGTACCAACCCGATTTGGACAGTTTCCTGACAAAAGGCATGTCGCAAATAAAGAATATTACGCAGGAACAAAGAGGTAAAATGAAACAAGGTTTCGAAGATGCCATGGTTGCTGCATATAAGATATTCGGTAATGATGCTTTTCGGAAACGTACTGATATTGAAGATCGCCGCAAACCACTAAATAAGGCATTGTTTGAAGTTTTAAGCGTTTTGTTGGGTAAATTGTCTTTGGAAGAACGAGACCTTCTTATAAAACGAGGTAAACGTTTCAGAGAAAAATTCATAGAACTGAATCGAGACGATGCCTTTCGCTATTCGATATCTTCGGGTACCGGGCAGCGAGATAGTGTCATACGGCGCTATGCGGAAACAATTCGAATTATCAATGAAACATTGAGCAATGATTAAAAGTTTGAATATCCAAAATTTCAAGATTCATAAAAACTCGACATTGGAGTTCGGGAATTTGAATATCTTGACCGGTATAAATAGTAGCGGAAAGTCTTCGGTCATCCAAAGTTTGTTGTTATTGCGGCAGAATCAACAAACCGGTCAACTCGACAAGGGGCTCGAACTCAATGGCGATCTGTATGATATAGGGCTTATTGAAGATGCCTTTTGTCAGTATGCCGACGAAGAACACCTCGGATTTTCTATTATAACAGATAAAAAAGGGGGAAACTATTGGTGGAAATATGCCGCAGCCAATAGAAGTTTGCAAAAAGATTTTATACCTATTTCAGACCATTCCGACATTCAGCCGGTCGATTTTTTGCCGGGCAATTTCCATTATATCAGCGCGTCGCGTTGGAGTCCGAGAGAGTCGTATCCGCTTAATACGAATGCCGTGGAAAACAAACGGCAGATTTCCCAAAAAAAAGGCGAATGCGACTTGGTCGTTCATTATCTCTATCATTACGGAGTAGAAAAAAAATATCAGGTCAAAGAGACACTTAGACATCCGAATACTGCTTCAGCAGGACTTTTGGACCAGGTTTCAGCGTGGGAAGGCGTTATAAGCGATAAGGTAAATGTCCGCCCTCAGATGGAAGGGAAGGCGTTCGTCCTTAAGTATTCTTACAATAAACCGAACGATATTATTCCTTCGAAAGAGTATAATGCAACTAATGTGGGATTTGGATTAAGCTACGCTCTGCCTATTATTGTTGCCATGTTGACGGCCGAGCCTGGCGACCTTGTTATCATCGAAAATCCGGAAGCTCATTTGCATCCTCAGGGACAGTCTGAATTGGTGCAATTAATCGCCATAGCGGCACAACAGGGCGTGCAAGTCATTATAGAAACCCACAGCGACCACATCATCAACGGAGTGTTGGTGGCGACTAAACAGTTTGAAGAAAATAATAAAAAAGGGATTGACAAGCAGCTGGTGAAACTGTTTTATTTCCATAAAAACGAAGAAACACAGACGTCTTGCATCGACACGATCAATATTGTAGGTGATGGAAAAATCGACAAACAGCCATCCGGTTTTTTTGACCAGACGGAAAAAGACCTAAATTATTTGCTGGGATTCTGATTTATGGCATCGTTGAATATTTTTCTTCTGTTTCCGGAAACCTCCGATGAAATAGTCGATTTAGGGGAAGATATCGAACAATATAGAAATATCTCTCGATCGATAAAAATCATCAAGCAGCAATTATATGGTACGGATTATTGTTTCTTGTATGATAGTGATAATATTCAGACCTTTATACGGCAGGCCCAAATATTATTGGCCGGATATCTGTTGGACAAAGTCATCCATCAAATACGCATTCTGATTTCTTCTAAGTCTCAGGACATACGTGTGACTTGCCCCTACAGAGTGGATCATCAATATCATGTATGGAATATTCATACTTGTCAGGCGGCTTTAAGTTCGGATATCATAAAGGCTTCAGCTGAGAAAATTCATAGAAGCGAAATTTGCGCTGTTTTTCTATTGACGAAGCGGAATCCGTTCGGACGGAATGTGATACCGGTTGTAATCGACGCTTTACATGCACCGCAGCCGGAATTATCGATTGTTCCGGTGGCTGAAACAATGTCGGATTGCGTAGGATGGATACGGCACATTGAACAAAACCGCGGTTTCTCGCTTCGCAATACGTTGCAGTTTTCGCCGACAAATATGATTTATGGGGCATCGAAGCAACGAATATACAAGAACCTTAGTGATGGGAGTTTTTGGTATTATGATTATTTCCATAGAGAAAATCATGAACATTATGAGGTGTTCGATGTGCATGGAAATCATGTCGGTGAAGCTGATATGACCGGTAGGGTAGATACTCGAAAATGCGATAAAACAAAACGGATTTCAGGCTTGCTGAATTGATATGAGACTGACCTTTGAACCTAATTTAAACTATCAGCAGGAGGCCATACGTGCAGTGGCCGATCTATTTGAAGGACAAACGTATGGCGAGTCGGATTATCAATATGATCTGAACGAGATTGGTACGCTCGATTTGATAGGGGGAGTCGGCAATAGGTTGGTTTTGGATGAAATGCAGATGTTGGTCAATCTGCAAAAAGTACAGAAGCGGAATGATATTGCCGTTTCCGAATCTTTGGATGGGATGCATTTTTCCATCGAAATGGAAACCGGGACCGGTAAAACATATGTTTATTTGCGCACGATTTACGAACTGAACCGAAAATACGGATTCAAAAAATTTGTAATTGTAGTGCCGTCCGTGCCCATTCGCGAGGGCGTATTGAAGAATTTGCAGATTACGCATGAGCATTTTCAAACGCTGTACGACAATGTCCCGATTCGTTATTATGTCTACGATCGGAATAAGATTTCGCAGTTAAGGAGTTTTGCCACTGGAAATAACATCGAAGTATTGGTTATCAACATCGATTCTTTTGCCAAGGATGAGAATGTAATCAATAAACCGAATGATAAACTCAACGGTCAAGAGCCAATCAAGTTCATTCAGTCTGTCCGTCCGATTGTCGTGGTCGACGAGCCGCAAAATATGGAATCCGAAAAACGCATTGCGGCGATAACCAATCTGAATCCGCTTTGCACGCTGCGTTATTCGGCGACACATCGTAATAGGTACAATCTGGTTTATAACCTAAATCCTGTAAAGGCTTATGACCTCGGGCTGGTGAAGCAGATAGAGGTCGATTCGGTCTTGGAGGAAAATGCGATGAACGGGGCGTCTGTTACGTTGGAGTCCATTATGGCTGTGAAAACACGAATAACGGCAAAGGTTACGATTGATGTAAACGGAAAAGATGGTGTCAAAAAAAAGACGGTTATTGTTCATCCCGGAGATGATTTGTACAAACTTTCCAATGAGCGGGAACTTTATAGGAACGGTTACATCGTAGAAGAAATAGATGCAGCAAACGGTTGTCTTACGTTTAGCAATAGTCTCTCTTTGTCGCAGGGCGAGCGGCGCCATGATTTTAACGAAGCGATTCTTAAGTTCCAAATTCGGCGGACAATCGAAGAGCATTTGCGTAAAGAACAAAAGTTTAATAAACTTGGTATCAAGGTATTGTCGCTTTTCTTCATTGATCGGGTGGCGAATTATCGGTCTTATGACGGGCAAGGCAATTCAGTAAAAGGGAAGTTCGCTGTGTGGTTTGAAGAGATATACAACGAATTAATGGCAATGCCGGTTTATTGTGAGCTGAATAAATTTCCGATAGAGAAGATACATAACGGATATTTTTCTCAAGATAAAAAGGGGCATTTGAAGGATACATCCGGTGAGACGCAGGCCGATGACAACACCTACAATTTGATCATGAAGGACAAAGAAGCGTTGTTGGATATGGCGAATCCGCTTCGTTTCATCTTTTCGCATACGGCGTTACGGGAAGGCTGGGATAATCCGAATGTTTTCCAGATTTGTACGCTGAACGAAACCAGGTCGGAGATGAAAAAACGGCAGGAAATAGGTCGTGGACTTCGCTTGGCTGTCGATCAGAACGGTATTCGTTGCTATGAGCGCAATGTTAATCGTCTTACAGTCATCGCTAATGAGTCGTATGTCGATTTTGCAAAAGCGTTGCAGAACGAGTTGAAAGAGGATTGCGGTGTTGATTTCAGTGGACGAATCAAGCCCAAGTCTGACAGAGTGTCTGTGAAATACCGCAAGGGTTTCGAAGCGGACCCCCGATTTCTCGAAATATGGGAGAAGTTAAAGACCAAGACATCCTATCGGGTTAATTATGATACGGATGCACTTGTCGAGCAGGCTGGGAGAGAGGTGGAAAATATGCCGGAGATAACTGCGCCGACGATACGATCAATAAAAACAGCGCTCGTATTGCACGATAAAGGTGTAGATGTTGAATATACGGGTAATAAACAAGCTCCCATAACATCGGATTACTTGATACCGGATGTTTGGAAGTATATACAGGGTCGTACAGAGTTGACGAGATCGACTATTATGCGAATTCTGACACGTTCCGGCCGTCTCGATGATTTGACTGTCAACCCGCAATTGTTTATGGACATGGTGGTCGACAAAATACAGCGTGTACTTCAGAATATGATGATAGACGGCATCGAGTATCACAAGATTGGAGGTTCGGAGTATGAGATGCGTTTGTTTGAAGAGCAGGAGCTGGAGATATATCAAAACGATTATACATTTCAAGTAGGCAAGCCAAACAAGACGATTTATGAGGAGTTTGTGCCTCTGGATTCCAATGTGGAGTGGCAGTTCGCCAAGGACTGCGAAACGAACGACGAGCAAATCAATTTTTATTTCAAATTACCGAGTTGGTTCAAGATACCCACTCCGATTGGCAGTTACAACCCCGATTGGGCGGTCGTATTCGAAGACGATAAGCGGATATATTTCGTTGCAGAAACAAAAAATACGGGAACGCATGAGGTGGATTTGGATAAATTGCATCCGAGTGAGAAACAGAAGATACTCTGCGGTAAGGCGCACTTCAGGCAGTTTGAGGATTTGGAATACAAAATAGTTGGTAGTGTAAACGAATTATAAATAGGGACAATGAGCTTTCAATATAAGGATATGGCAGAAATGACGGCTAAAGTATTGGCTTTACGGGATGAACGGGTGCACTATTGGAACGATTCTGTTTCAAAAGCCAGTACGGCAATGACTGTCGCGAACATAATGGCATTCAGAAGTCAATATTATACTATTTTGAATTATTTGGTTGCTGAGCAGTTAATAAAAGGATTTTATACTGCTGAAGCCCAAAGAGTGGCACAGATATGTCAATATGAAATAAACGAATGCGATAAAGCTCTGAATGATTGTGTGCGGAAAGTGTTTGAAGATAAAATCACATCTCGTGTCACGGAATTTTTATCACGAAAAATTAATGTTTGATTATAGAAGAATCTCTTTAGAATCCGACTATAGAGAAGACAAACACCTCCCGCATCTTACATAGTCGTTGAATGTTTTCAGCAACCTTTCGTACTTCTCGCCTATGCCAATGTAGGCTAGCTTTACCCGTTCGGCGTGACGTTCGATTGGAATGCAGGCGTGATTCAGTTTACGGTTGACTGTCTGTGCTTTGTTGCTATTGTCTGCGGTTCTGTTGGATAGGGAAACCCGGCAGATGGGCGATGGGATTATGCAGCTTTCATATCTTAAAACGGGTGCTGCAAAATCTTCTAAATGTGAATGAGTTATAGTGGGAGAATAACGTTTGAGAAATAGCACTTTCACACGAGAGGGATTACTATAATTCAGCCAGAATATATAAGTAGTAGAAAAGGATGAGCGGAAGATTGGTCCTTTTTCTATATCGATAAAATTATTATATTTGCAAAAAGCGAATAAATATTACTGATATGGATAAGCAATGCTGCGATATTTACAAAAGAACTATTTAATATTGTCTCGAAAATAAATTTAGGAGAGATTCGATAAGGAATAGTTGGTTTATATAATGTAATTATATAATAAATTAAAGAGTTGATGGGCACTTTGTTTTATAACCATATAACAGAAAATGATCTTAACAAAGAGATTATTAAGAAATTCGCATCTTTTTCAGAAAAAAATCCCAATCAGCAGATTTACCTAATAACTTCGCCTCTTGGTGAAAAATATTCATATGAATATGAGAAAAAGGCAATAGTTGTTTTATCGCCAAAACATAAGATTATCTTTCTTAACTTAGATAAGGCCGACGAAGAATTTTTCGCAGAATATTGTGAAGATTTTATCGAGGATTTAAATTCTATTTCTGATAAATTTGAATATAAAAATCGGATTGGCAGACCTCGTGAATGGAAGAAAAATATCATAGCCAGAGATTGCTTTAATGATGGCGTTGATATTGAATCTCTTCTTCAAAAACATCGCTTGGATAAATCTTATTATCGTATTGGTGAATTGCTTATTTCTTTATTGATAGGGAGCATTAATGATATTGAAAAAGTCGGCATTGAAATTCCCGAAACACTTCTTGAGAGAGTAAAGAAAAATATAATTTTATTCGATGGAGATCAAACTCGTTTTATTTATAAAAAGTTCCCCAAGAAAACGGTTTCAATTCAAGGCTTGTCGGGGACTGGAAAAACGGAGCTCTTGTTACATAAATTGAAAGAGTTGTATATTGCAGATGAAAATAGTAAAATATTTTTCACCTGTCATAATATAGCATTATCTAATTCGCTGCAAGAAAGGATTCCGCATTTTTTTAATTTCATGAAAGTTGAGAAGCAGATCGAATGGAATTCTCGGCTGTGGGTTAATCGTGCATGGGGAAGTGGCAAAGATAAAAATTCGGGATTATATAGCTATCTATGCGATTTTTATGGAATACCCTTTTTAAGATGGAATTCGTATACTAGTTACAATATTATTTTTTCCAAGGCTTTAGAATATATAGATAAGATCCAAGAGAAAGATTTCGAATACGCATTCGATTACATTTTAGTAGATGAACGACAAGATTTTCCCGATGTGTTCTTTGCCCTTTGTGAAAAGGTTGCCAAGCACAAAGTTTATGTAGCGGGAGATATATTTCAAGACATATACGAGAGCGTAGATAAATCAGTATTGAATGTCGATATTGTTTTGAACCGATGTTATCGAACGGATCCCCGTACATTGATGTTTGCCCATGCAATCGGTATGGGGCTTTTTGAAGAGAAGAAATTAAATTGGTTTGACGATGCTTATTGGACTACGATTGGGTATAATGTAGAAAGATTGGACGGACGAGAGGTTCGTCTAACAAGAAGTCCGGTTCGGCGATTTGAAGATGTTGAGGTTGACGATTTTCCAAGCATGATAATACAAAATTCGGCAAAAGTAAGTAATGTGGTCGAAGTTATTCGTAATATCCAATCCCAACATGCTACAGTCGAAGCACATGATATTGCAATCATCATATTAGACGATAAGAAAAGTATTTATGAATATATCGACTTGTTGGTTGACAAAATCCATAAAGAAATAGGCTGGAAAGTTAATCGAGGGTATGAATCAAAGAATTCGCAAAGAGATTCTATTTATATTACTAATCCGAACAATGTAAAAGGGCTTGAATTTCCGTTTGTAATTTGTATTACTGATAGGTTGCAAAATACGTATAGGTATCGTAATATTCTATATACCATGCTAACTCGCTCATTCATCCAATCATATTTGTTGGTAACAGAGAGTGCGGGGCTGGCTGTACAAGAAGAAGGCCTGAAGCTGATAAATGAGAAAAAATATATCAAAGCAATAGAGCCGACACAAGAAGAAAAGACTCAAATCCATGCTAAGTTGGTCACTGTGAGGAAGGATGAGAGCATATCCTATAAGGAATTCTTGAACAATATTTTCAAAGAGCTGAATATTACGAAAGGCCGTAAACGTCTAGAAGAGGCTTTGAATACTACGGAGATCGATAAGTTTGATAGGGATAAAACCATTGAATTTATAAACCGGGTAAAAGAATTTTATATTAAATGAAAAAATACGAATTTGAATTAGAGCCTTATACCCGAGATGTTTTATTTCCTCACCATCTGATTAAATCAAAAAAAGAGATATTGGAGCTTTTGATGGAAGCGACTCGGTATATGTTAATTAAAGCTCCTATGGATGCAAAACAAGCAAAAGGACGAGCTGAAAAAATAGTTTTATTAATAGATAAAATGAGTAGACTGTTTATTTGCAGCGATAATAAAGCTTATTCTATAGTCTTCCCTTTTGCAGTTATTAATCAAGAAAATAATGAATTAAGATTTGAATTTCAAAAAGATGGGGTTGAAATTAGTGTGGACCATCAACTGATTTCACATTTTATTTCTGTCCTTAAAAGTGAATCTTTTTATAGTAATTGTTCTTTAGATTTTGCAGACCCGATTGATCGTATGGAAGACGATTTTAACAAGAACTTTTGGGTGTTTACGAGATATTTATTGTTAATGGAGGATGGATACGTGCGGTATGATATTGATGAAAAAAGCTATAGGAATGCCTTGGCACAAGGGAACCCTCATACTCATCCTCTGCATCATATAGATATTTTTTATACATCCAATGTAGCTTGTAAATTTGGATTGGAATCTCCTATGGATAATGAGTGTTTCATTGATTGCATTAATGTAAAAACGAATTGTAAATATCTAAAAACGATATAACATATTTATATCGTAAATTAAATATGTTTGCTTTGTGTTGAAAAGCCAAGACAATGGCTGGCAGATTGATACACTCCGTGCATAGCCAAAGCCTGGTATGACGGAAAGGTTTTTTGCAATTCATTGATATACGCTGACTTAAAAATGCGGATGAGGCATCGTTTTCCGCTCCAAAGCACGGGGACAACTATATGTTGTCCCCGTGCTTCTTTATTGTTGGATGAAAGGTGATTTGGAAAAAGATTCGGAAGTTTTTAGGCGGCTATTTATCCGGCAATAGCTTCCGAAAACGGAACCACCCGACAGCATCGTCCACGGCTTGCCCGACGGGAACGTAAGACATTCCCAACTCATTGATGGACTTGGCATTCGAGTAGTAATTCTTTACACACAAAATCCGCATGTTTGCGGTACTGATTTCGCTGCGAAACCCGAGCCATGCGGCGCAGTCGCCGAGGGCACCGACCGTAAGCAACAGCCACCGGGGCAATCGGACCATCCGTGTTCGGCGGGAGCTTCGTGCGGCCACCATCCGGAAGAAATCGCGGTAAGAAAGATTCTCGTTGGCCAAGAGATAGCATTCTTCGTTTTTGCCGTAACGCAGAGCCGCGACGATTCCGCGCGCCACGTCAGCTACATGTACGAAATTCTTGCCTCCGGGTGGGTAAAACAGCAGTCGCTTGCCGTAGCCAGTCAAGACAATGCGGCCGGAACTCGGGCGGGAATCATAGGCGCCCACCATGAATGTTGGGCATGCCGTAACGATTTCTATCTGCGATAGATACGTATTTATGCGTTGCTGGGCTTCGCTTTTGCTCTTTGCATAAGCCGAAGCTGTAAACGGCGCGCATATCGGGCGGGTTTCGTCGCCCGGCCGCTCCGCATCGCCATAAGCGAAAATATTAGCACTGCCAACATGGACGATTCGTTCGATTTTATGTTCGATGGCGTTTCGTATGAGTTGTTCGGTGGCTGTCACGTTGACCCACCGGAAAGAGTTGTAGGGGCCGTGCTGTGCGGTTTTGGCGGCACAATGGACGACGTAACGACAGCCATCCATTGCATTCCGAAGAGTCGTAGGTGCGGTGAAATCGCCTTCGACCAATTCCAAAGCCGGATGCTGCATTCCGACGAATAACGCCTTTTTGCGCAGCAATCCCCGCACGGCGTATCCGGCTGCAAGCAGTTCATGAATGGCGTTCACCCCCAGCAGGCTGTTCGCCCCCGTGACCAATACGCGCTCTGTCATAGCTTTTTGATTTGCAGTTCGCGTGCTACCACGCGCGACATGAGCGGCAGCCATATCCGGTTGGGAATCAATCCCATCAGCAGTCGGTTGAGCTTGTTTGACCAGCCCGGCAGAATCATCGCGTGGCGCCGGAACAACCGTCGGAGCGCGACCCGAGCAACCGCTTCGGGTGAAAGCAGTCCCAATCGGCCGAACATGCCCTGCCTTTCGATGCGGCGTGTGACGTCGTCATTGGTTTTCATCGGTCCGGGGTTGACTACGCTCACGAAAACATTGGTGCGGCGCAGTTCTTCGTGAAGCCCCCGCGTGAAATCGTGGATATAGCGTTTGGAGGCGGGATAAATCGTTTTATAGCCGACGGGCGAAAAGGCGGCCATGCTCGATACGTTGAGGATATAGGCCTGCGGTGCCTGTCTTAGATTGGGCAGCAGCTGGTGCGTCAGCAGCGTCGTGGCCCGGACGTTGAGCTGGATGATTCGGTCGAGGTAGTCGGGGCCGCAGTCTGCAAAGGATTCGGTGCCGCCGATGCCCGCATTGTTGATAAGCATGAACAGCGGATAGTCCGCATTGATTTTCCGGCATACTTCCGATAACTGTTCCCGGTCCGACAGGTCAGCTTCGATGCTGACGCACCGGATGTTTTGCTTGCGCGCTTCGTCGACCGTGGCGGCAAGACCGCTTCCCGGCAGCGCCACCAGCACCGTGTTGACGCCTTGGCGGGCCAATTCGAGCGCAAAGCAGCGTCCCAGCCCCGAACTCGCCCCGGTGACGAGTGCATAACGTGTGGATGTAGTTTCTTGCATGCAATAAAAAGGTTATCTTTGTACTGCAAAGGAACCGAAAACCGGGTTGCTGGTCAATACTGAAAAATCATACGTCGGAAGATGGATTACGGAGAAGAATACGGCCGTTTGCTCGATTCGCAAGTGTTTTGTCCGGCGGAGCTGGACTACTCGGTGCTTGCCCGCCATGCCGGTCAGCTTTCGACGATGGCCGAGGTGGCGAACAGCGGAATTTCGGTATTCGACATGTATCGCCGCAACCATCCGTTCGTGTCGCGCAATTTCGGGCGTCTGTTCAAATATGACCTTTCACGCATCGACGCCGAGGATGCGGAGTATTTCAATTTGCAAATTCATCCGGACGATTTCCCGGCCGTGATGCGCAACGGAGTTATCGGATTGCGGTTTGTTCTGGAAAACCTTAGTGTGGTTTTCGATACCAAATTGGTGTGCGAGTACCGGATCAACGTTTCGGGGCGGTGGGTGCGGGGCATCGAGCAGATGCAAGTGCTGGAGACCGACCCGCGCGGGAATATCTGGCTGGCGCTCTCGGTGCTGGATATGTCTCCCAATCAGACGCCGTTAGAGCGCGTCGAAGCCAAACTATATAATTTCAAAACCGGAGAGCTATTTCCGTTGCCGGATTATCCCGAGTACGAGGGGGAAGCCGTTGCGCTGACCTCTCGTGAGAAACAGGTGTTGAAGTTAGTGCGCGACGGTTTTCTGAGCAAGGAAATTTCCGAGCAGTTGAGAATCAGCGTTCATACGGTCAATACGTACAGACAGCGGATTATCGAAAAGCTAAACGTCAATAATTCGCTTGAGGCCATCCGCCTGGCTATGCGGTTGGGGCTGTTGGATTGAGTTTTTGGCTACTTGGCTACAATAAATAGTAATGCCTTATCGGAGAAGTTTCCCTCGTTGAAACTCGCTTTTGTTATGAAGAATAGATGATAAAGTGTAAATAATTAGATAGGCAAATCTAATTCATTTAATTCATCCATTACTTTTTTTATTGTTTCAGTTTCTTTTAAATAGGAGTTTTCGGCCGCACAATATAATTCATATAAAATTGAATTCTCATTTGAGTTGGTAGCTATGGTTTCTTTGGCAATAGAAATCTCAATATTTCTATTATTATACATAATCAATTCATAACTTGTGTTATATAAGATGCCTTCTACTATTTGTGTTTGCATTTTGTCAATTACAAATGTAGCAGACTTCAGCTCTAATCTATATTGCCATTCCGTACTGGATTTTTCCCATTCGACGTTTCCGTCTATAGTTAATTTAGTTAGTTTTTTGATTAAATCAGCGTATCTTGTTTCCATAATTATTTTGACTTTAATTGATTTTCCAATGTGCTTAATATTGTTGCAACTTCTTCCATATCTTGGCAAAAGATAATTTTGTCCAGTTTACCTTTATTATTTATTTGTTTATCAAGATTACTTAGACCGATTTCTACTCTTTTCTTTAGTCTGCCAAATTCTTCTCTATCAAATTCAATTCTTTTGATAAATTCAACTCGCGTCATAAAGTCTTTTACATCGCATAATCTCAACTTAGCAAGCTCATATTTGTCACTATTAATACATTCTTCTATAAAGCGAATATTTGCTACTATTTTGGCTAAATCAGATATGGATAAAATTTGTTCGACTTTTTCTTTAGTTTCTTTAACTGCGGTTTGGGTGCTTTGTGTTATGGCTTGAAGTGCGAAAATTTGTAAAATCGCAACAAATAAGCCATATGCAGAAATGTACCCGCCAATTAAAGTTGAAAGATTAAAAATATTTTTTTGGTAATCCGGTGTATATTTTCCATATAGCCCTATGATGAGACCAAAGATAATTATGAATAATAAGCCTAAGAATATTTTTATATGTTTCTTCATTTGTGTTACTTATAGCTTATGCAAAGATATATTATTTTGCCTTATTTGGCAATTTTATATAGTGTAAATTTAGATTATTGTTTTATTGAAAGAACATCAGCTGTTCTTGTGTATTTGTTTGTTCGTTTTATGATTGTTTTAAATACAAAAAAGCGATTACGCAAAGGCGTAATCGCTTTTTTTGTAAGAGCCGAAACCGAGATTTGAACTCGGGACCCCTTCATTACGAGTGAAGTGCTCTACCGCTGAGCTATTTATGTAATATGCATAAAATCAGCATATTATAAGCGCCCTTCAATCCCGTTTTACTCGTTATGGGAAGTCTATGGGAAATAACCACCCCCTGCAAGTGAATAAAATCGTGTTATAAGTTTCTAATTGTCATTGCGTTAAGTTGTTGACTATCCATAGTCCAATATGTAGTGTTCTTTCATGATTGTGTAATGTATTAATTGATAATTGTTTGAAGTGATAATGATAGATGAGCAGACCCCTTCATCTTTTCAAAAAAGCGAGGACAAACCTTGCAAAAGTGCCAGGTGTGTCCTCGTTTGTGTCGAGTAAATCGCGTGGGAAAATTTTCCCTCTCTCCTACTCTTTCCTTTTAAGAATGTAGTGTTGCTTTGTTATCTGGTAAAACTGCAAGGACAGACCCGAATAAAGCGGTTTATCATAGACCGTCTGTTCAAGTCTGTCCAATCTTTTAAATATTAATGATCTAATGCAAAATTAGCAATATTCAGAACAAAATCTTTGAATGTTTTATAATCCAAGGTAGCTTCAAAATTATTTGAACAATTTTTGTTAAATTTATCGGTAAAGATTATTTCTTCTATAGGTACGGACATCTCCTTGCAATTATATTCAAACCTGCTATGAGCTACTGCATTTCGTAAGTGAGTTGCTATCTTGCAAATACTCTTATTTTTTTCGATTTTGATGTTATCTTCATCTATCCCCCAATTTTTGACAGAATCTTTGGGTAAAGATTCAATCATTTCTTTGTGAGGAACCATCAACAATCCAAGGCAAGCATTTATAAATAGAGTTCTTGAATAGCTTTGCTCTTCGGGATGCTCTTTAATGTAGCTTTCATATTGTGCAAGTGCTTTTTTTGTACGTCGAATAAATTCTTTGTAATCGAAATCTCCCATTTTTTCTTTTTCTTTTATTTCTTCCGTGATAGCGAACCGTATCGCAGGAGAAAGATTAATGATTTGAGTTTGCGTTCTTAATCGAAGTCGTATCCGACAATCTGGTCTGCGTAGTTGCTCCAGCCCGATGCATCTTTGTAACTATCAATAGAAGCACTCGGAACGTAGATAGTTGCGGAGGTTGGGAAAGGATGACGGTATCCTGCCAATTGAGGCGGGGCGGTCGATTTGCAATAAATACTTTTCAGATTGCTGCAATTGCTGAATGCATAGTCTTCAATCAACATAATGCCCTTTCCAATTGTTACATTCGTTAGGCTGGAACAGCTGTAGAATGTATATTTCCCAATTGATATAACATTATTAGGAATGGTTATATTGCTAAGATATTTGCAATTGTAAAATGTTCCCTCTTCTATCGTCGTTACACCAGCAGGAATAGTTATGCTCCTTAAATTACAACGACTGAATGCGTATTTCCCAATCGACGTCACGCTGTTGGGAATTGTTACACTTGTTAGGTTGGAACAGTCGTAGAATGCACTCTCTCCGATTGAGGTAATGCCATTATGAATAACAATACTTTCTATATTGAGGCATCGTTTAAAAGCATTTGTTTTTATTTCTCTTTCATGAGAGAAAACCGTACCTTTCCCATTTTCGTAGCTATTGGTTGCAGATTTTGGATATTCTGAAATCGGGTTATTGTCGCATGTGGTGTAACTGAGTAATAAAGGAGCGGATTCACTTACTGTTGCAATTGATTTTATAGTTGTCGTTTCTTCCACCTTGGAGGGCGTTTGTGAATTGTGCGATTTTACAAACGGGTAACCTGCAAACGGGTCTTCTCCTGGATGATATTTCTTTTTTAAGATGATGTGGAATTTATGACGAGTAGGAAGAAACAGGACGCGGTTGGCTCCGATAAGTGTATGGTCGACTTCCCATCCCAATCGAGATAACATATTCAGAGTCTGGCCAAGATTTCTTCTCCCAATATAAATCGGTTTTCCATCGAACATCAATGTTGTTCTCAAGTGTCGTCCTCCACCGCGCTGGTAAAGGTCAAGATAGGCTGTTCTGGTTTGAGCGGAAACACTCGTGGCAATTAATATTGCCATAAGAAGCATTATCAAAAGTTTTTTCATGGACTTTAATAAATTTAAGGTCTATGTAATATGGCTTTGTAAAGCTGACAAATCAATTGTCTGAAAAGCTAATTTACATTGACTTGATATGCGTCGTTCGTGACAACGTAATTTACGAGTGTATTTTCGGGAATAACCAGTTTTTCGCCTTTTATACACAGGCAGAATAGGCAAGGCCAGCAAACCGTCAAACCAACACCGAGACCGACACCTAATGCCGTGCCTTTTCGGTCAGCCCCTTCCCGTATGAGATTCCCTTGCAGCATGATGTATTGCCCATCAATGGAATAGGTGGAGAGAAAATCCAATTTGATATAAGCACCTTTTCCTACGCCTTTGGCTTTTTGAATTGTGGCAGAAATCTCAACAGGAGTACCTCGTCGTATCAAAACATGCTGCCCGTTGTTGTCTTTAATGTCGGCATCCACAATTGCAGTTGGGACTGTTTGGGTTTTAGCGTTCGTATTGCTGTAAATAGCAGATGTAAGTCTGACAGGAATGTTCTTTCCATTAGGCAGTAGCACATGCGTTGTTTGGGCATGTACGCCAAATCCCATCGTGACGATAGCCACGAATAAACCAAGTTTCTTCATAGAAATGAAAGTTTAGAGTGCCGTACCAGCACCTATACGACTGTCAAATAAGATTGATTTGAGTAAACAGAAAGCGTGGTGCTGAAAACTTACTCAATGATTGCAGGTCGTAGGAAACCTTGAAGATTAAATAAGCAACAGCCCCACGCCTATACCCACGAATGGATATGACGCGGCAAGATGTTCGCCCATCCTCTCTTCTGTCGAATTTCCTACGTTCGCAATCAGAGAACAAGCTACACTTTCCGTGTATTCAATATGTTACTGCAAAAGTAGCATATTCAGCGGAAATTGCAAAACATCTTACTTATGGGTGCTGTTGCTGTTAGGATACCGCAAAGTTCAGTAAAACAAATTTTCCATGCAATAGTCGGTAGTATGGATTCAGAAATTTGTTATTCGTAAATTGAGGGTAAGGATTTCAAGGTTAAGCGTGCAGGATTTCAGAAAATAACGTATTGCATTTGTTCCTTGCCCCTTTTTATCCGCTTTACGCCAGCATAAAAACAGAAATGGGACATTGCCAAAACTTCATGGTTTTGCAATGCCCCTAATTACTGTAAGTTATGGTTTCCTTAAATGAAAGTGCGGTCTGTGTTTTACTCTCTTGCTATTTCCTGTATTACGTTGTCCATATAGATTGCTTGACCGCTCGTCGTGCGTCCCCACCAATAGCAATCGAGTGCGTCGATTACCACTTCATTTTGTGCTTTTAGTTCTCGTGCCAAGTAAGGCGATACCAGCCACCACTCGAAAATTTCGTCTTCGGTATCGACGAAAGGATACATGTATTCTTCATCAATCTTACCTGCACGGATAAGTTCCTCGACCACTTCGTTCTGTCCATAAAGCACATGCAAATCGGCTATGCGTTTCGCCCTTAATAGTGTGTCCATAATTCTTGTTTTTACATTCATCAAGGGAAGGGGGCTTTGATTAGTGTATCTGTTTGTGGACAGGGTATGAACGAAAAAGAACAATAGGAGGTCTTATTATTTTATGAATCGAGCTGAATTAAGGTTGTAAAAGTTTGATTTATACCATATATTCTGTACTTTTACATTAGTAAAAAGCATATAATTTATCATGGCGACAATATCATTAGAAGAACGTAGGCAAAAAGCAGTAGAATTAGTGGCGGAAATTACAGTTTTAAAGAACTCATTAAATTCTATTTTTAAGGAAACTAATTCTCTGTTTAGTGGTATAAAGTCCAATGACAAGATTTATAAGTCTCTTGTTGAAAAGTTAGACATAATAAATAAAGAAACAGCAATAGCCATAGCGGGTTTTAAAGGAGATAAAAACAAGATAATAAAACTCCTGAATGAAGCTGAAAAATTTTACAAGGATAAATATTCTCCTTTAGCGGCTAAATACGCTATAAAAAAGAAAGAATTTGTTGCGGATACAATTAGTGCAGATAAAGAGCGAAAGAAATTTGAGAAATTAAAAAGGGATTGTATGTCCCAATATAACGAAATTGTTTTATTGGGGAAGAATTATAAGGCAAGGATTATAGAGTTAAAAAAAATTGAGAACGCGATGCAGAATTTGCATCGTGCAGCAGAGCAAAATAAAGGTAAAATAGATAAGCTCCAAGAAGCTGTCACACTTGCACAAAAAGAAGCTACAATATCTAATAGCAATATCAAGGTTTTAGAACGTGAATGTATTTCTCTTACAAAAAATATTCGAGCATATGCCCGTGAATCAGATGTTAATAATCAAAAAATAGTAAAGCTACATCGTGATTCAGAAACAAAATTAGCGGAAATTCAGAGAATTTATGAAATCGCAAGTGAAACGGGGCTTGGTGGTGAGTTTGAAAAGCGGCGAAACAGTCTGAATGCCGAAATTAAAAAGTGGGAAATATATATTTTGGCAACATCTATTCTGTTGTTCGTCGGTATTATAGGATTATTTATTTTTCAATTAGGTATAAACCAATGGGTATTGAACGCTACTTTTGATTTGAATTTTTATGTCAGATTTCTAATCTTTTCTCCCGTAGTTTATTATCTCTACTTTATTTCAATACAATATAGTAAAGCAAAACAATTACACGACAAATATGCATTTAAGGTAACTCTTTCAATGACTATTAAATCGCATATTGAATTATTAACGCAACAAGGATATTTCAAAGAAGAGAAGCATTTAGACCAAATTTTAGGGTTTGTACTTGATGGGTTTAGAAATATTTATTGCGAGCCTAATAATAGTTCAGATGATTATAAAATGAGAATAAAGTTGGCTGATGTTGAAATAGAATTGCAAAAGAAAATCATTGACAAATTAGCAGAGTTAGCCCCTAAAAAATCTTGATAACTTTTAGTGTGTTTGCTAAATAAGTTCCGACCAGTTATGAACTAGTCGGAACTTATTATTTCACAATCATCCTATCTCTAACAATGGTTATGCAGGCCGTTGTCTTGCCATTGATTTTGGGCGTTGTATGTTTTACCTCGTATCATTTATTGAGGTCGCTCGCCTTTGCCGTCTGCTTTATCCCTAAATCATCATAAATGCCCTGCAACAGTTTCTTAACCTTGCTTTTGGCAATAGGGGTCTGTTTCTGAAAGGTTATGTTTGCCAGTTTCACGATTTTGTATTCGGTCGGGGCTGGCTGTCGTTTCATCAGTTCTCGTTTAATATTACTTACATGGTATTTCATTGCTTGCACCTTGTCTGTTCCCAACTCGTCGTAAGCCTGTTTCACTAATGGATATTTAATCCCTATTTGAGCGCATAAATCCTCGTGGCTCTCCAGCGAAAAGAATGGCTTGGTCGTTTTCAGACGGTGGTATTCATCGAACAGGTCTTTGAATGTAACACGTGCGTTGTCGTTGTTCTCTATCTTCTCTATAATCTCGCTGAACGTGTGGCTGGTTATCGTGTAGCCGTTTCGTTGCAGTTCATTCGTAAGGTTTACATAGGTTCTGTAAATGTGGCGGCAGATTTTGAAATTGACTATATCCATGTTGGCGAGGTTCTTATCGACCACCAGCCGATTGTCTTCTACGCGGACATATTGTTCGTTGATGTATTTGATTTTCGATAAGGTCTTTCCCCGTGCCGTATCGCTCAATGAATTTATCTCGTCGGCATAGCTTGTCGCTTCTGCAAGCACTTTCTTTGTCGATGCCACAAATTCATCCAAGGTTACTTCTCGGCTGTACTTGGTTGTGGAGTAAACATGGATAATCTCGCCCTTGTATTTGGAATCCCTGAGCCGCCCGCAAATCTGTGTGAACAGGGTCGAAATATCCAACAGCGTGTGGGATTTGTTACCGTCGCTGACGATGAATGTAACGCCGTTCTCGTCGTAAATATCGCACCCCTCAAAGCAGGTCGAGGTGTAAAAGTTTATCTTCCTTGCGGGGGCTGACGGCTGGCCGATGGGATAATCCTTGCCTAATTTGCGTTGGTTGCTCTCGCCATTGTCCCCGCTGACCGAGCAAACGACTTTGACCTGCTCGGGAGTGAGTTTTGCAAGGTCGATTGCCTTTGCGATGAACTCCACGCTGTTTACGAAAATATGCAAGTTGTGGGGCATATCGTTATCCAATACCCTGCGGCACTCCTTAACGATATATTGGGCTGGTTTGGATGTCTGGCGGGAACGTATCTTGACCTCTTGCAAATGCGGTCAGTTGATTTCGCAAACAGGCAGGGGTTTTAGTTCCTCTAAAACATACTCCTGCTCTATCGGAGTAGCCGTCATATAAGTTGCCTTGTCGAATTTAGCGGCTTCTGCAAGTAAATTCTTAATAGCGGTATGGCGGAACGAATAGGAGTTGAACAATACGTGTCATTCATCCACCAGCAGGAAAGTATCTTTATAAGGGTCTATGCCGATACTCTGCAATGCCTTAATGGTTCGTGGCAGGGAATCGTATGTAACAGCTATCTTTAATGGAGAATGGCTCTGTGCATAGTCGATGATGTCCTGCTCTTGGATGCCCTCGTAAACGCCCAGCACGGAAATATCATCCTGGCGGTAGATAGTCTTGTTCTTTACCAATGCCACGTAAGGCATGGCAATAATAGTTGGAATGGGGTTGCGGATGGCCAGCTCGGTAGCACCGCATCCTGTCTGCTTCTTGTTGAATAAACAATTAATGGGAATCTCGGTCAGAAAGTCTGACAAGTAAGTTGCTCCCTCGGGAGCGTTGATAGCTCAGTTGTTAATCATAACTGTAAGTATTGAATTATTAATAATATCTCTTGATTTGAAATCTTCTGTTTCTACTATCTTCCATAATTTTAGATTCTGAATCTATACTTATAAAGGAAATCTTCATTTCACACTCAAAAAATGTGGTAATGCAACGCAAAGAAAAGGCAGAGGAAATCTGCCTTGAAAGAATGAATACCATTTATAGTGGAGATGTCTTTGCTGAATTGCTATGCAAAGATATAAAATATTCAACCGAAAGTCAAATTATTTAATGAATATTTTGAAATAATTTACTCGGCAGAATACCATTGAATCGACCGACAAGAACACATAGACAGCCCTCGTTCCAAGCCACATATAATTGGAGCCGCACCTGCATTTTGTTCTGTTAGTTCGATATGATATATAAATCTTGATGAGAGTAAGGGGACAAACATTGACATAGGGGCTTAATCCATACCCCTTGTCGATGTCTGTCCTCTTTCCAGTCTATAACAAATGAGCCATCGCCGCGTCGATTTGGGAGTTCTCGAAACTATCCAAGTAAATTTGTGTAGTGGATAGGTCGGAGTGTCCTAACGATTCGGATATGAGTGCCACGCTTACACCAGACCGCTTCAAGACTGTTGCATAGGTATGCCTTGCTACGTATGTCGTCAAGGGCATTTCCAATCCGATCATTTCTCCCAGCGCTTTCAACTCTCGATTGATTTTCCGCAGTACCTTGTGCAGCCGATTGAAAATCTGCTGTGGGGTGGTGTGTTCATGGCGATTGAGGATAGGGAAGATATAATCTTCTCCGTGTCCTGCTGTACCGTACTTTTCGAGAATCTGCATGGCGTTCGGTACAAGTTGAAAGGACAATAGTTTCTGTGTCTTGTGGCGGGAGTAGTTCACACGCCCTTTCACGATGTCTTTATAACGCAACCGTGCAATATCGCCAAAGTTCATGCCTGCTGTAAAATAAGAGAACAAGAATAAATTCCTTGCAAGGCGTCGATATTCTGTCTTATGACCCTCTGTAATTTCGAGGTCGATTAGCCGTTGGATGTCGTCCTTGTCGATTGCTCGCTTGCGTGTTTTGGCCCACAAACTGCCTACTTGGAATAACGTGAACGGATTCTGTTTTACAGCGACCTTGCCCTCTTTAACTGCCTTGTTGTAGATGGCCTTGAAGATGGCGAACCTTGTAGCTATGCTGTTGTCCTTGTTGCCCCGTTGGCGCAGGTACAATTCCAACCCTTTCAGATAGTCGAGGTCGATAGCCTCTAATGCGGTTTTGACCGATTTGTAGCCATCCAACACTTGCAGGGCATATTTGTGTTTGGTGGCCGAGTTGATTTTGCCGAGCGATTCCAAACGCTCAATTTCTGCTTTGAAACCGTCCTCTATGGTAATCCCTGCATGGCGGCTCTTGTTGGTCTCGAAAAGCGTGTCGAATGTTATGGGAATATCCAACGCTTCCAACCACTGGATTTTCTTGTTGTATTCCTTGATTTTGGCTGTTATCTGAAACTGGATATTGTCCCTGTCGGGGCAGTCATCCGTTACTTTTTGAGCCTCTGCATTCCAATATTCATGGGCTATGGAGATGCCTAAACCAATGGTTTTCTTACGTCCGTCATGAAGAAATTGAATGCATAGGGGAGAATTGTTGTTTTTATAGATTACGTCTTTGCGTATTATTGCTTTGAATGTCATTGTGTTGCATCGATTTGATGCAGGGGGTTGGCAGACTTTTCTATGGGAAGTTCAATGGGAAGTTTATGGGAAGTCAGGGCTGTGAAAAGCCCGTTTCAACCCCTTTTTCCACCGTACAGAAACGAAAAAAGCCAGCAGTTACATTTCTGTAAGTTGCTGACTTTCAGAGCCGAAACCGAGATTTGAACTCGGGACCCCTTCATTACGAGTGAAGTGCTCTACCGCTGAGCTATTTCGGCCTTGGAAGACACGAGGTCTTCGGTTGGGATTGCAAATATCCGAAAAAAAAATATTTCTCGCAACAATTTGACCGAAAATATCGCTTTTGTTGCTATATTCGCGCTGAAACGGCCAGGCGTCCACCTGGCGAGTATAGCCGCAGACCGTTGCGCAACATGATTTTCAATATTCGCTACGATGCAGAAAGCATATCTCAATCCCACTCCCGACCAGACGTTCGAGGTCGTCGGCGAGGGGGCATATAATTTCGTCAGGGTCTTGGCGCACAGCCGCGAATTGCAGGCTTCGGGCGCTGTGGAGCAGGCTTGCGACGAGCGGTTCCAGGCGTTCCAGCGGCTGGCCGGGCTGATTCCCGACGACGAGGAGGTGATTCTGGAGTGGAACCACCGCAATTCGCGGGCGGCGCTCGAACTGGTCCACGCTTCGGCGGTCGATCATTTCCTTATCAACGATTTCGAGCTGTCGGCGGCACTGCTCGAAATGTTGCTCGACCTCGACCCCGAGGACCATCTGGAGGGGAGCGAGCTGCTCGCGTTCGATTATCTGGCGATGGACGAAACCGAATTGTTCGACGAGGTCATCAACGACCTTTCGGACAAGAGCGCCAGCCGGGAGCTGCTGTTGCTGTGGGCGGCATTCCGGCGTGACGGGCGGCTTCCGGAGGGTGAGCTGAAACGTTTCAAGACCCGTTTCGCGCCCTTTTTCGCCGAGTTCACGGCGGCGGAGCATCCGGCCGATGCCGCCTACCTGCGCGACATCGAGAGCGAGCGCCCCTCGTTGCAGGCGCAGGCCCGCGAGCTTTGGCTTCGGACCGAAAATTTGTGGGTGCTGTGGCCGCGGTTTATCGAAGCGTTGCAGTCGGCCGCGAAATAAGGACCTGCCAACCATAAAAAAGCACCCTGACAGCAGGGTGCTTTTTTGTTTGGGCGCCAGCCGCGTTTCTATTCTGCGCAGGCCGCGGTCGGTTCTGCGATTCCATCTGCCGTGGCGCGTTCTTCCATGCGTTTAATGCGAACGTCCAGGTCGGGGTGGGTCGAGAACAGCTGGTTGATTTTGCTGTTTTTCTGTGCGCCGGCTTCTTCCTGCATCGCTTTCAGACGCCGGAACGAGTAGGCCATGGCCCACGGGTTTTTGCCGCCTTTCTGAAGGAATTCATAGCCGTAGTCGTCGGCGTCGCGTTCCTGCTTCTGCGAGTAGGTCGCATTGGCAAGCGCTTCGCCTAAGTCGCCCAGCTGCGATTCGGAGAGCTGCGCCGCCTTGCCGCCGTTGGACGAAATGCCGTCGCGCAGGGCCGAAGCCAGCAGCGCGGTGCGGAATCCTTTCTTGGAATCGCGGTGGGCGATGTGGCCCACTTCATGGCCGATGACGCCCAGGAGTTCTTCGTCGGTCATGATGTCCATCAGCGACGAGAAGACGCGGATACTGCCGTCGGCGCAGGCGAACGCGTTGACGTCGATGACATAGTAGACCTTGAAGTTCAGCGCGATGCCGTCGGCGTCGGTCAGTCCTTCGGTCAGCCGGTTGAGCCGGAGCGTGTAGGGGTCGTCATCGGCGCAGACCGGGTTGTGTTCGTCCATCCAGTCGATATACTCCTTGACGTAGGCGGCCATCTGTTCGTCGGTCAGCGTGGCGGCCTGCGTTACCTTGGCGGCGCCGCTGATTGCTTTTTTCAGATTGAACTGCGCCTGTGCAGGCATCGCGGCGGCCAGGCACAGAAGTGCGGCCGCCCATTTTGCAAACGAATTTTTCATAACGTGTTTCTTGTGTTGAAATCGGAGTACAAAAGTAGTTATTTCCCGGGGATATGCAATTCGTCGTCGTCCTTGAAAAGGGTCGTTTTGAGCCTTTGATAGAGGAACGACAATAGCAGGAGCGTGACGCCCAGCAGGATAAAAACAACAATCCGGCCGAGCGTGGGCCATTGCCACAGGTCGTGCAGCACCAGTTTGAGCAGCACCAGTCCGAAGACGAAAAGCGAAAAGATGCGCAGAATTTTCTGGCGGCGGAGCATGCCCAGCCCCATCTGTACGCTTCCCGCCGTTATCAGTCCCAGCGAGAGTCCCGTACTGAAATTGCGGTCGATGCCCAGCAGCGTCAGCAGGCGGCAGAAGACGCTAATCCAGACCAGCGTGGCCATGATGTTGAGCACGATGGTGAAAGTTCTGCGCCGCGCCTCTTCCGTTGCGCCGCGGTAGAATCGGCATGCCATGTTCGTCAGCGAATAGATGACTGCCGCTACTGAGAGCCACGAGAATACGGCGCATGCTGTGCTGCTTTGGCCGGGCGTAGAGAACATAATCAACAGCAGCACGGCAATCCCGTTGGCTGTCAGATGAAGACGGGTGTTTTTCGCGGCCGGGAAATGTTCGCCCAGCAGCCGCAGAAGCCCGGAAATCGTCGCTACGCTCGTGAACAGCCATGCTTGCAGCCGCATGCCGCCCGAAAGATGGCGGAAGAATTCGACGTTCAGCATGAAATACAGCAGCCCTGCCGTGAGGACGACCCACACAACGTAGACGGCCGGATAGACCAGGAGCTTTGCCTGCCCGAATACCTCCCGTTTGCAGCGCATGAACCCAGCTCCGCAGGCGAACATCGCCACAGCGGACAGGGCGGTCAGAAATTCGCTGCTGCGGAAAATTCCGGCGTCGCTGTCGCCTGTGAGAAGTTGCGCCATAACATTCAGCGCTGTAGCTAAGTAGAGTGCAACGGCGCTTGCTTCGTAAATGCGGCGGCGCGTATGGACGTAAAGCCCGAGCGCCACGACCGTTTCAGCGGCCCAGCATAGGGTTGTGGTCTCGGCCCGGAACTGAATTGGGGCGGCCAGCGTAAGGAACAGGGCGGTCAGTCCCAGCAGCAGGTTTTGCAGATGCGGGAGTTGCCCGGAGTGCCGGCGGGTCAGCCGCAGGATGGCGACGTTCGCAGCCGCGATGGCCAGCGGTACGATGCCTGCGTAGCTTGCGGCGGATTTCATGTGGCCCAGGAACAGCAGTCCGAAGTGCAGGAACAGAAAATTGTTGAGGCTCACCAGCCCCGCCAATATCCAATAGAAGCGGCGGTTGTCGCGGGCTTGAATGACCGAGAGTATGGCCGCGGCAAAAAGTAGATAGAAAAGCGCCGCGAATCCCAGCATGTTGCGGGCGAAAGCCGGTTCGTCGAACGAATGGGCGGTGTATGCTACGAAGACGGCCAGAATCGCATAGGTCGCTGCGAACGAGATGACGGGCAGTTCCCACCACTTTTTGCGTAGCGAGAGCACGAACATGCCGCTGTGCAGAATCGTCAGATAGCCGAACAGCATCAGGTGGTTGCCGTTGCTGCTCGCCGTGATGAACGGCGCCACCAACCCGCCGGCCAAGGCGACTACGGCCAATTCGCGACGGTCGTAGCCCAGGGCGATGGCCGTCATCAGCAGGGTGGTGATTGTCAGTAACCCGAATGCCCAGCCCTGCGAAAAGAGTTCATAATAGTGGTAGGCTACGGCGACCGTCACATAGTATACCGCAAATGCTCCGCCCGCCAGCAGCGAGCCGAACCAGCGGTAGCGCTTTTGCAGCAGGGCGGCCAGAGCCAGCAGGGCGGAGCCGCTGGCGAAGCCCAGCCCGGTGCGCATCCTCTCGTCGAGCCAGTCGTTGTTGATGGCGTATTTGATGAAGAAGCCGATGCCGACAATCAGCACGAAGATGCCGATGGCGGCGAAAAGTTGGGTGCCGATGAACTTTTCGTAGTTTTTCCGGCGGCGGGGCGGGGTCTGTGCGCCCTTCCGCTCCGGAGCGTGCGAAAATTCCGGGCCGGGCGAAGATTCCGGGGCAGGCAGCAGCTCGGGCGACGGCTGCGGGGATTCCGCCAAGGCGGCGGTTTTTTCGGCTTCCCGATTGAGGGCCGGGCTCTCCGCCGTGCAGGCTTCGGCACTTGCGGCCGGGGACTGCGGTTGTTCCGGACGGGGGTCTTCGGTCGGCTGCGGAGACGCCTGCCTGTCGCGTTCGAGAAGTTGGTGCAGTCGGAATACTCTGGTTTCCAGGGAGCCCAGTTTGTTGAGGATAAGGATGCACAGCCCAGCAACAACGTAAAGCAGTATGTAGTCGAAAGTGTCCATAGGCAGACGGATTTGGTCGCCGGAAGTCTCTCCCCGGCGGGGTTATTCTCTCTTTTCGCGCACCAGTTCCTTGAAGCAGTGGCGGCAGATGGGTTCGTAGGTGTCCTGCGCACCCAGCATCACCTGCTTGTCGTCGCTCGTCAGACGGTGGGAGTGGTGGGCCAGGTTGCCGCAGCGGACACAGATGGCGTGCACCTTGGTGACATATTCGGCCGTGGCCATGAGCGCGGGCATCGGGCCGAACGGTTTGCCCGTGTAGTCCATGTCGAGCCCCGCGACGATGACCCGCACCCCGTTGTCGGCCAGCCGGCGGCATACTTCGACGATGCTTTCGTCGAAGAACTGCGCTTCGTCGATGCCCACCACGTCGACGCCCGCCGACATGAGCAGGATGTTCTGCGGCGAATCGACCGGGGTCGAGCGGATGGCGTTGGCGTCGTGCGAAACGACCTCTTCCTCCGAGTAGCGCACGTCGACGCGCGGTTTGAATATCTCGACCCGCTGGTGGGCGAACTGGGCCCGTTTCAGACGGCGGATCAGTTCTTCGGTCTTGCCCGAAAACATCGAGCCGCAGACCACTTCGATCCAGCCCTTGCGGCTGGCGTTTTCCAAAAACATTTCGGTAAGGTGAGAAAGGTGAAAAGTTACAGGTGCAAGGCGGTGTCGCGCGGGCCTCGGCCCGTTATTCTTCGATTCGTGTAATCTTGGCGCCCAAGGCGTTGAGACGCGTGTCGATTTCCTTGTAGCCGCGGTCTATCTGGTCGATGTTCTGAATCGTCGACGTCCCTTCGGCCGACATGGCGGCGATGAGCAGCGCCACGCCCGCGCGTATGTCGGGCGAGGTCATGCGCGTGGCCCGCAGGCGGATGCGGTGGTCGTGGCCGATGACCGTCGCACGGTGCGGGTCGCAGAGGATGATTTGCGCACCCATGTCTATCAGTTTGTCGACGAAGAACAGGCGGCTCTCGAACATCTTCTGGTGAATCAGCACCGAGCCTTTGGCCTGCGTCGCAACCACCAGGAATATCGACAGCAGGTCGGGCGTCAGTCCCGGCCACGGCGCATCGGCGATGTTCATGATCGAGCCGTCCAGAAAACTCTCGATGCTGTAATGGTCTTGCTGGGGTATGTAGATGTCGTCGTCGCGTTGTTCGAGCTGGATACCCAGGCGTTTGAACTGCGCCGGGATGATGCCCAAGTTGTCGTACGATACGTTCTTGATGGTCAGTTCCGAACGGTTCATGGCCGCCATGCCGATGAAGCTGCCCACTTCGATCATGTCGGGCAGCAGCGTGTGCTTCGTGCCGCCCAGCAGGTCGACGCCCTCGATGGTCAGCAGGTTCGAGGCGATGCCCGAAATGCGGGCTCCCATGCGGTTGAGCATCCGGCAGAGCTGTTGGATATAGGGTTCGCACGCGGCGTTGTAGATCGTCGTCGTGCCCCGTGCCATGACAGCCGCCATGATGATGTTGGCCGTTCCCGTCACCGACGCCTCGTCCAGCAGCATGTAGGTGCCTTTCAGATGGCGTCCTTCGACCGTGAAGAATTCTTCCGACGCATCGAAATCGAACTTGGCGCCCAGTTTCTGAAACCCGAGGAAGTGGGTGTCGAGCCTGCGGCGGCCGATTTTGTCGCCGCCGGGTTTGGGTATATAGCCCACACCGAAGCGCGCCAGCATCGGGCCTATCAGCATCACCGAGCCGCGCAGACGCGCACAGCGCTGGCGGTAGTCGTCGCTGCGGAGGTAGTCGAAGTCGATTTCCCGCGCCCGGAACGCATAGGTGTCGTCGGCAAGCCGGTCGACTTCCACGCCCATGTGCCGCAGCAGTTCGATCAGCTGCATGACGTCGAGAATCTGGGGTACGTTGTAGACCGTCACCCGCTCGGCGGTGAGCAGCGTGGCGCAGATGATTTGCAGCGCCTCGTTCTTGGCGCCCTGGGGGGTGATGCTTCCGCTCAGGCGGTGTCCGCCTTCGACTTTGAATACTGCCATAGTGGTGTAGTTTGGGGCCCGGCCGCACCGGAGCTGTTGCAAAGATACGAATAAATAAGGTAAAAGTTGAAAGATGAAACGTGAAAGGTATTTCCGTCTGCATGTTTAGAACAAAGCTAAAGCGACGAAAAGTCGGGCGATTTCGGGGCCTTTTGAAATATTTTCGCCGAAAATTTTTGCGAATCGCTTTTTTGTTGTACTTTTGCAATCCGTAAAAATGTCTGAAACGATAAAAATTAGATAGCTATGGCAATGAAGAGAACTTACCAGCCCTCGCGCCGGAAGAGAATCAACAAGCACGGTTTCCGCGCTCGTATGGCTACGGCGAACGGTCGCAAGGTGCTGGCAGCACGTCGTGCCAAGGGTCGCAAGAAGCTGACCGTATCGGACGAATCGACGTTCAAGTACGCTTAATTTTCCTCGGAGAGGAGAGTTTGCGGGCCGGCTGGAAAGCCGGCCTTTTTCGTGCGTGCCGTGGGGGCTGGGCCGGGTCTTTCCTGGGTCTCGTTGCTGGAAAACCGGCCTTTTTCGTGCGTGTTAGTGTGGCGGGGGATGCGCCGTGGCAAAAAAAATCCCGGGGAGAAAACCTCGGGAAGCAAGGGCCGTCCGGTTGGGCGGCTTATTCGTTGTCTTTGTAAAGGTCGATTTCGCCACGCTCGACCTTGCCGTACATGGCGGCCAGTTCGGCGATGACGGGCGACACAAGGTCTATCGTGTCGGCCACGGCGGGGCGGTCGCCCTGCCCCTTGATTCGGTAGAGCATCACCGCATACAGCGCCCGGAAGCAGAGTTCCGTGTCGCTCATCCCCGGATTGCCCACCACCGACCGCAGGCGCGGCAGTTCGCTTTCGAGCCGGGCGAAGGTCTTGCGGTAGTGCTCGCCGACCGGGAGTTTGAGTAGTTGCAGATGGAGGTCGTGCAGGTCCTGAATCAGATGCAGCGTGTGCTCCAGATGTCCTTTTTCCTCCTTGCCTTCCTGGCGCAGCAGCCCCGCAATGTCGAGGTACCACATCAGGAATGCGGGCTTCTGTTCCTCGGTCAGTTCGGTCCGCGGGGCAATCAGCTGCGAGTAAATCGCTTCGGGGCTGAATTGCAGGGCCCGCAGCAGGTCTTCTATCTGCCACAGATAGAGTATGTATTCGGCTATGTTCTCCCGCCGGCGGGCTTGTGCGATGTCCACTTGTTCTGAGGTTAAAAGTGAAAAGTGAAAAGTGAAGTGTTTTTCCGAGAACGCCGCATGCAAATGAATGTTTTTGCAACTGCTTTTTACCTTTCACCTTTTACTTGTCTCCTTGTTATTTAATCCACTTTTTCTCGGTCCGGTGCTTCAGAAAGTATTGCTGCGACTTGAGCAGGTTGCGCGACTGGAGCACCATGTTCTTGGTTTCGGTCAGAATCGTCAGATAGAGCATCGACGCCTTGGTGTTCGACTTGGCTTCGTTGATGCGCGTGAGTTCCGACTTGATGGCTTCGGCTATCGACTCGAAGAGCTGGTCGCGCAGCGAGAGCACCAGTTCGATGTCCGTGAAGTCGCCGTCGCGCAGCATCAGGTTGATACGGCGGTAGATTGCCTCCACGTCGTCGTTGATGGCCATCAGGTCACGGGTCTGTTCGACCGAAAGCCCTTCGTGGTTGTTGTCGATGTGCTCGAACGCCGGGCGCGTAATGTGGACCAGCGCCTTGGTCATCTCGTTCAGATAGTCCACCACCTGGACATAGTAGTGCGCCGTGTTGACGTCGCCGCTTTGCAGGCGTTTGAGCGTCGGCAGCAGCGCGTACTTGCGGTCGCGCGACTGGTAGAACAGGTCGTTCGATTCCTTGACCATGTCGCGCAGCACCTTGCGGTTTTCTTTCAGCACGGCTATCAGCGTGCGGTCGTAAATCTTCGTCGCGCTCTCCATCGTGCGGCCTACGTCACTGCGCAGTGTGGCTATGATGTCGTTGTTGGTTTCGGCTTTCGCTTCGGTTTCGCCGGGTTTGTTCTTTTTCGGGAAGCAGTTGCGGAACACTATCCAGCCGCACAGCACCGTCACCACGATGACGGTGACCGTCCCGCCGTAGATAAGCACCAGCCCCACGATGAACGAAATCAAGAATCCGCCCAGCGCCGTCACGAACCAGCCCGCAATGACCGTCATGACGCCCGAAATCCGGTATACGGCGCTTTCGCGGCCCCATGCACGGTCGGCCAGCGAGGAGCCCATCGCCACCATGAAGCAGACGTAGGTGGTCGAGAGCGGCAGTTTGAGCGACGTGGCCAGCGAAATCAGCAGGGCCGAGGTCGTCAGATTGACCGTCGCGCGAATCATGTCGTAGGGGGCTCCGCTGTGTTCGACGTCTTCGTACTCGAAGCGTTTGCCCACCGCCGCACGGACCTTGGCCGGTACGATGCGTTCGATGCCGTTGTTGATGTTCAGCGCTATGCGGACCAGCGTGCGCGAGAATACCGACGAGGCGTACTGTTCCTGCCCGTCGTCGCCCTGCGCCGAGAGCGAAAGTTCGGTCTGGGTCACACGCAGCACCGCTTCTTTCGATGCCCACAGCGCCACAATCATGATTATGCCTGCCATCAGCAGAATCGACAGGTTCGCCGGTACGTTTTCGGCCAGCGGTGTCATCAGCATCTGCGGGTCTCCGGTGGTTCGGGCGAACGAGTAGGCGTCGAATCCGGCTACCGGCACACCGATGAAGTTCACCAGGTCGTTGCCCGCAAAGGCCAGCGACAGGGCGAAGACGCCCGACAGAATCGTGATGCGCAGGATGTTGACCTTGAAGCGTTGGATGAAGAACAGCAGCAGCGAGCAGATGATCCAGCAGACGGTCAGCGACAGCAGCAGATGTTTTTCGATCAGTTGGACGAACGCATAGCCCGACAGCAACGACCGCAGTCCTTTGAAGACGGCGAAATAGACCACGGCCGTGAGCGAAATGCCGCACCACAGCGATCCGAAGCGCCGGAACAGGGTCGTATAGCGGAACGAGAAAATCAGTCGCGAAACGTACATCAGTATCGAGCCGCAGGTAAATGCGATGACCACCGAGAGCAGGATGGCCGACACCACGCCCATTGCGCGCGAGGAGTTGATGTATTCGCTCAGCGACCCGACGCCCACGGCCGGGTCGTTCGAGATTTTGTAGACCGATACGGCGACGGCCGAGCCCAGCAGGCAGAATATCAGCGACACGGTGGTCGACGTGGGCAGTCCCCACGAGTTGTAGAGCCCCAGCAGAATGACGTTGGCGAACATGACGCCTAAGTAGAGCATCATCACTTCGTGGAACGTGAAAAGTTGGGGGTTGAACATGCCGCTGCGGGCCACTTCCATCATGCCGCTCGACGTCACTACGCCGATGACGATTCCCACCGACGCCACCAGCAGGATGGTGCGCATCGAGGCGGCTTTGGAGCCGAGTGCCGAGTTGAGGAAGTTGACTGCGTCGTTGGTAACGCCGACGAAAAGACCGGAGACGGCAAGGATGCCCAGGATGCCGACAATGACGGTGTAGATTTCGCTCATGTTGAGGTTCGAGTGCAATTTCTGAACAAATGTAAGCCATTTTTCGGCACGTTTGCGTCTTTTGCGTCATTGTTAACGTTAATTTAATACAGACCCTCGGGAATGAAACGTTCGGGCCGTCCTGCCATGAGCAGGACGGCCCGATGCGAGAGTGGGAGAGCGGAGGGTTACGGTAACATTTCCTGGGTCGGAATGATGCTCTTGCGAACCAGCGGTCCGTAGTTGCCTTCGGCATCCACCGCTATGGCGTAGAACGTGCGTTCATTGCCTATCTTGCAATAGCCTTCGGCGGTCAGTGCGTCTTTGGTCACAGAGATGCCGGAGCCCGGAGAGGTGAGGGCCGTGATGATTTCCGTGTCGGTCAGAGGTTCGCCGCTGAATGCGTTGCAGGCTGCGCCGTCGATGCTGTTGAAATGGGTGACGTACCAGTGCGCCGCCTTATCGTTGACCTGGACTTTGGCTTCGAGCAGTACGTAGTTGACTGCATTGGGGTCGGGGTCGGGTCCCGTCACTTCGATGCTCAGGATTTCGATTTCGGCTTGGCCGCTCACGTTGTAGTCGCCCGTCGAGAAGGGTACGATTTTGGGCGCGGGCGTGGTGATGCCTCCCGCATAGCCGAATGCGAAGAAGATGTATTCGGTGTCGGCCAGCAGGGCGTTGGTGCGGTCGATGAGCTGCGTTCCTTCGAGCAGTGTCACGTTGCCGTTGGCCACTACGTATTCCATGAACCGCGTGTCGTCGCCCTCGAACTTGTCGTATTCCGCCTTGCGGATGCAGCCCGCCATGTAGGTCTTGTCCGGGTAGGAGGGGGTGACCTGGATTTTCACTCCGTTGATCGCCGTCTCCACAATGTCGACATCGAAAGTCATGTCGGTGATTTCGACCGGTGCCGTGTGGGCGATTTTATGGGCGACTTCCGTCGTGCGTTCGCCCAGGGCGCTTACACCGAAAGCCAGCACCGCATAGTCCGTGTCGGCTTGCAGGTCGCTCAGCTCCAGGTCTTTGAATGTGTGGAGGGTGCAGGGGCCCGTGCGCAGGGCGTCGTGGGCGCCCCAGTTGATTTCGTAGCTCTCGGCCCGTTGGATGAACTGCGAGGCGATTTCTTCGGGCGTGGATTCCTGGAGTGCGGCTCCGTCGATGAAGCCCAGGTAGTAGCGCGTGTTGTCGTTGTCGGGCGTTATCGAAATCTTGAATTCCACTTGTTTCACGTCGGTGAATTCGATTTCAAACTTGCAGGGGTCGACAACCTGGAACGCCGGGGTGGTGAACGTGTAGGTCTCCACGCCGGTGGTGGCTTTGCGTTCGGGGCTCACGCCGAAAGCATAGAGGGTGTATTCGGTCTGGGGTTTGAGTACGTTGATGCGGCGCGTGTCGGCGATGCGCGAAAGGATGTCGGTGAACGTGCCGTTCGGGTCGACATAGGCCTTGTAGTCGGGCAGTTGGTTTTCGACGAGGTCTTGCAGTTCGGCGGCAATCAGTTCTTCGGACGATTTGTAGTGGGCCTTGAAGTCGGCGCTCGACATGAGGTTCCACGTGAAATAGGCTCCTTCGTCCGGTGCCTTGTATTGGATGCGGAACGTCACGCCCGAGGAGGTCAGGTCGGCGGTCGAGACGCTGAAATGTTTTTCGTCGGTGCCGAATGCCGCCTGCGTCACGGTAAGCGATGCGCTGTTGGCACTTGCTTTGGAGAGCGTCACGTTGGTCGTGCGTTCGGCTCCTTCGTTGGGGTCGGCCGTGAAGGTCACGATGCCTTCTTGCGAACAGTCGAAGTCGTGCAGCCAGGCGTCATCGGCAGAGGCGGCAACAATTCCCCCCCCCTCCGCAGCGGGTACGATGCGATAGGCGATTTGCAGCGTGCCGCCCGCCGCAGGGGCGGCAATCGGCTGCGTGGTGATTTCGATGGCCGCAGCGGCCGGATTGTCGGTGGCGTCGTCCTTGCAGGAGACGGCTCCCGCAAGCAGTCCGATGCAGAGGCTCAGAAAGGGGAGGTAACGGTTTTTCATAGGTAAAAAGGTTTGAGTAAGATAAGAAAGCTGTCGGGACAAAGTTAGTAAAAAGCGTGTACGATATTCCCATTTCGTAAAATTTTTTAATAGTTGTAACAATCTGATTTATAATGCAGTAAATCTGCTTTCGATTAGTCGTTTCGGGCAATATTTTCGGTGTTAAACCGTAAGCGGTTCGGGCCATAAAAGGGGTATTCAATAGTTTTATTCGTCAGAAAATACGTTCTGAAAAGTTGCTTTTCTGAGAAATTCGGACACAATCCGGGTTGTTTCGGCCAAAAAAACACCTCTGCCGAACGGTTTTTCGGCAGAGGTGGAATCAAAAACAGCGTTGTCTGAAAGCCCCCGTTTCTGCAGGGCTTTCCCTACGCTCCGGCGGTTATTCTTCGTCGGTGTCGGTGTAGGCTTTGAGCAGTTTGTCCTGCACGTCGGCGGGGACCTGTTCGTAGCTGGCGAATTTCATCGTGTAGGTCGCCGAGCCCGAGGTCAGCGACGAAAGGGTGGTCGAGTAGCGGTAGAGTTCGGCCAAGGGTACCGCGGCGTTCAGGCGGTCGAATCCCTTGTCCGATTCCATGCCCATGATCATCGCACGGCGGTTTTGCAGGTCGCTCATCACGGCGCCCATGTATTCGCTCGGCACCAGCACCTCTACATTATATATCGGTTCCATGATTTTGGGCCCGGCGTTGCGGAACGCTTCCTTGAACGCGTTGCGGGCCGCCAGCTTGAACGAGATCTCGTTCGAGTCCACCGGGTGCATCTTGCCGTCGTAGATTACGACACGGATGTCGCGGGCGTAGGAGCCCGTCAGCGGGCCTTCGTCCATCTTCTCCATGATTCCTTTCAGGATCGCAGGCATGAAGCGTGCGTCGATGGCGCCGCCCACGATGGCCGAGTAGAATTGCAGTTTGCCGCCCCACGGCAGGTCGTATTCCTCCTTGGTCTTCACGTTCACCACCATGTCGCCCTTGCCCGGCACCTTGTAGTTCTTCGGTTCGGGCATCCCTTCGTAGTAGGGTTCGATAATCATGTGCACTTCGCCGAACTGGCCCGCGCCGCCCGACTGCTTTTTGTGGCGGTAGTCGGCCTGCGCCACCTTCGTGATGGTTTCGCGGTAGGGAATCTTCGGCGCGATGTATTCGTAGTCGAGCTTGTTCTCGGCGAGGATGCGCGAGCGCAGGATGTTCAGGTGGTGTTCGCCCTGGCCCTGGATGATGGTCTGCTTGAGTTCCTTGCTGTAGTCCACCAGGATGGTCGGGTCCTCGAACTTGGCGTCGTTCAGAATCTTGCCCAGCTTCTCCTCGTCGCTCTGTTCCTTGCATTTGAGCGCGGCGCGGTAGCGGGGTTCGGGGAATACGATGGGTTCCACCGCAGCCGGAGCGCCCGGCGCGGCCAGCGTGTCGTTGGTGCGCGTGCCTTTGAGCTTCACCGTGCAGCCGATGTCGCCCGCCGAGAGTTCCGTCACCTTGATGCGGTTCTTGCCTGCTACGGCAAAGAGCTGCGAGAGTTTTTCCTTGTTGCCCGTGCGGGAGTTCACCAGTTCGGTGCCCTCGGTGATGCGGCCGCGGACGACACGGAAGTAGGTGATTTCGCCGATGTGCTGTTCGATCTGGCTCTTGAAGACGAACGCCACGGTCGGTGCGTCGGCGTCGGCCGTGAGTTCTTCGCCCTCGGCCGAGAGGAACGCGGGGGCTTTCAGCGGGCCGGGCGCCACGTTGATGATGAATTCCATCAGTCGCTTGGTGCCGATGTCGCGCTTGCCGCTCGTGCAGAAGACGGGCATTACTTCGCGGCGCGACACGCCGATTTTCAGTCCCTGCCGGATGTCGTCCTGCGTCAGGGTCCCCTTGTCGAAGTAGAGTTCCATCAGCGCCTCGTCGTGTTCGGCGGCCATTTCGACCAGTTCCTTGTTGAGCGCCAGGGCCTTTTCCATCTCCTCGGCCGGGATGTCGAGTTCTTCGCGGTGGCCGTCGGTGTCCTTGAAGCGGTACATCTTCATCATCAGCACGTCGATGAACGAGTCGAAGCCGGGACCTTGGTTCACCGGATATTGCACGATGACGGGTTTCACGCGCGATGCCGCCTTGATCGACTCGAACGCCGCCTCGAAGTTGGCTTTGTCGTGGTCGAGCTGGTTGATGACGCCGATGACGGGTTTCTTGAGAATCCGGGCGTAGCGCGCCTGGATTTCGCTGCCCACTTCCCAGCCGTTGACGGCGCTGTACAGGAACACGCCTACGTCGCCTACCTTGAACGCCGAGAAGAGGTTGCCGCAGAAGTCGTCCGAGCCCGGGCAGTCGATGATGTTGAGCTTGCGCTCCATGAATTCCGTGAAAAGAATCGTCGAGTAGATCGAGCGCTTGTATTCGTGTTCGATGTCCGTGTTGTCCGAGAGGGTGTTGTTGGTTTCGACGCTGCCCCGGCGGTCGATGACTTTGCCTTCGTAGGCCATCGCTTCGGCCAGGGTGGTCTTGCCCGTGCCCGGGGCGCCGATCAGAACGATGTTCTTGATCTCTTTGGCTGCATAGTTTTTCATGTCAGGTATCGGTTTTAAGGTTTTCGGTTGGCAGGCAAAAGGTTTGCCGACTATAAATGTACAAATTTTTCGGCATAAACCAAAAAAAATCGCTCCTTTGCGAAGCGATTTTCAGGGTGGCGTGGCCGGTATGGGCGTCAGCGTCCGGCGGTCCGGACGGTCAGCGATTTCCAGCCGGGCGGCAGGAGGGTTTCGCGGCGTGCAAGGCCCTCGGGTGTGATCTCCAGTCCGCCGAATCCGAACAGCACGGTTTGCAGCATGCCGCCTGCTCCCGTCATGAAGCAGGGGTTGTCGCTCGTCGCCGTCTCGGCGAAGACCCCGAACGGCGGCCGCAGGTTCGGCCGATAGCAGCGGCGGAACATCTCCAGCGCTTTGTCCATCATGCCAAGCCGCGCGTATTGGACGGCGAATACCGAGTGGCTCATCGCCGGGCCGTTCGCCGGGTCGATTTTCGGTTCGTAGTAGCGCAGGTCGCGCAGCAGCGCCCGGCGGTCGGTGACGATGCCCAGCGGCCAGCCCAGCAGATTGGCGTCGGCCTGTTTGATTTGCTCGCCGTCGTAGTCGGCGTGTTCGCGCGTCGTCCCGTCGGGGAATCGCAGGATGCGCAGCCCCGCGGCCACTTCCGCCCACGCAGGGTCGGGCCGTTCGCCGCATGCCTCGGCCGCTTTGACCGCCGCTTCCAGCGCCCGGCGGGCCGCTCCGTTGGTAAAGGCGTTGTCCGTCACGCCGATGGCATATTCGTCGGCTCCCACTACGTTGCGGACCGAGTAGCTGCCGTCGGCGTTCTTCGTCGCGCGGTCGGCCCAGAATGCGGCGCATTCGCGCAGCAGGGGCCAGCCCTGCCGTTGCAGCCATTCGCGGTCCTGCGTGACGCAGTAATACTGCCAGGCCGCAATCGCCACGTCGGCCGTGATGTGGTGTTCCAGCGGTCCCGTCAGCGCGAAAGTCGGGGTCGATTCTTCGCCCCGGTCGTCGCTCTCCCACGGGAACATCGCGCCGCGGTATCCGTGGGCATAGGCCCGGCGGCGGGCCGCTTCGATGCGGTCGGTGCGGTAGTCGAGCATTTGCCGCGCCAGCTCGGGGTGCAGCACTAAGAGCGGCGGGAAAATCCAGGTTTCGGCGTCCCAGAAGATGTGGCCGCCGTAGCCCGCCGACGTCAGCCCCATCGGGGCGATGCTGCGGCGCGAGCCCTCGCGGACCGAGCCATAGAGGTTGAACAGCGCGAAGCGCACGGCGCGCTGGGCTTCGTCGTCGCCCTCTATGACGATGTCGCTTTGCCACAGCGCGTCCCATGCCCGTTCGTGGGCGGCAGCCAGTTCGTCGGCACCCTCCCGCGCGGCGTAGATCGCCTGCCGTTCCGATTCGTTCCACGGGTCGGCGAAGCCCTGCGTCGTGCAGACGATGCCCACCAGCGCGAACGAGGCCTTTTCTCCTCGCCGCAGGTCGGCTTCGAGCCGGTCGGCTTCCGGCTGGCTGAAGCCCTCGCCGCAAAGGAATACGGAGGTGGCCACCGTGCGGTCGGCGCCGTGATTGTAGCTCCCCTCCGTGCGCTGTACCTTGCGGCCCCCGTCCTCGCACCACACCGTGCGGTTTTCGCGCAGCGTGTCGGCGTAGAAGCCGGGAATCCGGTGGCGGTTGGTAATACGGACTTCCGTGTCGCGGAGCGCTTCGACCTCCGCTTCGGCCATGACGGCATAGGGCAGGCTGCGCAGGGCGCGGATGCGGTATTCGATGCGCACTTCGGGGGTGGTCAGCCGGGTCGTGTGGACGGCCCGGCGCAGGTCGATTTCCTGCTCCCATTCCAGCACGGGGCCTGCGGGCTCCATCGTGAGCCCCAGCGGACAGATGCCCTCAAGGATGCGGCTCACACCCTCGCGGCCGCCCCGTTCGCAGGCTCCGCCGCACAGCAGCGGCCCGACCCCGAACGGTTCGCGCCCGACCACCAGCCCCAGTTCGCCGTTGGCCATCGTCGCCGGAGCGTAGCGGGCCGTGTCGCGGGCACGGAGGGTCCACCCGTCGTCCTGCGCCGCGGCGCAAAACGGCAGGAGCCACAGAAGCAGGGTGCTAAAACGTTTTATATTATTCATTCTCAGGAATGAACGTTACGGCCTGTCCGCCGCGGGCGGCCATCGCTATTTCGAGCGTGTCGGCCGAGGTGACGGTGCGCCGTTCGATGCGGTAGTTCTCGGGATTCCGGGCCGAATCGGGCGCGTCGGCATAGATGGTCGCCGTGTAGGTTACCCCGTCTTCGAGGAACGAGAGCGGCTGTGCGAGCGTCCGGGCCTTGCCGTTGGTGCCCGCGCCGAGGAACCAGCGGTCGCCTGCGCGGCGTGCTAAAACGATATAATCGCCTATCTCGCCCTGCAAGGCCACCGAGCGGTCGCAGTCAGCGTCGAAGTCGCGGAAAAACCGGAAAGCCGGGTGTCCCTCGTAATTCTCGATGAAGTCGGCGGCCATTTGCAGCGGCGAATAGATGATGACCCAGTTGGCGATCTGCCGGGCCAGCGTGGTCTTGATGCAGCAGTGGGCGTTGGGGCCGTTCCACTCGATGCGCCCTTTGTCGGCCTTGGCCGTGGAGTAGTCGATGTCGAAGATGCCGGGGGTGTAGTCCATCGGACCCGCGAGCAGCCGCACGAAAGGCAGCGTCGAGAGGTACTCGGCCGAGTTGCCCTCGCTCCAGGCGTTCCACTCCATGCCGCGGGCCCCCTCGCGGGTCATCATGTTGGGCCACGTGCGGCGGATGCCCGTCTCCTTGATGGGCTCGTGGACGTCGAGCATGATGCCGTAGCGGGCCGCCGTCTCGACGACGCGCTGGTAGTGCTGCACGCCGTACTGCGAGTGGTGGAGGTAGCCGCCCTTGAAGCCGCCGGCATAACCCGTCTTGAGCGTATGCACGCCCAGTTCGGCATAGCGGGCGAAAGCGCGCTCCATCTGCTCCTCGAATTCGGGGATGTTGCCGCCCGTTTCGGCGTGCATCCACAGCTCGACCCCTTTTTCGCGGGCGTAGGCGGCGATGCGTTCTATGTCGAAATCGGCGTAGGGCTCGACATAGTCGAAGTGCTGGTTGCCGCCCCAGTTCTCCCAACCCTGGTTCCACCCCTCGAAAAGGACGCCCTGGATGTTGTTGGCCGCGGCGAAGTCGATGTGCCGCAGGGCGTTTTCGGTGGTGGCGCCGTGGCGCGGGCCCATGGTCCACACCTGCGTGCCGAGGTGCATGCCCCACCAGACGCCGACATACTTCTGCGGCTTGATCCACGAGGTGTCGGCTATCTTGGAGGGCTCGTTGAGGTTGAGAATCAGCGACGAGTTGATGAGGTCCACAGGCTTGTCGCCCAGCTGGACGGTGCGCCACGGAGTGGTGAAGCGTCCGGGGATGTAGGCCTTGACGCCGTTGGGCAGCGGTGCGAGGTCGGCTTTGAGCACTCCCTCGGCATCGCGCCGCAGCACCATCTCGGGATAATCGTAGAGCGCCGCTTCGTGGACCGAGCCGTAGGCGACCTTGCCGCTGCGGAACGTGAAAGGCGTGTTGGCGTCGCGGACCCCGGCGACAGGCTGCTCGCGGTACTGGAGCTCGTAGGTCTCGAAATTGCCGGGGATGGACCACGACATGGCCGTCTCCTCGTCGGCGAAGCGGAATTCGGTGAGCTCGTCCGTCACGGTGAGCGAATCGGGTGCGTTGAGTTCGTAGCGGAACGCCACGCCGTCGTCGTAGGCCCGGAACCGCAGGCAGAGTTCGGTGCGGTCGTCGGAGTTGTGCAGCTCGACGGTCATTTCGTTGTAGCGGTCGCGGTGGGTCTTGTTCTCGCCCCACGGCTGGCTCCACTCCCGGTCGCCGGAGGTGTGGTGCACGACCCCGAAGCGGAAGCCGGAGAAATCGCGTTCCTGCGCGGCGATGCCGAGGGCCGAGGGGCGGATGAGGGTGTCGCCGTCGCGCAGAACGGCGTAGGTCATCGTCGCGGCGTCGAACGCCACGCTGTTGCGCCCGTCGGGCGAGAGGAGGGTCGTGGAGGGGGTGCAGGCGCCCAGCAGGGCGGCCATGCTTCCCAAGGCAAAAAGTCGTTTCATCATTCGTTGGGTCGGTCGGTCATGTCGAAGAGGACGGTGGCGCCCTCCTTGAGCTGGGAATAATCGAGGAACGGTGCCGCTGCGGGCCGGCGGTCGACGGTCATGCGGCGGACATAGCGGTTGGCGGGCGAGTTGTTAGGTGCTTCGATGCGGATCGTCTTGCCGTTTTCGGGGCGGATGACCGCCTTGCGGAAGAGCGGCGAGCCGACGGCGTATTCATCCGCTCCGGGGCACACGGGATAGAACCCGAGCGCCGAGAAGACGTACCACGCCGAAGTCTGGCCGTTGTCTTCGTCGCCGCAGTAGCCGTCGGGCTTGGCGCTGTAGAGACGGTCCATCACCTCGCGCGTCCACCACTGCGCCTTGGCGGGCTGCCCGGCGTAGTCGTAGAGGTAGATCATGTGCTGCGCGGGCTGGTTGCCGTGGGCGTAGTTGCCCATGTTGGCCACCTGCATCTCGGTGATTTCGTGGATGCGGACGCCGTAGTAGCTGTCGTCGTAGATGGGCGGCACGACGAAGACCGAATCGAGCATTTTGCCGAATTCTTCCTTGCCGCCCATCGCGTCGGCCAGCCCCTCCACATCGTGGAAGACCGACCAGGTGTAGTGCCATGCGTTGCCTTCGGTGAAGGCGTCGCCCCACTTGTAGGGGCTGAACGGACGCTGGAAATCGCCGCTGCGGTTGCGGCCGCGCATGAGCTTGGTTTCGGCGTCGAAAACGTTGCGCCAGTTGTGCGACGCCTTTTCGAGCATGGCGGCGTCCTCGCCGTGTCCGAGCTGCCTGGCCACCTGCGCGATGCACCAGTCGTCGTAGGCGTATTCGAGCGTGCGGGCCACGTTTTCGTGGATGCCCGCGTTGTAGGGCACGTAGCCCAACGTGTTGTAATATTCATGACCGAGCCGGCCCGTGGAGCTGACCTCGGGGTGTACTTTCGTGCGGCCCGAAAGCATCGCTTCGTAGAGGGTGGCGATGTCTTCTTGGGGCGTGATGCCCTTGAGGATGGCATCCGAGACGACCGAAGCCGAATTGTTGCCCACCATGCAGCCGCGGTGGCCCGGCGAAGCCCATTCGGGCAGGAAGCCGCTTTCGCGGTAGGTGTTCGCAAGGCCCGCCTGCATCTTGGCGTTTTCGGCCGGATAGACGAGGTTCAGAAGCGGGAAAAGGCAGCGGAACGTGTCCCAGAACCCCGTGTCGGTGTACATGTAGCCGGGGAGCACCTGGCCGTTGTAGGGGCTGTAATGGATGGGACTGCCCTCGGCGTCGATTTCGTAGAACTTGCGGGGGAACAAGGTCGAGCGGTAGAGACACGAGTAGAACGTGCGGTACTGCTCCTCGGAGCCGCCCGAGACCTCGATGCGGCCCAGCACTTCGTCCCAACGCTCTTGTGCTTTGGCCTTGACGGTCTCGAAATCGGCGTCGCCGACCTCCGATTCGAGGTTGCGCAGCGCCTGTTCGGGCGAGATGAACGACGAAGCGACGCGCGCGGTCACCTGCTCGCCGCGCCGGGTGGCGAAGTAAACCGCCGCGAGGGCGTGGTCGCCCTTGGCCTCGGAACCTTTGAGCTCCTTTTTGCCGTTGAAGACGCGGAAAGCGCCGAATGGCTTGTCGAACCGTACCACGAAGTAATTGCGGAAATTATCGGGCACGCCGCCGCTGTTGCGGGTGGTGTAGCCCACGACGGTGCGGCCGTCGGGCATCACCTCGATGTGCGATCCGCGGTCGAACGCGTCGATGACGATGCCGGACTCCTCGCTTTCGGGGAACGTGAAACGCATGGCGGCGGCCCGGTCGGTCGGCGCGATTTCGGCCACGACGTCGTGGTCGGCGAGGTAGACCTTATAGTAATAGGGGCGGGCCTCCTCCGACTGGTGCGAGAACCAGCTGCGGCGCGAAGTCTCGCCGACCTTGTCGCGGCCGCGCACGGGCATCAGCGAAAACTGCCCGTAGTCGTTGATCCACGGCGAGGGCTGGTGGGTCTGCTTGAAACCGCAGATGATGTGGGCGCCGTAGGTATAGGTCCAGCCGTCGCCCATGGTGCCGGTCTGGGGAGTCCAGAAGTTCATGCCCCACGGGAGGGCTACGGCGGGGTAGGTGTTGCCCGTGGAGAGCGAATAGTCGGACTGCGAACCCACGAGCGTGGAGACGTACTCCGAGGGGCGGAGCGCCGGTTCGGGAGCCAGCCGGGCGTAGCAGCTGCAACAGAGGGCCGCAAGGGCGAGAAGCGTTATTTTTTTCATGGTTTTCAGTTTTTTGTTTTCGGGCAAGCAGCCCGCACGGCTCTTCGAGCCGCAATGACTATATTATCGAATTCAGCAAATCGAGTTTCCCGTCGTTGACCAGCTTGAGTATCAGCTCGCCGAACAGGGTGTTCTGCCAGGCGAACCAAGGCCGTGTGAAGTTCGCCGCGTCGTGGCGCGAGAACGATTCGTGCATGAAACCCGTTCCGGCGTCGGTGGTCATAAGTTGTATGATGCAGTCGCGGATCTCGGCGTCGTCGGCCGAGGTGAAGGCCCGCATCATGATGCTCATGGGCCAGATCATTTCGACCCCGATGTGCGGACCGCCGATTCCCTCGCCTGCGGGACCCTGCCAAAAATAAGGATTTTCGCGGCTCCAGACAAACCGGCGGGTGTTTTCGTAAATCGGGTCGGTGCGCTCCGTGTCGCCCAGGTAGGGCATGGCCAGCAGCGAGGGCACGTTGGCGTCGTCCATGAGCTGCACGCCGCCGAAGCCGTCGACCTCGAACGCGTAGATTTTGCCGAACTCGGGATGCTCCACGACGGCATGCCGCTGCAAGGCGGCGGCCACCTCGTCGGCCAGGGCGGTGCACTCGCCGGCCAGCGCAGGCTCGTTATTGACCGTCCGCAGGATTTCGGCCGCCTTGCGCAATGACGTGACGGCCATGAAATTCGACGGGACGAGGAAGCCGAAAGTCGTGGCGTCGTCCGAGGGGCGGAACGCGCTGGCGATCAATCCTACGGGCTTCACCGGATTGCCGCGCCCCACGTGGCAGCGGGTGTCGAGCTGGCGGTCGGTGACGCGCAGGAAGATGTAATCGCCGGGCCCCTCCTTCATCTGCTGCTCCTTGAGGGTGGCGAGGACGGCCTGCATCGCTTCGACCCACTCGGCGCCGAAGACGGAGGTGTCGCCCGTGGTTTTCCAGTAATGGTGGGCCAGCCGGATGGGGTAGCAATGCGAATCTATCTCCCATTTGCGCTCGAAAACCCACGGCGACTGCTCGTTGCCGGGGTAGCCGACGTCCTCGCCGCGGCCCGTCGGGCCGTCGTTGAACGCATTGGCGTAGGGGTCGATGGCGATGAGCTTGAACTGGCGGCGGATAAGCCCGGCAATCATTTTCTGCAAGGCCGGGTCGCTGCCGCACAGCTGCACGTAGGGCCACACCTGCGCTCCCGAATCGCGGAGCCACATGGCCGGGATGTCGCCCGTATAGACGTAGGTGTCGGGCGTGCCGTTTTTGTCTTCGCGGTAGTGCACCGTGGTGTCGAGCGTGTTGGGGAAGCAGTTGGCGAACATCCAGCGCAGACGCTCGTTGGTCAGCAGGGCGCAGACGCGCTCGATTTCGGCCTCCACCGCTTCCGACTTGAAAAGCCGCTTTGCGGGTGCGGGCCGCTGGTCGGCGTAGGCCTCGGGCTCGTCGGCGCAATACCACACCTTGGGCTCGGAACCCATCTCGAACCGCAGCTCGCCGCCCTCGATGACGTCGGCATGGGCGATATAAGGCTTGGTGTAGGGACGGCCGTTGAACCAGACGCGCCGGATGTACTTGTTTTCGGCCGAATTGTTCTCGGCGACGATGGTGAAGGTGCCGCCCGGAACGTCGATCTCGGCCTTGTCGAACAAGGGCGAACCGAACCAGTAGCGGCCGCCTGCGGGCTCGGCCTCGTAGATGCCCAGCGCCGAGAGAATGTACCAGGCCGACATCTGGCCGACGTCCTCGTTGCCCGAAAGACCGTCGGGCTCGGCGTGGTAGAGCGTTGTGAGCACCTCGCGCACCTTGTCGGCCGTTTTCCACGGCTGCCCGAGCATGGTGTAGAGGTAGAGCGTGGCGTGCGAAGGCTCGTTGCCGTGGGCGTACTGGCCGATCATGCCCGAAATGTCGGGCGAAGTCTCGGCCCCCTCGACGATGGAGGAGACGGTGAAGAGCGAATCGAGCTTTTCGAGCATGCGCCCGCGGCTGCCGAAACAGCCTTGCAGACCCTCGACGTCGTGCGGCGCGAGCCACGCATACTGCCAGGCGTTGCCCTCGCAGTAGTCGTCGGCGCGGTGAGTCGAAGCGAACGGGTTGAACGGCGTGCGCCAGCGGCCGCGGCTGTCGCGGCCCCGCATGAACCCGGTCGAGGGGTCGAAATAATGGCGGTAGGAGTGGCTGCGGTCGGTGAAATAACGAGCGTCGGCGCTCTTGCCCAAGGCTTCGGCAGCCCGGGCGGCAGCGCCGTCGGCCACGGCGTACTCCATGTCGTAGGCGACCGCCTCGTTGAAGAGGTTGCAGGGGATGTAACCGTACTTCATGCGCAGCCCGTTGCCGCGGTCGGGGTTCATGGCGGTTTTTTTGATTGCGTCGAAAGCCCGTTCGCGGTCGATGCCGGGCAGGTCCTTGACGATGGCGTCGGCCACGACGACGATGCCGGGATTGCCGACCATGCAATCGGTCTCGTTACCCCACAGATGCCATACGGGCAGACGCCCCTGTTCGTCGGCGATGGCGAGCATCGTCCGCACGATGTCGGTCATGCGCCCGGATTGTGTGAGGGTCAGCAGGGGCATCTTGGCGCGGTAGGTGTCCCACAGCGAGAAAATCGTGTAGGTCGTATACCCCGGGTCGGCGTGCACGGCGCCGTCGGCTCCGCGATAATCGCCGTTGGTGTCGCAGAAAGCGGCCGGAGCCGTCATGGTGTGGTAAAGGGCTGTGTAGAAAATCTTGCGGGCCGTGGTGTCGGCGGTCTCGATTCGGATTTTCTTGAGCTCGTCGTTCCATTGCTCGGCCGCCTGCTTCGCGGTCTCGTCGAAGCCCCAGCCGGGAAGCTCGGCGACGAGGTTTTCACGGGCTCCCTCGACGCTCACGGGCGACAGGGCGACCTTGACCAGCACCTGCTCGCCCTCGTCGGTGCGGAACGATGCGCGGGCATAGTGCTCGCCGACCTGCTCGAACGTGAACGGCTTGGAGAACTCGGCCATGAAGTAGACTTTCTGGTCCTTGGCCCACCCGGAGGAGTGGCGCCAGCCCGTGAGGGTGCGGTCGCTCTCGGCCTCGATATGGGTCTGGGTGGCCTTGTCCCAGCAACCGCCGTTTTCGAGGTCGAAGACGATGGCGGCGGCATCGGAGGCGGGGAACGTGTAGCGGTGGAAACCCACGCGGGAAGTGGCTGTGAGCTCTGCTAAAACGTTATAACGCGTCAGCGGGACGGAGTAATAGCCCGGGCGGACGACCTCGCGCGAACGGTCGGCGTAGGACCACATGCCCGACGCGGGGTCCTCCTCCATGCCGCGGGCGTAGCAGGTTTCGAGGCCCGTGACGGGCATGACGGTGATGTCGAACAAATCGCCGATGCCGGTGCCGGAGAGGTGGGTGTGCGAGAACCCAATGACGGTCGAATCGCTCTGGTGGTAACCCGAAGTCCAGTCCCACTCCTGCGGGATGCTGGTGGGGCCCAACTGCACCATGCCGAACGGAACGTTGGCCCCGACGAAGACGTGGCCGTGGCCGCCCGTGCCGATATGGGGGTCGACGAAGCGGGTGAAGTCGTCGCCGGACGGCGGGGCCTGGCGGGTGCAGGCCGCCGAAAGCAAGGCGGCGCAAAGGAAGAGAAGGTGTTGGGATTTCATAGCTTTATTTTACGGTTATTTCGTCGATGAAGAACCAGCAGGGGCATCCCACGCCGTAATGCCACGGCGGACAGACGTTGGTGCCCTCCACTTCGATGCGGATGTAACGGGCGCGCACGGGGCCGTCGGCCGCCACGGTCACGGGGACGAACTTGACGGGGACGTCGCGGTCCTCGGCCAGTTCGGTCCGGCCGAGCGGCCGCCAGGCGCGTTTGTCGTCCGAGACGGCGCAGGTCATGGCGCGGGGCAGCAGAATCCATGCGCCGAGCTGGTGGAGGAAATCGGCGGTGACGGCCGAGAACTCCTGCCCGCTTCCGAGGTCGAGGATGAAGGCGCCGTCCTGTCCCTCCCATCCGGTCCAGCCGTCGGCGAACGAAGCACCGCCGAAAAGACCGTCGGTGAGGGTTTCCTCGCCCAAGGCACGGTATTTCCCGGCGGGCGGGACGATCCATTCGATGTGCGCGCCGAAGGCCTTGCTGCGGTCGGCAGATAAATAACGTTGGCGGTAGAGCTTGCAGTATTCCTGCGGCGAATTGTTGCGCTCGTTGAGGGTTTCGACGCCGAAATCGGTGACGTAACGCTCGAAAGTCCCGAGCTTGCGGAGAACGGCCGCGGTATCTCTGTCGCGCTCGGTGCGGAGGATTTCCAACTCGGAATAGAGCAGCGGCAGCCGTGCCAACCGCACGCGGCGCAGCAAGGCCGAATCGGCGGCGACGGCAGCTTCGGCCCGGTCGAAAAGCTCGTTGTAGCGCTGCCGGCAGGCGGCGTTGAACATGCCGTCTTTGTGCGAAACGGGCGAATCGTAAATCCAAAGCGGGATGCCCGAACCGAAGAGGGCTTCTTCGAGGTGCTTTTCGTATTGATAGAGACAGGGTGCGGCGGCGCCGTAATACCCGTTCATGAAACGCTGCATGAGCGAATCGGCGTCCTGCGCGGGGTCCCACATGAGCTTGGCGACGACGTAGGAACGCAGCTCGGAGAAGTCGCCGCCGTAGGAACCGCCGATTTGCGAGAAGTGCATCCGGGCGCCGTGACGCCGGAAAAGGCGGATGTTGGGGGCGAGCACGGGGAAGTTGGGGAACGGCTCGACCATGTTGTCGAAGTTGATGCCGTAGTCCCAGATGAAAAGGTTGTCGGTCAGCGCGGACCAACCCTCCAGCGCGGCGACGAACTCGCGGCCCGTGGCGGTTTCGGCGAGGGGCGCTTCGCGGTGGCTGCCGATGCTGCACAACATGATGTTGACGTTCGAGAGGGGCCGCGCATGGCGGGGCGGCTGCATGGTGAAAAGGTAGGCCAGCGTGGAAAACCGCTTGTCGGGGAAACGCTCGGCCAACTTGTTCAGAAACCGGATGTAATTGCCCGAGGGAGCCCCCTCCTCGATGTTGACCCGCTCGCACGCTTCGCAGCGGCAGTAGGTGCGGTCGCTGTCGTTCTGACTGACGGAAATCATGTTCCGGCCGGGGTTGGCGCGGAAAATCGAATCGATGCGGGCGGCGACGGTCTCGAACAGCGCGGGATTCGACAGACACCACTGGCTGGCGCGGCCGGGCCGCCGCTCGCCGTGGATGAACGAATAGTATTCGGGGTGCTCGGCACCGTAGCGTTCGGCGGGCAGGAGACGGTCGAAAGTGTGGACCCACAGATTGCCCGCGAAGATGTCGGAGGGCTCTTCGAGCCGCAGGAAAAAGCGGTAGACCGAATCCTGCGCCATGCCGTAAGCCTGGCTCTGACGATAGCGGAACGCGGGATTGTCGGCCGTGTCGAGCCGGGGCAGAACGATGTCGGGGCGCCGGTCGAGGGTGTAGACGCTGGCGGCGAAGTAGTCCATGCCCAAATAGCGCTCCAAGAGCGAGACGACGCCGTAGACGGAACCGCTGCCGCCGCCGCTCGAAATGCGCAGCGTGCCGTCGGACCCGGTCCGCAGGCGGAAGCCGTCGTCGGAAAGACCCAGCGTGTCGGAAGCGCCTAACAGGATGTCGCCCTTGCGGATTTTCACGCCTTGCACGATGGGCAGCTCCGCGCCGGATGCTTCGCGGACGAACCGCTGCAACAGCAGGGCGGCGGTCCGGTCGGTGCTGTTTCCGGCAGCGACGACGATGCGGGCGGCGGGCTTGCCGCGGCGGGTGAGCACGGTCTGTCCGTCCGCTTCGGCGCAAAGCCCGGCGAAGAGCAACAGCAGGAGGGTTCGGAACAAGCGCATGGGTCAGAATTCAAAGGTGAGTCTGCGGCCGCGAAGCAGTTCGTCGTGGCCGATGCGGTATTGGGTCAGGGGCTTGCCGCCGAGGCTCATGCGGCGGATATATTCCCCGTCGCCGTGCTTTTCGATGGTGAGCGTACCCTGCGGGGTGTCGATTTCGGCCCGGTCGAAAACGGGCGCGGTGAGCGTATAGAACGGCTCGCCGGGACAATCGGGATAGAACCCCAACATGGAAAAGACGGCCCACGCCGACATGGTGCCCGTGTCGTCGTTACCGGGGATGCCGTCGGGCCTGGCGGTGAAATACTTGTCCAACAGCCGCCGCGTTTCGCGCTGGGTGCGCCACTCCTCGCCGCGGAAGCGGCTGAAAAGGTAGGCGTAGGCGATGTCAGGCTCGTTGGCCGGGTCGTACAGACCCTCGTCGAAGACCCGCTGCAACTTGTCGACGAACTTCCGGCGCCCGCCCATGAGCTTGGCCAACCCCTCGACGTCGTGGGGCACAAAGAACGTATAGTTCCAGGCCGAACCCTCGTGGAAACCCGGGACGGCCTCGAAGTTCTCGCCCTGCCGCGGGTCGAAGGGGCTCAAAAACGAACCGTCGGGGTTGAGCGGCCGCAGGGTGCCCGATTCGGGCGAATAATAATGCTTCCACCCGGCGGCGCGGCGGCGCAGCCCGTCGGCGAACTCCCGCTCGCCCCGCTCGTCGGCGAGCCATGCCAGCGCATGGTCGGCAACGTAATACTCCAAAGCGTGCGACACGGAATTGTCGCCCGAATTGTCGCCGGCGAAGAACCCCAGCGGAATATAGCCCTTTTCGACGTAGGGGTCGATGTCGGGCCGCATGGGATTCTGCGCGCCGGGGGTCGTGGCCGAACGCTTCATGGCCGCGTAGGCCGCGTTGATGTCGAAGCCGCGCAGCCCCTTGCGCCAGGAATCGACGATGACCGGAATGGCCGGGTCGCCCTCCATGGTGAAAGTCTCGCGGCCGTAGAGCTCCCATTTGGGCAGCCAGCCCCACTCTTGGGACATGGCGACCATCGAACGGAGCATCTCGGTCTGCCGCTCGGGATAAACGAGCGTGAGGAGCTGGTGGACGTTGCGGTAGGTGTCCCACAACGAAAAGACCGTATAACGGTCGCCGTCGGCGATGCCCGTCTGGCCGGAACGCTCCATGAGGGGATACTCGCCGTTGACGTCGCTGAGCAGATTGGGGTGGACAAGGGTATGATAAAGTGCCGTATAGAAGACCGTGCGCTGCTCCGGCGTGCCGCCCTCGACGCGGATACGCGAGAGGTCGCGGTTCCAACGGTCGCGGGCCTGGCGGCGAATCGTATCGAACGCGGTACCGGCCGGCTGTTCGGTGTCGAGGTTGCGGCGTGCGTTGTCGATGCTGACGTATGAAATACCCATACGGACCTCGACCTGCTCGCCGGCATCGAGACCGTCGAACGAGAACCAGTAACCCACGTCGTCGCCCGAGAGCTCGCGGCCGTAGTCGGTATAGAGCTTATAACGGCCGTTGTCGGGGGTCCACTCGGCCTCGACGCCCGTCATGGGCCGCTGCTTCTTCCAATAACCCGACTGCGACGGGGTTTTGGAGACGCGCAGGACGAAGTAGACGGGGAAAACTTTCTGGGGATTGTAACAAAAGGTCCCGAGGAGCTTGGAACCCTCGATTTCGGTGGCGCTGACGCGCCGGACCGTGGCGCCGGACTCGTTGGTGAGCCCCTCGCCCAAATTGAGCAGAATATGGCCTTGTCCGCCGGGAAAGGTGTAGCGCTCGGCCGAAGTGCGCGGTGTGGCTGTAACTTCGGCGCGGATGCCGTACTTGGCGAGCGTGGCGGCGTAGTAACCCGGCGAAGCGGTCTCGTCGGAACAGGCCGAACCGTAGTGCTTGTAGTCGACGTCGAGCTCTCCGGCGGTGGCCATGGTGAGCAAGGCCCCCATTTCGGGGCAGCCCACGCCGCTCAAAACCCCGTGGGCGAACCCGGTGAAGAACTTGTTATGGAACTCGTAGGGCGTCGACCACCACCGTGCATCCTTGTCGTAGAGGTTCGTATCGGACCCCATGACGTTGAACGGCACGACGGCCATCATCCCGTGGGGCGTGACCGCTCCCGGATTGCAGGTGCCGAAATTGGTGGTGCCGATAAAGGGGTCGACGCAATCGGCCGAAGACTGCGCGGCGGCGGAAGCGAGACCGAGGGTCAGCAGGACGGCGAAAAACGGGTGCTTCATGGAAGGGCGCTTTCGATGTTCTTGAAATAACGGTAGGTGGCGACGCGCAGCTCGTCGGCCGCAGCCTCGTCGCAGGCGACGATGCCCGAGGGGTGGGTCTGGAGCGCCGAAATGGTCCACTGGTGGTTGTAGGAACCCTCGATGCCGTGACGCACGGCCCGTGCCTTTTTATGACCTGTGGCGAGGATCACGACCTCGCGCGCGGCGAGGATGGTCCCGACGCCGACGGTGAGGGCCCGGGTGGGGACGAGCGAAGTATCGCCGCCGAAGAACCGTGCGTTGACGGCGATGGTGTCGGGAGTGAGGGTCTTGACGCGGGTGCGGGACGAGAGCGACGAGAAAGGCTCGTTGAACGCGATGTGCCCGTCCTCGCCGACGCCGCCCAAAAAGAGGTCGATGCCCCCCGCGGCGGCGATGGCCGCCTCGTAATCGGCGCACTCTTGGGCGAGGTCTGGAGCGTTGCCGTTGAGGATATGGATGTTCTCGGGCCGGATGTCGATGTGGGAGAAGAAATTATGCCGCATGAACGAATGGTAGCTTTCGGGATGCTCCTCGGGGAGCCCGACGTACTCGTCCATGTTGAACGTGACAACGTTGCGGAACGACACCTCGCCTGCCTTGTGGCGGCGGACAAGCTCCTTGTAAGTCTCCAACGGGGTGGACCCGGTGGGAAGCCCCAAGACGAACGGAGCGTCGGAGCACTGCGCCTTGGCCCTGATGCGGCCGATGATGTATTCGGCGGCCCAACGGGCGACCTGGGCGGGATTTTCCTGGATGATCAAACGCATTTCTTGAAGTGAAAGGTGAAAAGTGAAAAGTGAAAGGTGAATTTTGCGATTAAGCGAGGGCAAAATCAAGCCCCGCAGGGGGTTAAATAAGGTCAGAACATTTTGACGAAGACTTCGATGGCCTGGTACTCGGCCATGCCGAGAGCGTCGTATAACTGGGCGGTATGCTGCGTGCGCTCCTCGGCCCGCTGCCAGAACTCGCGCGTATCGCTGCCGGGGAAAGGCATGATGTCCTTCTGCGAGAGGTGGCGGTAGATGGCGTGGCGCTTCATGAGCATCTCGTCGGGCGAGAGCGGCACGGCCATGTCGACCATGCCGAGGTCCCATTCGAGCCAAGCACCGCGGTAGAGCCACAAATGGCACTCGCGGAGCCAGTCGTCGCTGCGGACGACATCGAGGGCTTCGAGGACGGCCTCGGTGCAGATGCGGTGGGTGCCGTGGGGATCGGCCAGGTCGCCGGCGGCGTAAATCTGGTGGGGCCGGACCCTGCGCAACAGGTCGACGATGAGGGCGATGTCGCGCTCGGCGAGGCTGCCCTTTTTGATACCGCCCGTCTCGTAGAACGGCATGTTGAGGAAATGGGCGTTGGTATCGGGGTTCAGCCCGAACGAACGCACGGCGGCGCGGGCCTCGGCGCGGCGGATGGCCCCCTTGATGTCGAGCAGGGCCCGCGGCTCGGGCTCGCCCTTGCGCTTGGAAGCGATGATGCGCTCGGCCTCGGCGAAACGGTCGCCGAAACCCAACTCGCGCGAAGTATCGATATTCTGCAACACGACGTCGTCGTGGACGGCGACGTTGCCGGAAGTCTGGTAAGCGACGTGGACGTCGTGGCCCTGCTGCACGAGCCGGATGAAAGTACCGCCCATGGAAATGACGTCGTCGTCGGGGTGGGGCGAGAAGATGATGACGCGCTTGGGGAACGGAGCCGAAGGCGCCGGACGCGTGGTGTCGTCGGCGTCGGGCTTGCCGCCGGGCCACCCGGTGATGGTGTGCTGGAGGTCGTTGAAGACGTCGATGTTGATGCGGTCGTAGGAACGGCCCTGCTCCAACAACTCGCCGAGGGAATTCTCGATGTAATCGTCGTAAGTGAGCTTGAGGATGGGCTTGCCGACGACGCCGCACAACCAAACGACGGCTTTGCGCGTGAAACGCGGGGTCCACTTGCAGGGACCGACGAGCCACGGCCGCTGCTTGCGGGTGAGCTCCTGCGCGGCGCACTCGTCGATGACGACCTCGATACGCGGGTGCGACTGGAGGTAGGAAGCGGGGATGCGGGGCGTGACCTCGCCCTCGACGACCTTGCGGATGGCGTCGGCCTTCTCCTCGCCCCAAGCCAGCAGAACGATACGCTCGGCCTGCATGATGGTGCGGATACCCATGGTAATGGCCATCTTGGGAGTCTCGTCGAGGGTGAAGAACGCCCTGGACTCGACCTTGCGCGTTTCGTGGGAGAGCTGCACCAACCGGGTGCGCGACTTGATGTAGGTGCCCGGCTCGTTGAACCCGACCTGCCCGTTGCGGTTGATGCCGAGAATCATCAGGTCGATTTTGCGGATGGAAGCCTCGTAGGCGGCGCAATAATCGGAAATCCGCTCCTCGGGGACGGAACCGTCGGGCAGATGGACGTTGTCGGGGAGGATGTCGATGCGGTCGATGAACTCCCTGCGGATGCGGTAATTGCGGCTTTGCTGCTCGTCGGCCCCGATGGGGTAGAACTCGTCGAGACTGAAGACGGCGACGTTGGCGAAGCTGACCTCGCCGGCCTCGTACCGCCGGACCAGCTCGCGGTAGAGGGCCAGGGGGGTCTGCCCGGTGGTCAGCCCCAGGACGAACGGCTCGGGCTCGTCGCAGAAATCGGACGAAGCGGGCCGCTTCTCGTAGTCGGCGATGGCCCGCACGATGCGGTCGGCGACGTAACGCACGCCGTCGGTCTCGGAGGGGAAGACCTGCGTGCTGATCTTCTCGTAACGGTGGATGATGTCCTGGAGGGCCGTCTTCTCGATGGCCCCGCCGTCTTCGGGCAGAGAATACTTGTTGCTCATGGTGCTGCTATAATGTCAGTTTTCGTCCAGCCGGCTCAACGCATAGGCGTAGGCACCGACGGAAATGGCCTTGCTGGCGCCGAGCTTGGAAATCATGACGCCCGTGCGCTTCTGGGGGTCGTAGGCCACGTAACGGTCCGAACCGTAGACCTTCAGGGGGCGCATGTCGCCCTTGGCGAAAGCGTCGAACTCGGTCGGGTCGTCGAGGTCGTAGACCTGCATCTGGACGCGGTCGAGCTCGTTGCCGTTGAGCTGGTGCATCTTGGAACGCAGCTCCTGCAAGAGCGAGGGCATGATCCATTTGCGGGCCGCCGTGATGCCGCCGCCGATGACGATCAGTCCGTCGGTGAGGGTGACGGCCGTGGCCATGGCGTCGCCTGCGATTTCGCCGAACTCGGCGAACGCCTTTTTGGCCGCCTCGGCGTCGCCGGGGCGCGTGCCGTCGGCGATTTCGCAGATGTCCTTGGGCTCCAGCCCGTGGTCGGGGCAGCCGGAGAGCTCGCCGTAGACGCGCTTGACGGCCCGGATGGCGGCGCCGTCCTCGCAGATGATGCCGGGCATCTTCTTGTGGCGCAGGCAGAAAGTCTCGACGCACGAATTGTCGCCGCGGTTGAGCTGCCCGCCGACCACCATACCGACACCCAATCCCGTGCCGAAAGTGTAGCCCAGCAGATTGCGGTAACGCTTGGCGCTGCCGGCCTTTTCGAGCCGGGCGTTCACCTCGGGCAGGGCCCCGCCGAGGGCCTCGCCGTAAGCGAAGAGATCGCCGTCGTTGTTGATGAAGACGGGGATGCCGAACTGCATTTCGAGGAACGGCCCCAAAGCCACGCCGTCGCGGAACGAGGGGAAATTGGGGAGGTAACCTCCGATGATGCCGTTGGGGTAGTCGGCCGGACCGGGGAAGGCGAAGCTGATGGCCACGGGCTTCTCGTCGAGCCGGGCGATGACTTCGAGGAAACCCCGGACCATGGTTTCGAGGCACTTGTCCAGATCGTGCGCCTGCGAGGGGTAGGTGATGGGCTCGACGATGAACTCGTTGGCCCGCATGGCACCGAAAACGAGGTTGGTGCCTCCGGCGTCGAGGGTGACGACGATGCGGTTGTCGTGGGAATACATAAGGCTCAGAGGATGTTGGTGCGACGCGTGAATTCGATGATTTCGGGGATGCGGCCGAAAGCCAGTCCTACGACCGTGTCGGCGCAGCCGTAGTAGACGGCCAGCCGCCCGGTGGCGGGGTCGTGGAGCGTGGCGCAGGGGAACGCGACGTTGGGCACGTCGCCCATGCACTCGTAGCTCTCGCGCGGAGAAAGCAGGTAGGCGCCGCTGCGGGCGATGACTTTCCAGGGCTGGTCGAGGTCGAGCAGGGCCGAACCGAACGCGTAGACGAAGCCGTTGCAGGTGCCGTGGACGCCATGATAGAGCAGCAGCCACCCCTCGGACGTCTCGATGGGCACGGGGCCTGCGCCGATTTTGGTGCACTGCCAGGCGCTTTTCTCGAACGGCGCGGGCTTCATGACGAGCCGGTGGCGTCCCCAGAACTCCATGTCGGGCGACTCGGAGTAGAAGATGTCGCCGAACGGCGTGTGGCCCGTGTCGCTCGGACGCGAAAGCATGGCGTAGCGGCCGCCGATTTTGCGGGGGAAGAGCACGCCGTTGCGGTTGTAGGGCAGAAAGGCGTTTTCGAGCTGGTGGAACGTCTGGAAATCGTCGGTCCAGGCGACGCCGATAGTGGGGTCGCCATGATAGCCGTTGCACCAGGTGACGTAGTATTTGTCCTCGATTTTGACGACGCGCGGGTCGTAGCCGTAGACCCAGGTGCCGACCTCGGGATCGGCCCCCTCCAGGCGGATGTCCTCTTCGAGGATGTCCCATTTGAGCCCGTCGGCCGAGAATCCGACGTGGAGCCGCATGCGGATGTTGGTGTCGTCGCAGCGGAAGACCCCGGCGTAGTTGTACTTGCCCTTCTTGAAAGGCACGACGGCCGAATTGAAGATGGAATTGGACGTGGCGAGCAGGTCGCGCGGGATGATGGGGTTGGCCGAGCAGCGCCACATGATTTCGCGCGAAGCGGCGGGACGCTCCTCCCACGGCATATCGGGAAGCGGGTTCCCCATGATTTTGAGGTTGTTCATCGTTTTATTCGGTTTTTAGTTGACAATAATTTCATCGGTAAAGAGCCAGCCCCCGGGAAAACCCTGGGAACGGGCGCGGCAGCGCACGTAACGTCCGGTCGTTTCGCCATGCCACGCGAACGTGCGGTAGGCGGGGCGGTGGCAGTCGGACGGGAGGCTGTTGGGGAGGGCCGCCAGCGTCCGGAAGTCGCTGTTGTCGTCGGAGACGGAAAACTCCACCTGCGCGGGCAGCCAAATCCACGCCGAATGCCACTGGATGAAGTCGGCCGCTATGGAACGGAGCGGCCGGACCCGGCCCAAGTCGACGGTGACTTCCATGTCGGTGTCGCGGAACCCCTGCCAGCGGGTGCCGTAGCTCCACGGACCGCGCAGCCCGTCGGTGAGTGCCGCGGCGCCGTCGGCGGGATAATCGGGATGCCACGGATAAGTATAATGGACCGGACAGCCGACGGCAAGGTGCCGGACGGGAGCCAGCGATTCGGTCCGCTCGCCGAACTCGGCCCGCAGGTCGAACGTATGGTATCCCTGGCGGCGTGCCCGGTCGCAGAACCGGAGCGCCCGGCGGCGGAAATCGGCGTAATCCTTGGTTTCGGGAGCGCTCCACGCCACCTCGGCGAGGGCGAACATGCGCGGATAGAGCATATATTCGGCCTGCGAGGGGGTGGGGATGTACTCGGTCCACAGATTGGCCTGCACGCCGATGATATGTTCCCGGCCGGACAGAGCGGCCGGGGCGGGGTCGTAGGAATAGACTTTGGCGAGGGGCAGATAGCCGGTGAAGGCCTGCGGCTCCCGCTCGGGATTGTCCTGGAAGCCGTCGAAATAACAATGCGACCCGGGACACATGACGACGTCGTGCCCGAGTGCGGCGGCCCGGCGTCCGCCCTCCTCGCCGCGCCACGACATGATCACCGCGCCGGGCATGGGCCCGCTGTCGAGGATTTCATCCCAGCCGACGAGCTTCCGCCCGCGGGCTTCGAGGAAACGGCCGATGCGCCGGATGGCGTAGGCCTGCAACGCTTGGGCGGAACCGAGACCCTCGCGCTCCATCCGGGCCCGGCACTTCGAACACGAAGCCCAGGCCTGCCCGGAAACCTCGTCGCCGCCGATATGGATGTACTCGGAGGGAAAGAGCTCCGTCACCTCGGAGAGCACGTTCTCCAAAAAGGCGAATGTCTCCTCGCTACCGAGACAGAACTCGCCGCTGACATAAGGTTTGCCTGCGCACGACAATTCGGGACAGACGGCCAGCACTTCCTCACTGTGGCCGGGCATCTCGATTTCGGGGATGACCGTAATGTGGAGCGAATCGGCGCATGCCAAGACCTCGCGGATGTCGTCTTTGGTGTAATAACCGCCGTAAGCACCCGGGGCGGAAGCCGTGGAGTAATGACGGTTCCCGGCCTGCCAAGCCTGCCACGTGGGCTCGCGGCGCCATGCGGCCACCTCGGTCAGCAGGGGATAGCGGTCGATGGCGATGCGCCACCCGGCGCCGTCGGTCAGATGCCAGTGCAGGCGGTTGAGCTTGAGCGAAGCCATCATGCGCAGCTGCTTCTTGACGAACTCTTTGCCGAAGAAGTGGCGCGAGACGTCGAGGTGCATGCCCCGGTAGGCGAAGCGCGGCGAATCGGCGATTTGCAGGGCGGGGATGCGCGCGCCGTGGCGGTCGTACAACTGCAACAGCGACTGGATGCCGTAGAACAATCCGGCTTCGCCGCGCGACCGGACGACGATACGGTCGGGCCGGACCTCCAACGTATAACCCTCGTCGGAGAGGGGCAGCGAAGCGTCGTCCGACAACTCCAGCCGGAGGGTGGCGGCCGTGTCGCACCTATGGCACGGGAGGGAGGAGGAAGACAAATAATCTGTCAAGGCATTGGCCACCGTCTCCGGAGCCTCGACCGCCACGGCGAACGGGACCCCGGCGCGGAAAAACCCGCCCTCGGACTGCACCGAAAGCGGCCGGGGAATCACCGTACACTCCTGCTCACCGCTGCACGAAAGGCAGAGGAGAACAAGCAGCGCGGGGAGGATGGTTCGGAGACGGTTCATTGCAGCCCTCCTAATTATGTTCGTCGTTATGCGGGAACGGGACGAAGCGCGTCATGAGGAACACCGGGACGGTGGCGAGCATGACGACGAGGAAGAAAATCCGATACCCGGACAAATCGCTCAGAAAACCGGAGACCATGCCTGTGAGCATGACCGATAGGTTCATGATACCCGAAGCGAACGCATAGTGCGCCATGCGGTAAGGCCCCGGGGCGACCTGCTGCATCATGTAGAGCGTGAGCCCGACGAATCCGAAACCGTAACCGAAGTACTCGACGACGATACCGCCGCCCACGAGCCACATGGACTGCGGCTGGAACCACGCCAACAAGGCGTAGACGGCGAACGGGAGGTTGAAGATGCAGACCAGCGAAAAGAGCGCGCGCCGCAGGCCGCGGGCGGCGATGTAATAACCTGCCAGAAGCGACCCCAGGAGGAAAGCCCCCGCGCCGAACGACCCGTAGTAAAGGCCGATCTGCTGGTTGGTGAGGCCGAGCCCGCCGTCGGCGACGGGCGTCTTGAGAAAGAGCGGGACGATTTTCATGACCAGCCCCTCGCCCAATCGGTAGAGGATGATGAACGCGATGCAGCAGCCGATGCCTTTCTTGGCGAAGAAATCGCGGACGACGTTGCGCAGCTCGGTCAACCCCTCGCGGAGGGAATGGCTGCCCTGTGCAGCGACATGCCCCTGCGGGAGAATCCGCAGGTGCCACATCCCGGCCAACAACATCAGAGCGCCGAGGATGCAGAGGACGACGGTCCAGGCCGACCGGTAAGCGGCGGTTTCGGCCGCGCCGCCGATGGCGAAACGCTCGAAGAGCCACCCGGCGAACCAGACGAGCCCCCCTGTGGCGACGAGCTTGGCGAGGTTGTAGAACGCCCCCTGCCAGCCGATGTATTTGGCCTGGTCGGCGGACGAGAGGACCGACATGTAGAGCCCGTCGGCGGCGATGTCGTGCGTGGCGCCGCTGAAAGCGACGACGGCGAACAAGGCGACGGTGACGGCGAAGAACGCGGGCAGGTGGAGCGCCAGCGCGGCGAACCCGAACAAGAGCCCGGAGACGAGCTGGGTGGCGACGACGAAGAACTTCTGGCTGCGGAACAACTCAAGGAACGGGCTCCACAGAAACTTGATGGTCCACGGCCACATGATGAGCGAAGTCCAGAAGGCGATTTGCGCGTCGGAGACGCCCATGTCCTTGAACAACACGGCCGAAACCATGTTGAGGACCACGAAAGGAAGACCCATCGCGAAGTAGAGCGAGGGAACCCAGCACAAGGGCCGAAGCGGAGAGGATGCAGTTGGTTTCAAGGCACAAAAATAATAGGAATACTCGATCAGCGAATATCCGAAGCCTTTGCAACCCTATTTGACCCTCCCGTGAAGAGAGGGGACCGATGACATGGGACAAAGCTACTAAATTCCTGCGAATCCGCCAAGCCCGACGGAAAATAAAACCGAAACCGACGGAAAGATTCGGATTATTTGCAGAAAAAGATTTAATTTTGTCAAGGAAAGCTATGACAACGACGGAGACACAACCGGCGGCGACCGCCTCGGAATTCGGGAAAATCTATCTCGAATACCGCTCCGTATTCATTCAGCGGGCCTGCCGCTATGTACGCGACGAACACATTGCGTCGGACATCGTGGCGGACAGCTTCATGGCTTTCTGGGAAAACCGCTTCGCGCTGCCTGCCGACACGAACGTGCCGGCCTATGTATATGCGACGGTGCGGAACCGCTGTCTGAACCACCTGCGCAACCAGTCGCTGCGCCTGCGCATCGAACAGAAGATGCACTCGGACCAATGCCGGCTGGTCGACGCCGACATAGCGTCGCTGACGGCCTGCGACCCGGACAAACTTTTCGAGGACGAAATATTTGAAATCCTGCGCGATACGATGTCCAAACTTCCGGCCCGCACGCGTCAGATTTACCTGCGCAGCCGCCTGGACGACCGCAGCTACGAGGAAATCGCCCGCGAACTGGGCATCTCGGTTTCGCTGGTCGACAAGGAAATAAGCCGCTCGCTGCATGAACTGCGGCATGCGCTGAAAGACTATGTCAAACTGGCTATTCCGCTGATATACTACCTGTTGCGTTATTAAGGAAGTTTACGAAATTTCTGAATAAATTTTTTATTAAAAAAGCGCCCCTTTTCTTTACGGAGAAGGGGCGCTCATGTGTTATGTAATAAACGACAAACTAAAAAGGTTATGGAAGATAGGTTATTATTCAAATTCTTAAAAAACGAGACCTCCGCAAAGGAGGTCCGGGAAGTGCTCGACTGGCTGGATGAATCGCCTGCCAACCGGGAATATCTGAATGCGCTGGACGAAGCCGACTTCGCCCTGCAAATCTGGCAAACGAAACTCCGCAGGGAAAGACTGGAACCCGCGGCGCCGAAACGCGCGCCGATGAGCCTAAGACTGCGCGGAGCGGTGCGCTGGGCGTCGGCCGTGGCGGCGGTGCTGGTCATGGGGCTGGCGAGCGGGTATCTGCTGACGGAATACAACCTGTCGCGGGCCCCGGAAGTGACCTTCGTGTCGACCAACGGCCAATCGACGCTTCACCTGATGGACGGAACCCGCGTGTGGCTGACCCCGGGGAGCTCGGTGAGCTACCCGACGCGCTTCGGCCGCAAACACCGCACCGTGAGCCTGAAAGGCGAAGCGATGTTCGAGGTGGCGCCCGATGCGCAATGTCCGTTCCTGGTGAAGACATTCGCCTGCACGGCCCGGGTGCTGGGCACCCGCTTCGACATAGTGGCCGACGAGGAGAACAACGAATTTTCGGCCGCGCTGCTGAACGGCCGGCTGCAAGTGACGCACAACGAAACGCGCGGAAGCGTGGTGATGAACCCGCTGGAAATCGTCCGGCTGAACAACGGCCTGCTGGTGAAAGACAAACTGGAGGATGTGGACAACTACCTCTGGACCGAGGGAATCATCAACCTGCGGGGCCTGAAGTTCGAGGAGATAGTCCGCAAACTGGAAGCGAACTTCCATGTACGCTTCGTTGTGGAACGAGACCGGATGCCGTCGGTGAGCTTCGGCTGGGGCAAAGTGGCCGTGTCGTCGGGCATCGAACACGCGCTGGAAGTACTCCGCTACGGCTCCGACTTTGAATACGACTACGACCGCAACGCGGGCGTGGTGACCATCCGCTGACGAAAACACCGCCTAAAAATAGAACATATGTCGAACCTCAACCCGATTGCCTATGACAAAAGCCACTGCACCCCTGTAAGGATCAATGACACGGACCCGCAAAAAAAGTGACCTGCAAGAAGCTGCAACTTCTTGCAGGCCGGGGTCTAAAAAGAAAACGGATTTCTAATTAAACCAAACAACAAAGTTATGAATAACAAGCTTATTCAGCAAATCAGATGCCTGATTACGCTTTTGTTCATGCTGTGCCTGTCGCTGTCGCCCGGAAAGGCTTACAGCCAGGACGCTGCAACCGTGACGCTCTCGCTCGAAAACGTGGAGATGCGGGTTGCGATGAACGAAATCGAAAAGCAAACCAAATTCCTCTTCGTTTCGCCGGAGAACATCGACCTGAGCCGCCTGGTGAGCGTGAAGGTCGAGAACCGGCCCCTGCGCGAAGCGCTGGAGCAGATGACCGCCAAGACCGACATCGCATGGCAGATCAAGGCTCCGAGCATTTTCCTTTCCGAAAAGAAACCCGAGGCGCCTGTTACGGTAACCGGCAAAGTCAGCGATGCGGCCGGCATGCCCGTGGTAGGCGCTTCGGTTGTGGTCCGGGGAACCAACGCCGGTGTGAGCACGGGAGCCGACGGCTCTTTCTCGCTGCTTGTACCCCCCCCCGCCCAACAGAGACAGCTGGAAATCAACTTCCTGGGCTATGAACCTGTGGTGGTTGCCGTAGGCGGCCGCACGGTCTTCGACATCACGCTGTCGGAATCGGCCTCGGAAATCGAACAGGTGGTTGTGACGGCGCTGGGCATCAAACGCTCCGAGAAGGCACTGAGCTACAACGTACAGCAGGTCAACTCGGAAGACATTCTGGCCGTGAAGGACGCCAACTTCATCAACTCGCTGACGGGTAAGGTGGCCGGTCTGACGATCAACACCTCCTCGTCGGGCGTGGGCGGCGCCTCGAAAGTGGTGCTGCGCGGTAACAAGTCGATTTCGCAGTCGTCCAACGCGCTTTATGTGATCGACGGTATCCCGATGTACAACTTCGGCGGGGGCGGCGGTACGGAATTCGATTCGCGCGGTGCGACCGAATCCATTGCCGACATCAACCCCGAAGACATCGAAAGCATGTCGGTGCTGAACGGAGCCGCCGCAGCCGCACTCTACGGCTCGGAAGCTGCGAACGGCGCAATCATGATCACGACCAAGAAAGGCCAGTCGGGCGCGCTGAAAGTGACCCTTTCGAGCAACACCGAATTCCTCGCTCCGTTCACGCTTCCGGAATTCCAGAGCCGCTACGGCACGGGTCTGAGCGGCAGCCGCTACAACTCGGGCGTCTACAGCTGGGGCGAAAAACTCGCACCTGCGGCGCAGTACGGATACACGCCCAAGGACTTCTTCGAGACGGGCCACGTATACACCAACTCGGTGACCGTGTCGGGCGGCACGGACCGCAACCAGACCTATTTTTCGGCCGCATCGGTCAACTCGGACGGAATCATCCCGAACAACGAATACGAACGCTACAACTTCACGTTCCGCAACACGTCGTATTTTCTGAAGGACAAACTGCGTCTGGACGCTTCGGCCAGCTATATCTATCAGAAAGACCAGAACATGACCAACCAGGGCGTGTACTCCAACCCGCTGGTTCCGGCCTACCTGTTCCCGCGCGGCGAAAACTTCGAGATATACAAGGTTTTCGAGCGCTTCAACCCGGGAACCAAGCTGATGGAACAATTCTGGTCGGCGGACATGGAGGGCGGCGACCTGCGCATGCAGAACCCCTACTGGATTGCCTACCGCAACCTGCGCAACACGGACAAGAAACGCTACATGCTGTCGTTTGCGGCCAGCTATGACATCCTGCCGTGGCTGAGCGTTTCGGGCCGTGTACGTCTGGACAACGCCAACTCGCTCTACACGCAGAAACTCTTTGCGACGTCGAACGCGACGATTACCGACGGCGGCAAGAACGGCCACTATACGGAAGCCCGCACCTACGACACGCAGACTTATGCCGACGCGATTCTGAACATCAACAAGACCTTCGGCGAAGACTGGTCGCTGAACGCCAACATCGGCGGTTCGATCAACAACATCAAGACCGACGAACTTTCGTACCGCGGTCCGATTCAGGAGAACGGCCTGCCGAACATCTTCAACGTTTTCGACCTGGACGATTCCAAGAAACGCGCCGAGAAATCGGGCTGGCACGACCAGACGCAGTCGGTCTTCGCTTCGGTGGAAGTGGGGTGGAAGCAGATGCTCTATCTGACCGTCACGGGCCGCAACGACTGGGCTTCGCAGATTGCCGGCTCGTCGTCGTCGTCGTTCTTCTATCCGTCGGTCGGCCTTTCGTGGGTGCCCACTTCGCTCTGGGACCTGGGCGACGCGCTGACCTATCTGAAAGTCCGCGGCTCGATCGCTTCGGTGGGTCTTCCGTTCCCGCGCCATCTGATGACCCCGACCTACGAATACGATGCGACGAACCGGGTGTGGAAAGACAAGACGCACTATCCTATCGGCGACCTGAAACCCGAACGCACCAAGACCTATGAAGTGGGTGTGGACGCGCGGCTGTGGAAGCATGTCAGCCTGAGCGCATCGTGGTACTGGGCCGACACCTACAACCAGACTTTCGACCCCTCGCTGCCGCCCTCGTCGTCGTATACGACCATCTATCTGCAGACGGGCCATGTGCGCAACATGGGTGTCGAACTCTCGCTGGGCTACTCGAACCAGTGGCGCGACTTCGGCTGGTCGACGAACGCGACCTTCTCGTGGAACAAGAACGAAATCATCGACCTGGCGGCCGATGCGCTGAACCCCGTGACGGGCGAACCGCTCGGGCTGGAAGCCCTCGACATCAAGGGTCTGGGCAAGGCGAAGTACATCCTCAAGCAAGGCGGAACGCTGGGCGACCTCTACACGACGTCGAACCTGCGCTACAATGACAACGGCTTTGTGGAAGTGGACAGCGGCGGCAACCTGATTCTGACCGACAACGGCGACGAAATCTACTTAGGCTCCGTGTTCCCGAAATACAACCTTGCATGGCGCAACGATTTCCGCTGGAAAGGGCTGAATCTGTCGCTTCTTTTCTCGGGCCGCATCGGCGGCATCTGCTACTCGGCCACGCAGGCCAACATGGACCTCTACGGCGTATCGGAGGCTTCGGCGGCTGCCCGCGATGCCGGCGGCGTGGTGGTCAACGGCCGTCAGACGATCAGCGCCCAGCGCTGGTACCAGGCCATCGGCTCGCAGTCGGGACTTCCGCAGTACTACACCTATTCGGCGACGAACTTCCGCCTGCAGGAACTTTCGCTGGGCTACACGCTGCCCCGCAAGTGGTTCCGCAACAAGATGGGCCTGACGGTTTCGTTCGTGGGCCGCAACCTGTGGATGATTTACTGCAAGGCTCCGTTCGACCCCGAAGCGGTCGCTTCGACAGGCATGAGCTACCAGGGCATCGACTACTTCATGATGCCGTCGCTGCGCAGCCTGGGCTTCAACGTCAAATTTGAATTTTAATCCTTGAACAGCATGAAAAAGACAATCGAATACATGCAGCTGTGGCTGCTTGCGGGAATGCTGCTCGCCGTAGGCTGTACGGCCGATTTCGAGGACCTGAACCGCAATCCCAACCAGGTCACCGACAGCCAGATGGACGTCATGAACTATAAGACCGGCACCAAGGTCAAGGCCTTGCAGAGCCTGGTGGTTCCCGTCCAGGAGCACATGTACCAGTTCAACGAGTCGCTCGTGGGCGGTCCGTTCGGCGGCTATATCGGCGCTACGGTCGACACGTGGCGCACCAAGTTCGAGACCTTCAACCCCTCGGCCGACTGGCGCAAATGGCCTTTCGCCAACGTCATCACGGAGACTTACACCCCCTACCGCGGTATCGTCAACGGTACGGAGGACGAGGTGGCCATCGCCTTCGCCAAACTGCTGCGCGTGGCCATCATGCACCGCGTGACCGACAGCTACGGCCCGATTCCCTATTCCAACCTGGAGAACAACGAGACCATCACGGTCGAGTACGACGCGCAGAAAGACGTCTACGCCAAGATGTTCGAGGAACTCGACGAGGCTATCGCGGCTTTCACGGCCAACATCACCCTCGCGGCCGATGCGTGGAACCGCTACGACGCTGTCTACTACGGCAACATTCCCCAGTGGATCAAGTACGCCAATTCGCTCAAGCTGCGTATGGCCATGCGCCTGTCGTATGTCGACGAAGCTACGGCCCGCGCCAAGGCTGCCGAGGCCATCGCAGGGGGTGTCATCCTCGCCAACGCCGACAACGCGGCCATGCACGCTGCCGAGAACCGCACGACGTTGATTTACAACGATTGGGCCGACCACCGCGTGGGTGCCGACATCATCTGCTACATGACCGGTTACAAAGACCCGCGTTTGGAGAAGATGTTCCTGCCCAACGACACCGGCAAGTTCTACGGCATCCGCATCGGCATCGACGCCACCAGCAAGTCGACGGCCGTCGCCAAGTATTGCAACATGATCGTCAAGAGCGACACGCCCTACATGTGGTTCTGCGCCGCCGAGGCCGCGTTCCTGCGCGCCGAGTACGAGTTGCGGTGGGGCAGTGCCGAGGTCGCCGAGCAGCTCTACGAGGAGGCCGTGCGCCTGTCGTTCGAGGAGCGCGGGGCTTCCGGTGCCGACGATTATCTGGCCAACACCGAAGCCAAGCCGTCGCCCTATTCCGACCCTCTCAGCTGGCACAGCGTTTCGGGCCGTCAGAGCGACATCACCATCGCCTGGGAGACGCCCGCCGAGGATGCTTCCGATGCCGACATCGCAGCCATCGCCGAGCGTAATCTGGAGCGTCTCATCACCCAGAAGTGGATCGCCATCTTCCCGTTGGGCACCGAGGCTTGGTGCGAGTACCGCCGCACGGGTTATCCGCGGTTGTTGCCCGCTGTCGAGGACAAGTCGGGCGGCACGGTCGACATCAAGCACGGTGCGCGCCGTCTGCCTTACCCCATCGAGGAGTACCAGCGCAACAACGCCAATCTCCAGGCCGCCATTCAGACCCTCGATTCCGAGACCCAGGGTGCGCGCAGGGGCGACGGCATGGGTACCCGCGTTTGGTGGGATTGCAAACCTTATAACAAATAAACCATCATGAAAAACTTCAGAATCTTATCGTTGTTCGCGGTTCTTCTCTGCGCGGCCTTCGTTTCGTGCAGCGACTGGACCGAGACCGAGAGCGTCGGGACCACCGTTCGCCAGCCTTGGGAGCAGGACCCCGCCCTTTGGGAGGAGTATACCGCTGCTTTGCGGGCCTACAAGCAGTCGGAGCACTTCATCGTCTGCGCCCGTTTGTTCAATTCGCCCGACGTGGCTTTCAGCGAGCAGGATTTCATGCGCTGCCTGCCCGATTCGCTCGATTTCGTCATGCTCGAAAATGCGGCCAATTTCTCCGATTTCGACCGCGAGGACATGCCTGTTATGCGGCAGAAGGGCACCAGGGTCCTCTACCGCGTCGATTGCGCTGCCTTGGGGGCCGATTTGGCCGACGAGGCTAAGTTGGGTGCTTTGCTCGACAGGGCCGTCGCTGTCGTCCGCACGGAGGGTCTCGATGGGTTTTCGTTCACCACCGACCCGTTGGCTCCCGCCGCTTCGGCCGCTATCGTCGCTAAGCTCGCCGGGGCCGTCTCCGAGGGCCAGCTCCTCGTCTTCGAGGGCAATCCCCTTTCGCTCACGGCCGACGACCGCGCCCGCGTCGATTACGTCGTGCTCAACACCGAGCGCACGCAGCACGTCCAGGAGGTCCGCCTCATGGCGCTCAACGCCACCGGATTCGCCGGAATCGAGCCCGGGCGCCTGTTGTTGGCCGCCGACATCAAGGGCCCGCTCTACAACGAGGACCGTGTCGAGTTCTCGGCTGCCGACGAGATGCCGCGCCGTGTCATCGAGTTCGGCCCCCTGGGCGGCGTCTCGATGGTCAACATCGGCCCCGATTACTACAATTCCGACATGAATTTCCGCATGATCCGCCGTGCTATCCAAACGTTGAATCCTGCCAAATAACACATCTTATGAAACCTTTGTTCAGATTCTTTGCGTTCGTTGCCGCCGTCGCTTTCGTCGCGTGCGACAACTTCGACCAGAGCGCCACGAAGTTCGACAACGTCGTCTTCCTCGATGTCTCCAAGACTTCGGAGGTGCAGCCCACTACGTTCAACAACATGACGCCCGTTCTGGAGCGTTCGTTGCAGGCTAATTTGGCGTTTCCCGTCGCGTCCGATACCGAGGTGTCCCTCGCTGTCGACCCGTCGCTCGTCGCTGCTTACAACGCGCGGTTCCGGACCGATTGGCCCATGCTCGACAGCAAGTTCTACGAGCTTTCGGCCGACCGGGTCGTCATTCCCGCCGGCAAGACCGTTTCCGACGTCGTCACGCTGCGGCTCCACGACCTCATGGGCCAGGGCGAGCAGCAGGAGGGTGCCTTGCCCATCAACGAGACCTACCTCTTGCCCGTGCGTATCGCCCGTTCGTCCATGGCCGTGTTGGGTGGTTCGGATGTCGCTTATTACGTCGTCAAGCGTTCGTCGGCCATCACCGTCGCTGCACAGCTCACCGACAATTGGATCGAGTTCCCCTCGCTCGATAAGTATTCGCCCAACAGTATGATTTTCAACGGGCTTACGGCCGTCACTTACGAGGCGTTGGTCTATTTCGACGAGTTCGCCAAGCAGAATCCCCAGGGCGCTCCCGTCAGCATTTCGTCCCTCATGGGCGTCGAGCAGTATCTCCTTCTGCGCGTCGGCGACACCAACTTCGAGCGTCAGCAGTTGCAGTTCGACGGTTCGGGCAGCGGCGCCGGGTTCGGTAAGTTCCCCGGCAGCGACGTCACCAAGAACCTCGAGCCCGGCCGTTGGTACCACATCGCCTGCACCTACGACCAGGCCGCCCGCACCGTGCGCATCTTCGTCGACGGGCAGATTCAGAGCGAGGCCGTCGGCGTCGGTGTCTCGACCCAGAGCGAGGAGAACCGCATCAACCTCGCCATGCGCGCCCTCTACAATCTGTGGGACACGGCTTCCGAGGCCGACAAACCGCAGTACGAGGACAAGAAGTACAATACGTTGGCCGCCGCTTACCAGTTCTTCATCGGGCGTTCCTACGACGATTACCGCCCCCTGAACGGCAAGATCGCCGAAGCGCGCGTGTGGTCCGTGGCCCGTACGCCCGAGCAGATTTGGGAGTGCATGTACGACGTCGAGAACCCCAAGGACGACCCTACGCTCATCGGCTACTGGAAATTCAACGAAAACAAAGGTAACACCATCAAGGATTATTCAAAATACGGCAACGACGGCGTCGCCAAGTACGACATCGTTTGGCCGGCAGGCATCGAAATTCCCGAAATCAACAAGACGGAGGAATAAATTATGAAAACCAATTACATCCAGTCCCTTTTCGCCGCATTCTTGTGCGCGGCGGCGTGCGCGGGCTTCACCGCGTGCGAATCCGATACCATCGAAACTTCGGGCGGCAAGAAGCCCGACCAGGAGGCTTTGCAGAACGTCTACGGCAAGTTGCGCAGTGGTGCCACGGCTGGCAATACGGTCAGCGTCCTGCTCGCCGAGGGCGAGGGTTCGGGCATCAGCACCTTCTATTTCCAGCAGACCAAGCCCGCCGCCGATGCCGTCACGCTCGCCGCCCGTGGCGATGCTTCGCTCGCCGACGCTTACAACGAGGCCGAGGAGACCGAGCGGACCGTGCTTCCCGCCCAGAACTACGAGTTTCCCGACGGGGCGTCGCTCGACCTTTCCAAGGATACGCAGCGTTCCGTCTACAAGCGCATCCGCTTCCTCGCTTCCGGGCTCACCCCCGGTGAATACGTCCTTCCGCTCACCGTCGCCGAGGAGGGTATGCCCGACGACGCCAAAACGCTCTACTATAATATAACGGTCCGTCAGCCCCAGATCGGCGATACCGAACTCCACAAGGGCGACGACCTCTTTTTCGTCTTCTACATCAACACCGACCAATACCAGCCCCTGCTCGTGGACGAATACTTCATGCAAAAAGAAGTGCAAAAAGAGCAATACGGCGGTCAGTCGTGGTATAACCTCATCGGCAACATCATCAACTTGCGGACCGTGCGGCTCGACCGCGAGGCCGAATCGGGCCGCGCCATCCTCAGTCTGGGCGACGACATGACCTATGTGCTCGGACAGGCCGTCAAATACATCCGTCCCTTGCAGGACAAGGGGCGCAAAGTCTGCATCAGCATCGAGGGCGCCGGCTCGGGGCTGGGCTTCTGCAACCTCACCGACGCACAGATCGCCGACTTCACGGCGCAGGTCAAGACCGTTATCGACTCCTACCAGCTCGACGGCATCAACCTTTGGGACCGCAATTCCGGTTACGGCAAGGAGGGGATGCCTGCCATGAATACCACCTCCTATCCCAAACTCATCAAGTCCCTGCGCGAAGCGCTGGGCACCGAAAAACTGCTTACCGTCACGGTTTACGACCGTCCGACGGAAACTTTCCACGACGTGGACGCCTGCGGCGGTATCGCCGTCGGCGATTATATCGACTATGCCTGGTCGGGCTACAATTCCAACAAGGAAGCTCCCCAGCTGCTCGACCCGTGGCACCCCACCGAGACCTATGTTTCGGCCTATACTCAGAAACCGATTGCGAACCTTCCGGCGGAACGGTTCGGCTGCATAAATTTCCCCTTCTACCCGGAAGCGGAATCCGAAGAAGAAGCCATGATGCAAGACCCCGCCGAGGTCTTGTCTGAGTGGGTTGAAACTGAATACAAACCTAATAATATAATGGTGTTCGCCGATTTGCGCACCAATCTTCAAGACGGCTATGAGGGTATTTGGGATGGTGCGTTTAGTACATATTGTGATTGTATGGATATAAACAGTCGCACTTATCAGGGTCGTCGCAACGGTCTTAGCTATAACTTCGACCTGAACCGCGGGCTCGGAAATTATCCCGAAAAAGGCGGATATGGTAAGTGGCTGAAAGACTGGAAGTAACGAATCATTCAAACAAAGAAAGGAGGAAGCCTATGAAAAAATAACGAAGAAAAATTTGCAGAGATGAAATTTTATTGCTAATTTTATCTCAGCAATAGAAAACAAGGTTGATCAGCCTAACAAAAATTCATTATTTTAATTTTTTCACTAACCTTTTTCAACTACTATGAAACGCAATTTATTTTTTGCAGCAACCATGCTGCTCGCAGCGGCCGTATCGTGCCAGAAAGCCGAACCGCTTGCAGAAACCGATGCTGCCAATGCAGCCCTGACGCGTGCTTACGACATGACGCCCAAGATTACTATCTATGTGGAGACCAACGACGTCAACCCGCTCAACGCTGGCGACTACCTCCTTTCCGACGGTACGCCCTATGCCAGCATCGTGGAGCTCTTCGCGTCGAACATCCATGCGGAGACCGTCGGCGGCATCGTGCGTCCGACGCTCTATCTCAACGACAAGATGACCAACCTGCTCGAGAACGGCGGTACGGAGAAGTACATCAAGCCCCTGCAGGACAAGGGTATCAAGGTGCTGCTCACCGTGCTGGGCGACTGGGCCGGTATCGGCCTGGCCAACATGAACGACACGCAGGCCGAGCAGTTCGCCAAGATTCTGGCCTACGCTGTTGAGAAGTACGGGCTGGACGGTATCGGTTTCGACGATGAGTATGCCAACTATTCGACGGCTCTTGTTCGCGGTTCGTTCGGCAACATCATCACCAAACTGCGCGGTCTGATGCCCGCTGACAAGCTCATTACGGTATTCCAGTATGGTAACTGCGGCGCATCGCAAATCGACGCTGCTGCCGGTGCGCTTATCGACTATGTGTATACCAATTTCTCGCCGTATAATACGGGTATCGGTGTTGCCGGTGTGACCAAGACGCATTATGCTCCGATTGCCATTAACTTGGGTTCTTACTATACGACGAGTGCAATTAATAATTATGGCGATAATGCCTATAAGGCAGAACAAAATGGTTACGGTGCTATCATGCACTTCAACCTGCGCACGAAGTCTGACCGTGACCCGCTGAAGTTGTTCAACGCTATCGCCGACGGTGCTTACGGCGAAACCGTAACCTGCGAAAACGGTAACCGTCCGCAGGATTGGACTTTCGTCCCCGGTGGTTTCACTATCTCCATCGACGACGTTCAGTAGTCTGTCCCTCTTTTTTCACGGCCCGGTCTCCCCGGGCCGTTTTTGTTTGTCTTCGCCCCGTCACACCGCCCTCGCGCGTCGTTTCTCGCCGCCGCCCCGTTCCCTGCCCCCCCCCTGCCCCTTTCTGTCATTCTGAGCATCGCGAAGAATCTGTTTTTCCGCCCGCCCGTCGCCCCGCCCTGCTCGTCCTTTTTCCGCCCCTCTCGCCGCTTTTCTTTGTTTTGCCGTTGCTTTCCTCGTCTCATATCCGTTCCGCGTTATTTTGCCCCTTTCTGTGCTTTTTGCCGCATTCTCGCTTGACCCCTTGCCCGTTCACTCCTTGCGCGCCCGCCAACCCGACCCCTCCCCGTCGCACCGTCCAGCCCCTCCTTGTCATTCTGAGGAGGGCCCTGGCCCACCGAAGAACCCCCCCCCTGCGCCGTACCCCCCCCCTGCGTTGTTTCCGCGCCGCACTCCCGCCACACACACCTCGGCCGGCCGCCACCCCCCCCCAGCGGACGCTCGCAGCCCCTGCGTCCTGGCCCCTGCCTGTGACACCCCCCCCCAAAAACGTTTTTTTTGAGGGTATTTCGGCCTTGTTTTTGTCGGAAATTCCTCTTATACTTGTCGTGCCGACCTCTCTACAAAACATATATTTTTACAAATATATATTGTCATACAATAACTATTTGTATGCAAGAAAACATTGCACGCCTTGGAGGGGCTTCTCGCGGGGGTGGAGGGGTGTTTTCGCGCGAGCCCTTTTTCAAGGGTCCGCGAGGGCTCCGAAACGGCTTTTTGTGGGGGTCTTCAGCGCGCCGGAATGGCCGGAATGGCCGGAATGACCGGACGGGTGGGCGAGGACGGGTGGCGGGGCGCAGAAAGGCGAGAGGGCGGAAAACAGATTCTTCGGTGGGCCGGGGTGCAGAAACGGGGAGGGAAACAGATTCTTCGGTGGGCCGGGGCCCTCCTCAGAATGACAGAAAGGGGCTCAGAATGACGGGGAGGAGGGCTCAAAATGACAGAGAGGGGCGGGGATGGCAGGAGAGCAGAACGGCATGCGGCCAGGTGGCAGGAGGTAAAAATAACGTGAGGGAGAAGCACGCAAAGGCTGGAAGCCGCTCGGAGAGACGAAGACAGCCCGGGGTAAGACCCGGGCTGCACATACGCAAAACCGCCTTGGGCGGCTATCTGCTGCCGACGATTTCTTCCAACTCGTCGACGGTGACGGGGATTCGGCGGTCGCCGATGAACCGGCATCCGCCGTTGGTGACGAGCAGGTCGTCCTCGATGCGGACGCCGCCGAAATTACGGAGGCTTTCGAGCATGTCGTAATCGACGATGCCCCGGTAGAGCCGTTCGGTGCGGCACTTGTCGATGAGCGCGGGGATGAAGTAGAGCCCGGGCTCGTCGGTCATGACGCTGCCGGGACGGAGCTTCCAGGCGGCGCGATAGATACACGTACCCGATGCGGCGGCACGCCCGGCGATGGAGGCGAAGTCGAACGACCGCTCGCCCATGGCCTCGCAGTCGTGGACGTCGAGCCCGAGCCCGTGGCCGAGCCCGTGGGGCATGAAGAGGGTCATGGCGCCCGCGGCGACGGCGTCTTCGGCCGAACCCTTGAGCAGACCGATGCCCGCGAGCCCCTCGGCGAGCTTGAGGTAGGCGGCGCGGTGGATGTCGGAATACATCATCCCGGCGTGGACGATGGCGGCGACGTGGTCGTGGGCTTCGAGGACGATCTGATAGATTTCGCGCTGGATGGGCGTGAAACGCCCGCTGACGGGGTAAGTGCGCGTGTGGTCCGAACAATAATTGTCGAGCCCCTCGCCGCCCGCGTCGCAGAGGAGCAGGCGCCCGGCTTCCAACACGCCGTCGGACCGGAGGTTGTGGAGCGTCTCGCCGTGCTGCGAGACGATGGAGGGGAACGACACGCCGAGCCCGGCCGACTTGGCGACGCCCTCGATGGCACCCGCTATCTGCCGCTCGACGACGCCCGGACGGCACATCCGCATGGCGAGGGTGTGCATGTCGTAACCGATGCGGAAAGCACGCTCGAGGGCCTCGATTTCCTCGGGGCTCTTGACCTCGCGCATCTCGGCGACGGCGAACATGAGGTCGACGGACTTGTAATCGTGGAGCAACGCGGGGGCGATGCCGAGCAAGCCGGAGAGCTGCAACCGGGTTTCGCCGCGGTAAGGGGGCAGGAAGTGGATGCGCCGACCGAGGGCGACAGCCTTGCGGAGGCGCTGTTCGAGCTCGGCGAGGGGATAGGTATGGGCGACCCCGACCTGGGCGCCCAACTCGCTGAGCGACGGCTGCGGCCCGGTCCAGATGATGTCGTCGACGGTGAAGTCGTCGCCGAAGAGCATGTCGTCGCCCGAATCGGTGTCGAGGAGCCCGACCAACGCGGGAGCGTTCAACCCGAAGAAGTAGAGGAACGACGAATCCTGCCGGAAATAATAAGCGTTGTTGGGATAATTGTTGGGCGAGGGGAGGTTGCCCGGCAGGAGGACGAGCCCCCCGCCGATGCGGGCGCGCAGCTCGGCGCGCCGTGCGGAATAGGTCTGAGCGGAAAACATGGCTGAGAACGTTAGATGACGATGTTGATGATTTTGCCGGGGACGACGATGACCTTTTTGGGCGCCTTGCCGTCGAGCCACTTCTGAGCTTCGGGGAGCGTGACGACGTCGGCCTGGATGTCGGCGGGCGCGGCGGAGGCGGGGTACTCCTTCTTGAAACGGAGCTTGCCGTTGATGGAAACGGGGTACTCGAAAGCGCTCAACGCGAGGTATTTCTCGTCGAACTCGGGGCAGGCGGCGTCGCAGACCGACCCGCTGTGGCCGAGGACCTCCCACAACTCCTCGGCGATGTGCGGCGCGAACGGCGCGAGCAGGACGACGAGGGGTTCGAGGACGGCGCGCTTGGAACAGTCGCCCAACTCGTTGAGACAAATCATGAAAGCGGCGACGGAGGTGTTGAACGAGAAATTCTCGATGTCGTCGGTGACTTTCTTGATGGTCTTGTGGAGCGTGCGGAGCTCCTTGTCGGTGGCGGGCTCGTCGGAGAGCAGCAGACGGCCGTCGCGGTCGAAGAAGAGCCGCCAGAACCGCCGCAGGAACTTGTGGACGCCGTCGATGCCGTTGGTGTCCCACGGCTTGGACTGCTCCAGGGGCCCGAGGAACATTTCGTACATGCGCAACGTGTCGGCGCCGTAGTTGTCGACGATGTAATCGGGATTGACGACGTTGTACATCGACTTGGACATCTTCTCGACGGCCCACCCGCAGACGTACTTGCCGTCCTCGAGGATGAACTCGGCGTCGCGGAAGTCGGGCATCCAGCGGCGGAACGCTTCGGTGTCGAGGATGTCGTTCTTGACGATGTTGACGTCGACGTGGATTTCCTGCGTGTCGTACTGGTCTTTGAGCCCGAGCGAGACGAACTTGTTGGTCCCGACGACGCGATAGACGAAGTTGGAGCGGCCCTGGATCATGCCCTGGTTGACGAGCTTGCGGAACGGCTCCTCCTCGCATACGCGGCCGAGGTCGTAGAGGAACATGTTCCAGAAACGCGAATACATCAGGTGGCCCGTGGCGTGCTCGATGCCGCCGACGTAGAGGTCGACCGAACGCCAGTAATCGTTGGCTTCGCGGCCCACGAGCGCGCTGTCGTTGTGCGGGTCCATGTAACGCAGGTAGTAGGCCGACGACCCGGCGAATCCGGGCATGGTAGAGAGCTCGTAGGGGCAGCCCTCGGGGGTGCACCAGCCCTTGACGCGCGCCAGCGGCGGCTCGCCCTCGGCCGTGGGGCCGAAGTTCTCGATGGGGGGCAGCTCCAACGGGAGTTTGTCGGCGGCGAGGGGATAGGCCACATCGTCCTTGTAATAGACGGGAAACGGCTCGCCCCAGTAACGCTGGCGCGAGAAGATGGCGTCGCGCAGGCGGTAATTGACCAGCCGCTTGCCCAGGCCGCGGCGCTCGACCTCGTCGAACATCAGAGGAATGGCCTCCTTGACATCCTTGCCGTTGAGGAAATCGGAGTTGATCATCCGGCCCTCCTTGGCGTCGTAGGATTCCTTTTCGAGGTCGCCGCCCTCGACCACCGGCACGATGTCGAGCCCGAAGTGGCGGGCGAAAGCGTAGTCGCGCGAATCGTGGGCCGGGACGGCCATGATGGCCCCCGTGCCGTAACCGGCGAGCACGTAATCGGAAATATAGATGGGAATGGCCTTGCCGGTGAACGGATTGACGGCGAAGGAACCCGTCGCCACGCCGCTGACGCGTCGCGTTTCGGCGATGCGCTCGCGCTCGGACCGCTTCTTGGCCTGGGCGATGTACTCCTCGACGGCGGCGCGGTTCTCGGGCGTGGTGAGCTCGCCGACCCACTCGTGCTCGGGAGCGATGACCATGAACGTGACGCCGAAGATGGTGTCGGGGCGCGTGGTGAAGATTTCGAGCTTGCGGTCCGAACCCTCGATGTCGAAGAAGACCTGCGCGCCGACCGAACGGCCGATCCAGTTACGCTGGATTTCCTTGAGCGAATCGCTCCAGGCGAGCTTGTCGAGACCGTCGAGCATACGCTGGGCGTAGGCCGTGACGCGGAGCAGCCACTGCTTCATGCGCTTCTGCTCGACGGGGAAGCCGCCGCGGACCGAAAGCCCGTCGCGCACCTCGTCGTTGGCGAGCACGGTGCCCAGCTGCGGACACCAGTTGACCATCGTGTCGGCGCGGTAGGCGAGCCGATAGTTCTGCAAAACCTGCTCTTTCTCGGCTTCGCTCTTGGCGTTCCACTCGTCGGCCGTGAAGCGCATCTCGACGGTGCAGGCGGCGTTGAGCCCCTCGTTGCCGTATTTGGAAAAGGCTTCGACGAGCTCTGCGATGGGCCGTGCCTGCTGTGTGTCGTTGCAGTAGTAGTGGCTGTACATTTCGAGGAACGCCCACTGCGTCCACTTGTAGTAGGCCGGGTCGCAGGTGCGCACCTCGCGGTCCCAGTCGAACGAAAAACCGATTTTGTCGAGCTGCTCGCGGTAGCGGGCGATGTTGCGCTCGGTCGTGACGGCGGGGTGCTGCCCGGTCTGGATGGCGTACTGCTCGGCGGGCAGGCCGAATGCGTCGTAACCCATGGGGTGCAGCACGTTGAATCCCTTGAGCCGCTTGTAGCGCGAATAGATGTCCGAGGCGATGTAGCCCAGCGGATGGCCGACGTGGAGCCCGGCCCCCGAGGGGTAGGGGAACATGTCGAGGACGTAGAACTTGGGACGCGCGGGGTCGGCGGCGACGCGGTAGGTGCCGCGCTCTTTCCAGCGCTGCTGCCATTTGGCTTCGATCTGTCTGAAATCGTATTCCATTGTATCGGTAGGATTATATTATGCTCAATGTCCGACAAAAATACGGAAAACTTTCGGAATAAGAGCAATCCGGGCCATATTTCGCGATTTGGGGTTCTTCGGCGGGGCGCGAATCCGGAGGGCTTCTGCGGGTGTGGCCATGCGCAGAACGGCAGAGGATGTTCGTTGGGTTCAATCGTTTTGTTTTCAATCAATTGCATGTTTTATAATAATCCGAGATTATTCTTTTGTAAATTCTATAAATAAAAAGAATAACAAAAATCGCGAAAAGCCCGGAAATCGGCGCAAAAAGATGCGCCTATATATTGTATTTCAAAAAAAATGCGTACCTTTGCAGTCCATTTTGGACAATGGAAATAGAGTTTAACCACTTAAAGGACAGTTTAAGAAATGCCAACTATTCAACAGTTAGTGAGAAACGGCCGTCTGGCGCTGGAGGACAAATCGAAGTCTCCCGCACTGGCCGCGTGTCCCCAGCGTCGCGGCGTGTGCACCCGTGTGTACACCACGACCCCCAAGAAGCCTAACTCGGCTATGCGCAAGGTGGCACGTGTGCGTCTGACCAACGGCAAGGAAGTCAACGCCTACATCCCGGGCGAAGGCCACAACCTCCAGGAGCACTCGATCGTGCTGGTACGCGGCGGTCGTGTGAAGGACCTCCCCGGTGTGCGCTATCACCTGGTGCGCGGTGCACTCGACTCGGCCGGTGTGGACGGTCGCCGTCAGCGCCGCTCGAAGTACGGAGCCAAACGGCCCAAGGCCGCGGCGAAATAAACCCGCGGACGGAGCAACAACTCAACCTTAGGTTTCCGGAGGGCGCGGCCCGAAGACGGAACCGACACAAGAAAACACAACATTTCAAATAGCAATGAGAAAAGCTAAGCCAAAAAAGCGAATTCTACTTCCGGATCCGAAGTTCGGCGACGTGGCAGTGACCCGTTTCGTGAACAACCTTATGCTGGATGGTAAGAAGAGTATTGCCTACACCATTTTTTACGATGCCCTGGAGCTCGTAGGCAAGAAGATGAAGGATGCTGATAAATCTCCGCTGGAAATCTGGAAACAGGCTCTGGAGAACATCACGCCCCAAGTCGAAGTGAAATCGAAGCGTATCGGTGGCGCGACGTTCCAGGTTCCCATGGAGGTTCGTCCGGAGCGCAAGATTTCTATTTCCATGAAAAACCTTGTCCTCTTTTCCCGCAAGCGCGCCGGCAAGACGATGGCAGAGAAGCTTTCCGCCGAAATAGCGGATGCCTACAACCAGCAGGGTGCCGCCTTCAAACGCAAGGAGGAGATGCACCGCATGGCCGAGGCCAACAAGGCGTTCGCACATTTCAGATTCTAAAAAGGAGACCCGAAGATGGCAACCAGAGATTTACACTATACGCGTAATATCGGCATCATGGCCCACATCGACGCCGGTAAGACCACGACATCGGAGCGTATCCTTTTCTACACGGGCAAGACCCACAAAATCGGGGAGGTGCACGAGGGCGGCGCTACCATGGACTGGATGGTCCAGGAGCAGGAGCGCGGTATCACCATCACCTCGGCCGCTACGACTGCATTCTGGCAGTACAAGGACAAGCAGTATCAGATCAACCTGATCGACACCCCGGGTCACGTGGACTTCACCGTCGAGGTGGAGCGTTCGCTGCGTGTGCTGGACGGTGCCGTGGCTACGTTCTGCGCCGTCGGCGGTGTGGAGCCCCAGTCGGAGACCGTATGGCGCCAAGCCGACAAGTACAACGTGCCCCGTATCGGCTACGTCAACAAGATGGACCGCACGGGTGCCGACTTCCTTGCCGTCTGCTCGCAGATCAAGGAGCACTTCGGTGCTACGGCTCTGCCCGTCGTGCTGCCTATCGGTGCTGAAGACAAGTTCGAGGGTCTGGTAGACCTTATATATAATAACGCGATCTACTACTACGACGACAAGACCGTCCGTGACAACTTCGAGCTCAAGGAGATTCCCGATTCGATGAAGGCCGAGGCTGCCGAATGGCGTGCCAAGCTCATCGAAGAGGTCGCTTCGACGGACGATGCGCTGATGGAGAAGTTCTTCGAGGACCCCGATTCGATCACGCCGGAGGAGCTGCTGGTGGCTATCCGCAAGGCGACGATTTCGATGCAGATCGTTCCGATGCTCTGCGGCTCGTCGTTCCACAACAAGGGTGTGCAGAAGCTGCTCGACTATGTAATCGCATTCCTTCCCTCGCCGATGGACGTGCCCGCAGTGACGGGTATGAACCCCAAGACCGAGGCCGAGGAGGTCCGCAACGCTACGGAGGACGACCCGTTCTGCGGTCTGGCTTTCAAGATTGCCACCGACCCCTTCGTAGGCCGTCTGGCTTTCGTGCGTGTTTACTCGGGTAAGCTCGATGCCGGTTCCTACGTACTGAACGCACGCAGCGGCAAGCGCGAGCGCATCAGCCGTATCTACCAGATGCACGCCAACAAGCAGAACCCGCTGGAGACCGTAGGTGCCGGCGACATCTGCGCAGCCGTAGGTTTCAAGGAAATCCGCACGGGCGACACGCTCTGCGCCGAGAACGCACCTATCGTACTGGAGCAGATGACCTTCCCCGAACCGGTTATCGGTCTGGCCGTAGAACCCAAGACGCAGAAGGACCTCGACAAGCTGGGCATTGCGCTGGCGAAGCTGGCGGAGGAAGACCCCACCTTCACGGTACATACCGACGAGGATTCGGGTCAGACCGTCATCAGCGGTATGGGCGAGCTTCACCTCGACATCATCGTCGATCGTCTGCGCCGCGAATTCGGTGTCGAAATCAACCAGGGCGCTCCGCAGGTGAACTACAAGGAAGCCCTCACGCAGACCGTACAGCACCGCGAAGTCTTCAAGAAGCAGACCGGCGGCCGCGGTAAGTTTGCCGACATCATCTTCGAGATCGGTCCTGCCGAAGACGGCAAGATGGGCCTTACGTTCGTAGACGAAGTCAAGGGCGGTAACATTCCCAAGGAATTCATCCCCTCGGTACAGAAGGGCTTCGAGTCGGCCATGGCCAACGGTGCTCTTGCCGGCTATCAGATGGACTCGATGAAGGTTACCCTCAAGGACGGTTCGTTCCACCCGGTCGACTCCGACCAGCTGTCGTTCGAGATTGCAGCCCGCAACGGTTACCGTGCGGCCGCTCCCAAGGCCGGCTCGGTCATCATGGAACCCATCATGAACGTGGAAGTCGTTACCCCCGAGGAGAACATGGGCGACATCATCGGCGACCTGAACAAGCGCCGCGGCCAGATTACGGGCATGGAATCGAAAGGTACCGCCCGTGTGGTCAAGGCCAAGGTTCCCCTGTCGGAGATGTTCGGCTACGTGACCGTGCTGCGTACGATTTCGTCGGGCCGCGCCACCTCGTCGATGGAGTTCTCGCACTTCGAGGAAGTACCTGCCAACCTGGCCAAGGAGATCATCGAGAAAGCGAGCGGTAAACGTAAGGATATAGAATAAGCAAACGATATGAATCAGAAAATCAGAATCAAGTTAAAGTCTTTCGATCACAATCTGGTCGACAAATCGGCCGAGAAGATTGTGAAGACTGTCAAGAGCACGGGCGCCGTTGTCAGCGGCCCGGTGCCTCTGCCCACGCACAAGCAGATTTTCACGGTCAACCGCTCGACTTTCGTCAACAAGAAAGCCCGCGAGCAGTTCCAGCTCTGCACCTTCAAGCGTATTCTGGACATCTATTCGTCGACGCCCAAGACCATCGACGCACTGATGAAACTGGAATTGCCCTCGGGTGTCGAGGTCGAAATCAAGGTCTGATGCTTCCCCGGCAGCACTCCGCCGGACGCCGCAGCCGACCCCCGCGGGGCGGACGGCCGAAGACGGAGCGCGCCGTACCGACAGAGAAAAAAGGATCACTTTATTTATAACAAACAATTCGACAACAAATGTCAGGACTTATTGGAAAGAAAATCGGAATGACTTCCGTTTACAGTGCCGAGGGTAAGAACATACCATGCACTGTCATCGAGGCTGGTCCCTGTGTTGTTACGCAAATCAAAACCGTGGAGAAGGATTCCTACGAAGCGGTGCAGATTGCCTATGACGAGAAAAGTGAAAAGCACACCAGCAGCAGTTTGTTAGGTCACTTCAAGAAAGCCGGCACGACCCCGAAACGCAAATTGGCGGAGTTCAAGGGCATGCCCGAAGTGAATCTCGGCGACACGCTCACCGTGGACCTCTTCTCGGAGGAGGACTGGGTAGACGTGACCGGGATATCGAAAGGTAAAGGTTTTCAGGGCGTTGTGAAGCGTCACGGCTTCGGCGGCGTCGGCGGGCAGACCCACGGTCAGCACAACCGTCAGCGCAAACCCGGTTCGCTGGGCGCCTCGTCGTATCCTTCGCGCGTCTTCAAGGGCAAGCGTCTGCCCGGCCGCATGGGCGGCGAGCAGGTCAAGGTTCTGAACCTGCGTGTATTGAAAGTTATTCCCGAGAGCAACCTCATCCTCGTGAAGGGGTCGATTCCGGGTGCCAAAGGTGCTTATTTAACAATTGAGAAGTAGTCATGGAATTAGCTGTTTTGAACACACAAGGAAAGGAAACGGGTCGTAAGGTAACCCTTTCGGACGCTGTTTTCGGCGTGGAGGCTAATGACCACGCTATTTATCTCGACGTGAAGCAGTACCTGGCCGATCAGCGTCAGGGTACGCACAAGGCCAAGCAGCGCAACGAGGTTGCAGGTTCGACCCGCAAGCTCAAGCGTCAGAAAGGTACTGGCGGCGCCCGTGCGGGCAGCATCAAGTCACCGCTGTTCCCGGGTGGCGGCCGTATCTTCGGGCCCGTGCCCCGCGATTACAGCTTCAAGCTCAACAAGAAGCTCAAGCAGCTGGCACGTCGCAGCGCACTGACCTACAAGGCACAGGCAAACGCCATCTGCGTATTGGAGGCCGTGAAACTGGATGCCCCCAAGACCAAGACGGTGGTAGCCATCGCCGATGCGCTCAAAGTTTCGGACAAGAAAGTGCTGCTGGTACTGCCCGAAGGCAACGCCAACTTGCAGCTCTCGTGCCGCAACATTCCCTACGTACAGCCTGTGCTGGCTCAGAACGTCTGCACCTACGACGTGATGAACGCTTCGGCCATAGTGCTGGTGGAGGGCGCCGAGAACGTACTCAACACGATGTTAGCTTAAAAAACGCAAGTGACCATGGAAATTATTATTAAGCCGGTTCTGACCGAGAAAATGACGATTCAGGGCGAAAAGTTGAATCGCTACGGTTTTATCGTTGACGTGCGGGCTAACAAACTGCAGATTCGCAATGCCGTAGAACAGATGTACAACGTCGTTGTGACCGACGTGAACACCGTCAACTACATGGGTAAACTCAAGAGCCGCTACACCAAGGCGGGTCTTCTGGAGGGTCGCACCAACAACTACAAGAAAGCGATCGTTACTCTGAAAGACGGAGACAAGATAGATTTTTACAGTAATATCTAACGAAGATGGCAGTAAGAAAATTTAAGCCTGTTACCGCAGGTACGAGACATAAGATTATCGGCACGTTCGACGAGATCACCAAGTCGACGCCGGAGAAGTCGCTGCTGAGCCCCAAGAAGAGCACGGGCGGTCGCAACAATACGGGTAAGATGACGGTCCGCTACATCGGCGGCGGTCACAAGCAGATGTACCGTAATGTCGACTTCAAGCGTGCCAAGGACGGCATCGCCGCTACTGTGAAATCTATCGAGTACGACCCCAATCGTACTGCACGCATTGCACTGCTGGTATATGCCGATGGCGAGAAGAGCTACATCATCGCTCCCAACGGTCTCCAGGTGGGTCAGACCGTCATGAGCGGCGCAGGCGTCGCTCCCGAAGTGGGCAACACGCTTTTCCTGAGCGAAATCCCCCTCGGTACGGTCGTCCACAATATCGAACTCTACCCGGGTCAGGGTGCCGCCATGGCGCGCTCCGCTGGCTCGTATGCTCAGCTGCTGGCACGCGAGGGCAAATTTGCCATCATCAAGCTGCCTTCGGGTGAGACTCGTATGGTACTCGTAACTTGCCGCGCAACGGTGGGTGTGGTGTCGAACGTCGACCACAACCTCGAAAGCTCCGGCAAGGCAGGTCGTGAACGCTGGCTCGGCCGCCGTCCGCGCAACCGCGGTGTCGTGATGAACCCGGTGGATCACCCGATGGGTGGTGGCGAAGGCCGTGCGTCGGGTGGTCATCCCCGTTCGCGCAAGGGTCTGCTGGCTAAGGGTTACAAGACGCGCAACCCGAAGAAGACGACCTCAAAGTTTATTATTTCCAAGAAGAAAAAATAATTAAATAAGAGTACATAATGAGTCGTTCATTAAAGAAAGGGCCGTTCATCGACCCTAAACTCGAAGCGAAAATCGTCGCACTGACCGAGGGCAACAAGAAAGCCGTGGTCAAGACGTGGTCGCGTGCAAGCATGATCTCGCCCGATTTCGTGGGCCAGACCGTCGCCGTGCACAACGGTAACAAGTTCATTCCGGTATACGTAACCGAGAACATGGTAGGACACAAGCTCGGCGAGTTTGCTCCCACGCGCAACTTCCGCGGTCATGCCGGTAACAAGAAAAAATAGGTAGAAAATGGGTGCAAGAAAAGCAATAAGAGCCGAGAAACTGCAGGCTGAGAAAAAGCAGAAGGCAATCGCCATCATGCGCGACTGCCCGACTTCTCCCCGTAAGATGCGCCTTGTGGCCGACATCATCCGCGGCGTGGAGATCAACAAGGCGTTGGGCATCCTCCGTTATTCCAAGAAGGAAGCCTCGATCCGCATGGAGAAACTCCTCAAGTCGGCCATCGCCAACTGGGAAGCCAAGAACGAGGGCGAGCGTCTGGAAGATGTCAAGCTCTGCGTCAAGGAAGTGTTCGTAGACTGCGGCCGTATGCTGAAGCGTATTCAGCCGGCGCCCCAGGGTCGTGCACACCGCATTCGCAAGCGCTCGAACCACGTGACGATCGTAGTGGACAAAATGGTAACCGTAGAAAACAAGTAAGCAGATGGGACAGAAAGTTAATCCGATAGCAAATCGTCTTGGTATCATCCGCGGTTGGGATTCCAACTGGTTCGGTGGCAAGGACTTCTCCGACAAGCTGGTCGAGGACGCCAAGATTCGCAAGTATCTGAACGTCCGTCTGGCCAAGGCGAGCATCTCGAAAATCATCATCGAACGCACGCTGAAACTTGTTACGGTGACCATTTCGACCGCCCGTCCGGGTATCATCATCGGCAAGGGCGGCCAGGAGGTCGACAAGCTCAAGGAAGAGCTCAAGAAGCTCACCGGCAAGGAAATCCAGATCAACATCTTCGAGGTGAAGCGTCCCGAGGTCGACGCCGTCATCGTGGGTCAGAACATCGCCCGTCAGCTGGAGGGCCGTGTTTCGTTCCGCCGTGCCGTGAAGACCGCCGTGGCTTCGACCATGCGCATGGGTGCCGAGGGTATCAAGATTCAGGTTGCCGGCCGTGTGGGCGGTGCCGAAATGGCCCGCACCGAGACCATCAAGGAAGGCCGCATTCCGCTGCATACGTTCCGTGCCGACATCGACTACTGCCTGACCGAGGCGCTGACCAAGGTAGGTATTCTGGGTGTCAAGGTATGGATTTGCCAGGGTACGGTCTACGGCAAGCGCGACATTTTCGAGATCTCGGGCGCATCGGCCCAGCCGGCGTCGGGCGACCGCGGTGAACGCCGTGGCGGACGCGGCGGCGACCGCCGGGGCGGTGACCGTCGCGGAGGACGCCGGGGCGGCGACCGTCGCAACAACCAATAAGTAAGTAGGACCTTTTAAAGCAAGACAAACATGTTACAGCCGAAAAAGACCAAGTTTAGAAGAATGCAGAAAGGCCGTATGAAGGGTTTGGCTCAGAGAGGCAACCAGCTTGCATACGGATCGTTCGCAATCAAGGCACTTGAATCGACCTGGATCACGGGTCGTCAGATAGAAGCGGCCCGTCAGGCCATCACCCGCTACATGAAGCGTGAAGGCCAGCTCTGGATCCGCATCTTCCCCGACAAACCCATCACGAAGAAGCCCGCCGAGGTACGTATGGGTAAGGGTAAGGGTAATCCCGAAGGTTTCGTGGCGCCTGTTACGCCGGGCCGCATCCTCTTCGAGGCCGAGGGCGTGCCCCTGGCAGTGGCGCAGGAAGCGCTGCGTCTGGGCGCACAGAAACTGCCCATCACCACCAAGTTCATTGTACGACGCGACTACGTCGAAACCACCATTTAAGGGAACATTAAGATGAAAAGTGCAGAAATCAGGGAAATCCCGGTCAAGGACCTCCAGGAGCGCATCGAAGCCGAGAAGGCTCAGCTGGCGAAGCTGAAGGTACAGCACGCGGTGTCCCCCGTCGAAAACCCGTCGATCATCAAGAAGAACCGCAGAGACATAGCTCGCATGCTGACAATTCTGCGTCAAAAAAACGCCAAATAAGGAATGACCATGGAAAGAAATCTTAGAAAAGAGCGTATCGGGGTAGTTGTCAGCAACAAGATGGAGAAAACCATTGTGGTTGCGGTAGCACGCAAGGTGAAGCATCCCATCTACGGCAAGTTCGTCAACAAGACGACCAAGTTCGTTGCCGAATCGCTCGACGAGACTTGCAAGGAGGGCGATACCGTGCGTATCATGGAAACCCGCCCGCTGAGCAAGACGAAGCGTTGGAGATTAGTACAAATCATTGAAAGAGCCAAGTAGTTATGATACAGCAGGAAAGTAGACTCGTAGTAGCTGACAACAGCGGTGCGAAGGAGGTCCTTTGCATCCGGGTGCTCGGCGGTACGAAGCGTCGCTATGCTTCGATCGGCGACAAGATCGTGGTTGCCGTGAAGAGCGCTTCGCCCTCGGGCGACGTCAAGAAAGGCGCCGTTTCAAAGGCGGTCGTCGTGCGTACGACCAAGGAAATCCGCCGCGCCAACGGTTCGTACATTCGTTTCGACGATAACGCCGTGGTGCTGCTCAACAACCAGGGTGAAATGCGCGGTACTCGTATATTCGGCCCCGTAGCCCGTGAGCTGCGCGACCAGTATATGAAGATTATCTCCCTCGCACCCGAAGTATTGTAATCATAAAAACGATTTCGGATATGTCAGTCAAATTACATATTAAGAAAGGGGACACGGTCTACGTGAATGCCGGCGACAGCAAGGGCCAGCAGGGCAAGGTCCTGAAGGTCGATGTCGAGAAGCAGCGTGCCATCGTCGAGGGGGTGAACCTTTGCAAGAAGGCCACCAAACCCAATGCGAAGAATCCCCAGGGAGGTATCGTCGAGCAGGAGGCTCCGATCCATATCTCCAACTTGCAGGTCATCGACCCCAAGAGCGGCAAGCCTACCCGCATCGGTCGCAAGCTCGATGGCAAAGGTAAATTAGTTCGTTACGCTAAAAAGTCCGGGGAGGAGATCAAATAATGGCATACGTACCTACACTCAAGACACAGTATAAGGAGCAGATCATGCCTGTCCTTATGAAGGAGTTCGGTTACTCCAGCATCATGCAGTGCCCGAAGCTCACCAAGATCGTCATCAACCAAGGTATGGGACAGGCCGTCGCTGACAAGAAGCTCATCGACGTCGCCGAAGCCGAGTTGTCGCAGATTACGGGTCAGAAAGCCGTGCAGACGCGTTCGCGCAAGGACATCTCGAACTTCAAGCTGCGTAAGGGCATGCCCATCGGCGTGCGTGTTACGCTGCGCGATGCCAAGATGTACGAGTTCCTGGAGCGTCTGATTGCCGTGGCTCTGCCGCGTATCCGCGACTTCAAGGGTATCAACGAGAAGTTCGACGGCCAGGGTAACTACACCCTCGGTATCACCGAGCAGATTATCTTCCCGGAAATCGACATCGACAAGATTACCAAGATTTTCGGTATGGAGATCACTTTCGTGACCACGGCCAAGACCGACGAGGAGGCTTACGCTCTGCTTCGTGAATTCGGCCTGCCTTTCAAAAATGCTAAAAAGAACTAAGCCATGGCAAAAGAATCAATGAAAGCGCGCGAGGTGAAGCGTCAGAAGCTCGCCAACCGCTATGCTCATAAGCGCGAAGAGATTGCAGCCAAGCTGAAAAGCGGTGAAATCGACCACGAGGAGGCTTGGATCGCCTTGTCGAAGTTGCCGCGCAACGCGAATCCCATTCGCCAGCACAACCGCTGCAAGATCACGGGTCGTCCCAAGGGCTACATTCGCCTGTTCGGCATCAGCCGTATCCAGTTCCGCGAAATGGCCTCCAAGGGGTTGATTCCGGGCGTTACGAAAGCCAGCTGGTAGTTGACCGCTTTTCGGGCCGCAAGGCTCGGAGAGGGGAAGAATCGGGGCGGAGGACCGAAAGCCGCCTGCCCCGGATTCTATGAATCATAAGGTCGTTGCATCCGGAAGGTGCATAGCCTGTGGCCGACGGCGGGGGAGCGATTGCCCGGCGTCAGCCGAAGGAACGACGGCCGATACGGGTGCCAGGCCCGTGTAGAGAAGTTGCAATGTCGGGGAAAGTGCCGCCGCAAGCGGTAACTTCCCGACGGCGGAACTCCTTGAGGGGACCGGGCATTTGTTACGGAATTCTTGCGCAGCCAAGGGTTCGGAACGAAAGAGAGAAGCAGGGCCGGAAAGGCCTGTGTGGCTCTTTTGTGACGGACCGAACAGGCTGAAAGCGGGAGCCGTACGGAAACATGTTGGCAACGAAAGGGTATGCTGACATGCTCCGTTTTCTGAAACGACCGACAAAACGCTTAGAAAACAAGGCGATAAGTTGGCCGTTTGAGAAATAATCCGTATATTTGCGCGCTTTGTATTCTGCGCGAAAGCCCGCGCATGTGTGCGGGAGGGCGGAAGGCGAAGCGCATGAACCCAGATCGAACGCGGACGAGGACCCAGTTCCGAACTCCGAAGACGATACGAAAAACACTCAATAACAAACTTTTAATTTTAACTTCTATTCGTTATGACTGATCCTATTGCGGACTTTCTGACCAGAATTAGAAATGCAGTGAAAGCCAACCACAAGGTGGTTGAAGCTCCTGGTTCCAAAATTAAGCAGGAAATCACGAAGATCCTCTACGAGCAGGGCTACATCCTCGCTTACAAGTTCGACACCGACGAAAAGGGTCACCCCACCATCAAGATTGCTCTGAAGTGGGATGCCGCGACCAAGACGAACGCCATCAAGAACCTCAAGCGCATCAGCCGTCCGGGTCTTCGCCGCTACGCTTCGGTAGCCGACATGCCCCGTGTGCTGAACGGCCTGGGCATCGCCATCGTTTCGACCTCCAAGGGTATCATGACCGACGCCAAGGCGCGTCAGGAAAATGTCGGCGGCGAAGTGCTGTGCTACATCTACTAATCGGAAAACACTAAACACAACCACAATGTCAAGAATTGGTAAATTACCTGTAAACCTGCCCGCCGGCGTGACCGTGGAAGTCGCTGCCGACAATACGGTAAGCGTGAAAGGGCCACTCGGGACGCTGAGTCAGAAAGTCGACTCGGACATCAAGGTAGAGGTCGGCACGCACAAGGACATCCGCACGGAGCAAGAACATCCTGCCGTGCTGGTTTCGCGCCCGACCAACCAGCCGCGTCATCGCTCGCTGCACGGTCTCTACCGCGCACTGATCAACAACATGGTCATCGGCGTATCGAAAGGTTACGAGATTCAGCAGGAGCTGGTCGGCGTCGGCTTCAAGGCCGAAGTCAAGGGCCAGATTCTCGAAATGAGCCTCGGCTATTCGCACGACACGCACTTCATGCTGCCCAAGGAGGTGACCGCTACGGCTGTGACCGAGAAGAAGGGCAACCCCATCGTTACGCTCAAGTCCATCGACAAGCAGTTGGTCGGCCAGGTAGCCGCCAAGTTGCGCTCGCTGCGCAAGCCGGAGCCGTACAAGGGCAAGGGTATCAAGTTCGTAGGCGAACAGCTGCGCCGCAAGGCCGGCAAATCGGCAGGTGCCAAATAGTAAATAGTCTGAAGTTATGTCACTGAACAAGATAGAAAGAAGAGAGAGGATCAAGATGCGTATCCGCAAGATTGTCAGCGGAACGCCCGCACAGCCTCGCATGACTGTATTCCGCAGCAACAAGCAGATTTACGTACAGTTTATCGACGACCTCGCAGGTGTGACCCTCGCCACGGCTTCCTCGCTGGACAAGGAGGTGGCCGAAGCCGTCGCCGGCAAGAACAAGTGCGAAGTAGCCGCTCTGGTCGGCAAGCTGGCTGCCGAACGTGCCGCAGCCAAGGGCATCACGACCGTGGCTTTCGACCGCAACGGCTACCTGTATCACGGAAGAGTTAAACAGCTGGCCGAAGCAGCACGCGAAGGCGGACTTAAATTCTAAGCGTTATGTCAAATACCAACATAAAGAAAGTACGCACGAGCGACCTTGAGCTCAAGGACCGGCTCGTAAGCATTCAGCGTGTGACCAAGGTGACCAAGGGCGGTCGTACGTTCAGCTTCTCGGCCATCGTGGTCGTAGGCAACGAGGACGGTGTCGTAGGTTACGGTCTGGGCAAGGCTTCGGAAGTGCAGGCCGCCATCGCCAAAGGCGTGGAGGATGCCAAGAAGAACCTGGTGAAGATTCCCGTTATCAAGGGTACGATTCCCCACAAGCAGGAGTATCGTTACGGCGGTTCGCAGGTCATGATTCGTCCTGCCGCTCCCGGTACCGGTATCATCGCCGGCGGTGCCATGCGTGCCGTGCTCGAATCGCTGGGTATCAAGAACGTGCTTGCCAAGAGCAAGGGTTCGTCGAACCCCCACAACTTGGTGAAGGCGACCATCGGTGCACTGTGCGAACTGCGCGACGCCTACAGCGTGGCCCGTCTGCGCGGCATCTCGATGGACAAGGTGTTTAACGGTTAATCTCCGGACAAATGGCAAAGTTGAAAATCACTCAGATAAAGAGCCGCATCGGCGCCACGGAGCGTCAGTGCCGGAACCTCGACGCGCTGGGTCTTAAGAAGATCAACGCAAGCGTCGAGCACGAGGATTCGGCTATCATCAAGGGCATGATCGAGCGTGTGAAGCACTTGGTCAAGGTCGAGACGGTAGCATAAGTTTAACCACAAGAAGATCATTTTAGGATGGAACTCAATAATCTCAAACCCGCAAAGGGTTCTACGCACCACGACAAACGTGTCGGCCGCGGTGCAGGTTCGGGCCACGGCGGTTATGCGACCCGTGGTAACAAGGGTGCGCAGTCGCGCTCGGGCTACTCGCGCAAGCTGGGATTCGAGGGCGGTCAGATGCCGCTCCAGCGCCGTCTTCCGAAGTTCGGTTTCACGAACCTGAAGCGTGTGGAATTCAAGCCCATCAACCTTTCGACGCTCGAAGAGCTGGCTGGCAAGAAGTCGCTCACGGAGATTACCGTCGAGACGCTCGTCGCCGCAGGTTTCATTTCGTCGAACGACAAGGTGAAGATTCTCGGCAACGGCCAGCTGACCAAGAAGCTGACGGTCAAGGCGCACGCTTTCTCGAAGAGCGCCGCCGAGGCGATTGCAGCGGCAGGCGGCAGCGCCGAAAAACTGTAAGGAATCTTAGAATCCCACAATTATGAATCAGTATCTTGTTGTTGGTATCGTCTTTTTAGTGGTTATCGCTATCTTGGCGACCAACAAGAAATTGGTCGAAACGCTCAAGAATATCTATAAGATCGAGGAGCTCCGCAAGCGTGTCATCTACACCATCGGATTGCTCCTGGTCTACCGCTTGGGTAGTTTCATCGTGATTCCGGGCATCGACCCCAACGCGTTGGGCGAGGGTTCGGCGTATGCCAGCCAGTTGGAGGGCAACGGACTTCTGGGTCTGTTGGACGTCTTCTCCGGCGGTGCGTTCGGCAACGCTGCCATCTTTGCACTCGGAGTCATGCCGTATATCACCGCTTCCATCGTCATCCAGCTTATGGGTATGATGATTCCGTATTTCCAGAAAATGCAGAAGGAGGGTGAGAGCGGCCGCCGCAAGATGAACCAGTGGACGCGCTTTCTGACTATCGGCGTGCTGTTGATTCAGGGTCCGGCTTATATCGCCAACCTCTATCACCAGGTTCCCGGAGCGTTCGTCTACGGCAGTAATTTCCTTTTCGTTGCCTATGCGACAACGATTCTCATCGCCGGTACCATGTTCATCATGTGGCTCGGCGAGAAGATCACCGACAAGGGTATCGGTAACGGCATCTCGCTCATCATCATGATCGGTATCGTCGCTCGTCTGCCCCACGCGCTGTTGGCCGAGGTCAACGCCCGTTTCCAGACGGCGTCGGGCAGCGCCATCATGTTGATTTTCGAGTTGGTGCTCCTGTTCCTTGTCTTCATGGCAACAATCGCTTTGGTGCAGGCTGTCCGCAAGGTGCCTGTGCAGTATGCGAAGCGTATTGTCGGCAATAAGCAGTACGGCGGTGTGCGTCAGTATATCCCGCTGAAGATGAATGCTGCGAACGTGATGCCCATCATTTTCGCGCAGGCTCTCATGTTTATTCCGGCGCTGTTCTCCGGTACCGCGTTCGCGGCTGCTTTCAGCTCGATGACCGGTTTCTGGTACAACTTCACGCTCGCAGTGCTGGTAATCGCTTTCACCTACTTCTACACGGCGATTATCATCAATCCTCAAATGATGGCCGATGACATGAAGCGCAACGGCGGCTTCATCCCGGGAGTGAAACCGGGTAAGCAGACCGTGAACTACATCGACACCATCATGACGCGTATCACGCTCCCCGGCTCGTTCTTCCTGGCTATCGTGGCTATTCTGCCCGCTCTGGCCATGCGGTTCCTGGGCATTCAGCAGGCGTTCGCCTACTTCTACGGAGGTACGTCGCTGCTGATTATGGTCGGCGTGGTGCTCGACACTCTCAAGCAGATAGAGAGCTACCTGCTGATGCGCCATTACGACGGTCTGATGAAGACCGGACGTATCCAGGGGCGTCATTAGGAGTTTTTCCGACGAGATTCTTAGCGAAGAATGATCTATTTGAAGACAGACGAGGAGATCGAACTGCTCCGTGAGAACAACATCCTGGTGTCGCAGACGCTGGCCGAGGTGGGCCGCCACATTCGTCCGGGCGTCACGACGCTGGAGTTGGACCGTATTGCCGAGGATTTCATCCGCGCGCACGGGGCAGTTCCCGCTTTCCTCGGGTATCAGGGATTTCCCGCTTCGTTGTGTATTTCGGTTAACGAACAGGTAGTTCACGGTATCCCGTCCGCAGACTGCGTCCTCAGGGAGGGCGACATCGTTTCGGTCGATTGCGGTACGTTTATGAAGGGGTTTGTTGGTGATTCGGCGTATACGTTCGCCGTGGGAGAGGTTGCCGAGGAAGTACGGCAGCTGATGGAAGTCACCAAAGAGGCGCTTTATAAAGGTACGGCGCAGGCCAAGGCCGGCAATCGCGTAGGCGACGTGTCGGCGGCCGTTCAGGAGCACGCCGAGCGTTTCGGCTACGGCGTTGTGCGCGAGTTGGAGGGACACGGTTTGGGTCGCAAGATGCACGAAGACCCCGGTGTTCCCAACTACGGCGCACGTGGCAGAGGTCCGCTTCTGAAGGAAGGCATGGTAATCTGCATCGAGCCCATGATCAACATGGGGACCAAAGCGGTGGTTTTCGAGCGCGACGGCTGGACGGTCCGCACCCGGGACCGCAAACCTGCGGCCCACTACGAATTCGCGGTGGCCGTACGGAAAGACGGACCCGACGTGCTGACGGATTTCAGTATCATCGAACAAGCTATAAACAACTAAGACTCAATGGCAAAACAAGCTGCTATCGAACGCGACGGCACGATCATCGAGGCCCTGTCCAACGCCATGTTCCGCGTCGAACTGGACAACGGCCACGTGTTGACGGCCCACATCTCGGGAAAGATGCGCATGCACTACATCAAAATCCTTCCCGGGGACAAAGTGAAAGTGGAGATGACGCCCTACGACTTGTCGAAAGGCCGCATTTCCTTCAGGTACAAATAATCGCTTTAAGACTATGAAAGTAAAAGCATCCATCAAGAAGCGCAGCGAGGATTGCAAGATTGTGAAGCGTAAAGGCAAACTTTACGTCATCTGCAAGAAGAATCCCAAGTTCAAGATGCGCCAGGGGTAGTATTTCAACAAGTAAGTTAAAGTAGAAAAAGAATTTTTATGGCACGTATAGTTGGTGTAGATTTACCCAAAAACAAGAGAGGCGAGATCGGCCTGACCTATATCTACGGTGTCGGTCGCTCCACGGCTCGCAAGATTCTCGACGGAGCTGGTATCAGCTACGACGTCAAGGTTCAGGACTGGACGGATGACCAGGTAGGTGCTATCCGTTCGACGATCGCCGACATGGGCATCAAGGTCGAGGGCGAATGCCGTTCGATGGTCCAGCTCAACATCAAGCGTCTGATGGACATCGGCTGCTACCGCGGTATCCGTCACCGCCTGGGACTTCCGGTTCGCGGTCAGTCGACCAAGAACAACGCCCGTACCCGCAAGGGACGCAAGAAGACCGTCGCTAACAAGAAAAAGGCAACAAAGTAATCTTTAGAGAATTATGGCAAAGAAAACTGGAACAGTCAAGAAAAAGGTTGTTAAGGTGGGTGCCATGGGCAATGCCTATGTACATTCGACTTTCAACAACGTAATCATCACCATCACCAACGAGAACGGCGATGTGATCAGCTGGTCTTCGGCCGGTAAGATGGGCTTCCGTGGTTCTAAGAAGAATACTCCCTATGCCGCTCAGACTTCGGCCGCCGATTGCGCCAAGGTCGCTTACGACATGGGTCTGCGCAAGGTCAAGGTTTACGTCAAGGGTCCGGGTGCCGGCCGCGAGTCGGCCGTGCGTACGATTCACGGCGCCGGTATCGAGGTGATGGAGATCATCGACGTTACGCCGCTGCCGCACAACGGCTGCCGCGCTCCCAACCGCCGCCGCGTATAGTTCCGCGCCGGTACATTCATCTTACAGTTATTTAATTACGTCAAAGATCATGGGAAAATACATAGGACCAAAATCGAAAATCGCCAGAAAGTTCGGCGAAGCCATTTACGGGGCGGACAAGGTGCTCGAGAAGCGCAACTATCCTCCCGGACAGCACGGTCTGGCGCGCAAGCGTAAAAAGGTGTCGGAGTACGGTACGCAGCTCAGCGAGAAGCAGAAGGCCAAGTATACCTACGGGTTGTTGGAGAAGCAGTTCTCGCGTACTTACGAGCAGGCCGCACGCATGGGCGGTATCACGGGTGAGAACCTGCTGAAGCTGCTCGAGTGCCGTCTGGACAACGTCGTGTACCGTCTCGGTATCGCGCCCACGCGCGCCGCTGCCCGTCAGCTCGTTTCGCACCGCCATATCTGCGTCAATGGCAATGTCGTGAATATCCCTTCGTATTCGTTGCGTGCAGGCGACATCGTCTCGGTTCGCGAGAAGTCCAAGAGCCTCGAGGTGATCGCTGCTTCGCTGGCCGGCGGCAACCGCAGCCGTTACGCATGGCTCGAGTGGGACAACGCTTCGATGAGCGGCAAATTCCTCCAGAAACCCGAACGCGAGGCCATTCCGGAGAATATCAAGGAGCAGCTCATCGTCGAGTTGTACTCGAAGTAGTAATCAGCAAAATTCACGTTCATTGTTATGGCAATATTAGCATTCCAGAAACCTGAGAAGGTTATTATGCTTGAATCCACTTCTTCGTTCGGAAAGTTCGAGTTCCGGCCGTTGGAGCCCGGGTTCGGCATGACTGTCGGTAACGCCTTGCGTCGGATTCTGCTCTCTTCGCTGGAGGGTTATGCAATCACGACCGTCAAGGTAGCCGGTGTCGATCACGAGTTCGCCGCGATCCCCGGAGTGATGGAGGATATGTTGAATATCATCCTCAGTCTGAAGCAGGTTCGTTTTATCCGCACAGTCGACAATCAGGACGCCGAGAAGGTCTCCATTAACGTTGCGGGTGTGACGGAGCTGACTGCCGGATACATTTCTAATTATCTGTCGTTCTTCAAGGTGCTCAATCCCGAGTTGGTTATCTGCCACCTCGCTCCCGGTACCAAGATGCAGCTGACGATCACCATCGGCAAGGGCCGCGGTTACGTGCCCGCCGAGGAGAACGCTCCTGCCGAGTCCGAAATCGGTACGCTCCCGATAGATTCCATCTTCACGCCTATCAAAAACGTGAAGTATTCCATCGAGAACTACCGCGTCGAGCAGAAGACCGACTATGAAAAGTTGAATCTGGAGATTACGACCGACGGGTCGATCCATCCCAAGGAGGCGCTCAAGGAGGCCGCCCGGATTCTCATTCAGCACTTCATGCTCTTCTCCGACGAGAAAATCACCGTCAACATGGAGGATAACAACGGTGCCGAGGAATTCGACGAGGAGGTGCTCCACATGCGTCAGCTCCTGAAGACCAAGCTCTCCGACCAGGACCTTTCCGTGCGTGCGCTGAATTGCCTCAAGGCTGCCGACGTCGATACGGTGGGCGATTTGGTCAAGCTCAACCGCAACGATTTGCTGAAGTTCCGCAACTTCGGCAAGAAGTCGCTCACGGAGCTCGACGAGTTGCTGACTTCGTTGAACCTTAAGTTCGGTATGGATGTTTCTATCTACAAACTTGACAAAGATTAATTATGAGACACAATAAGAATTTCAACCACCTCGGCCGTCAGGCGGGACACCGCAAAGCGATGCTCTCGAACATGGCTTCGTCGCTTATCCTGCATAAGCGTATCGAGACCACGGTCGCCAAAGCCAAGGCTGTGCGCATGTTCATCGAGCCTCTGGTAACCAAGTCCAAAGAGGATACGACCCATTCGCGCCGCGTCGTTTTCTCCTACCTCAAGCAGAAGGAGGCCGTCACGGAGTTGTTCCGGACTATCGCGCCCAAGATCGCTTCGCGCCCCGGCGGTTACACCCGTATCCTCAAGACCGGGTTCCGTCTCGGCGACGCCGCCGACATGTGTATCATCGAGTTCGTCGACTTCAACGAGGCTTATACGCTCGGCGTTGCTCCCGCAGCGGCTGCTGAGGCCAAGCCCAAGACGCGTCGTTCGCGTGCCAAGAAGACCACCGACGCTGTCGAGGAGGCTACCGTTGTCGAGAATGCCGAGAGCACGGAGACTTCCAAGACTGCACCCAAAAAGGCCGCAGCTCCTAAGAAGGCTGCCGCTCCCAAGGCTCCTAAGGCTGCCGCCGCGAAAACGGCTGCTCCCAAGGTTGCTAAGAAGACCAACGTCGGTAAGAAGATGTAGTTTCGTCTTCCCGTTTCGTATCCGCGCCGCAACATTCCGTTGCGGCGCGGATTGTTTTTGCATACTTTCGCCATATAAATGGCTTTGGTTAAAAGCTTTGTTGGCGTTTGGCGGCGTTTTGTTCTGCGGGCCGGATTCGTTTCGGGTTATTGCCGGATAAAGCAAAACCCCGTTGAACTTATGTTCAACGGGGTTTCAGTGCCCAGGACAGGAATCGAACCTGCACGCCTTGCGGCACACGCACCTGAAACGTGCGCGTCTACCTATTCCGCCACCTGGGCATGTAGGATTTACGGAGTGCAAAGATAGCGCTTTTTTCTGAACCTCCAAAAAATCGGAAGAAAAAATGTTGTTTGCGGTTGAATTGTTAATAAGTTCGTTTTCGATAAGCCGAACTTCCGTGGCCGGGAAAGCTATATGAATGTGGCCTTGGCTGGTTACTGCTTGTCGAGGAACTTGTATTGGAATAACAGCAAGTAGACTACCGCCACAGAGATGTAGGCATCGGCCAGATTGAAAATGGCTCCGAAGAAATAGTTGTTGCTGTCGACCAGGAACCGCAGGAATCGCGGTACGCTGTTCCATTGGAACAGCGGGAAATAGAACATGTCGACGACTTTGCCCATCATGAACCCTGCGTAATGGCCGCCGAAATGGGCAACCGAATAGGGCGTCGATTCGGAGAACAGCAGTCCGTAGAATGCGCTGTCGAGAATGTTGCCCACCGCTCCGGCGAAAATCAGCGCCAGACCGACGATCACCCCTGACGGCGTTTCTTTGCGTTGGCGGAGCAGCCGGCCGATCAGCCATGCGATGCCTCCCGCCAGTACGACGCGGAAAATGCCCAGCAGCAGTTTGCCCCAGTCGAAGCCGCCGCCCGACGCTATGTGCATGCCGAATGCCGCTCCGTTGTTTTCGATAAAGCGGAGTTGGAACCAGTCGGGGAAGACGATAATCGCTTCGTCGAGGTGCATGTGGGTCTTGACCCATATCTTGAGGGCTTGGTCGGCTATAAGCAGCGCAATTACAAGCAGGGATACTCTTTTGACAGTCATTGTTTTTGGTTTTCGGATGCACAAAGATAGTGCAAGGCGAGAGCAAAAGCAAACTTGTTTGCTTTTTGCCGAGCCGCAGCCTATCTAAACCGAGCGCAGCGACGGTAAAGTGCAAGGCGAGAGCAAAAGCAAACTTGTTTGCTTTTTGCCGAGCCGCAGCCTATCTAAACCGAGCGCAGCGCGGCGGTAAAGTAAAACATTAATTAAAAGGCAGTCCGGCAGATGCTGGACGCAGCGCACGGAGAAACCGTAGGCTCGGTTTCCGGCAGCCATTGGGTGGACAAGTCCCGAACGGTACCAGCAATCGCAGGCGTTTTGATTGCCGGCAACGTAAGACGACGAGCACCACACAACGCCCTCTGTGCCGACGAGCGTCAAGGCTCCCGTCGTACAGTGGCGGTTGCCCGCAGCAGGCGCTGAAGCAATCGCTCGGATGAACCGTGCCGAAGAATCCCAACGGAAGCCCCGGCTCGGACTGGAATGAATAACTGACGGCGTATTGAAACGTTTTAACAGCCGGCTAAAACGTTTTAGTCTTTCGGCGATGCGCCGTCAGCGGATTGCTGAATCTGCCTTACCTCGCTGGCGTACCTTTTCGACAAGCCGAGCGCGGCGCCGAATTTGTTCGGGCTGTGCCGCGGCAGGAAAAATGAACCGTAGCCCATGCCATTCCGGGTGGAGACTGCCTTTGCGGGTGTAAATTTAGTGAGAGAATCGTTTGGCCGGATTCTTTTTGGCCGAGCGGTTCGATTTTGTTGCTCGCGATGTATGATATGGACGGAGCGCTTTATTCTTATATATAAGGTATAGCCTTGTTTTGGCCCGTTTTTGAGACTTTTTCAACTTTTTTATAAAAAAAGATGCGAAAATATTTGCAGGTTCAAAAAATGTCGCTACCTTTGCATCCGCATTTGAGAAAACACGGTTCTTACAAAGATTGAAGGTTTGCAATAGAGGAGCTCGAAATCCTTGAGTGAACGGTGAAAATTCAGAAAATGCAACGTTCTTGAAAAAATATTTGCAGGATTGAAAAAGATGACATATCTTTGCAGTCCTTTCGCATTGCAAAATGCGGTTTTTTCAACAGGTTCTTTGAATTACTGGTTATTTTTGAGAGAAATAGAAATGTAGTATTTATCTGTCAATTTCCTTTAAGGAAATAGAAACAGTCAGGACTCTAACAATACATTATTTTTTATACAATGGAGAGTTTGATCCTGGCTCAGGATGAACGCTAGCGGCAGGCTTAACACATGCAAGTCGAGGGGCA
>NZ_CALPDD010000007.1 GCF_943193205.1 Alistipes muris
CCGTCCGAATATTTCCGGACGGTGCCCCGAAGGGTGTGGAGTTGCGTCAACATCCCAGCACCGGGCTATCCAGCTTCAGCCCGGCAGTGCAAAGATACAAAAAATCCCCTCCCCGCAAATTTCAGACCAAAAGAATAATCAAAAAATCTTTTTGCGTTATATTTATAACACAAAAAGTCTTTCGTGTAGAATGGAAAGCCGATAGGGATGCCGGAAATCAAGAAATTCATGCGCTTTTCTTGTCTCCGAGCGCGGCGTGTGTTCGCGCGTGCAATAAGCGACCGTTGTGATTAAAGTGCGGTTAAATCGGGGCGAAGCCACCCGGAAAGGGGATGGTCTCTCAAGCCCGGGTTTCGGTTGCGGCTGCTCACTCGGTCGGGCTGCCGAAGATGAATTGCAGCAATGCCTGTGCGGTCGCTTCGGGTTCTTCGAGGAACCCCATGTGTCCCGAGTTTTCGAGCCGGACGACCTGCGCCTGCGGGTGGGCGGCTATCATTGCTTCGGCGGCTTCGGCCGGAATATACCCGTCGTGGCTGCCGAGGATGAATAGTTGCGGTACGGACGATTCGCGCAACAGTTCGTTGCGGTCCTTGCGGGCAATCATGCCGTTCAGCAGGGCGATGATTCCCTCGTCCTCGGTGATGAAAACCTGCTCGGTCAAATCTTCTATCTCGTCTTGCATCCGCCGGCGGTTTTCGGGGGCGAAGCCGGCGGCGGGCGCCACGCGCGCCAGCGCATCTTTCTTTCCGGCCCGCACGAGGGCGATTTCCCGGCGGCGGTTTTCGGCTTTTTCGGGCGTGTCGGCATTGGGGGGGGAGCTCAGCAGCACAAGGCCGTCGAGCATTTCGGGATGGCGTTCCAGAAAGGCCAGCGCTACGTAGCCGCCCATCGAATGGCCGACCAGCGTACACCGTTCGATTCCGAGCGCCCGCAGTCCGTCGGCTACCGTGTCGGCCAAAAATTCCATAGTGTGGACTTCGCCTTTCACTTCGGAAATGCCGTGGCCCGGCAGGTCGAGCGTGACCACGCGCACGCGTTTGTAGAGCAGCGGTACGAATTCTTCCCATACCAGGAGCGATTCGAGATAGCCGTGCAGCAGCACGACGCACCGTTCGCCTTGTTCGGAATCGCAGACATGCAGGGCCGTCGGGCCTGCCATGATGAATTTTTCGGTCATGGGCCTATTCGTTGTCGTCCAGATAGTCGAGCGCCGATTCGCGTTTGGGGCGCGGCAGTTCGTCGTCGGTTTCGTCGTCCATGCGGCTGTAGAGCGCATGGCGTTCCTTGCCGCTTTTGTGCATCGGTTCAAGGCGCTTGGCCTTGCGAAGTTCGTCCGTGTCGCGGTGGCGAACCTCCTTGGGTGTTTTCATGGGTGGGGTGACTTAGTGATTGTCTGTGTCGAACACTCCCTCGAAGACGCGGCGTGCTGGCCCCGTGAGGCGGATGTCCGTGTAGTGTTGGTCGGCGCGGCGGGTAAAGGTCACGCGCAGCTGGCCGCCGGGTACGTCGATGCGGAACCGGTCGGTGGCAGGTTGGCGGGTGAAGTTGGCGACGATGGCGGCGGCTGTGGCGCCCGTGCCGCAAGCGAGCGTTTCGTTTTCGACGCCCCGTTCGTAGGTGCGCATCCGCAGATGGCCGTCGCCGACGATGGCTGCGAAATTGACGTTGGTACCCTGCGGAAACCGGGCGGTGTCGCGGCGGATGCGGGAGCCGCGTGCTACGACGTCGACCGCGGCCGGGTCGTCCACGAATTCCACATAGTGGGGAACGCCCGTATTGAGGAACCACCAGCCGTCGCCGCTGACGATTCGTTCGACGTCGGTCATGCCGACTTCGACTTCGCCGGCGAAAGCGTCGGCCGCAAGAATCGTCGCCCGGTGCAGGCCGTCGGTGGCGTCGAACCTCTTTTCGCGGCCGCCGATGCCCAGGTGTTCGGCAAAAAGGGCGAAACAGCGGGCTCCGTTGCCGCACATTTCGCCGGGCGAGCCGTCGGCGTTGTAGTAGCGCATCGAGCAGTCGTGGCCGGGGCTCGCCGAAAGGGTCATCAGCCCGTCGGCGCCGATGCCGAAATGGCGGTCGCACAGCCGGGCGATTCGCTGCGGGTCGGCCGTGAAGCCGCCCCGGCGGTTGTCGACGAGGATGAAGTCGTTGCCCGCTCCCTCGTATTTCCAGAAAGCCGAACGCATGGTTTTGCTGTCTTGTCCGTGGCAGTTATCTTGTTACAAAAATAATAAAACTTCTGAAAGTTTTGCTAAATTTGCAAAAGATATGCGCCCGGCCGTTCCGGGCCGTTCTTTGTATCGTTTTTGCAGAACCCGAACAAACCGTCCGTCATGAAAAACATGCTTTTCAAGCATCGCTCGATACGCAAGTTCCGCCCGGCACCCATCCCCGACGAGGTGCTGCGCGAGTGTCTGGAAGCCGCTACGCGGGCTTCGACCTGCGGCAACATGCAGCTTTATTCGTTGGTCGTCACGCGCGACAAGGCCATGCGCGAACGGCTGGCGCCGTGCCATTTCAACCAGCCGATGGTGACCCAGGCCCCGTGCGTGGTCACGGTCTGCGCCGACGTGCACCGTTTCACGCAGTGGTGCGAGCAGCGCGGTGCCGACCCGGCCTACGACAATTTCGAGTGGTTCCTCAATGCGGCGACCGATGCGCTGCTGGCGGCGCAGAATTTGTGCGTGCAGGCCGAAATCCACGGCTTGGGCATTTGCTACCTCGGTACGACCCTCTATACGGCGGCCGACATCGCCCGGATTCTGGAGCTGCCCAAGGGGGTCATTCCGCTGACCACCGTGGTGGTGGGGTATCCCGACGAAACGCCCGGGCTGACCGACCGTCTGCCGCTCGATGCGGTGGTCCACTACGAGAAGTATACCGACTACACGGCGGCCGAAATCGACGAGTTGTGGGCCGAGCGCGAGGAGTCGGAGGAGACGAAGCGGCTTATCGAGGAGAACGGGCTGGAAAACCTGGCCAAGATATTCACCGAGCGCCGTTATGTCCGCCGCGACAACCTCGCCGTTTCGCAGGCTTATTTCGCTTTGCTCAAGGAACAAGGATTCTTCAACAATTAACGAGGGTGCACAAGGCGCGTCGCATAGGGGCAGCTGTGGTGCTGGGCATCGTTTGCTCGGCATGCAGCGTCACGCGCCATATCCCCGAGGGGGAATATTTCCTGCAGAAAGTGACCGTCGAGGACGACCGTTCGGCGCCCCGCAAGCAGCGGATTCCGACGGCCGACCTGGAAAAGTACGTGCGGCAGACCCCCAACAAACGGTTTTTGGGGACCAATTTCTACGTGTGGCTCTACGAGCAGGCCGACCCCGCGAAGACCAACAAATGGAACGAGTGGAAGCGCCGAATCGGCGAGGAGCCGGTGCTGCTCGACATGAACCTGACGCAGAAGAGCGCCGAGAATCTGAAGGTCTACATGGATACCAAGGGGTTCTTCTCGTCGCGGGCGTCGTTCGAGGTCGACACCATTTCGCGCCGCAGGCGGGCCAAGGTGACCTACCGCGTGCGGCAGGGGGCGCCCTATCTGATCGACACGGTTTCTTATGAGTTCCGCGACAAGTTCCTCGAACAGATTCTGGCCCCCGACACGGCCAATACGCTGGTGCGACCGGGGCGGATTTTCGACATCACGATGCTCGACAGCGAGCGCGAGCGCATCACGGCCTATCTGAAGGAGCGGGGCTACTACAATTTTTCGGTCAACAACATCGAGTTCGTGGCCGACACCCTCTCGGCCGACCACCGCGTGGGGGTGCGGATTGTGGTCAAGCAGCACTTGACGGGTTACGACGAGCGCGGGCAGGCCGTCATGGACAACAACATGGTCTACCGTATCGAGCGGATCAACATCTTCCCCGACTACGACCCGCTGGCCATCCGGAGCGATTCGACCCTCGTTTCGCGGCTCGACACGCTCTACTACCGGGGTCTGAACGTCATCTACGAGGGCAAGCCCAACCTGCGGCCCTCGATTCTGCGGCAGGCGGTGCCGCTCTATCCCAACTATGTCTACAATTCGGCGCAGGTCGACCGCACCTATACCGACCTCATGGCGATGGGGTATTTCCGCAGCGCCCGCATCGCTTTCGTCGAGCAGCCGCAGACGGTGGACGTCACCAATTACGTTTCGTATATCGGTGCGACGGCCGATTCGACCCGCACCGACTATACCCAGGAGGGTTATCTGACCTGCAACATTCTCTGCACGCCGATGCTCAAGCAGAGTTTCAAAATCGAGCTGGAGGGGAGTACGACGTCGAGTTTCTACGGGCTCAAGGCGACGGCCGGATACCAGAACCGCAACATCTTCCGCGGCGCCGAATCGTTCGACGTGTCGTTTACGGGCGGATACGAATTCATGAAGGCGCGCGACGCCAAAAAGAAGCGCGCCACCGAGTTCGGTGCCACGGTAGGACTGACCTTTCCCCGCTTCTTAGTGCCGTGGCGCACGCGGCGCTACCGTTCGGTCAACCAGCCCAAAACCAAGGTCGAGCTCTCCATCAACTTCCAGGACCGCCCCTACTACCGGCGAACGCTGTCGAGTGCGGGATGGACCTATCTGTGGACCAATTCGCGCTATTCGTCGTTCTCGCTGCGGCCCATCGACATCAATGTGGTCGACGTGAGCTATCTGAACAGTGATTTCCTGCAAGGGACCACCAACAAGTACCTTATCAAGAGCTACGAATCGCAGTTCATTGCGGGCCTTGCGTTCAGCTACGGTTTCAACAACCAGCTCAAGCACCTGGGGCGCAACGCTACGGTCATCCGCTTCAACGTGGAGACTTCGGGCAATCTGATCGACGGGCTCGAACACCTCTTTTCGGAGCCTGTGCCCGGCAAGGACTACTACACGATATTCAAACTGCGCTATGCGCAGTATTTCCGCACCGACCTCAGCCTTAGCCGCAAAATCATGATGGGCGAGAAAACGGCCCTTGCATGGCGTCTGTACGGCGGTGTGGCGCTGGCCTACGGCAATTCCAAGGTCGTGCCGTTCGACCGTCTGTTCTATGCCGGCGGCAGCAACAGCATGCGCGGCTGGACCCCGCGTACGTTGGGCCCGGGTTCGGTGCCGATTACCCGGACGGACGAATTCCCGACGCAGTTGGGCGACATGAAGCTGGAGGCCAACCTCGAATTCCGTTTCCCGATATGGGGCATCGTCCACGGAGCCACGTTCTTCGACGTGGGCAATATCTGGTACGTCCGGACCAATCCGTCGGAGTATTCCAGCGAGGCGGTCTTCCATTTCGACGATTTCTACAAGCAGCTGGGATTCAACACCGGACTGGGCTTGCGGCTCGACATCAAGTTCGCCGTGCTGCGCCTGGACTGGGGCATTCAGCTTCACAATCCCAACAAGCCTGCGGGCGAGCGGTGGATCCACAACTTCCGCTGGAAAAATACGGCGCTCAACTTCGGCGTGGGCTATCCGTTCTAATCTACTCTATCTCAGAAGCATCCAAAGAATACCCCCCCCCGCCGTTTTCCGCAGGGCAGTCGGCCGACTTGTATTGCGAGGGCGACATGCCCGTGTTGCGCTTGAAGTAGCTCCCGAAAAACGACTGGTTGGGGAAGTTGAGCGTATAGGCGATTTCCTGGATGCTCAGGCTCGAATATTTGAGCAGCGTTTTGGCTTCGAGGATGACATAGATTTCTATCCACTCCGAAACCGACTTGCTGCTGATGCGCTTGACGAGCGTGGTCAGGTATTTGGGCGTGACGCAGAGTTCGCGGGCGTAGAATCCGACGCTGCGTTCTTCCTTGTAGTGTTCGCTGAGCGTTTGGAGGAACTTGCGGAAATAGATGTCGGCGCGGCTGTTGCTGCGCTCCTGTGCGGCAGGATGCGCTTCGAGGTAGCTTTGGAGCGTGTTGCCGATTTTGTAGAGCGTCGCGAGCAGCAGGTTGCCGAGCAGCTGGTCGGAGAACTCCCCGGAAATACCTCTTTCGGCATCCATCAAGCGGATGAAGTCGCGGAGCTGCCGGCTCTCCTCGTCGGAAATTTCGATGCAGGGGTGGGCGCTGAGCTGAAGAATAAGCGACATGATTTGCTTGGACCCGATGTTCATCCGCTGCATGAACTGAGGCGACACGACGATGACGTCGCCTTTGAGCGTTCCGCCGTGTCCGGTGCGGATGATGCTCTGCGGCCCTATCAGAAAAAGCGTGTTCCGGCGCAGCGTGTATTGGTTCAGATTGATCGAAATCTCGGTTTCGCCCTCGTGTCCGAGACCGATGAAGAAGGCGTTGATTCTGCACGGAAACCGGAATGCGTCCAGCTGCGAGGCATCGCTGTGGACGATGAGGAAGTCGGGGGCCGGTCGGCTGCCGCCTGCTATGCTGATGAGTTCGCCGAGCGAGAAGCTGGCTATCGGTGCGGTATTCGGTTGTTGCTTGCTGTCCATTGGTTCCAAGTTAGACGACAAAAATAAGAATATTATGCTTTATTCGGCCCGGAAAGTCGGAAAATAGGTCATATCGAACAACAAGGCGGAGGGAATCGAAAACGCGAATACTCGCATCGCTTTCTGCTCCGGGGAACGGCAACAAAAAAACGCGCTGGAAACAGCGCGTTGAAAAACGGAGAAACGTTTCTCCGGAAACTATTGTGCGGCGGGAGCGTCGGTGATGCCCAGTTCGGCCCGTACCTGCGGGGCGAGGTCGGTGAGGGCGGCTTCGTCGAACGCAGCCAGCGACCCGGTCTCGAAGATGGCCATGTAACCGTTTTCCTTGGCAACCTTGTCGATGGCAGCCTTGGCTTTCTCGATAATCGGGGTCAGCAGCTCCTGCTGTTTTTTCTGAATGTCCTGCTGGGCTACCTGCTCGAACTCCTGACGGCGGTTCTGCAACTCTTGCAGTTCGCGTTCCTTGAGCTGACGCACGGAATCGGAATAGGTGGCGTAGTTTTTCTGGAAGTCGGCCAGTTTCTGGTTGAATTCGACGGCGATGGTTTCCAGGTTGTCTTGGAGGTCCTTGGCGTAGGCTTGCAGGTTGGTCTCCATCTCCTTGGTTTCGGGCATCGCCAGCAGGATCTCCTGCGAATTGATGCGCCCGAACTTCTGGGCGAAGAGCGACGTGGCGCTCAGCATGAGGGCAACCGCAAGGGTCAGTTTGATAGCCTTTTTCATAGTTAGTGTATGCGTTAATGTTTTGATGGCTTGTTTATTGGGCGAGCGCGTCGATGATTTGCTGGGTGCGTTCCGCCGTGGGGTCGGTGTAAAGCAGCGTCGGGTTGTTCGACGAGTCGATCACCACCTCGGCGCCTGCGCGCTTGGCATAGGCTGCGATGACGGCGAAGACCTGTTTCTGAATGGGCGCAATCAGTTCGACGCGCTTCTTCATGAGCGTTCCCTCCTGCCCGAAGATGCTTTCCTGGTATTCGGCGGCCTCCTTTTCGAGGGTCAGAATGGCGTTCTCGCGCGACTGGCGGGCGCTGGCCGAAAGGGAGGTCTTCTGCGCCATATAATTGTTGTAGATGCTTTCGATTTTGGCATAGCGGGCGTCGACCTGCTCCTGGTATTGTTCGGCGAGCTTGTCCAGCTCGGCGATGGCTTCGTTGTAGGCGTCGATCGACTTGAAGACCTTTTCGCTGTTGACGACGATGCAGTTTTGGGCCGACAGCGCGGTGGCGGCCAGCAGGAAAGCGGCGAGGAGAATCAGACGTTTCATAATCCGGTGTTTTGAAGTTATGCCCTTGGGAGGCGGAATACTCCGTAAATATAACTCTTTTCTTTCAAATTTATTGCCACGGTGCGGCCGCCGCCGTCAGAACTGCTGTCCCATGACGAAGTGGAACTGGCTGCCGCTCTTTTTGGTGCTGCCTGCCGGGGGATCGAAGCCGTAGCCCCAGTCGATGCCGAGCATGCCCACCACAGGCAGGTAGAGACGCACGCCGAAGCCCGCCGAACGCTTGATTTTGAAGGGCGAGAAGTCGCGCCACGAATCGAACGCGTTACCGCCTTCGAGGAAGCCCAGCACATAGATTTGCGACGAGGGTTTCAGTATGACGGGGTAGCGCAGTTCGGCCGTGTACTTGTTGTAGCCGCGCGAATAGTTGTCCGAGGGGTCGAGTGCGCCGTCTTCGTAACCGCGCATCGAAATGATGTCGATACCGTAGATGTTGTAGCCCGTCATGCCGTCGCCGCCGACCTCGAAGCGCTCGAACGGCGAAACCTTGTGTTTGTTGTAGCTGCCTAAGTAGCCCATTTCGGCCTTGAGCATCAGCACCAAGTTTTCGTTGCGCGTGAGCGACTGGAACCACTGCGCCTTGAACTGCCATTTGTGGAATTCGATCCAGCGGTAGCGTTCCTGCTGGCTCATGTTGGGATTGCTGTAGTCCTTGCCGTTCCACAGCGAGTAGGGCAGGGTTGCCTGGACCGAGGCGCTGAATTCCGAACCGCGGCGCGGGTAAATGGGCTGATCGACCGAGTTGCGGGCGAATACCAGCTTGAGCGACAGCAGGTTGGACGAACCGTTGTCCATCACGAACGTCTTCCAGTTCTTGAGCGAATAGCGTTCGTAGTTGGCTTCGGCGTAGAACGTGAAGTAGGGGTCGGGCCAGGTCAGACGCTTGCCCAGACCGGCCGCGGCACCGTAGGTGCGGAAGAAGCGGGTGGGCTTCTGGGTGATGAAATAGGCGTCGTTCTGGTCGGAGTAGTGGGCCGAGAGGGTGAACGAATTGGGCTTTTTGCCGCCCAGCCACGGGTCGGTGAAGCTGAAAGCGACGGCCTTGTAATAAGTACCGTTGGTCTGGGCCGAAAGCTGAAGCCGCTGGTTCTGCCCCATCGGGTAGGGACGCCAGGCGCCTTTCTTGAAGAAATTGCGGATGGAAAGGTTGTTGAGCGTGATGCCGATGGAGCCGACGAACGTGCCCGAACCCCATCCGCCGGCGACGTTGAACTGGTCGGAAGCCTGTTCTTCGAGCGCCCAGTTGATGTCGACCAGCTCGTTCGAGACGGGCCGGATGTCGGGGGCGATGTTCTCGGCGTTGAAGTGGCCCATCGAACCCAGCAGGCGCAGGGTGCGCATCAGCAGCGAGCGGTTGTAGAGTTCGCCGGGGTAGGTGGCGAGCTCGCGGCGGATGACCTCGTCGTCGACGCGCTGGTTGCCCGTGATGCCGACGTTGTTGATGGTGAACTGCTTGCCCTCGAAGACCTTGACTTCGATGTCGATGGAATCGGGGCCCACGATGGTCTCGGCGGGCTCGATTTGCGACATCAGATAACCGTTGTTCTGATAGAGCGACGAGACGGACATGGCTTCGAGGTCGACCTCCTTCTGGATGCCGAGCCGTTTGTGCATGGTCTTCTTGTCATAGGTGTCGCCCTGCTTGACGCCGAACATGCGCTGCAATTCGTCGGTTTCGTAAACCGAATTGCCGACCCACGAGACGTTGCGGATATAGTATTTGTTGCCCTCCGAGAGTTCGATGTCGATGCCCAGCCGCTTGCTGTCGATGGGGTAGACCGAATCGCGCACGATGGTGGCGTTGCGGTAGCCGCGGGCGTTGTAGAAGTCGATGAGCAGCTCCTTGTCCTCCTCGAAATCGTTTTCGTTGAGCTTGGTGTTGCGCAGGAAGTTGATGGACTTCTGATGGGTCTTCTTGAACGTGCGGCGCAGGCGCTTGTCGGGGAACTGGTCGTTGCCGATGAAGTTGATTTTGCCGATTTTGACCTTGTCCTTCTTGTCGATCAGAAAGGTCACCTTGACCGCCTGGGGCCGCAGCGAATCGTTCTCGACGCGCACACCGACCTCGGCGTTGCGGAAACCCTTGTCGGCCCAATAAGCCTTGATGAGCTTGATGTTCTTGTCGATGACGTAGTCCGACAGCTCGCCGCCGCGGCGGAGCTTGAGTTTTTCGAGCAGGTCTTTTTTCTTGCCTTTGGTGACCCCCTCGAAATCCCAGTTGAGCACGCGGGGCCGCTCCTTGAGGAACACCTGCAGGTCGAGGTCGCCGCCCTCGATTTCGGCGCCTATCTTCACGTCCGAAAAGGCCCGCTGGCTCCACAGCCGCGAAATGGCGTTGGAAATGAAGTCGCTGGGCAGGTAAATCGAATCGCCCGCGATGAGCCCAGCCGAGGACTTGATGATTTCGGGGTTGAGGTATTGTACGCCGTGGATGTCGACGCTGCGGATGCGGTAGAGCCGGGGGGCTTCGTCGGAGCGCAGCATCGGTGCGTCTTCGGGGAAAGAAACGCTCTTTTCCTGCGCTGCGGGCTGGGCGGGAGCGGGCTCCTGAGCGGACGTATTCGCACAAAGGAGCGTCAGCAGCGCCGTTGCCGCGAATACCTTGCCGAAATGATTCATCTGTTCCAATCTAATCTTCAACTTCATTTACTTGACCAGCCCGAACCGCCGTTCGCGCCGGGCGTATTCCTCCATCGCCCGGTCGAACTCCTCCTCGGTGAAATCGGGCCACAGCACCTCCGGGAACCAGAGTTCGGCGTAGGAAGCCTGCCAGAGCAGGAAATTGCTGAGCCGGCGTTCGCCGCTGGTGCGGATTACCAGGTCGGGGTCCGGGTCGGCGGCCGTGTCGAGCGTGCGGCCGATGGTCGCTTCGTCGATGGCTTCCGGGGCGAGCTGCCCGGCGGCTGCGCGGGCTGCGAGCTTGCGGACGGCCCGGGTGATTTCGTCGCGCGAGGAGTAGTTGAGCGCCAGCGTGAGGGTGAGTTTGTCGCCCCCAGCCGTGAGCTCCTCGGCCTGCGCGAGGTGGGCCTGCACCTTTTCGGAAAAACGGCTCCGGTCGCCGATGGTCCGCAGGCGGATGCCCTGCCGCTGCATGTCGGGCGTTTCATGGATGACGCTCTGGCAGAACAGCTCCATCAGCGCGTCGACCTCCTGCGCAGGACGGCCCCAGTTCTCGGTGGAAAAGGCGTAGAGCGTCAGAAAGGCGACCCCGTGGCGGATGGCGGCGCGCGACGAGGCCCGGATGGGTTCGATGCCGGCCGCGTGGCCTTCGTATCGCTCCAGTCCGCGCTGTTCGGCCCAGCGTCCGTTGCCGTCCATGATGATGGCCACGTGCTGCGGTATGCGTTTCTCGTCGCTCATAATAGGGCACAAATATAGGGATTTTACCGGGTTATTCCAAGGTGGTGTAATTAAGAATTAAAAATGAAAAATTAAAAATCGTTTCCGGCTTCTGTCGATTTTGGAGTACGGGCCCCGAATGCTTTCACGATTCGTGCGGCCTGTGGTCTGCCGAAAAGATGGCGGTCCATGGCCGTGCGGAAGATGTAAGCTGCTCCCGAGAGGCCGGCCCCCGGATAATCAATTTCCGCCTTTCACTTTTCACTTTTCACTTTTCACTTCTCGTAAGTCCACGCCCCACATCATCTTATTGCGTAACGTGTCGTAGAAAGAGATATTGTACGGCATGGCCAGAAAAATCTTTTGTTCGGCCCGCCGCACGGTGAAGGTCGCTTCGGGGCCGACGGGGTAGATGCGGTTGTCGAGGGTGACGAACGAATCGGAGCGGCGTTCGTGTACGCGCAGGTCGATGCGGGCCGTGTCGGGGATGACCACCGGGCGCATGGTCAGGTTGTGAGGCGCCAGCGGCGAGATAATCAGGCAGGCGCAGGAGGGCGCCACGACCGGGCCGCCCGCGCTGAGAGAATAGGCCGTCGAGCCCGTGGGGGTGGAGACGATGACCCCGTCGCCGTGGTAGGTGGCGACCATCTGACCGTCGACGTAGGTCTCTATCGAAAGCATGTCGGCTCCGTGGCGGCGGACGGTCATTTCGTTGAGGGCCAGCCGGCTGTCGGGGTTTCCGGCGAAGCCGCCCTGCACTTCGAGCATCGACCGCGGCTGGACCGACAGCTCGCCGCGGGCTATCTGGCCGAAAATCTGTTCCAACCCCTCGTTCGGGGCTCCGGTGAGGAATCCCAAGTGCCCGGCGTTGATGCCCAGCACAGGTATGGGTGCGCCGCCCAGCCGGTGCACCCCTTCGAGCAAGGTGCCGTCGCCGCCGTAGCACACCATGATCGTGCCTTCGGGCTGCGGGCCGATGCGCTTGCCGTAGATGCAGTCGGCAGGGATTTCCAGCCCGATTGTTGCGCGGACCGCTTCGGCGAACTCTTCGTTGACCAGGAACCCCAATCCGGAGGCCCGGAGGGTGTCGAACAGCTGGCGGAGTTCTTCGGCGCTGCGGGCGGGGCCGCTGCGGGAAAAAAGTATGATTTTCATCGGCGGAGTTTCAAAAAAAGTAAGTAACTTTACCACGCCGCCGCACTCCTGCACAGGGTCGGAGAACGGCATTGCGGGGAATCCGGACCGGGCTGAGAACGTTTTTGGCGTGTCGTCCCGCCGGCAGGGTTCACCAAGCAAATATAGTGAATTTTATGACAAAGTTGAGCGTAAATATCAATAAGATTGCCGTCGTCCGCAATTCGCGGGGCGGCAACCTGCCCGACGTGGTGCTCGCCGCAACCCGCATCGAGGGGTTCGGCGCCGACGGGATTACGGTCCATCCGCGGCCCGATGCCCGGCATATCCGCTACGACGACGTGCGGGCGCTCAGGCGGGTGCTTCGGACCGAGCTCAACATCGAGGGCAATCCGACGCCGGAGTTCGTCGCGTTGGTGTCGGAGGTCGTTCCCGCGCAGGTGACGCTCGTACCGGACGCTCCCGACGCGATAACTTCCAATGCCGGGTGGGATACGGTGGCCAACCGGGAATTTCTGACCGCTGTGACGGCCCGTTTCCATGAGCAGGGTATTCGGGTTTCGCTCTTTGTCGACCCCGACCCGGCCATGGTCGCCGGGGCAAAGGCCTGCGGTGCCGACCGGGTGGAACTCTATACCGAAGCCTATGCCCGTGAGTATCCGGCCGACCCGGAGCGGGCGGTTGCGCCTTATGTCGCGGCTGCCGAAGAAGCGCGGCGGCAGGGGCTGGGGCTCAATGCCGGGCACGACCTGTCGCTGGAGAATCTGCACTATTTCGTGCAGCGGATTCCGTGGACCGACGAGGTGTCGATAGGCCATGCGCTTATCAGCGACGCGCTCTACTTAGGGCTGGAAAACACCGTGCAGCTCTATCGCCGCCAACTCAAAACCGCCGAATAACGCGTGCCGCTGTCGAATCCCATATTCCGCCGTATTTCGCGCTTGGCCGATGCCCAGGGGGTGAAAGCCTTCGTGGTGGGCGGTTATGTGCGCGACCATTATCTGTGCCGTCCGTCGACCGACATCGACGTGGTGGTGGTGGGCAGCGGCATCGCGCTGGCCGAGGCGCTGGGGCGGGAACTGCACACCAAGGTGTCGGTTTTCAAGACTTTCGGCACGGCGATGCTTCGGGCCGGAGGGGTCGAGGTGGAATTCGTGGGAGCGCGGCGGGAATCCTATACGCGCGATTCGCGCAAGCCGCAGGTCGAAGCCGGAACGCTGGAAGACGACCAGCGGCGCCGCGACTTCACCATCAATGCGCTGGCCTGGTCGCTCAACGGCGACAGCTTCGGCGAGCTGGTCGACCCGTTCGGCGGGCTGGACGATTTGGACGCCTGCATCATCCGCACGCCGTGCGACCCCGACATCACCTTTTCGGACGACCCGCTGCGCATGATGCGGGCCGTGCGCTTTGCGGCCCAGCTGGGTTTCTCCATCGAGGACGAGACTTTCGAGGCCATCCGCCGCAACGCCTCCCGCATCAAAATCGTTTCGCGCGAACGGATTGCGTCCGAACTCAACAAAATCGTGCTTTCGCCCGTGCCCTCGATGGGTTTCGAGCTGCTCGAACTGACCGGACTGCTGGAACTGATATTTCCTGAGATGCACCGGCTCAAGGGGGTGGAGCGCCGCGGTCAGCATGCCCATAAGGACAATTTCGCCCATACGCTCAAGGTGCTGGACAACGTGGCCCGCCGTTCCGGCGACTTGTGGCTGCGCTGGGCCGCCGTGCTGCACGACATCGCCAAGCCGCAGACCAAAGCCTACGACCCGCGCATCGGGTGGACCTTCCACGGCCACGAGGTGCTCGGCTCGAAGATGGTGCCCGCGATTTTCCGGCAGCTGAAACTGCCGCTCAACGAGCACATGAAGTTCGTGCAGAAGCTCGTGTTCCTGCATCTGCGGCCCATCATCCTTTCGGAGGACCTTGTGACCGATTCGGCCGTGCGGCGTCTGCTGTTCGAGGCGGGCGACGACATCGAGGCGCTGATGACGCTGTGCGAAGCCGACATCACGTCGGGCATCGACGCCAAGGTGAAGCGCTACATGGCCAATTTCGAGCTGGTGCGCCGCAAGATGAAAGACCTCGAAGAGCGCGACCGCATCCGCAACTTCCAGCCGCCGATTACCGGCGAAATCATCATGAAGACTTACTGCATAGGTCCTTCGCGCGTCATCGGCGAAATCAAGGAGGTTATCAAGAATGCGATTCTCGACGGCGAGATTCCCAACGAATACGATGCCGCCTACGCGTTGATGCTCCGCCTCGCCGCCGAGCGGGGATTGGTGCTGCCTGAATCCGACAAAGCATAGGTTTCGGACTTTTCAGCCGATAGATATTTTGTCCAATTTTAATCCCCTCCTATGAAAACCGATTTTTATACCAAGGCAGTTCTTACCGTCATCGCTCTTTGTCTTGTACTGATTGTTTTGCGCGATATTTCGTTCGTTACGCCTGCCAAGGCCGATCCGCTCTCCGATCCTGCCGCCGCGGCCTATTTGTCCAAGGATGTGGTCAACGTCCGTATCGTCGAGATTCCTCGCGTGGAAATCTGTGCACCTTTCGGCGGTTTCCAGGTCGATGTCCGCGAGATGCCAGGTCTCGATATCAACCGCATGCCGACTGTCAGCGTGCGATAGTGGGGGGGGGACTTTGCTTGTCTTCGGCCTGCCGTCGTTCGGCAGGGCCCGGACGAATCCGGCTCTGCATTCACTCCTAAGATCGTCCGAACCTCCGCTTTCGTCCTCTCCGGGCAAAAAAACAAGGGACCGAACTTTCGTTCGGCCCCTCTGGTAGCGGGAGGAGGACTCGAACCTCCGACCTCCGGGTTATGAGCCCGACGAGCTGCCAACTGCTCTATCCCGCGATATATCGTCAGAATGAATCTATCGCTGTTGTGAGTGCAAAGGTAATACAAAAAACGGTGTTTGCAAAATAAAATTCGCATCCGTTCATGCGCTTTTTCCTCTACCGGGTTGCCGTGCAGGGAGTTAACGCACCGAAAAAAATTATCGCCGGATATGGGCCGCGACGATTTCGGCCAGGTCGTGCACCTCTTTGGTGGCGCCTCGCGCAATGGCTTTTTTGCAGAGCGGGCAGGCCGTGACGATTGTTTCGGCTCCGGTGGCTTCCAGTTCCGCGGCTACCGAACGGGCGATGGCTGCCTGCTGCCCGTCCGAAATGGCCGTGTTGGCGACCGAGGAGCCGCAGCACAGGGCGTTCTCGCGCGTCTCGGCAGGTTCCAGCAGTTGGCCCATCGCTTCGATGACGGCGCGCGGCTGGTCGTAGATGCCGCTTCCGCGTCCCAGTTCGCAGGGGTCGTGATAGGTGTAGCGCGTATCGCCGTGGCTGAGCCGGAGACGCCCGGTGCGCAGCAGGCGCAAGATATATTCGGAGTGGTGGAGCACTTCGATGCCTTCCAGCGCGTAGTCTTCGCGGAAAACTTTCAGACAGATGGGGCACGAGGTGACCAGCGTCGTGATGCCGTGTTTGCGGAACAGCTCGGTGTTGTAGCGCATCATCTTGCGGGCCGCATCGGTTTCGCCCGAGAGCTTGAGCGGACGGCCGCAGCAGACGCCGCCGTCGCGGTCGGCCCACCACACCTGTTCGCCCGCCGCCGTGAAAACCTGCTCCATGGCCTGCAAGATGCGGGGCGTCAGCAGGGTCATGCAGCCTGCGAAGTAGCCCACCTTGCCCGAACCCTGCGAGCGGTCGGTCTCTTTCAGATAGGCGTAGCGGCGTTTGTCGGGCAGGTTGCGGAGCCTGTTGCGCGAGTTGAGCCGCAGGGTGTTGAGGTCGATGCCGACCGGACATTTCGTCGCACAGCGGCCGCACATCAGGCAGTTGTCGGCGATTTCGGGCCGGAGCATCTTGTAGCGGCGGTCGCGCAGGAAATAGACCGACTGCACGTTGTCGACGCCCAGCACGCTCTGAAGTTGGCAGGGGTCGATGCAGATGCCGCAGCGCGAGCAGGCTTCGAGCTGGAAACGGTCGTACGAAGTCGCCTTTTCGCCGGAACGAAGCCGGTAGCGGCGCAGGAAGATAAGCGGTATTTCCGTGAAGATGTGCATGTAGCGCGAGAACGGCAGCGCCACGAAGAAAAGCCCCAGGCAGGAGGAGTAGAACCACCATGCGGCGCTTTCGAGGTTCATCAGCGCGAGCATTCCGATGCGGTCGTGCATCCATCCGCCGAGGGACCCGGTGAGGAACCCCCCCCCGCCGTAGAGGGCGCAGGTGGCGCTTTCGGCCAGCAGACGCGCCGGGAAGATGAACCACAGGGCCGACAGGGCGATGCGGTCGCCGAGGACGTGTTTGGTCGTGCGGCGCATGCCCAGCGCCTTGGACCGCAGTCGCTTGCCCCATGCCAGCGCCACGCCCGAAAGGACGAAGAGCAGCAGCAGGTCCATCGCGAAGTCGAAGAACGGCTTGTGTTCGAGGCTCGTTGCGAAGTACTTGAAAAAGACGTGCCCTTGCAGCGGGACGTAGCGGAATCCCAAGTGGGCGACCGTCTCGATCCAGCCGACCGAGATAAGCAGGAACCACCCGAAAGCCAGCGACATGTGCATGTAGCCCAGCACGGGGTTGACCCGGAAGATGCGGCGGTGCAGCAGCGATTCGCAGAAGACTTCGCCGACGGCTCCGAAAGTCGCGCGCGAGGGCAGGCCGCGCAGAATCAGCATCTTGTCGGCGCGGGGCAGCCGCAGGAGCCATACGAGCCACTTGCCCAGCACAATGGCGAACATGGCCGTGGCGCCGATGATGAACGGCAGGCAGAACGGTGCGTAGAACTTCATGGTCAGAGGTCTCCCAATTTGTGTTTGATAAGCATGACCACTCCGCGCGTGTTGATGCCCCGCGGGCAGACGAGCCGGCATTTGCCGCACAGCATGCACTTGTTCATCTCCTCGTAGGCGCCCTGGTATTCGCCGCGGCGCACGAGGGTGTGGACCCTGCGGAAGTTGAATTCCGTCAGATTCCCGGCCGTGCAGACCGCCGTGCAGCTCCCGCATCCGATGCAGGTTTGCAGTTCGGGCATTTCGTGCAGGATTTCGTCGCTCCGGCGCAGGTTGTTGCGGTCGACGTCGATGGCCCGGGGCTTGGAAATCGTATATCCGAAGTTGATGGATGCCATGCCTTTACTCGTTCAGATAGTCCGCCGCGGCGTCGGCCGCTGCGATGGCTTCGTTGAGCGTCTCGCCGATGTTCTTGGGCGCCGTGACGGTCCCGGCGTAGAAAATGCCTTCGACGTTGCTTTCGACGTTGTGCAGGAAGTGGTCGCGCGGGGCCATGAATCCGCTCGGGGAGCGTTGCAGTCCGGCGCTTTCGGCCAGGGCGGCGCTGTCGTCGTTGGCCCGCATTCCGACCAGCAGAATCAGCATGTCGACGCTCATGCGCAGAGGGCGTCCCGTGAGGGTGTCTTCGGCCTTGATCTGGATGCGGCCGTCGAGCGTCGGCGCCGCTTCCGATATGCGGCCGCGGACGAAATGGACGTTGCATTTCTGCTGAGCTTCGCGGTACATCTCCTCGTAGCCCGGTCCGAACATGCGGATGTCCATGTAGAAGTTGAAGATGTCGGCTTCGGGGAAACGTTGCTTGAGTTCCATGGCCTGCTTCACGCCTGTGATGCAGCAGACGCGCGAGCAATGTTGCTGGCATACCTTTTCGTCGCGCGAACCCACGCAGTGCAGCAGGGCGATGCGCTGCGGAGCCGAGCCGTCGGCACGTGCCACACGGCCCTCGTTGAGCATCCGTTCGATGTCGGCCGAGGTAAAAACGTTGTCGTAGAGCCCGTAGCCGTATTCTTCCTTGATGGCGGCGTCGAACAGCGTGAAGCCCGACGCGAGCACCACGGCGTCGCAGTCGAGCCGCTGGCCGTCGGCGAGGGTCACGCTTTTGGGCGTGAGACTGCGGACTTCGGAACGGGTGCGTATCTCGATTTTTTTCTCCTCGATGCGGCGGCGCAGCTCCGTGAGTACCTCTTCCGCCGGAGTGAACGTGGGGAACAGCGCGTGCCAGCCCCGGAGCTTGCCGCCCGCTTCGGCTTCCTTTTCGAGAATGAGCGCTTCGATGCCCCGCTCCGCAAGGCGCAGGGCCGTCTGCATGCCCGCGGCACCGCCGCCTATGATGATAACCTTTTTCATACGAGTTTCTTCAGTTTCGGGCGGCCGCCTATTCGCGCATGTCGTAGAGCGTGTCGGGCGGGCAGCCGTTGACCACCGCCGAAGCGGGTTTGCCTATGTATTTGCCGTTGCGGCCCAGGTATTTGGCCGCAGGGTCGTAGTCGATGCCCATCTTGTCCAGGAGCGGTTCCACGTCGACCTGGTGCATCTGCATGCCCAGGGCCCACGGGTCGTAGCCCAGCACCAGCCCGGCCATCTCCTCGTAGGTCAGCACCGGGATGCCGTGGCCGTTCTCGCCGTAGGTCGTCCCCTCCATTTCGGCGATGGCGTACTGCCATTTGTCGAGGAACATGGCGCAGCCCGGGCAGTTGGCCACGATGAAATCGGGTTTGTAGGGGGCCATGCTTTCCAGCTTCTTGTGCGAGTTGGCAATCGAATAGCCGCGGTTGGCCTGCACCAGGTAGTTGCGGAATCCGAAGCCGCAGCAGTGGCGCCGTTCGGGATAGTCGACGCACTGGCCGCCCCACGATTCGATCATGCCGGCCAGCACGTAGGGGAATTCCGATCCGCCGATGCCCGATTTCGGGAAAATCTTGGCGTAGTGGCAGCCGATGTGCTCGACCACGTGCAGCGGTTCGCCCGTGAGGGCGTTCACCAGCTTGTGTTTGGCTTTGCGGGCGATTTCCTCGCGGAAGTGGAACATCACGTCCGAGGTGTGGGCCAGGCTGGCCGGCTTGCGGAATTCGCGGCCCGTGGCTTTCAGCAGATTCTCGCGCGTCTTCTCCTCCGTCTCGGGGAACTCCTCCCACGTGGCCAGCACCTCGGTGTAGACGCCGAACGAGGTGATGCACGAGGCCACGAAATTCTCGTAGCCCGCTTCGGTCATCAGGGCGAACTGACGCGCCACGACGGTCATGATCGTTTCGAGCGGCACGATGTCCGAGTGGTAGCCGATGCCCGTGCACGACGAGTGCTTGGGGTCGTCCAGCAGGTCGCGGCCGAGGTCGTTCTGCAGGATGTCGATGAACGCCTTTTCGCTGCCCGGGAAAAAGTTCTGGCGGATGCAGCTGCGCGCGTAGTAGTAGCGGTCGTCGGCTATCTGTTTCTGGTATTCTTTCCAGCTGTTGCGTTTCATGGCGTCGGTCAGTAATGTTCGTTGCTGTTGTTCAGAAAGACGTCCATCATGTATCGTTGGTCGGCGCCCTCCTCGTAGCCCAGTTCGCGGGCCTTGCGGTCGGAGTGCCGTTCGATGCTCTCGAACATGGCCTTGCCGCCGCTCACCTCGAAAATGCGGTCGATTTCGCCGAGCGACTCTTCGTCCAGGCGCCGCAGGGCTCCGGCTCCGTGCCGCATGTAGACCGGGGTGAATTGGGGGAAAATATCCTTGTCGTGGTCGAAAATCCACTTCCAGACGGTGCCTTGTTCGGGGTGCAGGTCGGGTTTGACCAGCCGCGGTACGATGCAGTAGCCCGTGCGCAGGATGTTGTCCCCGATGATGCGCTTGAGGGCCAGCTGCTGGCGTCCCTTTTCGCTTTCGGCGAAGAATCCCAGTTTCTGCGACAGCGTGCGCAGGGCCTGGATCACATAGCCCGGCGTGTTGCCGCGCGGGCAGCGGGGGCGGCACGACATGCACTCGCCGCAGTACCAGATGGTGTCGCCTTTCAGAAGGCGTTCGATGGCCTCTTCGTCGCGGGTCTGTACGATGCTGACGATCTGCCGCGGGTCGTAGTTGTAGAACTCCGCCGCCGGGCAGACACCCGTGCAGACGCCGCAGTTCATGCAGGAGTTGAGCCCCTCGCGGAACCGCACGTCTTCCATCAGCATGTCGAAATATTTTGCCATGTTCGCAGTATCCTTTGCTCGGCAAAGGTACTCATTATCGGCCGCCTGCGAGGTGGTATAAATACCTAATTTCGGGTCGCCGGACCGATTGGACGGGTCGATATGGCATGTACAGATATGCAGCCCCGGGCTGTTGAAACGTTTTAGCAACCTTGCTAAAACGATTTAATGGGGCGTCTATCGCCGTTCGTAGGTCTCGAAGACGAACGGGTGGGGATAGGTCTCGCCGTGCGGAAAGGCTTCCGACGCGACGAGCCGCCACTGCGCCGAGTCCCATTCGGGGAAACGGGTGTCGCCCTCGTAGGGATGTTCGACGCGGGTGAGGTAGAAGCGGTCGGCCAAGGGGAGCGCTTCGGCGTAAATCTGCGCGCCGCCGATAATGAAGACTTCTTCTTCGGCGGCGAAAAGCGCCAGCGCTTCGGTCAGCGAGTGCACGACTTCGCAGCCTGCGATTGCTATCTCCTGCCGCGAGACGACTATGTTGCGGCGGTTGGGCAGCGGGCGGCCCAGCGATTCGTAGGTTTTGCGTCCCATGACCACCGGATGGCCCGTCGTCAGCGCCTTGAAGTGCTGCAGGTCTTCGCGGATGTGCCACAGCAGCGTGTTCTTGTCGCCGATTACTCCGTTCGACGCTACGGCAACTATTATTGAAATCATAGGTTTTCTGCGATTTGATTGTTTCCGGTCCATCGCCCCCCCCCTCGCAATGACGTTCTGCCTTGTACGTTGTGCGGTCAGAATGACATCGGTGCCTTGATGGCGGGCCAGGGGTCGTAGCCGGAGAGTGTGAAATCGTTGTAGCGGAAATCGAAGACGGACTTCACATCGGGGTTGAGCCGCATGACGGGCAGGGGCCGCGGAGCGCGGGAGAGCTGCTCGTCGACCTGCTCCATGTGGTTGAGGTAGAGGTGCGTGTCGCCCAACGTGTGGATGAATTCGCCGGGCCGCAGTCCGCACACCTGCGCCATCATCTGCGTGAGCAGCGCATAGGACGCGATGTTGAACGGTACTCCGAGGAACGTGTCGGCGCTTCGCTGGTAGAGCTGGCACGAGAGACGTCCCTCGGCTACGTAGAATTGGAACAGCACGTGGCACGGCGGCAGGGCCATTTCTTCGACTTCAGCGACGTTCCATGCCGAGACGATGATGCGCCGCGATTCGGGGTTCTTCCGAATCAGTTCCGCGGCCTGCGCAATCTGGTCGATGGTTCCGCCGTCGGGCCGCGGCCACGAACGCCATTGGTAGCCATAGACGTGGTTGAGGTCGCCATAGCGGTAGCCCTCTATGGGCGATTCGGCGCCTGCCGATGCGAGAAACGCATCGCGGTCCAGCGGGCGGATTCCCCGTGCCGCGCACAGCTCGCCGTAATAGCGGTAGGCGTCGTTGTCCCAGATATGTACGCTGTTTTCGACCAAGCAGCGGATGTTCGTGTCGCCGCGCAGGAACCACAGCAGTTCGTGGATAACCCCTTTCAGAAAGACTTTCTTGGTCGTCAGCAACGGGAATCCCTCGCTCAGGTCGAACCGCATCTGATGGCCGAACACGCTTTTCGTGCCCGTGCCCGTGCGGTCGCCGCGGATGACACCTTCGGTTCGGATGCGGCGCAGGAGGTCGAGATATTGTTTCATCGGTCGAATCGTTTGAGGGTCAGTTCGCCCGTGTCGTCGAGTACGGCGTAGGCAGGGGTCTCTTCCCAGCAGCCCAGATGGACCGTGTGGAGCCCCGCTTCGCGGTAGTCGCGGGCGAAATGCAGATGGCCGAATACGAAATGGTCTATGGGCGGCTCGGGGTGGGTAGCTGCATAGTTGCGGGCATATTCGATCAGCGGCTCGGTCATGGCGGCGGTGGGGGCTCCCTCGGCGTGGTGCGATTTGCGCGAGCGTCCGCTCCACCAGCGGCCGAAACACACCGCCCAGTCGGGATGCACGCCCCACGAAAAGAGCCAGCGCAGGGCCCGCGACCGGAAGACGCGGTTCAGCAGTTTGAGCAGCGGCTGTCCGTCTATCTGCATGTTGTCGCCGTGGGCGATGAAAATCCGGCGGCCGCAGAGCGTCATGACCTGCGGCGAGGTGCAGACCTCCACGCCGCATTCGCGGGCGAGACAGTCGCCCGTCCACATGTCGTGGTTGCCCGTGAACAGCACCACGCGCACGCCCCGGTCGGTCAGCTCGGCCAGCTTGCCCAGCACGCGGGCATAGCCTGTCGGGATGACCCGGCGGTACTCGAACCAGAAATCGAAAATGTCGCCTACGAGGAGAATCGCTTCGGCATCTTTGCCCGCGAGGTCGAGCCACGCGAGGAACTTCCGTTCGACGGCGCGGGCCGCCGCCGGGTCGCCACCTCCGAGGTGGACGTCGGATGCGAAGTAGACGGGCATGGCTTATCGGGTCAGCTCGTCGAGTTTGCGTTCGAGACTTTTGCCGTAGATGTCCTTGGCCACGAGCGTGCCGTTCTTGTCGATGAGGAAGTTGGCGGGCAGCTTGCTGATGTTGTAGAGACCCACGGCCGCCGAAGCGCGTCCGCGCAGGTCGCTCACCGAAATCCACGGCAGACGCTGTTCCTGCACGGCTGTAATCCACGCGGCTTTCGAGGTGTCGAGCGACACCTGGTAGACCTCGAACGAGGTGGGGGCGTCGGCATATTTGCGGTAGGTCTCTTTCAGTTCGGCGTTGAGGGTGTTGCTGTTGCCCGCTTCGGCCGACCAGAAGTCGATCAGAACCACCTTGCCCGCGAGCGACGAGAGCCGGATTTTACGGCCGTAGATGTCGTGCAGCTCCAGGTCGGGATAGCCCATTTCCGAGACCTTGGAGGTCAGGCTGATGCGGGCGTCCATGCGGGCGATTTCGCCCAGCAGGGGCTGCAGGTAGGGCGATTCGGGGTAGCGTTCTTCGATGGCTTCGGCCACGGTGCGGAAGTAGACCACGTCGCTGTCGCCGTTGAAAAGGTAGGTGTCGCCGGGCAGCCGCTGATACAGGGCGTAGACGGCGGCCAGCGAAGCCTTGTTTTCGATGATGAAGCGGAGCTGTTCGCGGCGGATGCGGAAATATTCGGCCGTGTATTCCTTGCCCAGTGCCTTGCGCTGTGCTTCCGCCAGGTCCTGCCGGGCGAACTGCGCGGCGATGGCGTCGAGTTTCTGCGCTCCGGCGACGTAGGGCTGGTAGAACTGCCGGAGCAGCTCCGTCTCTTCGGAGCCGTCGACCGTGTAGTTGCGGACGACGCTGCCCACGGCGTTCACCGTCAGGCGGTCGCCCCCGGCAATCAGCAACGGAATCCGCTCGCCGTTGCACACGAGGTTGTAGAGCGATGGCGTGGCGGCCACGTCCTTGAGCCGGAACTTGTAGCCGCCGTCGGGACCCAGGGCGGCCGAATCGATGATCGTCTGCGCCAGCGGGGTGACCTGTTCGAGGTAGACGCTGCGGGCTTCGCTGCCCGCGAAACGGCCTGCGAGGGTCGCCTTCGTCGAGCGGCATCCGGTGGCCAGGAGGGCTGCGGCGAGCAGGGCGCCGAGCGTAAGTCTGTTCATGTTGCTGAGTTTTCGCATGGTCGGGGTTCAACGACAGAACGGGCCGGAGCGTTGTCGGGGCGGCGTCTGTCTTCTATCTACAAATATAGGGATAATCCAATAATGGCGCAAGTTTTATTTCTGCGAATTGCGCCGCTGGCCGTTTTTCTGGAAATTGCGGTTGCCGTGCTGCTGGTTGCGGCCGCGCTGCATGCGCTGCTGACGCTGCTGTCCGCCTTTCTGCGGACGCGCCGAAAAGTGCTGTTTGTAGTCGCTTCGGAGATTATTCAAGGCCGTTTCGTCGATCTGCACGGCACCTGCGGACATTTGCCTGATGTCCTTTATGATGATTTCGTTGTTGGGGTGCTCCTGGTTGTATTCGTAGCTCTTGGCACGCATGTAGCAAGCCAGGTTGCCGACCGTCCGTGCCACGGCGCCGGGGTTGTTCGCCTCGCCCAGTTTGCGGAGCATCTGGCCCACGTACTTGCCGTAGTGCTTATGGCTCAGACGGCTCTGGGCGTAGGGCATCCGGTGGGGCGCCGCGGTGAGCTCCTGCCGCGAGGGACGCGGGTAGGGCGAATCGACATCGAGCTGGAAATCAGACATGATGAACATGTGGTCCCAGAGCTTGTGGGTGTAGTCGGCCGTGTCGCGCAGCAGGGGGAACAAGTTGCCCATGACGGCGATGACGGCGCGTGCCTGGCGGTTGCGTTCGCGGCGGTCCTCGATGAGCGACAGCGAATCGATCATCTCCTGGATGTGGCGCCCGTATTCGGGCAGATACAGCTTGCGGCGTGTGTAATTGTAGTTCTTTTTCATGGTTGTCGTTGTGGTCGCGGCGGCTGTTTCGTGCGGTCGGCCGCGAGGTCCGGCAGGTCGTTTGCAGTGGTGCGATTCGGGCTGTTTCTGCGGGCCGGAATCCGGCCGCCGGACCGGGCCCGGAAATTGGTTTTACGCGGCGGAAAGCCCTACCTTTGGGTCGGAAGCCGGGGTTCGGGGCCTTTGCGGACCCGTTGCGGCCGGGGCCGCTGCGATGCCGCACGCTGCTTCCGCGAAGCGGTTTCTGCTGCCGTGGCGGCAGGGTTCGGCTCCGACAAAAGTAGGTAAAATTTCAGAAAAAACAATTATGGCAAAGGTTTTAATTCTCGACCGTTCAAAAAGTATGCGAAACACGCTGCGCGAGCGGCTCGAATACGAGGGTTTCTCGACCGAGGCGGTCGAGGACGAAGCCGCAGCGTCGGAGATGTGCCGTAAGATTCCGTTCGACGTCATTCTCTCCGACACGGGCTGCAAGGTCCCCGATACGGGCGTTCCGTTCATCGTCCTCTCGGCCGAGGCGTCCATTGATTCGGCGGTCGAGGCGGTGCGCAGCGGAGCCCGCGATTACCTTACCAAGCCCGTCGACATGAACCGGCTGCTGCGGTCGATTCACCGCACCATCGACGACCCGGCGCCCGAACCCGCCGCCGCTCCTGCGCGCCGCGCGCGCCGGGCCCATGCCATGCACGCCGAGGAGATTATCGGCACTTCGGAACGTATCGGGCAGGTGCGGCAGCTCATCGACAAGGTTGCGCCCTGCGACGCGCGCGTGCTGATTACCGGCGAGAACGGCACCGGCAAGGAACTGGTGGCCCGTTGGCTGCATGCCAAAAGCCCCCGTTCGGCCGCTCCGTTTGTCGAGGTCAACTGCGCCGCCATCCCCTCCGAGCTTATCGAAAGCGAGCTTTTCGGCCACGAGCGGGGGGCCTTCACCTCGGCCATCAAACAGCGTAAGGGCAAGTTCGAGCAGGCCGACGGCGGAACGCTTTTCATGGACGAAATCGGCGACATGTCGCTCGCCGCGCAGGCCAAGGTGCTGCGGGCCTTGCAGGAAAGCAAGATAAGCCGCGTCGGCAGCGACAAGGACATCGATGTCGACGTGCGGGTCATCGCCGCCACCAACAAGAACCTGCGCGAGGAGATCGACAAGGGCAATTTCCGCGAGGACCTCTACCACCGCATCGGCGTCGTGGTCGTGCGGGTGCCTGCCTTGCGCGACCGTGCGGGCGACATCCCCGAGCTGGTCGGCCATTTCATCCGCGTCATTTCGGCCGAATACAACCTCCCGCCCAAGAAAATCGACCCCGAAGCGCTGGCCGCCCTGCAGGCCAAGCCGTGGACGGGCAATATCCGCGAGCTGCGCAACGTCATCGAGCGGCTGCTCATCCTCAGCGAGGAGAAGATTACGGCCGACGACGTCAAGAACTATTGTTAGAGTATTCCGAGCAGTTCTTCGGCCCGGTCGATGATGTGGTCCGCGCCTGCCTGTTCGAGTTCGGCGCGGGTGCGGAATCCCCACGCGACGCCGGCTGACCGCACTCCTGCGGCCTTGGCCGTTTCTATGTCGATGCCCGAATCGCCTATGTAGAGGGTCCGTTCGCGCGTGATGCCCGTGCGGGCCAATATCTCTTCCACCACCGCCGGGTCGGGCTTCAGCGCCACCCCTGCGCGCTGCCCGAAAACCGGGTCGAACGGTATTTGCGGGAAGAAAAGCCGGACGAGCTTTTCGGTGCCTGCCTGAAACTTGTTGGAAGCCACGGCCAGCCGCACGCCCCGGCGTACCAGCTCGGAGAGCAGTTCGGGGATGTCGGGGTAGGGCTTGGTGTAGGTGTCGATATGTTCGGTGTAGTAGCGTACGAAGTCAGCCCGCATCAGCGCCACGTTCTCGGGCGAGCGCAACGGTTCGGGCAGGGCCCGTTCCACCAGCCGCATGATGCCGTTGCCCACGAAACCGCAATATTCGTCGTAGGAGTGCTGCGGCAGTCCGCGCAGCGCCAGCGAGGCGTTGCACGCCACGGCCAGGTCGCCGATGGTGTCGAGCAGCGTGCCGTCGAGGTCGAAAATCGCCAGTTCGGTCTTCATCGTTTTCTGCGGATGCGTCCGTCCACGGCCGCTACCGCGAGCGACATCAGCGGACTGACTATGTTGAAGATGCAGTAGGGCATGTAGACGAAGGTCGATACACCCAGCACCGTGGCCTGCGTCATGCCGCACGAATTCCACGGCACGAGTACCGAGCAGACCGTGGCCGAATCCTCGACCGAGCGGCTGAGCAGGCGCGCATCGAGCCCCCGTTCGGCGTACAGCTCGCGGAAAAGGCGTCCCGAAAGAATGATGGAAATGTATTGGTCGGCCGTGCAGAGGTTGAAGAAGATGCCCGCACCCACGGTTGAGGCCACGGCCGGAAATCTGCGGCGCACCAGCTGCAGGAAGATTCCGGTCAGCGACCGCAGCATGCCGCTGCCCGTCATCACGCCGCCGAAGCACATGGCGCAGATAATCAGCCACACGGTGTTGAGCATGCCGGCCATGCCGCGTGTGGCGATCAGTTCGTCGAGCTGGAGGTTGCCCGTTTCGATGGCTGTCGGGCCGAAGCAGGTCATCAGCACCCCCTTGAATCCCGAGAGGAATCCGAGTTTTTCGACCCCCGCCACTTCGGCCACCAGCCCGGGCTGTGCGGCAAGCATGGCGATGCAGGCGAATACCGTGGCGGCGAAGAGGGTGACGATTGCCGGGAGCTTGCGCGCGATAAGCAGGCCCGTCGCCAGCGGCACCAGCAGCAGCCACGGCGTGATGCGGAACGAGGCGCGCAGCGTCTCGGCGTAGAGTTGTGCGTGGGTGCCGGTTTCGTGGTCGAGCGTGAGGCCCGCTACGGTGAAGACAGCCAGCGCAAGGAGCATCGACGGCACGGTGGTGCGCAGCATGTAGCGGATGTGGGCGAAGACGTCGACCCCGACGGTCGAGGAGGCCAGCACCGTGGTGTCGGAGAGCAGCGACAGCTTGTCGCCGAAGTAGGCGCCCGAGATGATGGCTCCGGCCACCCAGCCTTCGGGGAATCCCATCGCCCGGCCGATGCCCATCAGTGCCACGCCGATGGTGGCGATGGTCGTCCACGAACTTCCGGTCATCAGCGACACTCCGGCGCAGATGACCGAAGTGGCTACCAGGAAGAACGACGGATGCAGGATTCTCAGACCGTAGCATATCATCGTCGGGACTACGCCGCTGACCATCCACGACCCTGCTATGGCGCCGATGAGCAGCAGGATGATGATGGCCGACGCCGAAGCGCGGATGTTGTCGATGACGGCTTCTTCGAGCACCGCCCAGCGGCAGCGGTAGATGCCTATCGAGAGCATCACGCAGACCGAGGCGGCCGACAGCAGGGCGATCTGGCTGCCTCCGTCGATGGCGCCGCCGCCGAAGCAGCGGATGACGACGTAGAGCAGCAGCGTGAGTACCGCCAGCGGGATGACCGCCACCCACGGCGACGGTGTTTTCGTTGTTTCGTGTTGCATTTTTCTGACCGGATAACCTGACCGGGGGCAAAAATACAAAATAAAGTGCAACGGCGGAATACGGCGGGCGGTTTGCGGCGATTTTTGCGGAGCGTGCGGCAAATGCGTGCGGCCGATGATGGCGTTTCTCAGACGGGTGGTGTTCTTCTATGTCGACGGGTTCCGGGCGATGACCCTCGGCCGGACCTTGTGGGCCATTGTCCTGGTCAAGCTGTTCATCATGTTCGCCGTGCTCCGGCTTTTCTTCTTCCCCGATTTGCTCGCCGGGAAAAGCGCGCCCCAGCAGGCGGCCTGCGTGCTGGAGCAGCTCACCGGAATTTGAAATCCTGAATCGAATATGGTTTCCGATTATTTGCAGACCGTCGACTGGTCGCGGGCGCAGTTCGCTCTGACGGCCGTCTATCATTGGCTTTTCGTGCCGCTCACGCTCGGGCTGAGCGTGCTGGTCGCCATCATGGAGAGTTGCTGGGTGCGCACCGGCGACGAGTTCTGGCGGCGGACCGCCCGTTTCTGGATGCGGCTGTTCGGGGTCAATTTCGCCATCGGCGTGGCCACGGGGCTCATCCTCGAATTCGAGTTCGGCACCAACTGGTCCAACTATTCCTACTTCGTCGGCGATATTTTCGGCGCGCCGCTCGCCATCGAGGGCATCATGGCGTTCTTCCTCGAAACCACCTTCATTGCCGTCATGTTCTTCGGGTGGGACAAGGTGAGCCGTAGGGTCCACCTCACCGCTACGTGGCTCACGGCCGTCGGCGCCAGCCTTTCGGCCTGGTGGATTCTGGTGGCCAACGCCTGGATGCAGTATCCCGTCGGGTGTACGTTCAACCTGGGGAGCGTGCGCAACGAAATGACCTCTTTCTGGGAGGTCGCCTTTTCGCCCGTCGCCGTCAACAAGTTTTTCCATACCGTCGCTTCGTCGTTCATGCTCGCCGCGCTGTTCGTCGTCGGCGTCAGCGCGTGGTATCTGCTGCGCCGCCGCGAGGAGCGGATGGCCCGGCAGAGCATCGGCGTGGCGTCGGTGTTCGGATTCGTCTTCGCGCTCGTCACTGCCTTTACGGGTGACCGTTCGGGGGCGCTTGTCGCCCGCGTCCAGCCCATGAAGCTGGCCGCTTTGGAGGCGCTCTACAACGGTCAGGCCGGGGCGCCGCTCACGGTCGTCGGGGTGCTCCGGCCCGCAGGCAGCCGCACGGCCGACGATCCTTTCTATTTCGGGTTAGGCGTTCCCAAATTGTTGTCGGTCATGAGTTTCCGCGATGCGCAGGCCTATGTGCCGGGTATCGGCGACCTGTTGGCGGGCAATCCGAAGCAGGGGATTTTGTCGGCCGCCGAGAAGATGGCCCGCGGCCGGGTGGCGGTCGCAGAGCTGGCCCGTTACCGGGCGGCTTCGGAAGCGGGCGACCGCCGGACGATGGCCGCCGTGGGGCGTAAGTTCGACCCGGCGACCTCCGAGGGCGAGGAGTTTCTGAGCGAATATTTCGCTTATTTGGGTTACGGTTATCTGGATACGCCCGCGCAGCTGGTGCCCAACGTGCCGCTGCTTTTCTATTCGTTCCGCGTCATGGTCGGCGCCGGAGTCCTCTTTATCGTGGTGCTGGGCGTTGTGTGGTGGCTCAACCGCCGCAACCGGCTTGCGTCAAAGCGGTGGCTGCTGCGGACATGCGTGTGGATGATTCCGCTGGCCTATCTCGCTTCGCAGGCGGGGTGGGTGGTGACCGAGGCGGGGCGCCAGCCGTGGGCCATTCAGAACCTGATGCCCGTGGGGGTCGCCGCCTCGAAGATTCCCGGCGCTTCGGTCAGCGTCACGTTCTTCCTTTTTCTCGCTCTTTTTACGGCGCTGTTCGTCGCTGAAGTGAGCATTCTCCTGCGGCAGATTAAAATCGGTCCCGATGCGGCCGGAAATTCCAAACCCCAGAAACTCTGATATTTATGGATACGTTCATCTTCATGCAGGTTTTTTCGCTCGGGCATGGCCCGGAGGGGGGCGGCTCTTCGGAAGCGTTCGCTTTCTTGCAGCACTACTGGTGGTTCTTGATTTCGCTTTTGGGAGCTTTGCTCGTTTTTCTGCTTTTCGTGCAGGGCGGGCAGGCGCTGTTGTACAGCATCGGCCGGACCGACGAGGAGCGTTCGTTGGCGGTCAATGCGCTGGGGCGCAAGTGGAAACTGACTTTCACGACGCTGGTCGTCTTCGGCGGCGCATTCTTCGCGTCGTTCCCGCTTTTCTATTCGACTTCGTTCGGCGGGGCGTTCTACGTGTGGATGGCGGTTCTGTTCTGTTTCGTGGTGCAGGCCGTGGCTTACGAATATCGCCGCAAGCCTGCCAACGTGCTGGGCGCAAAAACGTTCGATGCGTTTTTGCTGGTCAACGGCATCTTGGGCCCGTTCTTGCTGGGCACGGCCCTTTCGACCCTTTTCACCGGGGCCCCGTTCACCGTCGACCGGCTTAATCTGGCCGACCCCGGCACCAACGGCAGCACCGTCATTTCGCAATGGACCACCCCGTGGTATGGGCTCGATGCGCTGGCCGTCGTGTGGAACCCGGTGCTGGGCGTCGCTGTCGTTCTGCTCGCCATGACGCTCGGCTGTCAGTATCTGATGAACAGTGTCGGCGACGAACCCGTTTTCTGCCGGGCCCGCAGGCGGATGTTGTTTTGCGGGTGCGGATTCGTGCCTTTCTTCGTGGCGTGGCTGGTGCATCTGCTTTTCGCCACGGGTTACACGGAGAACCCGGCCGGGCTGATTACAGCCGAACCTTATAAATATCTGCACAATTTTTCTCAGATGCCTTTTCTGGCTGTCGGGCTCGCGGTCGGCGTGGGGTTGGTGTTGTGGAGCGTTTATGCGGGCTGGCGCGGCAGCCGCAAGGCGATTTGGTACGGCGGTGCCGGAACGGTGCTCGCCGTTTTGGCGCTGCTGCTTTGTGCCGGGTGGAACCACACGGCTTATTACCCCTCGCTGGCCGACATGCAGTCGTCGCTGACGATCCGCAACTCGTCGTCGAGCCTTTTCACGCTGCGGGTGATGGCGTATGTTTCGCTGCTGGTTCCGTTCGTGCTGGCTTATATATGGTATGCGTGGCGGGCCGTCAGCCGCAGGCCGCTCACACGCGGCGAGCTGCATGGCGACGGACACCAATATTGAAAAATGCGGGGCCTCATCCGAGGCCCCGCATTCGTTTCCGTCCGTCCGGACTTATTCTTTCGTCTCGCCGAACGGATATTGGTTCTGGTGCACGTCGTCGAAGCGCATGCCCTTTTCGTAGGTCTTCATCGCGCGGCGCGACATGCCCATCGACGAGAATCCGCCGTCGTGGAAGAGGTTCTGCATCGTCACCTTGCGCGTGAAGTCCGAGAAGAGCGTCAGCACGTAGTCGGCGCAGTCTTCGGCCGTGGCGTTGCCCAGCGGCGACATGTTTTCGGCGAACGACATCAGGTCGCCCAGTCCCAGCACGCCGTTGCCCGCCGTGGTCGGCGTGGGCGACTGCGAGACGGTGTTGATGCGCACGTGCTTCTCACGGCCGTAGATGTAGCCGAAGCTCCGGGCTATGGATTCCAGCAGCGCCTTGGCGTCGGCCATGTCGTTGTAGCCGTAGAGCGTGCGCTGGGCGGCGATGTACGACAGCGCCACGATGGAGCCCCATTCGTTGATGGCGTCCTTCTTGCGCGCTACCTGAATCGCCTTGTGGAACGAAACGGCCGAGATGTCGAGCGTTTTCGACAGATAGTCGTAGTCCAGGTCGTCGTAGGTGCGGCCCTTGCGGACGTTGGGCGACATGCCGATGGAGTGGAGCATGAAGTCGAAGCGGCCGCCGAAGTGTTCCATCGTCTTGTCGATGAGGTTCTCCAGGTCTTCCACGCTCGTCGCGTCGGCCGGAACCACTATCGTGTTGCATTTTTTGGCCAGCTCGCCGATGGTGCCCATGCGGATGGATATGGCCGTATTCGTGAGGACGATTTCGGCGCCTTCCTCTACTGCCCGCTCCGCCACTTTCCAGGCGATGGACTGCTCGTTGAGCGCTCCGAAAATCAGACCTTTCTTTCCTTTGAGTAATTGAGATGCCATGTTGTACAAGGTTAAAATTCCGGACAAAAGTAACAAAATTTTTTCAATCGCTCCTTTCCGGCCGTTTTTATCGGTTTAATTCCGTGCAGGCTTTTCCGCTTCGGCAGGGTCCGGATCGATTCGGCCTGCGTCCGCTCCGGCACGCGAATTGTCGGAGAACAGACAGCTTTAATTTAACAAGTTTTACGATGAAAAATGTAACTTACCTTATCGAGCGGTCGAAGCAGGCCGTGCGTTACTGGTGGCTGATGCTGCTCATCGGCATCGCGCTTTTCGTGCTCGGAATCCTCGTGTTCGTCTATCCCGCTCAGAGTTACGTAAGCATGGCGGTGCTTTTCGGCTGGGTCATCCTCGCCGCAGGTATCCTGGAGGTCGTGCTCTCGGCTTCGAGCGACCATTTCGTCACGGGCCGCGGCTGGATGTTGGCCGGGGGTGTCATCCAGATTATTCTGGGTCTGATTCTGGTGTTCAATGTCGCCCTTTCGGCCGTCACGCTGCCTATCGTGCTCGGGTTCTGGCTCCTGTTCCGTGGTTTCAGCACCATCGGTCTGGGCGGCGACATGCGGGCCATGGGCATCTCGGGCGCCGGTTGGACCATCGTCGGCGGGGTTCTGCTGCTGCTGTGCGCCCTGTGGATGCTTTTCCAGCCGCTGGTCTTCGGCACGGCGTTCGTGGTCGTATGGCTCGGGGTCGCGCTGCTTTTCGCAGGCGTTTCGGCCATGGCGCTCTCGTTCCAGCTGCGGACCGCCCACCGCTGTCTGGCGAAGGGCGACTGCTGAGAAGCGTACGCCGAATGATAAACCGGGGAGCGAACTCCCCGGTTTCTTCGTGCAAAAACGAGAGGAACCGGACACGTCCGGTTCCTCTCCCCATCAAAAACTAATTGAATAACTAACCTTGTTAAAAATCGTCCGCAGGCCGCAGCACGTCCGAGAGATAGTGGTGCAGGTAGTAGAGGTCGGCTTCGTCGCGAATCACTTCCTTGAGCATCAGTTCGTCGTCTTCGGAGTTGGCACTGTCGGAAACTTCGTTTTTGTCAATATCCTCCATAGGCAGTCTCTTTTTATATGAATAACGCAGTGTCTACGGCGAATATTGTGCAGAACTCAGCACAGAACCAGATTTTTTTCCTTGATCATGCGCCGCAGGTTGATGAGCGCATAGCGCATCCGTCCCAGCGCGGTGTTGATGCTCACGCCTGTCTGCTCGGCGATTTCCTTGAAGCTCTGCCCGCCGAAGTAGCGCATCATCACCACTTCGCGCTGTTCGGGCGGCAGCATCTCGATCAGCATCCGCACGTCGCTTTCGATTTGGCGGCTCACGATTTCGTCTTCGACCGTCTTCTCGGCCAGGCGCAGCGAACCCAGCAGGTCGTAGCCCGCTTCGGCTTCGGTCACCGATTTGTCCTGGCGCCGGGCCCGGAAGTGGTCGATTACCTGGTTGTGGGCTATGCGGAGTATCCACGAAAGGAATTTTCCGTTGTCGCAGTAGCGGCCTTCGTCGATGACGCGCACCGCTTTGATGAATGTCTCCTGAAAGATGTCTTCCGCCACGTCGCGGTCCTTGACCAGCATCCGTATGTAGTCGCGCACGCGGCGGCTGTGGCGTTCGATGAGTTGCGAAATGGCGCTCCGGTCCCCCGAAAGGTATCGGCTGAGCAATACCCGGTCATTCGACTGTACGTTCATACTCTTCTCCTCAATTTGGTTGCAAAGAGTAGAATTTTCTCGATAGGCGATCCGTTTTTTTTGCGTTGTTGCGAATTCGAGCCAGCGGCTCCGGCCTTCGGTTCCGGTCTTCCGGAGCGGCCTTGCTTCGGCAAGGTAAGCACTTTTTCCCGAAATACCAAACCGGCTTCCACTCCGTCCGAACCCGTCCGGGCTCTTTTTTGCGTCGTGCGGAAGTGCAAATTTCGTGCCGTGACGGCCTTTTCAGCCGGGTTTTTCCGGCGTTTTGTCTGCCCGCCGTTTTCCGGTCAACCGACCGTTTTCGCCGGTGAAATGTGCGGCTGTCCGCCATGAAAAACGCGCCGGAACAATTCCGGCGCGCATGGACAAACGGTTTCCCGAAATCTTTAGTAGCTCCGGGCGAACAGGACGCGGCGGTGCGACGGTTTGCCCGAGAAGACGCAGACGCCCTCTTCCTCTTCGGCGTCGACCGGAATGCAGCGGATCGTGGCTTTCGTGGCCTCCTTGATGGCCACTTCGGTTTCGACCGTGCCGTCCCAGTGGGCCGATATGAAGCCGCCCTTTTCGTCGAGCACGCGCTTGAATTCGTCCCACGTGTCGACGCGCGTAATCATCGAATTGCGGTAGTCGAGCGCCTTGCGGAAAATGTTGTGCTGGATGTCGGTCATCAGGGTTTCGATATGTCCGGCCAGCCCCTCCTGCGAAAGGGTCTCCTTTTCCAGCGTGTCGCGGCGCACGAGTTCCACCGTGCCGTTCTCCATGTCGCGGCCGCCCATCGCTAAGCGTACAGGTACGCCCTTGAGCTCGTACTCCGCGAACTTGAAGCCCGGGCGTACGTTGTCGCGGTCGTCGATTTTCACGCTGATGCCTTTGGCCCGCAGTTCAGCGGCGATTTGCTCGAACCGGGCCACGATTTCGGCCAGCTGCTCGGCCGTCTTGTAAATCGGTACCATCACCACCTGAATCGGCGCGAGTTTCGGCGGCAGCACCAGGCCGTTGTTGTCCGAGTGGGCCATGATAAGGGCGCCCATCAAACGGGTCGAAACGCCCCACGAGGTAGCCCATACGTATTCCAGCTTGCCCTCCTTGTTGACATACTGCACGTCGAACGCCTTGGCGAAGTTCTGCCCCAGGAAGTGCGACGTGCCGCTTTGCAGGGCCTTGCCGTCCTGCATCAGCGCTTCGATGGTCAGCGTGTCCTCGGCTCCGGCGAAGCGCTCGTTGGGCGATTTGTGGCCCACCACCACCGGCACGGCCATCCATTCCTCGGCGAATTTTTGGTACACGTGGATCATCTTCGTGGCTTCCTCGATGGCTTCCTCGCGCGTCGCATGGGCCGTGTGGCCCTCCTGCCACAGGAATTCGGCCGTGCGCAGGAACAGGCGCGTGCGCATCTCCCAGCGGACCACGTTGGCCCACTGGTTGCACAGAATCGGCAGGTCGCGGTACGACTGAATCCAGTTCTTATAGGTGTTCCAGATGATCGTCTCCGACGTCGGGCGCACGATCAGTTCCTCTTCCAGCTTGGCGTCCGGGTCGACCACCACTCCCTTGCCTTCGGGGTCGTTCTTGAGCCGGTAGTGGGTCACTACGGCGCATTCCTTGGCAAATCCCTCCACGTGGTGCGCTTCCTTGGAGAAGAACGACTTGGGGATGAACAGCGGGAAGTAGGCGTTCTGATGGCCCGTTTCCTTGAACATCCGGTCCAGAGCGTCGTGCATCTTTTCCCAGATGGCATAGCCGTAGGGTTTGATGACCATGCAGCCGCGTACGGCCGAGTTTTCGGCCAGCCCCGCCTTGACCACCAGGTCGTTGTACCATTGCGAGTAGTTCTCGTCCGATTTGGTCAGGTCCTTGAGTTCCTTTGCCATAGTGCTGATTTGCGTTTTAGCTTTTTTCGTGCTGCAAAATTAGCAAATATTATTCATAATGGCAACGCGTCGCAGTGCGCAATTTTCGGACGCCCGCGCTGTTTCCCGGCTCGGAGACCTCGGCGGCCCGCCGCTCGCTGCGCCTGCCCTTTTTGGCAACCCTTTTGCACTTGACGGAGTATGCCGCGGTCTTTTCGGCGCATGATTCTGTCGGGTTCCGGCAGGTTCCGCCGCCGGACTGCGGCGTTGCAGGCGGAAATAAACCGAACTAAAAAACAAGCGTATGTTCTACCATTCCAAGGAACTCCAGTTCAAGGCCCGGGTTTCGCGGCCCGACCCCCGGTTCGCGCGCTTGCTGCTCGAGCAGTTCGGCGGCGGCAACGGCGAGTTGAAAGCGGCCATGCAGTATTTCGTGCAGGCGTTCGCCTGCCACAACCCCTATCCCGACAAGTACGATCTTCTGATGGACATCGCCACCGAGGAGTTGGGTCATCTGGAGATTGTCGGTGCTACCATCCAGATGCTTCTGGCGGGTGTCAACGGCAATCTCAAGGATGCCGCCGAGCGCAACGACGTCTTCGGCGAGGGCGATTTCTCCAAGGACGATTTCATCCACCAGGCCTTCTCCATCAATCCCCAGTTCGGGGTGATTACGGGCGGCGGGCCCCGGCTCACCGACAGCAACGGCGTACCCTGGCAGGGCTCCTACGTCAACGCCAACAGCGACCTGACGGTCGACCTGCGGTCCAACATCGCCGCCGAATCGCGGGCCAAAATCGTCTACGAGTATCTCATGCAGTTCACCGACGACAAGGATGTGCTCGCAACGCTCAACTTCCTCCTCACGCGCGAGGTCGCCCATTTCCAGCAGTTCGAGGCGGCGCTCGACACCATCCAGCCTAATTTCCCGCCGGGAGTGCTTCAGAGCGATCCCCGCTACAGCAACATCTACTCCAACCACTCGGTCGGCGACGACGCGCGCGGGCCTTGGAACGAGGGCCGCAGCACGGGGCTCGACGAGGAGTGGATTTATGTCGAGGACCCCTGCCGGCAGGTCCGCGAGACCGACGGCCTCACCCGAATCGAGCCGCAGGGTACGTCGCGCACCTTGGCTTCGGTGCGCAGCGACGATCGGAAGCTCGCCAAAGAGCGCAGCCGCGAAGTTCGCCGCGCGACGCCCGAACGCAACCTCGAATGGTGCGAATATTCCCCGGCCGAAAACGATAAAAAGGGGACGGCGTCCCGTTCCCGCCGCCGTCCGGTCGAGCAGGACTGATTCCTCCGGTTCGGAACGGTCCGGTCGGTGGGGAGTAGGCCGCCCGGCTGTTCTGCGAGGTCGCCCGATGTGTCGGGCGGCCTTTTTTATGTCTTGGGCTGAAACGGCATCGCCCCTGCCGCAAACCGTTGCGGCAGGGGCGAGTATTCGGGTCGGTCCGGAGTGTCAGAACCGGAAGCTGAGCGACAGCGCCACGTTGTGACGGGCGAAATCGGTGCGGTAGAGCGAACTCTCCGCGAACATATCCTGCGGCCCCGTGGGGGTGTCTTCCGTCTCGCTCACGTAGAACAGATAGTAGTCCGTCGTGGTGTGCTTCATGTATTGGTAGGCCAGGTCGAGCGTGCATACCCGCGACAGCGCCAAGCCGATGCCTGCGCTGTAATAGACCGTCTTCTTGATGGCCGGCTGTGCGAATATCGTGTTTTCGTCGCGCAGCATCGAACCGCTGTATCCGAATCCGGCACGCAGGGCCAGCCCCGGCAGCGCCTTGAACTCCGCGCCTGCCCGGACGATGTTCGAGCCTTTGAGCATGTCGCGGAACGTCTGCTTGTACGAGTGCTTGAGTTCGGTGCCTATCGGGTTGTCGCTCATGCGGATTCCGTTGTACCAGTCGCGCTCGTAGTCCACCGACAGGATGGCCCGGCTGCCGAACGTGTAGGATGCGCCCAGCAGCAGACGGGCCGGGGTGGTGAACGACCAGCCGTCGGGGTTTTCGTCGTAGAGCAGCGGGGTGGTCATGTTTTCCGTGCCCGAGGAGATGTAGCCCTTGCTGTCGGGGCGTACGTTGGGGTCGGTGTTGCGGTTGGCGAAAGCCATCGAGGCTGCCGAGCTCTGGTACTTGCGGTCGAGCGAATAGTAAGTCGGCGTGTGGAACGCCGCGCCTATCCGCAGGCCCGGAATCGGCCGGTAGACCAAACCTACTTTCAGGTTCACGCCCGCACCGTTTATAATCATGGCCTGGTTGAGTTTCGCATAGAGCAACTGGTAGTCGAGCGAGGGGTCGGTGCCGTAGGGGTGTTCCGTGCTCGGGTCGGCATAGCGGTAGTCTTCGGCGTAGTCGACGTAGAGTTTCCGGTGGATGCTCTGAATGCCCACCGTGGCGCCTACGTAAAGTTTGTTTTCGATGTTGGCGCCTACCGACATCGCGAATTCGCCCGCCGAGCCGCGGCTCTTCACGGTGGTGTAGTGCGTGATGTCGGCACCGTTGCCGATCCACGTCGGGGCCCAGGCGTTTTCGCCCGTCTGATCGATCATGTAGGCCCGGTAGGCGAGGGCGGCATTCCAGTATTGGGGGGCTATGCGGTCCCAGTTCCAGTTGCCCTGGCCGCCGTCGTCATAGAAGTCGTTTTTCGAGATGCGGTTCCACACCATCTGCCGCGCATAGACGTCGGCCACCGTCGCGGCCTGCCCCGAACGCTGGTAGGAGTAGTCGTAGTTGAAGTCGGCAATGCGGTTGTAGCCGAATCCGATGCTCAGCCCGATCAGCCCGCGGGTGCGGTTCACCGTGTTGATGACCACGCTTAAGTTCGAGGCCGAAAAGCGGTTGGTTCTGTTGCTGCCGTAGGCACCCGCATCCGGCGTCGTGCTTCGCGCAAAGGTCATCATCGGCGTGAAGGTCACTTCGTTTTTGCGGTACATGCCCAGTCCTGCCGGGTTGATAGCCATCGACGAGGCGTCGGCTCCCAGCGAAGTGAAAGCTCCCGCCATTGCCATCGCCCGCGCCGTCCCGAAGTTGAACTGCGTCTGCGACAGGCCGAGCAGGTCGGCCGGCGTCATGACGTCGCGGTCGATGAGCAGACCGCCCATGTCGCGGTTGTAGCTCGTCTGGGCCGTGGCGGTCCCGACGGCCAGTATCGCGGCCCATATAATCCAGCGTGTGCGTTTCATTGCTTTTGGTGTTTTGTCTGTTTAGCGTCCGCCTGCGTTGCGCGAGCTTCCGCCCCCGCCGCCGCGGTTGTACGAGCCGCCCGTGCTGCCGCCCCGGTTGTAGCTGCCCGAGTTGTACGACGAGCCCGAGTTGTTGCTGCCCCGGTTGTACGAGCTTCCCGAATTGTTGTTCGTCGAGCCGCCGCGGTTGTAGGTGTTGCCGCCCGAGTTGTTGCGGTACGACGGATTCGAGTAGCTGCCGCGGTTGTTGCCGCGGTTCGTCGTGGTGCCCGGCCGGGCGTTCTGATTGCCCGACGACGGGTTGCGTACGCCGAAATGGCCGTTGCTGCTGCCGCGGTTCGGCGTGCCGCTTGTTCCGTAGGTGCCGAAACGTTGGTCACGGTTGTAGTAGCGGCTGCCCGACGAGGGTGGGGTATTGGGATTGGCACGGTGTACGATGTTCGAGGCGTAGGGACGATGCGGATGCCCGCCCCAGTGCGGAGGTCCCCAGTGCGGGTGCCCCCATCCCCAGCCATGACCCCAGCCCGGATAGTACCACGGGTCGTACCAGGGGCCGAAACCCCAGCCCCAGCTGCCGAACGAGAATCCCCAGCTGAAGTGGGGACGCCAGTTCCAGCCGTAGTACCACGGGTCCACGTAGACCGACGGGCGGCCCCACGTGCCGAACATGGCGGTGATGTATTTGGGCTCGACCCACACCTGGTCGCCCATGACCATCACGTTGTAGAACGCAGGGTCGTAGGCCGACACGTAGTGGAAAGAGCTGCCGTAACGGAAATCATAGTAGCTCGACGGCATCCGGTACGTCGGCGACTCGAAGCCCCGCAGACGCCGGGCATAGGCGCTTTCGTAGGTGTCGGCCAGCACATCTTCGTAGGGGTTCGACGTCGTTTCGTAGTAGCGGCGTTGTACTGCTTCGGCTTCCGCTTCGGCCAGCCGGGCTTCCCATTCCGCCCTGCGGGCTTCGGCCTCGGCTTTCTTCTTTTCGGCTTCCGCTTGTTGGCGCCGGGCGATCTCCGCCTTGTCGTGAATGGCATAGAGGTCGTCGTTTCCGTATCCCGCCGCGGCAAAGTAGCTCGACGAGCATCCCGTCAGCCACACCGTCGTCGCGGCCGTTCCGATGATAAATAGCCATTTTTTCATAACGCGCTTGTTCTTAACGTCATCTGTTTGTCCATCCAACGAAATCCGTGTCGGTTTTAGTATGGCTTCGTGGAATTATCGGACCCTTTCCGTACGCTCCGCTTCTCTTTCCACGGCAAAAATGGTGCAATCCTTTGCGTCGTTGTTTTCGATGGATACCTTTTTTGCAAAGGTAAAAATTATTCGCGTTCAGCAATTCTTTGCGCGGTGTTTCCTCGTGTTTTTTCGTCTCGTGCGTTTTTTTCGGGGCCTTTGCGTATTTTAATAAAAAATTATTTCTATATTTGCAGTCCCGAAACGCGGGTTTCGGGTTCCGTTATTCGGAGAGATGCCGGAGTGGTCGATCGGGCCGCACTCGAAATGCGGTGTACGGGCAACTGTACCGGGGGTTCGAATCCCTCTCTCTCCGCAACAAACGCTGAAAATCAGCAAATTGCAAAACAAACACCCAGTTTTACACCCAAGAATGTAAAGTCGGGTGTTTTTGTTTTATTTAAGATAATACAACCACTACATAATAAAAGAGTAGCGATATTAAAAGAATCCGATGAGAAAAGACTAATATTTATCTATCCATTCAGTTTGATTTTTCAGGACTTTACATCGTCCTGAAAGTATTTGTTATTGTATTCCAACGTCAGGAGTGGATTATAATACAAGTTTTTTGTGTGGATAGAATTTCGTTTTGCTTAATGTACGAAAGTACTTATCTATAAACGCATGAAATATTAGCACAATGAATCATTGGAAATCAACTTTGGCCGTGATAGGAATAGGCCAACTCATATCTATTTTAACAAGTACGATTGTTGGCTTCTCCATTATTTTTTGGATTAGCAACGAATTTAAATCCCCGACAGCTTTATCTCTGGCTATTTTAGCTGGATTTTTACCACAATTTGTATTAGGCTTGTTTGCCGGGGTCTATGTTGACAGATGGAATCGAAAGAAAACGATGTTTTATTCGGACTTGTTCATCGCGTTCTGTACCCTATGTCTTTTTATTGTGATAACCAAGGGTTATAAAGACCTTTCTTTTTTTTATCTATTGACTGCTTGTCGTTCAATAGGCAGTACGTTTCATGCACCTGCTTTACAGGCAAGCATCCCTCTACTGGTTCCCAAGCACCATCTTGTCAGGGTATCAGGTTTGTACCATTCCATTCAATCCTTCAGTGAGGTGATAGCTCCCGTTGTAGGGGCAAGCCTCGTTGTTTGGCTTCCCATACAGTATATTCTGCTCATAGATGTGATCGGAGCTGTTGCTGCTTGTCTGACCTTACTTTGTGTCCAGATTCCTTCTCTTCAAAAAACGAAAGTTCTTCCAGATTTCAAAAAAGAACTGACGGAATGTTGGCATACCTTGCGGCGTACAATGGGCATTTTGCCTTTATTCGTATGCTTTACGCTGGTGACTTTTGTCCTTATGCCTGTTTTTACGTTATTTCCTTTTATGACGCTTCTGCATTTCAACGGAAACATTTTGCAAATGGGAGTTGTGGAAATGGGTTGGGGCTCAGGGGCATTGTTGGGCGGTTTAGTACTTGCCTGTAAGGCTTTGAAAAGCAAGCAAACATTAGTGATGCATACGGCTTATGTGATATTGGGATTGTATCTGATTAGCGCCAGTTATTTACCATCAAGCGCATTTATAGGTTTTGTTTGCCTAACATTTACAGGAGGCATAGCCTATTCCATTTACCATGCGCTTTTCATCGCTATTATTCAGCAGAACTTGGCTTCGGACATGCTTGGACGGACTTTTTCTCTCATCTTTAGTTTGAGTACCTTTCCATCAATGCTGGGTATCGTAGCTTCAGGATATTGGGTGGAAGCATGGGGTATCACATCCGTCTTTATGATCAGCGGATGGGTTATCTTTCTGATTGGAGTGGGTGCAAATTTTATTTCTTCAATCAAGCAGTTGGATAATTACGCATAGTATTATTTATTAAAGAATTATTATATGACAAAGAAAGAACACACTACGATTACAGAGTTATTTCAAGTTTTGGACTTGTTGGAAAGCCTGGACATGCAGTTTTGGTTGGATGGAGGCTGGGGAGTGGATGTCTTGTACGGACAGCAAACCCGCTTGCATAGAGATATTGACATTGATTTTGATGCCAATTATACAGACCAACTCCTTGATCTTTTGCAGGAGAGAGGATATCAAATTGAAACAAATTGGTTGCCCACCCGTATGGAACTGTATAGCAAAGAATTAGGCTATATTGATATCCATCCTTTTGTCTTGAATGCGGACGGCACTTCCAAACAAGCCGACTTGGATGGAGGCTGGTATGAATTTCAACCGGACTATTTTGGAACAGCAGTCTTTGAAGGCAGAAGCATCCCTTGCATTTCTGCAAAAGGGCAACAAGTATTCCATTCGGGCTACGATTTAAGAGAGAAGGATATTCACGATTTATCTATAATTAAACAATGTATAACAACAATGAGCCTAACAATTAGATAAGAACAAGAAAATGACAGAAAAACAAATTGTCTGGTATATCTTACTTACAGAAGTAAAGATAGACAGTGACACCCAGTCTGTCACATCCCTGAGTGTAGCTCCATTGGCAGTCTTGCCGGAATTCCAGCGTAAGGGAATTGGGGGGGATGTTGATTCAGTAAGCCCATCAGAGGGCAGCACTTTTGGGTTACGGCACAGCAGTCGTATTGGGGCATAAAGAGTATTATCCTCGATTTGGCTATCGCAAGGCTATCGATTTAGGAATTGAATTTCCTTTCGAAGTCTCTCATGAATATTGCATGGTGGCTGAATTAATACCTGGAGCTACTGAGAATGTGAAAGGTATGGTTTGTTATCCAACTGACTTTAAATAGTTTAACAAGTAAAATTCATTATATAACTCGGACTGGGTATTTCAATTTCCCAGTCCGTATTCTGATAGTACTTATTCAATTGGAAGATTGTGTTGCTTCAAGAATGAAAGTTTATCCCAATACCCTCTTTGAAAGACGATTTTGTTATCTTTTACATGAAAAAATCCGCATCCACGAAGTCCAAGAGAGTCTTTCCATTCCATGATAGCCCATTCGCCATCTTCAAAAATATTTTCCACCATACAAACCATTTTAGCAGTGGCAAATTCATTCACAAACATTTTGTAGATTGATTCTTTACCTATTATTGGTTCGTTTGCGACTTGATGATTTACTGCATTAGTAGCATACAGCTCTGCTATATGATAAGCATCTGCTTTGTTAAAGCAATCTATCCATTTTTCCAAAACTTCTTTAGGCTTCATTTTTTATAAATTCTTAGGATTTTGATTCTGTAATAAAAACAATCTGTTTGGATGCATAGATACTTGATTTTATTAATAATAGGCTATTCTATATTCTAAATCCTCTGGATTTTTGCTCTCTCTGCACCGAGTTACGTAGATTCTGCTGTAACTTTTCCCATTGTTCCTTAAACCATTGTACTATGGGTTGTCGGTTTATGGTCAGCATAAGCTTACCACTATCCATCGGATGTTTCTCAACCCTAAAAATATCATTCTTGATGTCAAATTTCCACCTGTGTTCTTCGGAATAAATTTTGCCACTACATTGTATGGATTCTTTCTTTGTCAAGAGGTTTTCTATCATGTCTTTGGTAAACCCGATAACAGCGCATAATTTTTCCATTCTCAACATCTCTTTGAACATGGGAAACCATTTGTGGGCTTTTTCAAGCAAGGTGCTCAATCGTGATATTTCCTTGTCTTTGGCTTCAAGTTCTTGATTATGTATTCTTTGAAGATTACGAATTTGTCTGCTATGCTGTTCCTGTATTTGTTGTATCTGAATTTTTAATTCATCAGTAGCTTTGTCCCGTTTGGTAATTTCCTGATGTAGCTGCTCGATGTGATGTTCCAGTTCTTTCAGCTTACCGCTTCCGAAAAGAGAACCTACACCGCTTGCTATGGCGGTAGCAGCATTGGTGGCTGTTTTCTTTAGTTTGTCCGTGCGTATCTCTGCTTTTACCTGTTTGAGTTCCTGTTCGGCAAGGCTTACTTGTTGTTCCTTGTGTCGCTTGGTTTCCTCTATACGTTGCAGTTCGGCTTTCTGCTTCTCAATGATGAAATCATTTCGTTCCAGATGCTCTTTACCTGTGACAGCTTTTGCCTGTCCACGTTCCATCAGGAGAATATCGGAAGCAAGGGTCTGCATGGTTGCCATATCCTCGTCATTGAGCTTTCGGCTCTTTCCAGTTTCATGGTTCATCCAGTCGAATACGACATGAGCATGATAATTTGGTTTGAACCATCTGTTACCGACTTGGAAGCTCTCCTTGTCTTCTGCTTCCGGCTGACCGTTCAGCCAATGCCCTTCGTCTTTATGCAGGAAAATCTGTAGCGGAGTGATGCCCCAGCGTCTTTGGCACTCTTCACCGAATTTGCGTACATCAGCCAGTGTGGTGTCCGGTCTGATAAGCAATACTCCTTCACGGATGGGTGAGCATCCCGCCACCTTGATAATCTTTCCATTCTTTCCCTTGCGTTCCCTTTCCTTTTCCTGCATGGCACGTCCGGTCTTTTCCTTGACCATTTGCTTGATATTGTCATAATGAGTTCGCAGTTCGGGAGTGCCGAAGTCGGGATTTATCCACTGTTCGTTATCGGTGGAAAGTTCGGGAACGACATAGATTCTGGACTCCCCGATATTACGCATATACTCGGCAGTCCTTCGGTTGTGTGCCTCGCTCGATGCGATGTTGCAAGGCTTGATATGTATGCTTGATTTTGTTGCCATAGCTTCTTTCCTTTGTTTACAATTGATTTACTTTGCTCGCTTTCGCAGAGGGGTTCTTAGGGGTAACCCATAAGCGGAGATTGCAAAGAGAGGGTCACTCTTTGCTCGGGGTTCTCAGGGGTGAAACGCCCTGAGTGGGTCATTAGGGCAAAGCCCTAATCCCCTCGGGAGAGCCCACAACTACGAAAGCGAAGCGTGTAGTTATAGTGGGCTATAACTGGAAGCCGTTCTTCTTTTCCGGTGATTGGCTGCGCACCCCTTTGGCGGACTGGAGCTGCCTTTTTCTTTCAATCTGTTTCTGTAAGTATTCGTTCAAGTCCTTGCATCCTCTGTAAATCTGCGAAGCGTCCCGGAGGTACCGCTCTCTGCCGTATTCCATGCGGATTTGCCGGAGTGCTTCCAGTCCTGCATGGTCGTTGTCGAAAAAGCAGTGGATGCGTTCGTAATTGCCCAACGGATAGAGAGCCTTGTTTACATTCGATACGGAGTTCAATACAATGTAGTCCTGCCCGTCCAATTCCGGATAATTTGGGCAGCTCTCTTGTCTCAATGTCAAAAAGGAGAGGTAGTCCATAAATCCCTCGAACACATAACAGGTATTCCTCGCTTTTCCCGACTGCCTGATGTGGGAGATTTCCTTTGGGGCGATGCAGCCCTTGAAATAGCGGTTGCGGATTTCATATCCACACGAACCATTGGGAAAGGCGATGGCAAAGTACCGCTTGCAGTTGTGAGTGAAACGTGCTTCACTACATTCTCTTTTCGCCAGTTTTATGTTAATTCCTCTACCTTGTAAGTAGGCAAGCAGGGCAGTAGATGACAGCGGAACAATCTCCAACTGTTGGAAGCTCGGCTCGGAAGAGTTTTGCTTTCCAAAAGAGAAAGATACCGGGCGCACGTGCGGTGTCTGCTCTGCTATCCGTTTCAAGATGTAAGGTACATGGTCGGTAGCGTACAGGTGTGCAGCCAGTTCTATGATACCACCACCTTTACCCAAACCGAAGTCATACCATTGTTCACGTTCGGTATTTACCTTGAACGAGGCTTCGGCTTCTTCCCTTAACGGTGATTTATACCACAGATTGACACCTTGTTGCTTGACGGGAGAATATCCTAAACTATGCAGATAATCCGCTATTCTGATTTGCTTGGCTGTCTGTATATCCATAAAATGATTGTTTTAGTAGTTGGTGAATTGGTTTATTTTTCTTTTTGCCCGTACCTTTTTAGGAAGTACGGTCTATAATCACTTCACTAAATTCTCGTATATATAGGATACGGTAATAAAGTGAAGTGATTTAGTCCCATTCCCCAAGCACTTCACTATATTCCTAATATATACACCCCGAGAATAAAGTGAAGTGATTGCAGGGAAATGGGCTAATAGTGGAAGTCAGGCATGAATGTGTATTTTCTGCCTGTCTCCTGCACTATCATCCGTTTGTTGCGGAGCATGGTGATGAGCGATACCGCCTTTTTATGGTTCAGCTTTACACCCACTGACATATAGGTCTTGATTAAGGCATCTTCCAGTTCCTTGTAGCCGTATTCCTCTTTCAGCCCGAAAACGGCTTCCAATGCGATACGGTGCTGCTGCTCGGTGATATGCCTGTAAGGGTCGAACTTCTCTTCTTCGGGTCTTCCCGGCTTCTTTGTTTCAGGTTTGTATCCCTCAATGAGTTCGGGAAGGGCTTTGTCGTTGATACGGAATGCGAAAGGCTCAAAGTCCATTGCCCGGATGTGAATGGCTGAAACATGGCTGATGTCACCGTTGCCCTTGTCCTTTTCTACCTGCAATACGGTTTCCGCCTTGTTGTTCAACTCCGTACCAATGTGCCCTCTTGCGTTCTCATCCCCTTTGTTCTGATGCAGTATCGTATGGATATGTATCTGCCTGTCGTCCGTCCACTGCATCAGCTTGGATATGATGCGTGTTGATTCACTGGGGCTGTTGATGTCATACACCATATCCCGTATGCCGTCTATAATTACAAGACCGATTTCGGGTGTATTGTAAATAGCCTGTTCCACAATCCTGATACGCTGCTCAGGCGTGTATTTTCTTAAGGCAAGAAATTCAAGATTCTCATTGTCCCTATCATCTGGCAAACCAGCCATTCGCAAAATGCGCGTCATGACTTTCAGACAATGGTAAGGGCTTTGCTCTGTATCAACATAAAGCACTTTCCGCTTATCTTCAGGCAGTTCAGCCACATACCGCAGCACTGTGCCGTTCTTCAATGCAGCGGCTACGATAGCCGATACATTGAACGTTTTTTTACTTTTGGCTTTGCCGATGGATGCGCTGAAATTACCCAATGTCCCAATGACAGAATCATGTACTTTAAGGATTTCAGGTGCTTTCTCATAACTTTTCGACAGGCTCAAACGTGAGGCTTGCCAAAGGATTATGGCTTCTTCAGCCGATATTTCCTTAGTCTCTTTCATATAGTCCATAGCCATGCCTCCCGTTATTTCCGTCCTCCTGTTTTCTTTCCAGCCAGTTCAAGGGCAAGCTCAACATCCACGATAATCTTACGTCCTATCTGAGTGATTGCCTTGTCAATCTTTCCGCTTTTCTTGATACGGTTGGCGGTGGGTAGGCTGCACCCGAACAGTTTGGCTATGCCCAGTATTCCGTACACATATTTTCTTTCTGTGTCTGTAATGGGCTGTGGCTGCGTTTCCGTTTGACGGGAAGCGTGCTTACTTAGGAATATGAACTCTTCACCTGTCATCTGCCAGACGGGTTTTGATAATAATTCTTGAAGATTTTTCATCGTTCAATCTATTTAGTCGTTTAACAATCAGCCCTGCGCACTGGCTGTTATCTCTGTTCTCGAACGATGCAAAATTAGGTAGGGTTGTAAGTGGTAAGGATGTGGTTGATATAAATGGAATATCTTGTTATTTATCTGAATATCAGATAATAAAAATACCACTCAAAAATTTAATTTGAGTGGTAAAAGTGGTTGTTTCGTAAAATGTCAGGGCATATCACAGATTATCGGAATATACCATCCATTTCTTTGGCAAATTTCCGGTTGCTGTCACTGGGGAAATCGGAAACAGGCTCTTTGTACTTTGACTTGTAGTAGCTTTCCTCAATATCCAATATTTTCAGGATATTCCTCTTCCAATTCTCCCTGTCCTGTTTGGGCAGTTTTTCGCTCATCAGGAATATCAGATAGCAGGTACGTATTTTTTCTCTCGGTCTGATTTGGGGTTTGGTGTCGCTTGGTAGCAGGTTCATGCAGGTATAGAAATCATGTTCGGAAATATTCTCGAACTGTTCTCCCACGCAGGTTACATGAATGAGCGAAAGCAGTTCCATATTGAAATACTCAGTCTGTTTCGTTCCCAGCACTTCTTCCTGTATGTTGGGGGCATTTGGTTCTTGTTCGGCTGGCTCTTCCGGCTCGTTTGTTTCATCAAATACATATTTCGCCAATGTCTCTTTGAGGTGGCAGCCCAGCCGATAGATTTCATTGAAACGGCTTTTTGCATATTGCAGGGCTTTCTCTCTGGTCTGTTTTTGCAGATCGTAGAGTTCGGTCAGCTTGTTTTTTTTCTCCTCGTATTCATCTTTGCACCGTTCATATTCCATTTCCGCACGCTTTTCATCCTCTGCAGTGTGTTCCCGATAACCTATGGAATCGTATCGGTGGTATGCTTCGTTTAGCGGAGCATGGAGCTTGGTCGTCTTGTATTGCTGTTCTTCTATGGCTTCTTTATAGATTTCTGAAACTCGGAAGCAGATATTGTAAACGGTCTGTTCATCCGGCATACATCCTTTCTTGTAATAACTTATGTTTTCGCATACTTCCTTTTTCAGGCTATTCAGAATCAGTGTGTATTGCTCCTGTGGAAGATGAAACACCAGTTCAAGAATGGCTGTTTCAAGAACCGTTACATCATTGTAGTCCAGATAGAACTTGGTAATGAATTTCTGCTTTTCAAAAGAGAAACCTTTATTATCAAACCAGTCTTTATATATTCTGTTCAATTCTCCGTATCGGGGAATCAGCGTTGTAATTACATCTTTCATGGACGCAACTATTTTTGAGTGTTATTGTCTTTGTCAAGGAAAGAGGCCAGTTCTTCTTCCACTTCTTCCACGCTGGGCAACGCTGATTTCAGTTTCTCGGGAATCGCTTTGCTCAATTGGTAATCGCTGATGCCGATGGGCTGGTCATAGCCTGTCAATGCGTATTGTGCCACAACTTCGTCTTTTCCCTTGCATAGCAACAACCCGATAGTCTTGTTGTCATTCTCTCCCCTCAGTTTATCATCCACCACATTGATGTAGAAGTTCAGTTGTCCTGCATACTCCGGTTTGAATGGGGTAGCCTTTAATTCTACCACGATATATGCGTGCAACGGAATGGAATATAGAATCAGGTCGGCAAAGAAATCGCTGTTTCCGACTTGGAAGTGCTTCTGCCGGGCAACGAAGGCAAAACCGTTGCCCATTTCCAACAGGTAGCGGGTAACGTGTTTCACCAGCTGTTCTTCAATATCCCTTTCGTCTGCTTTTTCTTTGGCTCCTGCCAAATCAAAGATGTACGGGTCTTTGAGTAGGTAATTGGCAAGGTCGCTTTGTGGAGCCGGAAGTGTGGTCGTGAAATTGTTTACCTTGTTGTTGCTGATTTGTCGGCTATACAAATCACTGTCAATTTGCATTTTCAATACATTGCTGCTCCATCCCATTTCCACAGACTGCTTCATGTACCAGTAGCTTAGACCTAAAGGTAGCGAACTGTCAAGTATAGTCATTTGGCTTGTCCAGTTTATTTTGGCTATAGGAGAGGTCAAGAAAACTTCTTCTATTTCCCTGATTCCCATCCTGTAAATGGCAGACACGGTTTTTCCCACATCTTCAAATTGCGCAGGAACTTCCTGCGTAATTGCTAATGATTGACAATCAATCGATTGCATTTGCGCAGTAAGTTCCTGCGTAAATTGCTTGTCATTCAGTTTTAATACTTCATTGGTCACACTCTGTATGGTTGGGACAGACAGGCTTGCATCTGTTTCTATGAAACTTTGCAACGCTCTTAAAGGATATGCTTTTGCAAACTGGCACATATAGGTAAGGTTACGTTCCGAATAGCCTTTCTTTTCAGGGTAATGCAGTCGGATAGCCTTTGCCAACTGCTTGATGATTTTGCTTCCCCATCCGTGCAGCTGCTGGTGATAAAGGATGTAATTGCCTATCTTCCAGTAATGGAACAGCATTTGTGCATTGGCTGCAACAATCAGCCTTACTTGTGCCTGTTCTATTTCCGAACCGACCGCTTGTATGAATGCATCAAAATTCGTTTTCTCTATGTTGGATTCCTTGTTGCTCATATTGTGATGATAATTTCTACAAATATAGTCATTGGTAACTATCTATGAAACTGTTTGATACTTTTATAGTTGATTAAACTTGTTCATGGCATTTGCCTTAATATCATCCGCTATGTCAATGTAGGGTTTCATAGCTTTGTAGTCGCTGTGTCCCGTCCATTTCATGACCACCTGTGCCGGGATTCCGAGAGCCAGCGCATTGCAGATGAATGTCCTTCTTCCTGCATGGGTACTGAGCAAAGCGTATTTGGGTGTGACTTCATCAATACGTTCATTTCCCTTGTAGTAGGTTTCCCGTACAGGCTCGTTGATTTCTGCCAGTTCGCCCAGCTCTTTCAGGTAATCGTTCATCTTCTGGTTGCTGATGACGGGCAGAGCCATGTAATTCTCGAAATGGATGTCCTTGTATTTGTCCAGTATGGCTTTGCTGTATTTGTTCAGTTCAATCGTCAGGCTGTCGGCAGTCTTGACTGTGGTTATTTCGATGTGGTCGGACTTCACATCGCTTCTTTTCAGATTGCGAACATCCGAATACCGCAAACTCGTCAAGCAGCAGAACAGGAAAACATCACGCACACGTTCCAGGTATTGCTTATCCTTGGGTATCTGGTAGTCTTTCAGCTTGTTCAGTTCATCCCAAGTCAGGAAGATTACTTTTTTCGAGGTGGTTTTCAGTTTCGGTTTGAACGTATCGTATGCAATGTTCTGATGATGTCCTTTCTTGAAGCTCCAGCGCAGGAACCATTTTAGGAATCCCATTTGCTTGCCGATGGTGCTGTTTCTCATATCCTTGGTGTCACGCAGGAAGTTGACGTATTCGTTCAATCCAAACTCGTTGAAATAGTTGAACGTTGCATCCTCCTTGAACTCTTTGAGGTGGTTCCTCACTGCTGCAAATTTTTCATAGGTGGATGCCGTCCAGTTATTCTGGTTACCGCACTCTTTTACAAACTCATCGAACACCTCCCAAAAGCTGACAGGGGCTTCTTCCGGCTGTTCTTCGCTGGTGTCTTTCATTCTCATGTTGAAAGCTTCCTTCAACTGTTGGGTCGTTGGCATGACCTCCTGCACCTCAAATTCCTTGAAAATATTCTGGATTTCGGCATAGTATTTCAGCAAGTCCGTATTGATTTCGGCTGCACTTTGCTTTAGCTTGTTGGTACATCCGTTCTTTACCCGCTGCTTATCTGCATCCCATTTGGCTACGTCAATCCGGTAGCCCGTTGTAAACTCGATGCGTTGGCTGGCAAAGATGACACGCATACGGATGGGTACGTTCTCTACGATTGGCACACCGTTCTTTTTCCGGCTCTCCAATGCAAAAATGATGTTGCGCTTGATATTCATAATTGGGTGCGTTTGAAATTCTACACCCAAATATACACCCAATTATTGAGATAGCAAAAGACATTTAGAAACATTTACTTTTACTCTATATTGTAATTTACACTTGATTATCAGTCGTTTGCAGTTTTATGATATTCTGTGAAAGTATAAGTTCGAGAGCCTCTCTCTCCGCCAAAGTACAATGAAAAGAAAAGCGATTTCCTGTAAACGGTTGGTTTACAGGAAATTTTATTTTTAGGCCAATAGAACGAAAGTGCATTTCGAAGCATATTCGCGGTGTCTTATTCGGTGTACCTGACAGGTACCGAAAAAAGTACACCGAATAAGCATCTAATGCACTCTATTGCATCGTATTACATCTTGACATCCGACACTTGGGAATTTAAATTTGCAACCCTAAAACAAGTGTCTATGGAAAGAACCTCTTTCAGTTTGCTGTTTTACATCCGCAGAACAAAACTCAACAAGGCGGGCGAAGCTCCGATCTTCATGCGTATTACGGTTAACGGCCAGCGGGCCGATGCCTCGGCAAGACGATTCATCGAACCTCGATTGTGGAACACCGCTAAAGGCAAGGCGGTCGAAAACGGCCGCGGATGCAAAGAACTGAATTTCTACCTCGATGCCGTTTCCGCAAATATTTTACGTATTCAACGGGATATGGAACTGGAGGGAGCGGAATTATCAGCACATACGGTTCTCGACCGTTATCTGGGCAAGGAGCGTTCGGAGCGTCATACATTATTGAATGTATTTCGCGAACATAATGAAAAATGCCGGAAATTGGCCGGAATCGACCTTGCAGTCGCGACTGTCGAGCGTTACGATACTTGCCTAAGGATAACCGAAGAGTTCATCCGCAATACTTATAAAAAGAAAGACCTTTATCTGGATGAACTTCCGGATCAATTCGTCGAAGATTTTGAATTTTATCTGAAAACCGTCCGCAAGTGTTGCCACAATACGACCACCAAGTATCTCAAAAATTTCAAAAAAATCACTCGCCTTTCGCTTTCAAGGAAATGGATGAAAAACGATCCTTTCGCCAATGTTTGTTTTCACTTGGAGAATGTCGAACGGGACTTTCTTGAAAAGCATGAGTTGAAAAAACTTCTGGATAAAACGATCGACATTCCCCGCTTGGCGCAGATTAGGGACATCTTCGCATTCTGCTGTCTGACGGGGTTGGCATTTTCGGATGTAAAACAGCTGCGAGCAGAGCATATTGCGACAGATATTAACGGGATGCAATGGATTCGCAAAACGCGTCAAAAAACCGGAAATATGTGCAATATTCCTCTGCTGGATGCAGCACGGGAAATATTGGCTCGCTATCATAATAATCCCTATTGTCAAGCACACGATGTGCTGTTGCCCGTTTGCAGCAATCAGAAGATGAATGTTTATTTGAAAGAACTGGCCGATATCTGCGGAATCAAAAAAAGTCTTTCGACGCATGTGGCCCGGCACACGTTCGCCACGCTGACCCTTGCCAGCGGTGCGACTATCGAAACTGTTGCTAAAATGCTCGGGCACTCCGATACGAAGATGACCCGCCATTATGCCCGCATTCTCGATTCATCCATTATGCGCGATATGCAGACCGTCGCAAAGAATATGGCATTATAGAGTTTGTCGGCCATAAACGGCACACAAAGGACAGCACGTGGCAAGTGGGTGCGATTGGCTTTATTTTGCATTCGGCCCGTCTAATCGGGGATTGTTCAACTTAATCTTATCAGTTATGGAATGTAAAATGATCGAAGCGGGAGCTTACGACGAAATGTGCTCCCTGCTCCATCGCGTCTGCGAGCGTGTGGAGTATCTCGGTTCGCTGTGCCAGCCTCACAAGCCCGACAAGTGACTGACTCAAGAAGAAGTCTGCAAGGCGCTGCACATTACCAAACGGGGTTTGCAATACTTTCGTCAGCAGGGCATCGTACCTTATACGGCGATCGGCAACAAAATCTTCATCGAGGAGGCGGACGTCCAACGTCTGCTGGCGGCCAACATGATTACCCCAAAAAGTAATGGAAGATTTCATCACGCGTAATTCTGCCGAGTACGTTGAGTTGCGCAAGAAGGCTCTTCAAGCCTTGAAGTCGGTCAACCGTCTGATCGACGAGCACCGCCCGTCGATCTTCAACGAGGTGTATCTGACCGGCGAGGAGGTCCGGTGTATGTTCGGCATCAGTCGGCGCTCCCTGCAAACCTATCGGGACGAACGGATCATTCCCTACACGACGATCGGCGGAAAGTTTCTTTATCCGCAGTCCGGGATATTCGGCGTCCTTGAACGCAACTACATGAAAAATCTGGGTTAAATGAGCAGGAGACAGGAGGACGTCAATCCTCCTGTCTCTTTTCGTATTCGATAAAATTGCTCGGGTGGATGATACATATTCGCCTGTTCGGGGTCCCGAAGTCGATTTTGATCGGATACCGATATAATATTAGATAAAACCTGTTTCCGAAAGATTTGCGGATTGCTTCTACGGCAAACAAAATTCCGGAATCGGCATCAATAGGTTGCTCATACTGCGGGTATCGTTTTTCGATTTCCAACCTGCATCGGTCGATGTCGTCAAGCGTGAAGACTTCTCCGTCGATGATTCGCTGGATACGAAAATGCACCCATGTTACTTAAATGGGAATTGTTATTGTCCATACGATTCTATCTTTCGAACATATGACACTCCGCACGAGAAGATCGAACGCCTCGCCGCCCGGCACGGCTGGACGATCCATCGGCTCGACCGCACCATCACCGCCTCGAAAGTCTCCCGCCGCCGGCAGGAGGAGTGGATTACGACGAATTACTGATTAAACAATATTTTGTATTCTTTTAACAGACTCTGTAAATTGTTTTAATGAGAGTATTCGTCCTCTGAAGTCTTGATCAAAAGATTTTTTGTATGGTTCCGGAACGACCAGACAGACATTTTCTCTATACATTTCCGTCAACTGATTTTTTGAAATTCCTTGTTGAAGTGTGAACAGATGCTTTCTGGGAATACGATCTGCCTCGTTCAGAATTTGCCGCCATCGGTCTTTACATGTAGTCTTGGCACCGAGAAATATCAGTTCTTCAGCCGGAAATTCAAAATTATGATAGGATTCACCATCCGGGAATATAAAATCTGGCTTCTTATGTTCCTCTGTAATCACCTGCGTTTCAAAACGCAGGTGATTTGCATGGAATATGCTTGATAAGTGATGCTCCAATGATTTGCCTGCCCGGCTCTTTCTCCGGTTCAGAATTTGATTGGAGTAGGCAATCAAAGTTTCCACGTTCCCGAATCCCCTGCTGATTTCGGGAGAATATAGTTTGGTTTCAAAAGATTTGAACAAATCATATTCCGTATTGATCCAAGCCAATATTGATGTGTCAGGATTATTTTGCAGAAATTCTTCAGATATATTGTGAGCCTGCATATGGTATTTACGGGCATATGCAGCCATTAGATTTGTTTCAGGGAAATGATCGTAACGAGACAAAATTTCCTGAAACAACTGATGCAATACATCTTCCGGGGCAGGATGGGTTTGCATAGATATAAGGGCATTGGTTTCTGTCGGACCAATACCAATAGCCTCAAGGAATGAATCAATGTCATCATCCGCAGACAGCACATATGCTTCATAATAATCCTTACTAATCTGACACAGGATAAACAAATCGCCGACGTTATCTTCAGAAAGAAATGGAAACCCTCGTCCAAAACGAGTGAGGCGATATTCGTTTCTGGTACCTTTACCGTAGTCTATGAAGCGACTTTCTGTTTCGAACGTGTTCTGCCATTTTATCATGATTGTCCGATCCTTGTTTTCTCCTTTCAGACCAGGATGATCAAACATGATTGACCATGCATTTTTAGGCATGTAATAGCCTGCCTGATGAGCCCCGGTTGACCCAGCATCATTGGCAGATGTAAACTTGCAGAAAGCTTTTGTGGCCTTATTGACCGTGGCAACAGCACGTCCGACCAAATTATTTGCACTCATCATTCAACATGGATTTTACAAGGTTTCCGGCAACGTCCGTGATCAAGGGGACTATCACGGAATTTCCACATTGATGGTAAGCCTGAACTTCGGAAACAGCATCAATTATGTATCGATCACTATATCCCATCAAACGGGCACATTCTCGGGGTGAGAGCCTTCGGGGATTTTTTCCATCGCATTGAGGAATCAGGATTTCCGAACCATCTTTATAATATCTGGCACTTAATGTCCGTGATATACCATTCAGGTCCGTGAGTCCATATCCGAATCCATTCCCATTGGCCTGATGTTTCTTCGCGTAATTCTGAAGATACAGCCATAATTTATCCGTAAGGGTATATTTTGCATCAATATTCGGGTCCAGAATATTCTGGATCTTCAGATGCGGATCCTCCTTTACGGGAAAAGAGAATGTTTCCTTTTCCTGATACAAATCCTTTCTGAATCCGACAATCATTATTCGCTCCCGATGTTGGGGTACATAATATTTCCCATCCATTATTTGATAATGAATGTTATAACCCAATTCTTGGAGTGTATTTGATATAACATGAAAAGTCCGACCTTTATCATGAGATTGCAGATTCTTTACATTTTCGAGATAAAATGCTTTAGGGCGCTTTCTTCGGATAATCTCTGCAACATCAAAAAACAATGTGCCTTGTGTTTTGTCCAAAAAGCCATGGGCACGTCCCAGACTGTTTTTCTTGGATATTCCCGCAATGGAGAATGGCTGACAAGGAAATCCCGCGCATAATATATCAAAATTGTCAGGTATAAAAGCCTTTATCCGCTCCTCAGTTATATCTCCGAACGGGACCTCGCCAAAATTAGCAAAATAGGTTTTTTGTGCATATGTATTCCATTCCGAAGAAAATACACATCGTCCTCCATGTGCCTGCATGGCCAACCGAAATCCGCCCATTCCGGCAAACAGGTCTATGAACGTAAATTTGGACCGTTCGGGAGATGGAAACGGAACATCAACGGCATCCTGGAACAATCCCTGCTCTTTTATAGACTTAAGCGTTATATCTTTTTTATCAATTGCAGGATTCAATGTACATAATATTGTCTGAAGATATTTACGACATTCTTTTCCATACGGAGAAACCGAAGCTCTGCCGGTATTATGCATCCAATGAGTGATGACCGCCAGCATTTCATCTACATGTGGATGTGTTTTATCTGTTTTGATTTTCAGATTTTTATATAAAATGTCAGATATTTTCATCTTCGTTAATGAATTTCATTTTGTAGAATGCAAAGATACGAAAATAGCAGAAAGAACCGGTCATATATTCTCTCGGATTTTTACGGTAAGTGCTGCAAGTGTTGCGCCTCTTTGTTTTGGTTTCAACTGACACTCCCAGATTGTTATAATCTTCCAGCCTGCGGCTCGTAATGCTTCGTTTGCTCTGTTATCTCTTTCAATATTTTTATTGATTTTATCAATCCACCAGTCTTTTCTGGTTTCGGGTATCACAAAATATTTACATCCTTCATGACCATGCCAGAAACAACCATTGATAAATACAATAGTTTTATATTTTGACAATACAATATCGGGGGATCCCGGTAAATTATGAACATTTATTCTGTATCTGAATCCTTGAGAAAACAGATATTTTCGCACCCATAATTCAGGTTGGGTGTTTTTGTTTTTTATTCGACTCATATTATAACTACGAGTTGCACTATCATGCTTATCCGCCATGTGTAAAATATATAAAGCAAAGATACTCATAAAAATCAATTTATATTGTCCATAAATTGCCAGATGTCGAAGTATATATGCATTTATACAAGTACGGCAACGATATTCAATCGTTGCCGTACTTGATTCAATCTATTGCTCCATGTCGTCCCACCCGGGTATGATGATCGTGTCTTGCACCTGCGGGCACCATCGGATTTCGAGTTCCTCTTTTTCGTAGACGTTGCAGGCCGCGAATGCGGAGGCGAACAACGCTGCGATGATCGCCACGAGAGCGATTCTGTTTCTCTTGTTTTTCATAGACGTCAGTCTTTTAACAGTTCGGTGATTTCGGGATCGAGGTTGCCGCGATACTCCATGCGCTCGTCCAGGCGGCAGGCTTCGAGGAAATGGCGACGGCCCTCCTCCTTTCGTCCCAGCCGCGCGCAGACGATGGCCTGCAGATACTCCGTCACGGCGTCTTTGGGCAGCGCGGCGAGTAGTGTCAAAGCCCGTTCATTGTAATCAAGCGAAAGATGCGCTACAACCGTATTGCGGTCATTGTAGCTGTTCAGGGTGTACAATGCTTCCGCATACTTGCGTTTTTTCAACAGTTCCACGCCCCGCATGTATGCCGTGTCCTGTTGCAACAAAGTGTCCACGAACGAGAGCATCGAAGTAACAACGTAGTCCAGCGTGTCGGAGGGCGGCAGTCGGTAGCTGCTGTCGTCGATGCCGAAGACCTTGCCTTCGAGCGTCACGGTCATGCGCTTCGAGGACTCGTCGGTCGGGACTTCTTCCGAGTAGTAGTAGGTCATCATGCCGCGGCGTTCGACGACCGAATCCAGCCGCGCATCCTCCGGGTAGGGGAACTTCACGAAGCGGTTGAACGCGGCCTCGCGTCCGAGGGTGTCGGGACGGAAACGTTCGACATAGGTTTCGTACTGCCAGTAGTCGCGTTGCTGGAGCAATGAAAACCTCCCGCCCCGGATTACGAGGTCTTCGAGTTCCATGCGTCCATCGGGCTTATGCAGTATGGGTGTGATCACCACGCTGCGGCTGCCTCCCAAAAGTTGCTTCGGGAGCGAGACGATGAAGTCGAGCACCACGCGCCCGTTGCGTTCGGGTACGGAGCGCATCTTCGCCGCGACGGTCACTTGTTCGATTTCAAACGACATCACGCGCTCGCCGTCCGCAAGCGTATCGACCGGCGCGAGGTAGAAGGTGCTGCTGTCGCGTTGGAGCTTCACGACCTGCGGGCGGTAGTCGGACTGCCGCTCCTGCCGCTCGGTGCGCGAGAGCTGCGACAGCCTCGGTGCCACCTGACGCCGTTGGAGCGGCCCGGTGACCGAGCAGCCGAAGAACAGGCATAGTGCGCTGACGATAAGGCTCGCCAATAGAATCTGTTTCGTCTTCATGGCTAAAAGAGGTAAGAGAACGACACACCCAGTCTGGATGGGAAGAGCGTCCAGCGGCGATAGTGGTAAAGATATTCGTCGTCCCAGTCCCCGACGGTCGGGTCGCGGCGCGTGTCGCGCGTGCGAAACAGCCCGATGCCGGCCTCCATGGCGACATTCCACCGCGTGGTGAGCATCCACGAATAGCCGTAGCTCAAGCCGATGCCGAATGCCCGGCCATCGTAGCGGCGGGTGCGGTTGCCGAGGTCGTAGCCGACATACGAAAGGTGCGCACCGACGAAGTGGCCGACAAAGGATTCGTAGGCCCAGTAGCGGCCGCCGACCTGTACTGCATGGAAGCGGGTCGAAAGATTTTCGGTTCGTATCGGATTCCAGTAGCCCGATACTTCGACCGTCCATTTGTCTGCAACGGATACTTCGGCCCCGAGGTCGAGGGTGCCGGTCAGGGCCGCCAGGGCGTTGGCCCGCACGGCGAAGATCTGTGCCGCGGCTTTGCGCGGGGCACTCCACAGTGCTGCAAATAGCAGCATGAACAGCATGATTGTTTGTCGTTTCATGGTTTTCGTTTACTCTTTGACGCATCGTACCGGCATGGCCGCGAATCTGAAATAGGACGAATTATGTACGTCTTTGTCGAACGACAGGAAACTATACTCCCACTCCTTGAATCCGACGCTTCCGGAACTCGATCTTACGTAAGGGGCATTCGTATGGGTAAAACCCACGCCGGGGTGATGATATTGGCGGTTGAAATAAAATCCGGTCAAAGGATAGTCCGTGGAGAATATTCCGCGATAATAGATCGAAGCGTAGTCGCCGTAACCTTTCCATTCGATATCCTTGAACGCTTCCAAATGGGGTACGCGCCAGCCCGGTGGGCAGGGGTCGTAAATCGTTTTCTCGTTAATCATGCTGATCGAGGCATTGCCCGTCGTTCTGTTGCCCCAAAGATTCGGATGAGAGGTATAGAGCCAGTCGAGTACGTCGGCCCGGTCGTCGCCCTCCCGAAATGATGCGCAGTCGATATAAGTCGTAGGGTGTTGTGTAGCCCAGCCGATGGTCATGATTCTATCAAATTCGTGCTGGGCTGGGTCCAGATAGATGATTTCGTAGCCGGACAATGCCGAGCCTGCGCCCAATCCGTCCGCAGAGGTATCCGAGCGTACGAACGGGTCTTTGCGGCCCCATTGATAATAGAGGCCGCGGGCTTCGGACCGGGAACAATCGGTGGTCAGGGCGCCGAGATTGCGATCCATGAATACGGCTCCCGAAGCATAGGTGTGACAAGCCGCATTCGGATTGTAATCGGCAGCCCAGATATGCCATGACCAGATGCATTCGCCCGCAGCGTCGAACAGCCCGACGAGGGCATTGCCGTACTGCGTTCCGGTCTCGAAGACGATGCGCCCGTCCGAAAGCGAGACGGAGCGGATGACATCGCCACGGGCTGCGGAAGATTCCCAGAGAACTTTGGCCCTCGTGCCGGTGAGCGGTCGCGGCGTAATGTTGAGCGTGCTTTTGCCGTTGCCCATTACTCGGGCGTCGAACGAATAATGACGGTTCAGGTCCGGGACGACGTAGCAGTTGGCCGTACCGCTCGTATCGAGAGGCGTAACTGTCGTTTCGTATTCGGCATAAAATGAACGGATGCGGCTTTGGGGTTTGTAATGGTAGTTCGCGGCCGTCGAGACAAGAACCTTATAGGCGGCATCCGAGTACCAACCCCGGAATATGTAATCCGGGAGGGCAGTTGCTGTGATGGTACAGCCATCACCGTCGACCAGCACATAGAGGTGGTCGGACCTTGCCTGTGAAAAGACCGCGCCTTTGGTTTCGACGGATTTGAACGGGGCGTACAGAAGTACCTGGTTGGCGAAGCGATGCGAAAACCCGAACGTTCGGGTGAAGCCGTATTCATCGGAGACAATGACGGCATATTCGAGCGTCGCATTGGCTGCGTCGAATCGGGTCGGTGTATAGTCTATCGCAAATTCATTTTTCCCGTCGGCAAGCGTTAATTCAGTACCGGATGCGCCAACCTGCCTGCCGTCGACGTAGAATACCCGGCTGTCGCCTGCCGACGCGACTATGCGGCAGGAGAGCTGCGAATCGTTGTTCTGTTCCTCGACATGGACAAACAGACGGTGCGCAGGCCCGGCGATGCAGTAACCGTTGTGGCTGTCGCTGTCGATAGTATCCCACACGTCGACCGTGTAGCCGCTCACGCGTGTATCGATTTCATTGTCGCCCCGGATCGTGATGTCGAGGGTGTGGCTCGTGTTGGGGCGCACGTTGAAATCCGAGGTGGCGTTCTCCCCCAGATAGATGCGATAGGCCAGCACCTTCTCGCCGCGCGTCGCGCGGATCAGGAGATAGGTGGCGTTCTCAGGGGCGTTATCGCGGTTCTTCAGCCGCGGGTCGGTGATGGCGGGATTCGTCCCCTGCGCGTTGGGCGGCAGGTAAAGGATGCCCGAGGCCCCGCGCCCCGAAAGCATCGTGCCGGGCGTGTCCGCGTAGCCACCGGCCGGGGGCATGTCGTCGTCGAAGAGAGAGACCGACTTCGGTACGGAGCATACGCGCATGGAGTGCAGCTCGATGTCGGCGGGCGCGACGGCGATGTGGTAGGCCACCTTCGCGACCCGGCGGCGGAGTTCGAGCGGCGGGAGCGTAACGGTTTTTCCCTGCGAAGCGTGGATCGTCGTTTCGAGACGTCCCGCCATCGGCAGGTCGGCATAGTCGGAGGTGTAACTGACAGCACAGGCCGCCAGCTCTGCCGGCGAAAGGTCGCCCATGTCGCGGTGCATGTTGGCGACGGCGCAGAGCGTGTAGTCGCCCGGCGGGCACTCGAAACGCAGGGTCGCGGCGCTCTGGTAGCGATGCAGGACGGTATTCCCTGCCGTGTCGTAGAGGTAGAAGTTCAGATCGCGGATGTTGTTTTCATCCGTCGAACGGGTCGAGGCCGTCATGCGCTCGGGATGCACGGTCAGCCGGACGTCGAGCATGGACGGAAAAGCGCACTCCTCCTCCGCGCCGGAGGCGCATCCCCAGAAGCCCGACAATGCCGCCAGCAGGGTCAATATCAATAATCGGTTATTCATGGTTAAAGGATTTAATGGTCGACGGTACTGGATATTCGGTCGTGGGCGTGTCGATAACCTGCCCGCACGTAGTCGGATCCTGCCGCAATGAACCGTTCAGGGAGGGGATGAACGGTTTGAAGTAGAGGTAGAGCGGCGTCGGCCCGTCCAACGGGTCGCAGCAATACGTCTCCTCGAACGAGACCTCCCCCTGATGACTGGGGGCTGTGCACCAGCAGTCGATGCGGTAGCCCGCGTCGGGTACGGCCCGGAGCGTCGCCGGCTCGCTCGTGCAATAGATGGTATCGTACACGGCCGAAAGTGTTTCATGCTCGACGATGGCCAGCGCATCCTCCGATTCGATATGCCCGCAGACGCTGCGCGGGCCGTTGTGCCAGGTGCGGTAGACTTGGAAAAGATAGGCGAAAGCGTACTCGAACTCATATCGCCCGACCTCGCCGTACTTGTCCGAGACGGTCAGCGTGAACTTCAGCCGGGCATTATCGCGGGTGAAGGTCTCGGGGAAATAGGACATCGCACCGCTCCATGTGCCGGCTGCGAAGTCATATTCTTGCGGTGCGACATACCGGTCGCCGCAAAACCGACAATACGCAGCATCGCCCTCTTCGAGCGAGAGGAGGCCCCGCACCTGCATATCTTCGTAATGACCGCTCAGACGAATGTCCAGCAATCCGGCGAGGGGTTCGAGCATGAACCCGTCCTGCGGCACGCTGCGGGTCGCCATCTCGACGTCGAGGGCGTACTGGCGCAGCCGCAGATCGTTGTCGCCGAGGATTCGGATGTGGAGCGTCTGTACGGTGTTGGGCCGCACGTTGAAGTCCGAGGTGTCGTTCTCGCCCAGATAGACGTAGTAGTCGAGGACCTTGCCGCTGCGCACGGCGCGGATATGCAGGCAGGAAGCATTGCCGGGCGCGTTGTCGGGGTTCTTCTGCCCGGGTGCTGTGATCGACGAGCGCACGCCCTGGCAGTTGGGAAGCATGTAGAACGATCCCTGCGCGGAGGCTCCGTCCCCGTCAGCCGGCGCAAGCTCCCGGTCAAGAAAGACGCTCGGGCTGAACCCCTCGACAAAGGGTCGGTAATGGGCCGGCAGGTTCACCGCCCGCACGGCGCGGATTTCGATGTCGGCTACCGATTCGTCGACTTGGATGTCGTAGTCGACCCGCGCAACGGCGCGGCGGACTTCCAGCGGAGGCAGCTCCACCGTCCCGCTTCGGGCCGGAATCGTGATCTGCTGCACGGCGGTCATCATGAGGTCGTCGAACTCGGGGCGGTCGGGCACCGCGAAGGTCTCCAGCATTTCGGCCGTGAAGTTCCGCATATCCGTATGGGCATTGGCAACGGCATAGAGGGTGTACGCTCCCGGCAGGCACTCGAAGCGCAGGTGCGGCGTCGTGGAGTAGACCGCATGCGCGCCGCCGGGGCCGAAGAGCAGCAGGTTGATGTCGGAGATCGTATTCTCGTCCGGCGAGCGGGTGATGCGGTCGGGATTCTCGGGCGCGATGCGGACCTCGACCGTGACTTTCTTCTGCGGACTGCACTCCGGCAGCTCTTCATAGATGCAGCCGCTCAGCCCGCAGCAGAGCGTGAGGAGTGCGAATATCAAAAAACGGGATTTCATAGTTTCGGGGGTTTAAGAAAAAGCCGCCTCCGCCCGAAGACGGAAGCGGCGGACAAGTGAAACAGGTTAGGCGCCAAGATCGACGTTCTGCGTGATGGGCGTCTCCCAATCGGCGACAGTGACCGACACGGCACACTCCTGCCCTGCGAGGCCCGTGATGTTGACCGAGATGCGGTAGTAGCCGTTGCGGAGCATCTCTCCCGCGGCCTTGCCCGCGAGTTCGACCGTGTAGGTCACTTCCGAACGGTCGTCCGTGGTCGCGGCGTTGCCGTCCAGGTCGTAGGTGGCACCGATCTCCAGCAGTGCGCGGCTGCCGGCGGTCTGAGGTCCGTTCTCGTAGAGGTAGAACAGGCTGTTGAACTTCCCCGACGCGGCGGCGGGCGTCTGCGTATGGGTAAAGGTCATCGCGCCGGGCGAGGGCGCGGACTCAGCCATGACGAGCGACTGCGAGGCGGCTTTGGAGAGCTTCACGGAGCGGATGGTGAGCGTGCCGCCGTACTTCTGCGAAAACTCCGGGTCGATCGTCGTCTGAAGGGCGACCTTCGCGACGGTGCGCTTGAGCGAAATGCCTACGTTGGTCGTGGAGTTTACCGCCCCGACCGTCAGCATCTTCATGCCCGACATGACGAAGCCGCCCGGGCGCAGGGCCTTCGAGGAGACCTCGGCGAAGGTGCCGTTGTAATCGGCCGCGGACCGCTCGACGAGGGCCATCAGGTCTGCACGGCTCTTGACTGACGAGGCGTCGAGGTTGGCTACGGCGCAGAAAGTGCAGGTCGCGCCGGCGGCGGACTTGGGCAACGAGAAGACGGCCGACCTGGCCGCCAGCTCGGCGGAGGTGAAGTCGCGGCGGACAATCAGCGAGCCTGCGTTGTCGAAAGCGAAGACCGAGAGCGACGAGAGCGACTTTTCCCACGCCTCGGCCGTGGCCGTCGTATCGAAGAACGCGCGGGTATGAGCGTCTTCGGATTCGGTCAGCGTGACCGAGACCCGCGCGCCCTCCGTATCGGCAGGATGCGGAAGAATCGGGTCACTGTCTTTGTCGCAGGCAGTGAAGAGTGCGGAGGCCATAGCCACCGCGGCAAAAAGGTGTTTTTTCATCGTTTTGAAAGAATTGATTAAAAGAAATTTGGGCTATTCCATGATGCCGGCCTCGACGATCCACCGGCGAATTGCGCTCCGCAGCTCCTCTTTGAGCTGCCCGAACTCCGGCGTTGCGGCGAAATGGTCTCCGACGGGGTAATTCGAGAATATCGGAGCCAGAAGCCGGAGCAAACGGATCGTCAGGCCGTAACGCCGCCGCTTGTCTATCTGCGGATAGTCGGTTGCGAGAAGCAGGCTCACCGTATCGAACTTCGAGAACAGCCAGCCGCGAAACAGCTGTTCGTCGGCCTTGCGGAGTGCGATTTCGGCGGCACAGCCGTCCCGAATGCGATCGGCATAGGTCTCGTAAGCGAGGCGGCTTCGTTTGGCAATCGTCGCTTCTCTGAACTGTCGGTGCGGATGCCGTTCGCGCAGAAACCGTTCGAGGCGCTGACGAAACCACGGTTCATCGCGTCGTTCCATTGCCGGGCTGCATTAGCGTTTACGACCGCGGCTCTGCTTCGGCTCCTCGCTCCGGGCCTGCTGGTTGTGCTGTTTCTGTTCCTGCTCCTGCTCCTGACGCCGCTGGTTGGAGAAGTCGAAGACGACGCCGTTGGTCTTCGGGTCGATGCGCAGTACGCAGGTGTAGGGCTTGCCGTTTTTGCCGAGAATAGGCTTTTCTTTCTCTTTCGAGCAGTCCAGACCGTCGGGACCCGTCAGCGCCGTGCGCTGGCGGTCGTCGAGCTGCTTGTCGAGCGACGCGGGGATGTAGGGCCGGTTGTACGCATAGTCGGTCATCCGATACTCGCGGGAGAAGACGTCGAACTGCACCGTACCGGCATAGGTCAGGTCCGGGATGTTGCGGGCCTGGCAGCCCTCGACGCGGAACCGCCCGCCGGTCATGGCGATCTCTTTCTGGGCATCGGTCAGGCGCACGCCGTTGAAGTAGCCGATCTCTTTGACCTCGCGGTGCGGCACGGTGACGAAGCGGTTGGTCGCGCGGTTCAGGCCGACGTGGCACCACTCCTTCTCGCCCGTGTGGGGATTCGGCAGCTCGACGAGACGGTCGAGGGTCCGCCCTGCGGCGAGCGTCTCCCTGTCGCTGGTCGAGAAAGCGAGCTTGTACTCCTCCCGTTCGTATTCGGGGCGGGCCAGCACGCTCTGAAGCCCGATCTGCACCTCTTTGTTTTTGTCCCTGTACGGGCTGAGGGCGAACTGCCCGACGACGGACATATTGCCGAGCTTGAAGTTCAGATCGTGGATCTCTTTGGTCGGCAGCCCGAGCTTCATCGCCTCCAGCTCCTGCGGCGAGACGATGATGCCCATCTGCTGCAACTCCTGGAGGTGCAGGTCGGGCGTGTCGAACTTTACCTTGTCGAGCTGGTAAGAGGTGACGGTATGGTCTCGGAGGGTTTTCAGGCCGGCTTCGTCTTTCGGATCGTTCGTGAGGTTATGCAGCGCCTGCACGACCGCGCCGACCTTATCGGCCGCGACCCGCAGGAAGCGGAAATTCTCCTTGTCCTTCTGCGATTTGAAGCCGGCGATGAAGGCTGCGGCGGCCGGGCTGTCCTTGAGCTGGAAGAAAGCCGGGGCGTTCTCCGAAAGAGGCTGCGTCGTGATGACCCGATAATCGTTGCCCGAGTGTCGGAGGTCGGAGACGGCCTGCACGGCATGGTTGCTCTCATCGTAGAGCAGCAGCGTCTCCTTGTACTTGGGATAGGCCTGTTCGGGCGCTTGTCCCGGAATCTGTTTTTCGTCTGACATAATAGAATTGTTTTAGTGGAACAATGGTTTATGCCGCGAATATAGATGGCTGCCAGCCAGCTCGTTTCTGCTGGCCGCTCCATGCCGTCAAGGGCCGTTCAATAACAGAACGAAAACAAAAAATCCGACCTCGCGGGTCGGATTCAAACGAATACTATGAAGAGACTTTGTATAAACTTTAATCTCATTTGATAATTTCGATAGTCTCGAAATCATCTTTGAAATCTTCGAGCAGCATCTCAATAAAACGGCCGATATAGATAGCCTTGTCACTATCGGACGGAACTGGCTGGTTTTTCCAATACCTTATCTCCACGATTACATGCGTATCAGTAGCTGTAAGATTCAAGAGAGCATGATCGCACCATTGTTTAGGACTATGTGTTAAGAGTTTAAGGCCTTCTTGGCTTTTTTTTATCGTCCACGTGCGAGCATCACTTTCGACATGCTCAAAAATTTTTTGAATGAGGCTTTTCCCTCGGGTAGTAGAAATTTTTATTTCCATTTTTTGCTTATTGAGATTTAATAAAAACGAAGGAGGCACTATGGCACTCCTTCGCATGAATTACTTTTTGGATGGTTTCTTCGGGCCATCCGAGGTATTAGGCGTTGACCTGTAGTGATTGGGAACTTTTTTCCCATCATCGGTCGTATAGCCATGTACATATACCTTCTTTTTTCCGGCATCTGTTTGGGCCATAATAACAAAGATTAGGTCATCCGAATTCCCCAGCCGAATGAACGCTGTCAACATTTTCCGGTGTGTATGATACCGGTCGGATTTTGAGGAGACGCCAAAAGTTGTTTTTGGGAACAATTATTGTTACTTTTGTACATCCATTTACAGTGAGGACTGTATTGGACCTCTCTCCGACTGAGAGGTTTCAGCGTAGGTTGCCGCCTACGCTTTTTCATTTCTTCATGAAATATGCCAAATGTAAAAACGCTTATTTTCATGTCAATATGTCAGTCGGCATAAGCCAAATTGTCGGTCGTTTGTCAGAACAGTCCTATTCTTTTTTCTTCGGCAGCAGCTTCGAGAGTTCCGGGTCAGCTTCGATGCGCGTTATCTCCGTTGCGACGATCCGCTCCACATCGGTCTTGATGCGGTAGTAGTTCGCCTCGATGACCTCCTCCATGCAGTCTTGGCCGGCATCATCGACGAAAGAGGTCATCTCGGGGATCGGGACGTAGGCAGCCGTCTCGGTCTTGACTTTCGCGTTGTCGATTATGATTTCGGCATGGAAAATCTTCTGCTCGATACGCTCGTTGAAGTTATCCGACACGGCCCCGACGAACATGCCCTGCGTGAGGTTGGCGATCTTCGAGGGCGGAATCAAGGCGTCGAGCTGGGTGTTGGTCGAGGTCGTCACGCTGTCGTTCGAGACGGAGTGCGACTGCCGCATCTGGACGATTTTGCCGAAGCGGTCGGAGAGCGTTTTCGAGGTTTCGCCCACGACCTGCCCCGAGAAGATGTTACCGACCGTATTCTGAATTACTTTGGCCTCCTTGTCGCCGTAGTCGCGCTCCAGCTGCGAGAAGTCCTGAAAGCCCAGGCATACGGCGACCTTGTTCGAGCGCGCCGTGGCGATCAGATTGTCCAGCCCGCGGAAGTAGATGGTCGGTAGCTCGTCGATGATGATCGACGACTTGAGTTTGCCCTTCTTGTTGATAAGACGGACGATGCGCGAGTTATACAGCCCCAGCGCCGCTGAATAGATATTCTGCCGGTCCGGGTTGTTGCCCACGCAGAGAATCTTCGGCTGGGCCGGGTCATTGATGTCGAGCGTGAAATCGTTGCCTGTCATGACCCAGTAGAGCTGGGGCGAAATCATGCGCGAGAGCGGGATTTTAGCACTTGCGATCTGCCCTTGAAGCTGGTCCTGCGCGCCCCCTTTCCAGGCATCCATGAAGGGCGAGAGGTAGTTTTCCAACTCGGGATAGGAAGTCAGAATCGGAAAGATTTTCTCGTAGGGTTTATTCAGAAACTCGATGGCGTGGGGAAAGGTGCAATAGCGGCCGCCGTCGTAGATTTTCAGATACCAGATAATCGCCGCCAGCAGGATGATCGGCGAGTCGACGAAGAAGTCGCCCTGCTTCTGAATCCATGTCTTGTTCAGGTTGAGCATGATGGTGTACGCCGATTCGTAGGCGTCGGATATGTCGGTCATCGCCTCGGGTGCTATCGGATTGCAGCGGTTCGATTTGCGCGGGTCGTCGAAGTTGATGACGCAGAACTGGGGGCGGACCTTGTAGGCGTCCAGATGCCGGAGCAGGTGGTTGTAGGCGATCAGGGACAGGTCGTCGAATTTGAAATCGTAGATATACATCGAGAAACCTTTCTCGATATGCTGCTTGATATAGCTGTTCACCACGGCGTAGGATTTGCCCGAGCCGGGCGTGCCGAGTACCATCGTCGCTCGGAATGGGTTGACGACGTTGATCCAGCCGCGGCGCCATTGTCCGCGGTAGTAGTATCGGGTCGGCAGATTGACGGAGTACTCATTGGAGAGGCAGCGGCTCTCCTGCTCGAAGCTCTCGTTCTCGTTGTTGAACGGGTCGTCGGCCAGCCGCTGCTTCATCAACCGGCCGAGCCAGACCCCGGCGGCCAGCAGGCACAAGTACCCGGCAACGAGCGTAAGGGAGTAGCTCCAAAACCGAACACCGGAGCCGAAAGGCAGAAAACGCAGAAAATCGTTGAAAAAGAAGAGGAGCAATCCAACAGCCCCGGTAACTGCAATATCTCTGCGGGATATGTTCTCGTCGCGGACGCTTTTCGTGCCGTAGCAGCTCAGCGCAAGGAGTACGAATGCGCAGAGTTTGGTCGTAACGGAATAGGAAAACAAGGCGGTCATGCGCTGGAATCCGAGCAGGATTCGGTCGGCGACCGGAGCGGTCAGACCGTGCGCCGAAAACCACTCGTAACAGAACCAATAGACATTCAAAAGGAGAAACAGACAGCTCACCGCACGTATGAACTGGATGATATTCTCCAGCGACCTCAAATCATCTTCCTGCTGCATGGCGTTTTTGCCGGCAAGGTAAGAATGACCGGGGCGAAACGGGACAGAGGGCCTCTTCGGGCCGTCAAGGGCCGTCCCCGTTACTTGACGCTCAATTCGAGCAAAGTACGGCGGAGCGTGTCGACGATATTGGTGAGCTTGGTTTTACGGTTCAAAACAGCCCAGCGGCAGGTCTCGGGATTCTTGAACTTGATGCCGCACAAGGTCTCCAACTCTTTTGTGAGTTCGGCAAAGGAGACCGGAGAACCATCGGGCAGACAGAAGAATCCGATGGCATGCAGAGGCGTGATGATTTCCATCAGATCGGTCGGTGTGTATTTTTTCGATAACCGGAACGGAGCTTTGCGCACTGCGGCACCTTCGCTCAGACCGGGATATTTCAATTGTAACAATATGGCCCGTTTTTCAAAATCCAAGATTGAACCTGCGGATTGAGCATAAAGGTATCGTAACGAAGTTTGGTCCTTGATATTCAGTTTCAACCGTTCCAGCGTTTCGCCTGTTCTTGTCAGAATGCGCAGCTTTTCCAATTTCGATTTATTGCTCTGCACAAACCTTTCGATACGTGCAAGAAAGCGATCGTACTCCAAATCCAGCAACATTTGTTCTTGAATGGTAAACTGCGTGTCGAGTGAAGTGCGAAGCAATGTGATGAAGCCGCAGTTGTCAAGAACTTTGGAGCCTTTCATTGTTGCAGACCTATTTATTTCGATAATATTCGAGCATCCGTATCTTGAACAGATATTCGTATTTGGCTTGCAGGAGTTGCGACCGGGCTTTGACTGCCGCAGTAACGGCAGCATTGTAATCGGTAATCGTAGCAACACCGAGGTCGTATTTGCGGCCGACCTGCCGGGCCGCTTCTTCGGCCGATTCGACATAGCGTTGCACCCCGAGATAGCGGGCCCATGCCGTGCGGGCATCGATCAGCGCCTGTGCAACCTCTTTGGCTACCTGCTTCTCGACGGTTTGCAATGCATATTCTGCTTGTCGGACGGCCAGTTTCTGGCGCTGTACGTTTTTGCGGGTCGTGAGTTTGCCGAATATCGGGATATTGAGCGACAGCGATACATAACTGCTCGCGTTGTCCTTGTACTGCTCGAAGAACGGATAAGCCTCGTAGCGATAGGTACCGTCCGGATTCCGGAACATCTTCTGCCGGGCATCCGAATAACTGGAACCATAACCTGCCGAAAGCGAGATAGTCGGCCAATAGGCTGCCCGTGCGATTTGCAGGCTGCGACGGGCGAGATCGATGCCGACACGCGCCGATTCCACTTCGGGCAGCGACTGTACAGCATCGAGAATAGCTGCCGGTTCGTCTGTCATGCCGTTACGGACAAGTTCGGAAACATCGGGGGCTGCCGTGCGGAACGATGTATAATCATCGATTTCGAGGAGCTGGCAGAGGTTCAGTCGTGCGATGTCATAATTGTTGCGGGCGGTCAGCACATCGTTCTCTGCATCGGCCAGCTGCGATTGGATTTGAAGCAGATCGGCCATCGTTACCTTATGCGCCTCGACTTTTTTTGCGGTTTTCTCCACCTGCACCTTCAGCTCGGAAACGACTTGCTCGGCATCGCGGATCGTCTCCTCAGCACACAAAATTTCTAAATAATAAGCCGTAATATTCAGCCGTACATCGTTGCGCGTTTGCTCTACGGAGAGCAGCGACGAACGAAGGTCGAGTTGGGCCCGTTTGAGATTGTACATGTTCCGCAGGCCGCTGAATACGGTTATGTTCGCCCCTATGGAGGTACTGTTGCCACCGACGGTTTGCTGTTCGACGAACTCGTAGGTCGTAGGGTCGAGCACACGGCCCGTCGAAAGCGAATAACTGCTCGACGCTGAAATATCGGGCGCATAGCTCCACTTCGATTCCGAGAGTGCAATACGCTTCTCCTCAGCCGCGAGCTCCTGCGCCTTGATTTCGATATTGTGCTCGTAAGCATAGGCGATGCACTCGTCCAGCGTCCAGCAATGCTCTTGTGCATGCCCGGCAACGGATGCGAATAAGGTGAATAAGACGATTAGCAAACGCATAACATTACCGGTTTTTGAAGAGTGAGACAACGGATTGGACGAAGCGTTCGTCCGGACGCATAGCAGTAAGAGCACCGATACGGAAAAGATCATTTTTCTCATTCGGACTTGTTCATGCGGGTAAACTTATACAATGAGTTAATCCGAGATATTGCAAGATCGTCCTTATAATTCGGATAGTTCGAGCAAAGACATTTGTCGTTTCCCCGTTCGATTCTTTTTTGAGTACATAAATTACATATAGGAAAAACTTTGCATTCCAAACATTCCGGATTGGAAAAACGACTTTCCATTCTCAAGCGATAGCGATCATTATGAAGAATCGTGCCATCCGATTGCAATATGCCTTCCTTGTTGATCTCAGTGAATTCCCGTGCGGTGCATTGATATATGTCTCCGTTATAATTTATTACGAAAGAATTCTTTTTGTCCGCATAGCATCTGCTGGAATCCATTGTCGGAGTGTAATAACGGCCCCCTATGTTATTGATTCTTGCTTCCAGTTTTTCGATGATCTCCGATGCTTTTCCGTTTTCGGCATCTTGCCAAACCTGCTGGAAAGCAATTTTCAGGGTTTCGGGGTATTGCTTTAGTAAAGGCGCAATATCATTTATAAAATCAGAAAACGACTCAGCGGAATCGCGAGTATAGTTGCATCTGGCCGTAACATGAAAATTTTTAGACAATGCGTATTTCAGATTGGCCAATATGGTATCGTATGTTCCTTCCCTATTATAAGTGTGTTTGATGGAATCGTGCACTTTTCTACTTCCATCGAACGGTATTTGAAAGGAAACGTTCCGGCCATAACCATACAAAATGTCGCAAAGATCTCGGGCTAAAAGCACGGCATTGGTTGTAAAACTGAAAGAAAAATCAGCGTCATGTCTTTTACATAATTCATTTGTGTATTGTATCAGCGGATTCACACATTTGTTGAAGCCTAAAAGAGGTTCGCCGCCGAAAAAACTCAAATGCAGGGATTTTGCCTTGTGTTCCGCAAAAATAGACTGCAATAATTTGCATATCGAATCCATTGTTTCTGATGACATCATGCTGTGTGCGAGATGTTCTTCGTAGCAATACCAGCATTTGAGATTGCAGTTCATTGTCGGATTGATTGTAATCGAATACTCCCGCTCATCATCGAATTCTCGTTCTAATGAAGAGATGAACTCTTGAACTTCATCCGAATCATCAGCAACAATAAATTTTTTCTGTGCCAAATAGTTGAACAAAGAGGGATGAATGTTCTCAATAGAGTCGACCGATTCCTCATTATCTCGGATCAAAGCGACAACTTGAGATGTGCAAATCATAATTGAATCATACAAACTGTTGTAAACGATGAATCGGTCTTCATCATTGAAGAAAAGAGTGTATTTGCTTAATTTCATATAATTTCCCCGATAAAGGCACTCCCGAAAGGAGTGCCTTGTCAAATAATGATTTAACACAGACGGTTAGGTACGCATGTCGCATTGATTTGGCTGCAAGTGCAGTCGCAATTCGAATTCGAGCAACCATCCGACGCTTTGTTCTTCGTACTCGAACAGTTGATGTTTTCACATTGCCCGGCCTTGTTTTTTACACGAGGGTCGATGCTGTCCGAAATAACAGGAAGATCGAGAAACCCGCCGGTCAAATGACCTTGTTCATCCCGACTCAAAGTCTGGATAACCTCTGATCGAGGCAGTTCTTCAAACTTTTTCATAAAAAAATTTTTTAGTTTACCTACTCTTTCAAGGATTTTCGGTTTCCTCCTATTTGTATTCGTTTTTGATTTCTTGAAGGGTTCGGGTGCGTTTGGGTTGGCTCGTTCCGCGGTAATTGTTGAAGATGTAGCTCACGGAGAAGCGGAAAGAGCGGGTGCTGGAGAGGTATTTCATTCGGGAGATGTACGTTTCTTCGCGGTTCCAAGTATCGACGACGTTTGTGTTCGCGATGATATTTATGCAGGCCAGTTCCGCATGAATCCGGTTCTTGAACAACCGGGCGTAGATAGAAGCATTCAGAGCATAGGTTGCGTTGTGGCGGTATTCCAGCTTCTTGTGCGGTGTCGTTGCATTGAAACTTATGGTCATGCCGCAACTTTCCGCAAAACGGATGGAATTTGTAAGGTAGATGCCTATCCCGCGGGTCGTGATGTTCGTTTCCCGATAGGCATAACGTGTGTGGTACCCGGAAAGGTTCCAGTTGACATGCAGCCATCGGCTCATCCGAGCAGTATAGTAAAGATCGAGACTGTGCGAGGATTGCATCGCGCAGTTTTCGGGGCGTGTGAAAGTTTGCTGCGAGTCATCGGGGTCGATGAATATCAGACTTTCGACCAGGTCGGTGCCCCGCGAATGGTTGTAGCCCAGCGTCCACTTCTCGCGCAGGGTCAACACCGCCCCGAGATCGTATCCGTGCGAGGGCGTCAGATCGGGATTACCTATGCGGTAGGTGTACTCCGTTTCACGCACTTTCAAAGGCGAAAGCAGTTCGTAGGGGATGTACCCGTCGTCGCGCGTGTAGTCCACGGAGAAAGAAGTACCCTTTTCCGGTTCGATTGCATAGGAGACGGAAATGTTGGGAATCAGGCGCAAATAGTCTTTCCGGTGCCAGCGATCGTCGCCGGCCGTGAAATGGTCGATGCGATCCCATTGCAGACGCAGTCCGGTACACAGATCGAAGTTTTTCCAAGAGCCGTTGAATTCAGTATAGAGTGCAGTGCCCTGTCCCCGATAGCGGAAAAGACTTTTTTCGGTTTCGGCAGGCTGTCCGGCATCGGTGGTTTCGGAGCTGCGTCGCATGCCGTAACGGTAGTATTCGGCGCCGGTATTCAACGACATTGATTCGTGGAAACATTGCACCCAGTCGACTTTGCTGCGGAAAAGATCGGTCGAGGGATGCATTTCTTCGTGGGTGTGGCCGGGCGCATCGTCGTCCGTACGGCTATCATAGCCATATTTCTTGTCGGTCGTATGACGCAGGTAGTCGGCATTGACTTTCAGTTCGGAGCCGAGCGAATCGATGCGGAACAGATACGAGGCGGTCGCCTGCCATGCAATGTCGTCGAGCATTCCGCGCGATTCGTAATGCGTCTGCGATGTTGATACTTTCGGAGCGGACGGACAGCTCGTGCTGCGGGAAATCATCTTCGGCGTACTCGACGCATAGCTGAAGTTGCCCGAGAATCCTACGCTGTGGCGTGTCGTCGCTTCGTAGAGCAGATTGAACCGCTCCGTGACCGTATGATGCAGAGTTCGCTCCTCTTCGTCGGAAACAATTTCCAACGGAACAGGCCGTTCGTATTCCGAGTGTTTGCCGTAGCGGTGCACTTCGTTGAAATAACGATAAGCGGCGTAGTTATAGAGGTTGAACTTGCCGTATTTCATCCCTACGGGCATGTCGAACGATATGTTGCTGAACCCGTCGTCCCGCACTGCCACCGCAACATTCACATTGCCCATATAACCGCCGTCCGAGAGCCGGCGCAGACGGACACGCAACTCGGCACCTCGCTCAGCGGCATCCTGTGCGCCGGAGGAAGCTCTTCGGACTTCGACCGAGCTGATATTCTCGGCCAGCAGCGCGTTCAATTCGGCTGCCGAAGCCGGCCGATCGTCGATAAAGATAGCTATGACGTCCCTTCCGTCGACCTTGTATGTGCCATTGTCGCGTCGCAAGCCCGGCAGCAGAGGCAGCACCTCACCCAAGAAACGATTTTTAGCCAAGGGGTTGCCGGCAAGCGATACCGTGTAACGCCCGGCCTGCAGTTCGATGAACCGATGCTTTATGACGACTTCGTCGATGCGGATCGTCGAATCGGCAGCTTCGTACGGGCCGGCATTAGCGGGTACTTCTTCGTTGGCGCTTTGATCGCATGCTTCGCTGTTCTGACCATAAGCCGTGCCGCAGGCGACAAGCAGAAAGAGCAGAATAAACCGTAGGAGGAAGGTTGTTAACATCTTACCGGTTTTTAAAGAGTGAAACGACAGGCTGGACGAAGCGTTCGATGAGCCGCATGTCGTCGGTGATGATTTCGGCCGAACCATCCATCTGCTGAATCATCGGAAGATCGCGCTTGTAAGTGGTAGTCATACCCTCCGGAAAAATGACCTCGGCGAGATAGACGATCGCTGTACCGTTCGCTGTCTGCACCTGCTCAGGAACGGCCGACAACGACCGGATGCGACCGCGCAACACTCCGAACTCCATATAAGGATAACCGTTCAGCTTCACGTTGACGGTCTGTCCGTTTTTCACTTTACCGAAGCCGGCCGAGGAAATTTGCAGGCGTCCGATCACCTCGGTCGTACCGTCGGCAACGATGCTGGCGATTTTATCGCCCACGGCGACATGCTGGTTCTTGCTCCAATAATTCATCAACGTTACACGGCCTGCCGCCGGAGCCTCCAAGACATACTGCTGTTTCCATTGTGCGATTTGAGCCGTCAACTGCTGATAACTTTGGGTAAGACTGCGTTCATATTCCGCAATTTCATTTTCCTGTTGGATTGTCAACTCGATGATTTGTTGCTCGGCTTGGATAATTTGTAGCTCGGTAGAGGTGAGTGAAGCGTCGAATCCGGCTTTAGAGTTCTGCTTGGAAAGGTAGTTTTGCGCCGTTGTCTCGAAGTCGGCCGAGGAGATGACGGCTTCGGACAGCAGCACCGAATCGCGCTCCAACATGCGATGTCCATAGTCGAGGTCTTTTATCAGCAGGCGCCGTTGCTTTTCGAGTTTGGCGTAATATTCGCGGTTCTTGGCGATCTGTCGGGAGAGCAACTGCTTCTTCTGTGCGATGTTGTCAACAGCGAGGTAATGCCGATAATCGCGGCATCGGTTCTGGAAATCAGCGAAGGTACTCTGCAACTCTCCGAGCTGGTATGTTTCGTCGAGCCACGGAAGAGCAATCATTTCAGCCGGAGACAAAGAATCTGCGGCAGCGAGACGTGCAGACAGGCACTCTACATCACGCCACGAAGCAGCATTGCGGAGCACGGCGACAAGGTGCCCTTTCTCGACCGACTCTCCGTCGGCGACGCACAAAGTGTCGATCAGTCCGTCGTAACGTGCGACGAGGTCGGCCGGCGGATTCAGGGTTGTAATGGAAGTCGGAGCTTCGATCAAGTCGGGATACTTGACGAACCAGCATCCGACAAGAATGCCGACAAAAATAGCCAGCACAACCGTGATACCCCAGCGCACCACCCACGCCGGAGCCTTGCCCATAATGGCCTGAACCTCCTCGCTGTAAAAATTATCTCGTTGCGGCATGATGTTTCCTCTTTTAATTTCCCAATTCCAGCTGGTTTTTGACCAGCTCGTAATAATATCCTTTCTTGGACGTCAGTTCGGCGTGCGTACCTTGTTCGACGATGCGGCCGTGGTCGAGGACGAGGATATGATCGGCATTCTTCACAGTCGAAAGACGATGCGCCACGACGACGACCGTCTTATCTTTGAAAAGCTGTTCCAAACGCTCCATGATCGTCCGCTCGTTGTTGGCGTCGAGCGAATTGGTCGCCTCGTCGAAAAAGAGATACCCGGCGTCCTTGTAGGCAGCCCGGGCAATTAACAATCGCTGTTTCTGTCCGACACTCAAGCCGTGGCCGTCGGCACCGATCCTGGTATTGTAACCGAGCGGCAGTTCGTCGATGAACGAATCGATATTGGCGATAGCCGTAGCTCGCCGCACCCGCTCCATATCGGGCCGCTCGTCCGAGACGCCGATGTTATTGGCGATGGTATCGGAAAAGATGTAACCCTCCTGCATCACCGTACCGCAGGCGCGGCGCCAACACGAAGCGTTATACTGCGAGACCTTGCGACCGTTCAGCGACACCTCGCCGCTGGCTGGCGCATAGAAACCCAGCATCATTTTGAGCATGGTGGTTTTACCCGAACCGCTGGCGCCGACGATGGCCGTAACCTTATTGGCCGGAATCGTTACCGAAACATCGTCCAGTGCTTTGGCCGAGTGCGGCCCGTCGTACTGGAACGTTACGTTGCGGAATTCGATGTCGGCATGTTCCGGTATCTCGCGGATGCGTTCCTCGTCGGCAGGTTCTTCGTCGTCCTTTTCCTGTATTTCGGATAGTCGTTCCAGCGAGATTTTGGCATCCTGCGTCGCCTGCACGAACTGGATGAACTGCGACAGCGGAGCATTCAGTTGTCCGATGATGTATTGTAGGGCGACCATCATGCCGAGGGTCATGTCACCGCTGATAACGGCCGAAGCGGCGAGAAACGAAATGACGACGTTCTTGGTCTGATCGATGAACGTACCGCCCACTTCCTGCGTCTGACCGAGTACAAGTCCCTTGATCGAGATTTGGAACAACCGGGCCTGGATGCGCTCCCACTCCCACCGCTTCTGTTTCTCGCAGTTGTTGAGCTTGATCTCCTGCATACCGTTGATGAGCTGCACGATGCTGCTCTGATTGGCGGCCGCCTCCTGAAAACGCATGTAATCGAGTTTGCGGCGACGCTTCATGAAGAGCAGGATCCAACCCACGTAAAGCGCACTGCCGACGAGGAATATGCCGAGAATCGTCAGATCGTAACCGCCCATGACCGCACCGTAGATGACGAACGAAATGACGGCCATGACCATGCTGAGAAGCGAACCGGTCAGAAATGTCTGGATGCGGTCGTAATCGCCGATGCGCTGCATGATGTCGCCAACCATTTTGCTGTCGAAGAAAGCGATCGGCAGACGCATGAGCTTGGCCAAGAAATCGGAAATGAGCGAAATACTGATGCGTGCGGTCATGTGAAGCATCAACCACGAACGGATCAGGTTATTGGCCAACTGCCCCAGCACCAGCACGACCTGCGCCACAAGCATCATGACGACGAACGACAGATTGCCGGTGCCGATACCCTTGTCGACGACCGACTGGGTGAGGAATGGCAAGACAAGGCTCAACACGCTGGCGGTGAGCATAGCCAACGTGAGCTGGATGAGGTAACTTTTATAGGGGCGGAGATAATGCAACAGCTGACCGAACCGCAAGCGCTTATCCTCGTCGCCTTTTTCCTTATAGAATGCCGGCGTCGGCTCCAAAAGCAGGGCGATGCCTTTGCTACCGGAAGTGCCGGGCAACGCAACAGGGCGTTCTGCCCGATGTTCGGAGAGGACGGCCGCAAGGTCGGGCAGCTCGCGGCTTTGCTCCCAAGCCTTGCGGAACTGAGCCTCGCTGTATTTCAACAATCCGGATGCCGGATCGGAAACCCATACCCACCACTGCCCATGCTGCCTGGCGATGCGATAGGCCACGACGAAGTGCTGCTGGTTCCAATGGACGATGCAAGGCAAATTGGCCTCGTCGCGCAGCTGCTCCCAAGAGAGCTTGACGCCTGTCGAACGGAACCCGATAGCCTCGGCGGCATCGCTGATGCCCAACAACGAAACGCCCTCGCGCGAGATATGGCACTTCTCGCGGAGACTTTGCAACGAATAGTGCTTGCCGTAGTACTGGGCGATGATCCGCAACGACGTAGGCCCGCAATCCATCGCATCAAGCTGGGTGTAGTGGGGAAAAGGCATGTATGTTCTTAATTATTCAAGTTTGGGAGGGGATTGGGTGCGATCAGCTTTTCCATTTCTTTCTCAAGTGCCTCGCCTCGCAAATCGACCGCGATAATTCGACGTTCGCGATTCAACAAGAGATTATGAGGAATGGCTCGAATGCCGAATCGAGCTACCAATTCGGCGAATGACGGCATGTCTTTGGATAGATGGACGTTGGCAAACGGGTGCATACCGTTTTTTTCGACCGCTTTTTTCCAAGTCTCCGAATCTTCGTCGAGCGATACGGCATAAATGGTCAGAACTTTGTCGAAGCGTTGTCCGACAGCTAAAAGATGCGGAATTTCATGAAGGCAAGGGCGGCACCACGAAGCCCAAAAATCTACGAGCAGAAATTCCGTATCATAATCAGCGATATTCTGCTCGGTTCCGGATAGATCAACGAGCGAAAAAGGTTGTACGATGTCGCCTATCCCGTAAGCAGGATAAGCATCATAGTCTATGGATTCGGGCTGTTTCGTCGCTTTCATATCCGGATAAGGCAACGGACGCCCGGTCAACTGCGCTTTCAGATTGAAAGCCTTCATACTCTCCAACGTCGGCGGCGATGCCCGACGTTCGGGATCAATGGAAGCGAGATTCGGATCATCAGGAAATCGCCGACAAATGCCGGCGACGATCCGCGCCATGCTGTCGTCGGGAATCGCCGGATTCGAGTCGCAAAACCACATTTTTGCCGTAATGGCCAATAATACGCTTCGGTCGTTGGTCAGCGCATCGCAAACCAAGTCGGACAATTCCCGTTCGTGGGTGCGGATCGTTCGTGCGAGAGATTCGCAATCGGGATGATCGGCCGGAAGCTCGTCATGCAACCGTTTCAGGGAGTCCAGTTTACTATAACCGATTTCCCGGTATCGCCGGGCGATTTCCGCTATACGTTTCGTTGCGTAAGAGCCCTCGCACATCGGGAAAAAAGAACGCGTTTGTTTATTGACACGCAACTTTATATTTTCACCCTCGGCTACCAGTAAAATATGGCTTGTCTTATTCGGAATCATAATCTCGGCAAGCACTTCTTTTTGTGGAATCTTTCCCCGAAAAAGGGCTCGGCCGTCTGTGATTCGGCAAGAATCGATCAATGCCAATTGATTTCCGTATTGTGCGAAAAGATATATCCGGTCGTTCTCCTCGTATATGTCCGAATCCAATGCAATATCTACGTTGATATCACCTGAATGGCACGATGCAGCCAGAAACATTCCGAAAATAAAAAAGAATTTTTTCATATCTTAGAGTTCGTGAATATTTTGACATGGAGCAATGCTCCATGTCAAAATATAGTAAATCCGTCAAAGGCATGTTTGATTAGCAATAGCACCGCCACCTAAACTTTTTTCGATCTCCAAACCTCCTTTAATCACTGCGGAAAATCCATCGGAGGCACAAACTCGTCCGGAGACACTTCCTCCACCATGAAGATGAAATGTACAGGAAAATTCATATTGGAAAGGACCGCACAAACGTCCGCCTTTCACTTCGTTCATTTCTTTTTTCGAGAGCTGCTGTGCAGCGAAATTCTTCATGGTTTTCATAGTTGTAAATTTTTGTTGTTTCTCAAGTTTTTAATTTTGTTCGGACTTTTACTTGTCGACGGATGCTCCGGGACCGCCGTTTTCATTAGCGTGACTGCGATTCTGAAAAGATTTGCTACCTTTGCGATGCCTTTCTGCGATTTGGTTGGACGTGCGAGTTCTCAGGCTCGGTTTTGCTTCCTCGTGGGAAGGCTTTTTTATTTGCCACGGCCGGCAAAGCCGCAGCGAACAACGTGGGACAACACGCATTATTCCAGTTCGAGCGGGCAGTAAGGGACCTCCCAATTTTCGTCCATCAATCCGGGAGAATCACCTATGTTGACAATCTGCGTATCCTGTCCAAACATCGCGTATGGTGAACGGTGCATCCGCTCCTCGAGTTTCAGCCACGCGTTGTGGTCGATCGGCTTGCCGCTGCGCCATCGATAGCGCCGAATCGGCCGCTCAGCAACCATCACGGAGGTACAGATAAAAGAGAACATCCCCTGCACCTCTTCGGCTCTCAGAACCAAGCCGGGAAGCCCCCACAATTTCCACGGGCCGACCGAGAACGGTATCTCCAGCGTAAACCAGACTGTCCAGTCTCGTCCGCCGTAATGCGTCGTAGCCCGCAAGCATCGATAACCCAGCATTTCGCATGTGAGTGTGTCGATCGTCCATTGCGGGATGGCCTCTCCCGGGATTGTGACCACACGTCCCGATTTCATCGGCATACGCTGCTGTACCTCCAATTCCTGCGACTGCCGATCTCCGTAGACCAAAAACCGGACATGGTTGGAGTTGAAATTACCGGCCCTCCCCGATTGTCTCCAGCGGTACGTGTACAATGAGTCGTCCTTGAAAAGGTCCAAGCTGTAGAAGGCTGTTTTCCGATTGCCGATCTCCAGTGTCATGCGGTCGGTCAGCGGAGGATCGGAAAGACGGACATTGGACGGATAGGTGAAATCATATGTTGCCATGTAACGAGCTGTATCCAACGTGTCGTATGCCGAAATGTCGGAGCCGAATGTCACCAGCTCCGAATCGTTAATCATCGCCACGCCGTTGGGATAATTTCGTGGATCGAGCCGTGATGGAATCGGCTTTTGGGCTTTGCAGACAACGCAACAGAGGACGAAATTAAAAAATAGCAACGAAAATTTCATGGGCTTGTTTTGCTTTTCGAACAATTCACAACCCTTAATAGGATTGTGAATTACAGATGAGTGTTACAATAGCCAAGGTTGACATTCAATAGTGCCGATGTCACCATAGGCCTCTTGCAGTCGCTGTTGAACCTCTCGATAATCAGACGATTCAATCTCTCCGAGATTGTAAATATCTTCGCCAATCATCAAATCACAACTGACCTTTGCTCCGCCTTTCACGTCGTTCATTTCTTTTTTCGAGAGCCGCTGGGCAGCGAAATCTTTCATCGATTTCATAGTCGTAATTTTTGTTTTCGGTTTTTAATTTTGTTCGGACTTTTGCTTGTCGACGGATGCTCCGGAACCGCCGTTTTCATTATCGCACTGCGATTCTGAAAAGATTTACTATTTTTGCGATGCCTTTCTGCGATTTGGTTGGACATGCGAGTTCTCAGGCTCGGTTCGGCTTCCTCGTGGGAAGGCTTTTTTATTTGCCACGGCCGGCAAAGCCGCAGCGAACAACAATCGGATAACCCGTATCTGTTATAATAGGTATTTCAAGTCCGTTGCATCGTATAAATCGGGCAGTCGACGGTCATCGACAAGAATCGTCGGTGTACCCGAAATACCGGTCGCTCGGCAGTATTTCACATGCTTGTTCAGTATCTCCTCCGCATCGGGATGAATCGACGCTTTGGCCGGTAATTCGTGATACTCGTACCATTCGGCGATCATCCGTTCCGTCTCTTCCCATCCTCGTTCAAGGCTGGCCGAAATCAACCGTAACGTAGCATCGTGGGAATGTTTGTCGCCATCGTTGACGACGAAAATCAGCCCGATTCGGTAGCCTTCCAATTCACTCAGAACCCGATGTACTTTTGCACATTTGGGGCACGACGGGTTCATTACGACGGTCAACGTGTGTTCGGCGTCCGCACCATTGCTTATCGGCATGGCCGTCCGACTTTCAACGGCAGTTATGGGTTGTTGTGCGAGCAAATGCCAGAACGTCTCGGGCGAACCGAGCAGTCGTTCATGTTTATAACTCAGCGATTCGACCTCCTGTGCCCGTTCCAACGATGCGACAAGCCAACGCAAGGACAATACTCCGATTGCAAACGCCAACCCGAAAGTCAGCCAGTCGGGACAGAACGAACCTGAACGCAATTCGTGTGTTATTGCGATTTCCGATATGAAATCGACAACCAATACCGCATCTATCGCCAGACACAGCGGACACCATTTGCGATGATAAATCTGCCACACGAACGAGTAGCCGACAAAGAACAAAGCCAGCATATCGAACCACGGAAAAACACCGTCCGGTTCTCGGGCTATGAAGAGCCCCCAAATAAGCGATACGGTAAAATAGACCAACGACAACTCTCCAAGCGATACCCAGCCGAAAATCTTCGCCCCGGCCGAGCGGAAAACCTCGTTGCAGTCGGAGTGTTTGCCAAGCCGGCAGAAACGCTGTGCGAGATGCGGGTCGAAAGAAGCCTTGAATACGGCTGCCAGCGAAACCGCGATACCGATGATTTTTACAACATACCGCAGATCCGAAAATTCGAGGGCATGCAGCATTCCGCTGCCGAGCAACAAGACGAACAATCCGGCCAGCCAATAGCCGGAGGTTCGTTCAACAAAGGCTAAGGCTTGTTTGATACAGTATATAGGGAGCGATTCCTCTTTCGTCTCTTCGCCCTTTTCGGCCAACAGCACCGTTCCGTCCCATACCGCTCTGAACTGCTCGAAAGTCAAGATAGCAGACTTCCCGGATGCAGCACACAGCATAATGGTCTGCTGCTCCTTATTCAGCTTTTCGACGAGGTAAAACGGATATTCTCCGTTACCGGCAACTGCAATGAACGGTCCCTCGACCTCGAAAAGCTGTCCGAACTCCAGACGGCACACCATGTTGGGCACATGCAGTGCGTCGAGCGTGTCGCTCAACGAACGCAGACTATGCGGCAACGGATGATGGGAATAAGCATCCTCTATTTTCAAGAGGCTTATTCTGATTCCCGCTCTATGGAATAGGCGATAAAGCAATCGAGGTACAGGATTCTTCATGAGGGAGTATCATTTCAGGCTGAACTTAATTTTGAACATGACTGAAGCCGGCCGGAGTTTATAGGAGTAGACATAGTCGGTGATGTCGCTTTGCGAGATCGAACGGAACGTTCCGGTGTCTAAAAGGTTGCGGCCTTCGAGCATGTATTCCACGCGTTTGCTCTTGTAGGAGAGCGACGCATCGAGGAAGAACATGTTGCGGTCCCGACCTCCGATGGCTGCGTTGTAAAAGTGTTCGCCGCCGATACGGCAGATGAATTTCTTGCGGATGATGAAATCGAGCGCTGCATGCTGCCGCAGCATATCGATGGGGCGCAGCTTCTCACTGCCCGCCCTGCTCTCGCTGCGCGAGTATTCGCCTCCGTAATCGAACCGCACGGCCTGCGTGAAGCGCGTGTTGAACGACAATCCTGCCGTAGCACGGTCGTAGCGTGTCAGCAGCAGTTCTCCCTGCCGCAGCACTTCGTTCCACGACTGCGAGAAGCCGCCCGAAAGGTTGACCGTGGTGGCGATGCCGTCGAAGCGTTTGCTGACCTTGGCGGCAAGGTTGTAGCCCTCCGAACGGTTGTCCATCGCCACAGCTTCGATGCGGCTCAACGAACCCTCGTAGGTGGTACCGTACATCAGATTGCGTCTCGAACGGTAGTAGCTGACGTCAACCGACCCGAACAAGGCACGGATGGCATTGCCGTAAGAGAGCGAGGCGGTGTAGTTCTGCCTCCGGTTACGTGAGACGTCGCCCTGTCTGCTGGCTATCATGCGGTAGTCGGTCATGATATAACCGCCGTAGGTATCGTACAGACCACCCACCAACTCGTTGTATGAAGCTCGGGCCGAGAATTTGAGGTTGTATGTGACGGTAGCTTGGAGCGAGAACGACGGCGCCGCGAACAACCGGTTGCTCCGAACGACGGTCTCCCTTATCTTGTCCTCGGCGCGCAGGCTCATGAAATCGAGCGGCACGGAGAGCGTGGCCGAGAATTTGTCGCCGACACGGTAAGTGACAGAGGGCCCCACAAGCACGTCGAGCTTGCGCCACCGGATGTCGTTGCGCATGCTGTCCGCTGCGGGAAGCGTCCGCCAGTCGGCATTCATAGGCGAGAGCTCCGAATCCATACGTTCGAGCTGCGCATTGAAGCCGGCGCTCAGAAAGAAACTCCACCGCCGGACGGTATATGACGTATAGGCGGAGTTGCGGGTGCGGAACCGGCGGCTGTCGAGCCTTTGCAAGGCATCGGGATAACCGATTGGAGAATCGAACACTTCGGGATAGAGCATGGGCGTGACGCGCAACGAGGAGGGCTGCGACCCGAAATCGGTGTCGCTGCTGAAACTGAGCGACGTTTTCCCTATGCGCCGGATGGCCGAGAAACGGTTCCGCAGGGTGATGCGCGGCAACCGGAAGCGCTGGTCTACCTGCTCGTCGTCGCTGAGTACCCGGCCGCAATCGCGGTTCCACTCGCCCTCGAAAGTAATCTTTTCAAGCAGATAACGCTTGTCGGTATTGGAGCGCAGCAGAAAGTCGACCTCCGTGCGGTCGATGCGGTGTGCGGCGAGTGTCTGCTCCGTGACGACGAGCGGAGGAGCATCGGGCAGGAAATAGGTGGTAACCGAACCTCCCCGGGAATTCTGCAAATCATGCAGGTAGGAGGCGTTGGTCGTCAGCTCCAACTCCTTTTTGAGCTTGACGATGGCGTTGGCCGAGACGCTGTGCACCTGATTGTCGAGGTAGCGCTCTTTCTCCAAAGCCGGCTGTGTAGGTTTGTGCACGCCAAGCAGGGATGCCGCGGCATCCGAACCATCGAAGAACGATTGCAACTCGCGGCCGACGTCGTCGCCCGAATTATTGGTTTTGTAGGTATCGAGCGTCTGAAATTTACGCCCGAAATACATGGCAGCAGCCTCGGCATTCCACATCCACGGCTTGTACCCGGCACCGAGCTGGAGCGTACCGTTCCAGGTGCCTTTGGCCGAATCCTTCAACCGCAGGTTGATGGCCGCGCGGTCGGAACTGACGAGCTTGTTCAGCGCCCGGATGGGCTGGTGGTTCTCGAAGACCTCGACCCGGGCGATGTCCTTAGCCTGTATGTTGTTGGTAGCGATGCCGTAGCGACCGCCGAGCATATCCATGTTCTCGACGTAGAACTTGTTGATCGATTTGCCGTTGTACTTGATTTCGCCCGACTTGGCCACCTCGATGCCGGGCATCTTCTTCAACACGTCGCCGATGGAGCGGTCGGTAACGTTGGCAAACGAAGCGACGTTGTAACTCAACGTATCCGAATGCCGCTCGATAGGTTGCGCTTTGACCGTGACCTCACGAATTCTCAACTCGGAAAACGTTACGGAGAAGTCGACCGTCTGTGTCCGTGCGGCGATGAGCCGGGATTGTGCCGCGATGTTGAACCCCGTGACGGCCACGACCAGTGAATCGACCTTGGCGCTGCACGGAATCGAATAAGCCCCCTTGTCCGACGTAATCGCATAACCGTACATGATGCGCCGCCCGGTGTCCAGTAACATGACGTTCACGCTCTCCACGGCCCGGCCGCTGCCAGTACTGCGGACCGTACCCGAAACGGTAATCTGAGCCGAGGCAACGGAGACGCACGACGACAAGACAAACAACAAGGAGAACAAACGGCGCATGGCGATACTTCATTATTATTCCAATTCGAGGGGTACGATACGGACCTGCACATGGAGTGCCCCGCAGACGAGCAGCGACTATAAAAACAACCCGGCACGCATCATACGCTATTCCAGTTCGAGAGGGTTGTAGGGAATCGTCCAATCATTGGTCAGCTGCCTGGCGCCTTTCGTGTAAAACAGATGTCTTCCATTGTCACCTAACACGGCTAAAGGAGAATCGTGGAGCCGCTGCATGTACTTGCGCCACTCGTTCCGACGCAACACCCGCGACTTCACCCGATAGAAAACAAGGGGTCGGGTCGGCTGCGAAAGTTGGTGGAACTCCCACACATAATCGCCCTGCGAATCCTCGGCGCGGAGCAATAACCCAGGCAAGTCGAGAAATTTCCACGGTCCGGCGTTGAAAGGCAGCTCGGGTGCGAACCACACTTTCCATTCCCGCCCGCGAAATACCGCCTTGGCAGTCATACACGCGTAACCCGCAATGGAATCCGACTCGGGAAGCAGCTGCCACTCCCACTGCGGACGATGTTCGCTGTATTCCAGACTCAGATTGCGATGCTGGTAATCATGGCAACGCTCGGTTAAAACGCCGTTTGCAAGATCGACCCAAATCTCGCTGTTGAACTCCTTCTTGCCGGCCATCGAATCGATGGCGAGCTCCTCGGCCGTATATTGCTCCCGATTATCACGGCCCGGAGACGAACTGCCCCGGATGAGTCCGGCTGCCACCTTCATGGCGATGTCGTCGGTCAATTGCAGGCGAGGACTGTAATATTTCGTATGGCGGACGCCCACTTCCAGCATCATGACATAATCCTGGCACTGCTCCCCCTGCCTGCAACGGAAGTTGTAGACGACTTCGACACGCGCCGTATCGACGGTATCCCTGATCGCCTTATCCCAGAAGAATATATATAGTTCGGAAGGATCGCTCAACACCGTAATGCCCGAAATCTGCCCGGGGTCGATCTGGGCAAAGACCGGCAATCCGAACAACAGCAAAATAATGGTAAGAATGGATTTCATGGAATTGTGATTTTTTGCATCCGCCTGTTGTTGTCAACAGGCGGATGCAAATTTATCATGCAGGGACACAAGACATTCTTATTGTTTCTTCTCGTATTGCGATTTGAACAATTTGTTCCCTTGTAAAGTAGTTGGAATTTCCATTTCCCCATGTGCAGTAAAAAAGCTCCATACCGCCCTTCACGTTGTTCATTTCCTTTTTCGAGAGCTGCTGTGCAGCGAAATTCTTCATCGATTTCATAGTTGTAAGTTTTTGTTGTTTTTCAAGTTTTTAATTTCGTTCGGACTTTTGCTTCTCGACGGATATTCCGGAACCGCCGTTTTCATTATCGCACTGCGATTCTGAAAAGATTTGCTACCTTTGCGATGCCTTTCTACGATTTTGTTGGACATGTGAGTTCTCAGGCTCGGTTCGGCTTCCTCGCGGGAAGGCTTTTTATTTGCTACGGCCGGCAAAGCCATAGTTGAATACACTTCTATAATGTGAAATTGCCATAAAAAGATCTGTCGGAATCCGTTTCTATCTCTATCACATAATCACCCGGATTACCTGAGATGATTATCTCTATAGAGCTATTTCCCATCTCGAACCACTGTTCGCCGGTCGAAATATTGATGATCATTGCAGTAAATGAAATATCATCCTCGGGAAATTCAACCACGACCGAGTTGCTGAAACCATGGTACCAACAGACAGGTAACAATACTACACTACGGGGGCCTAACTTTCTTGTTTTGTCTTGAACTATAATGCTTCTGTCGCCCTGTTTTTCATCGCCTTGCACAGTTCGAGAAGTTGCAATGCCCATTATCAGGCAAATTGCGAGAATAATTTTTTTCATTAGGGTTGCATTTAATTTACTATACTACAAAAGTACAAGACAATAAAGTATAAAGACTAAAAAATGGGCTAAAAAATTCTATCATTGTTCAGATGTAATATTTTGAAAATAAATAAATTACGCATGCGATAGATGTCGATTTTCTATCACATGCGTAACGTGTTGATTATTAGATACCTTTTCCTTTACGGGGAAGGGTATCTTGATAGATACACTGAATATCAGAAGTTTATCTGATGTTTTGCAGAAATATTTCTTTGGATGCTGCTGCGGAATTACCAATCAGCATTTTCAGACGGGATTTTCGGTTATAGACATTATCTATTTTTGTCTGCATGAAAATGCTGATGGCGCGGTATGAAAACCCGGCACAAAGATAACAGAACAAGTCGTAGTCCGCCATTTTTATCTCCGGTATCTGCGCTCGGATTTTCTTCAAAATGTCCTCGTTGCAAAGATTCACAATCCGTTCCAATTCGCTCTTCGTCTGTTTGTCGGTGCCTAAATTCTGAATCGCCCGTTTGACCTCATTATAAATCGCGATTTGCTCGTTCGGAGTATCCCGACGCTCGTAATAGGTGCAGCCCAAGCTGTCTATAAGCTCAAACTTTTCATGGAAAAGCTGTGTGACCAAGTGAGACATCTCGGTGTTCTTGCTCTGCAATACATCTTGAATATCGCTCGCGATATTCATATATCGTTCTATTTCTGTATTCTTCCGTTGAATGCGTCTGTACAGCCAAAAAATTACTGCTCCTGCAAAAAGACAGATAGATAGGATAACAATGATTCCCAAGCGATGGTTCGCTTTCAACTTATACGTAGCGGCATCGGCTCGGCTGCGGAAATGGTCTCGCTGAGTAGTAATTACTGATTGCTGGAGCATTTGCCGAGATACTGTAATCTGAAAATCATTGCAATATTCCAATGCGTTGAGTGCTTTTTGCGGATTATTGCGTATTTTCTCGATCCAATATATCCGAAGCGAAATCTTAGCGCTGTCAGCCGACGTGGCGGCCGAATGCCATGCTTCATTCAAACAGAAGTCCACGCTGTCCGTCTTATTCTCTTGAACATAGCAATGTGCGAGAGTAGACCAATCCGAATGATCTATCGGCAACATTAACCTGTTTTTTATCGCCAATATGGACTCTTTAGCTTTTCGATAATCTCGTATGATTTCATGACATAAGGCATAGCTACTCAGGCATGCTCCCCACAACGCAGTATCACATCGCTCCTGAGCTAAAACGATGGTTTGTTCCAAAAGTTCTTTTTCTTTAGTTCTATCGGATGCGTTGCCATATGCGATTCCCAATGCCAATAAAGCATAATCTTTATGCAATGATGCGTCTGCCTGGCAAAAACAATCGTAGGCTTTTTGTGCATATTTCAACTCTTCCGCGGTGTTGTATGTATCATTATATATATCGGAAATATTCCGATATATCAGACCGCAATAAAGATAATCTCCTGCATGAAGAGCATATTCTTCGGCTTGCAGAAATGAAATAATGGCATTTTGGTAGGCGTGGGCATTATATTGCACCCGGCCGAGATAGTAATATGCAAGCATCTTTTCCCTCTCGGTTCCATGCTCTTGATAATAGTTGATTGCTACGAGAATCAAGGAATCGTTCGTCTTGTCAAAATAGTTTTTATCGAGAGCCTGTGAATAAAGCAGAGCGTATTTTGCCTTGTCTTTCCTACGCGATAAATTGTCGGGATCGATCTGCTCCAGAATATTTAATGAGCTATCAGGCTTTTCCTGCATCAGAACTTCGGCCTGATTCAGCGCCATCTCCGAAGCCGTATTGCACCCATAAAAGAGACATAGTAATATTACGAGATAAAGATATTTCATCATTTCCTACAAGAATCGAATTTATACAAAAATAATATTTTTTGTACAAAGGCCGATACATCCGATTACATTTTATCGTTATAAGGTTCATAATGGAATCCTTATACCAAAACCGGATTGACTTTTAGAGTATCAAGATTCAAATATGCACCTCGGTGTTCGATCATGCCGTTCCGGAACATTTTCCAAAGTATGTTGCAGCCCAGCTGTGCCAATGTCGAATTGATGAAAAGGTCTTGTTTTTCCAGTGCTTCGGCCAACGAGCAGCTCGGTCCCGAATCTTCGGCTTTCACCCGAGCATGGTCGGTGTATTCGGTAATGACCGGAAGCGCGGCAACCGGTTCGTATTTTTCGGAGTGCGGTTGTTTGATCTTTCGGGAGATCGTTCCCAGCAGTACTTGACCGAATGTCTGACCGTTCCCGAAATCCATCCAGTAGAGGGGCTTCTGCCGGTCGTAAAGGCTCATTTCGCGAGCTTGTTTAAGTATTTTCCACAAGGCGAGCCGGGATTTCGTATTATCCGTACAGGTAATAAATATGTTCGCCATATCGTCGCTTCCCGTTTCTCCTACCAGAGAGGGATAGCAGTGCGGTTCTGCCGTCCAGTCGTTCCCGAAAAATTGTTGACACGGGAGATAAGACATTGCGCCTTGTTGAGCCCGATTTCGGATTCGGAATAAACAGCTGAAAGCTATCTATATGTAATTCTCTTTATCTCAAAAAGCATATCTTATTCACAAGGATAACAATTCGGGACGAGTTCGAGACAATGATTCTCAAAAATCGCCTGTCTAATACAGGAGGTTAATATGTTAAGGAGCTTGGATTTTACGAAAACTGTTTTTTCTCTTCTTTTTCTTTCTCCGTTGCTCCAGTTGGCGCTCCTCATTGACTTGCATGTCGAACAGCTCCAGTATCTCCCGGGCGGGGTGCGAGGCCGGGTAGGCCTCCTGCCACGAGCGTGCCTCGGGCCGTCTCGACGGGTCCATAGCCAACTGCTGCGACCGCCCGTAAAGCGCGTTGAAGACGTTCGCCGCGTAGAGCTTTCCGAGCGCCGAGCCGTTGGCGACGATGCCGCTGCGGTGGTCCACGAACGTCACGCCGTAGATGCGGCCCGTCGGATTGGTCCGAAATACGGCGTCGACGCCCTTCTCGCGCAGATGCCGGCAGAAGGAGTCTTTCGACCATGACGTCAGGACGGTGTTGCGCACCTTGCTCCGCAGCTCGTCCAAGGCGCCCGGCTCGCGCAGCGTCTCTTTCGAGCGGGCATAGTACCGCTGCAAGGCTTCATATCCCACGTCCCGTCCGATGCGGCTCGACTTGATGGGCTTGCCGCGGCCGTAGCCGTCGTCGCCCCGCGCGCCGTAGACGATGCCCGCATAGTCGCGGCCCTCGATCGTCCCGGTCATCTCCACGACCTGCATGTTGTACAGCTCCAGCAGCGTCCTAAATTCCCCGAACGATGCGCACCGGTATCGTTTCAGGCACTCCCGCACCGAGGACTGAATCTGCTGCTTGATATTGCCCGCCTTGTAGTCCACTTTCCGCAGTTCGTTCGCCGCGTCCTGCTCCTGTCCCGGCACGACGGGATGCAGTCCGTATTTGCATTCCAGATCGCGCAGAATCGTCATCGAACGCTCTCTTTCGTGCGAATCCCGAATTTTGCGCCCCGCCGCGTCGATGCGCAGCGAGACGATGTGCAGGTGCTCGCGGTGGATGTCCTTGTGCTTGAAAACGATGTAGGGCTGCCGCCCGTAGCCCATCCGCTCCATATACTCGGCGGCAACCTCCCGGAGCTGTTCATCGGTCAGCCGGTCCTCCGGCGCGGGGTTGAGCGAGGTGTGGAAAACGGTGTTCGTCGTGCGCCGGTTGGCTTTGAGGTAAGGCATGATACTCTCCATGCAGGCCTCCATGTCGAGCCGGCTGTCGTCCGCCAGCGGCGGCAGCATGCCCTGCGTAAAGAGCACTTCGGCGTCGCCCCGGTCGACCTTCTCTTTGTTGTAGTAGAGCGCGCCGCCGACCGTCGCGCCCGAGCGGATGTTGGCTACCACTGCTTCGCCAACCGTTTGGCAAGGTCCAGAATCTCTACGCTCAGGGCCTTCAGTTCGCTCGTCCGTTGCTCCAGCGCAGCAATCTGCCGAGGTATGGTTGCCGACGAAAAGTGCGTGTTGATGGCCTTGACCACTTGGTTGTAGTTGTTGCCGATGCGCTGGAATTGGTAGTAAAAGTCGTTCAGCCGGGCCACGAACTCCGTCTTCGAGGGGTCGCGTCTGACCACCGTAAAGGCTTCGCCGAAGATGCGGCGGGCGATAAAGCGGCTGCGGTTCTCCTCCGATCCGGCCTCGGTAAGCATCCGCCCGAATTGCAGGTTCTGTTCTTCGTTCAGGCGGAAGGAGTACTTGTAGCTCCGCGGCTTGGTTTCATCTCTTTTTCCCATTATCATCATCAATCAAAAAGTGGCGCGACTCGGGAGCGCCGCAACGGCCCCGCAGGGCGAGCGTTTTTGTCGGACAAACGGCAGTTTGTCGGACAAAAACACAGCTCGCTACCGTCGGGCGACGGTATGGATCGGACACAAAACAATCCTCCGAAATTCTTCAAAATCGGCTTTCCGAAATCAAGGGTTTCTCCCCGTCGATGGTTGCCGCTGCGTTGCGACGCGGCAGGGCGATGCGGGTCGTGTACCGTCGTGAGGGCGAGCTGCGCTCCGGGTGCAATATTACGACGATTCCGGGAGGTGCAAAAGCCCGCCGAACGGCCATAGACGGCCCGGAGCGGACATGGATTACAGCGGGTTGAAATGGGCCCTATCTTGCGGCATGCAAACCGACAGACCGATATTTCAATCGGCGTTCATGCGAATCTATGCGGATGCAAAGAATGGTTTGTTGGTATATGTAAACCAACGAATATATATACCGGCAAACCAATACACCGATAAATATCCAAACCACCCGACCGATATATCAGCCAATACCCGAAGAAATACACCTGCGAATCCGTTAACCGACAAATGTATCCGTATGGAAACGGCGACGTAGACCGGTATAGCGATCAATCATTCATTAAACCTGTCTGTTATGGAATCGAACAACAAACAACCCAACGTGCCTGTGCGCATCGCCGTCTGCAACCAGAAGGGCGGTGTCGGCAAATCGACCTTCACGACCCTGCTCGCCAGCCACCTGCACTACTCGCTGGGGCGCGACGTGCTGGTCGTGGACTGCGACTACCCGCAGTGGAGCATCCACGCCCAACGCGAACGGGAACTCGCGGCCGTGGAGCAGAGCGACTACTACAAGCTGATGATGGTGCGGCAGTTCCGGCAGACGGGCCGCAAGCTCTGGCCCGTGGTGCGGTGCATGCCTGCCGATGCCGGGACGGAGGTCGGCCGCTTTCTGAGCAGCAGCGGCTACCGGCCGTCGATCATCCTCTACGACCTGCCGGGCACGGTCAATGCCGAAGGCGTCATCGGCAGCCTCTCGTCGCTCGACCGGCTGTTCGTGCCGATGAAGGCCGACAAGGTGGTTATGGAGAGCACGCTGTCGTTCGCGCGGACGCTTCACCTCACGCTGGTGCAAAACGGCGCCGTGCGACTTGCGGGGGTGCATCTGTTCTGGACGATGATCGACCGCCGGGAGCGCACGCCGCTCTACGGGCAATACGAGGAGGTGATCCGTCAGCTGGGCTTGCCGCTTATGTGGACCCATGTGCCGTATCGGTCGAAGTTCAACAAGGAGCTGCTGGCGGACGGCACGGGCGTCGGCCGCTCGACGTTGCTGGCTCCCGAACGCTCCTTCGCCGCCGATGCGCAGCTCGACGCCCTCGCCTCGGAGATACTCTCGATTCTGAACATGACCGACAATGGTTAAAAAGCAGAATCCCCGCATCGACGAGGAGCTGGTGCGGCAGATGATCGGCGGGCAGGCCCCGCTGACGGAGAACGTGGTCGTGGACACGGACGCCGAGCCGCAGCCCGAGGATGCTCCGCCACCGGAGGCCGCATCGGCCGCGGAGCCGCGCCGACGCCGGGCACCCTTGCCCGACTTCAAGAAGACCTTTCTCTTGCCGCAGGACAATACCCGCACGAGCCGGTCGTCGATATACGTCAGCGCCCATATCAAGCGAATGATCACCGAGGTAGTGAAGAAGATCGGACAAGAGCATATGACGGTTACAGCCTACGTGGACAACATTCTGCGGCATCATCTGGAACTCTACAAGGACGACATCAACCGCATCCACAAGGAGCAGAACTCGAAAAACATCATCTGAAAAACGAAAAGCCATGACCGCATTCATCATCATCGCCGCGTGCCTGGTCTGCCTCGACCGTATGTTCTTCAAAGGGCAGCTACTGTCGATCTTCATCGACGGGGCGCAGGCCTTTCTCTGCCGCAGGGGCCGCCCGTCGGCAACGGACCGCGCGGAACCTGCCGAAGCCATGCCCCCGCCCGCGCTGGTCATCACGCGCCGCTATGCGAACGGCCCTAAGCGGCCGGCGGCGGCCGGCGGGAAACAATCCGTCGAAGGGGCCGCTATATTTGCACGGCAAGCCCGTTCGGAGCCGCAGATGAAGGGTTGGAGCGATCTTGTCGTGCACCCCGCCATCGGCGAGGAGGGCGAAATGATCGAACCCGAAGAGCCGGCATCTTACCCGGCGGAGCCTCCGACCTCAAAGGCTGAGCTGCGCGACCCGGAGGTGGTCTCGCTGCTCGGCACGCTGGAGGAGGGCGAGCGGCTCCTGACGGGCGACGCAACGCAGGAAGAGATGCGCGCGATCGAGAATTTCGACATGCGCAATTACGTATAAATCCGAAAACACCGCAACGCATGAGATGGGATAACGAATACGGCTGATGCAGCCGCACATACGAACGACGTTACAGCCGGCCGCAGCTTCTTTCGGAAAGCAGCCTGCGGCCCTTTTCATACCCTTATCCAAACCAACTACGACATGAAAAAGAAAATCGTTCCGAGCCTCGCGGCGCTCTTCGCCGCGCTCTCCGCCTCAGCGCAGGGCAATGGCATGGCCGGGATCAACGAGGCGACCAATATGGTCACCTCCTATTTCGACCCCATCACGAAGCTGGCTTACGCCGTTGCTGCCGTGCTGGGCCTTATCGGCGGTATTAAAGTTTATTCGAAGTTCTCGTCGGGCGACCCGGACGTCTCGAAGACCGCTGCGGGGTGGTTCTTCGCCTGCATCTTTCTGGTGGTCGCCGCCACGGTCTTACGCTCGTTCTTCCTCTGACGTATGGCCGAGTATCGGATCAACAAGGGCGTGGGCCGGCAGGTCGAGTTCAAGGGCCTCACGGCGCAATATCTGTTTCTCTTCGTCGGCGGGCTGGTCGGCGTGTTCCTGCTCTTCGTCGTCATGTATATGAGCGGCGTGTCGCAGACGGCCTGCATCCTCCTGGCCGCGGTTGCCGGAACGGGCCTCGTCTGGGGCACGTTCTACCTGAACCGCACCTTCGGGCCGCACGGGCTGATGAAACTCCGGGCCTCGAAGCGGCACCCGCGCCGCATTATCCACCGCCGCAGCATCCGGCGTCTCATCCCGACACGCTAAGACCATGCGAGGACGATTGAAAACCTCTACGCTGGAGGCGAAGTTTCCGCTTCTGGCCGTCGAGCAGGACTGCATCCTGTCGAAAAACGCCGACCTCACGGTGGCGTTCCGCGTTACGCTGCCCGAGCTGTTCACCGTCACGGGCGCCGAGTACGAGGCGCTCCATGCCGCGTGGCTCAAGGCGCTGAAGGTGCTGCCGCCCCATACCGTCGTGCACAAGCAGGACCGCTTCACCGAGGAGCGCTACGCGCTCTCCGACGACGGGCGCGAGCGGAGCTTCCTCGACCGCTCTTTCGAGTGGCACTTCAACGAGCGGCCCTACCTGAAGCATACGTGCTGCCTGTTCGTCACGATGACCACCCGGGAGCAGCTGCGGCGCCAAAGCGATTTCTCGACCCTGTGTCGGGGCGTTATGCTTCCGAAGTCGATGCGCGATGGGGATGCCGTCGCGCGCTTCATGGACGCCGTAGGACAGATGGAGCGCATCCTGAATGATTCGGGGCTGCTGACCCTCGAACGGCTCACGGCGGACGAGATCGTCGGCACGAAAGAGGACGCGGGGCTGCTGGCCCGCTACTTCGCGCTGTCGGACGAGCGGCAGGCGGCCGTCAGCGAGGACATCCGCCTCGATGCGGGCGAGATGCGCATCGGCGACAAGTATCTGTGCCTGCATACGCTCTCCGATCTGGACTATCTGCCGCAGACGGTCGCCACGGATGCGCGCTACGAGCGGCTCTCAACCGACCGGAGCGACTGCCGGCTTTCGTTCGCCGCGCCGGCGGGGCTGCTGCTCGGCTGCTCCCACCTCTACAACCAGTATATCTTCATCGAGGATTCGGACGAGGTGCTGCGGCAGTTGGAGGCCACGGCGCGCAACATGACTTCGCTGTCTGCCTACTCGCGCGCGAACGCCATCAACCGGGAGTGGATCGACCTCTACCTGAACGAGGCGCACTCGCAGGGATTGCAGGCCGTGCGCTGCCACTGCAACGTGGTGGCGTGGTCGGAAGACCGAGCGGAGCTGAAACGCATCCGCAACGAAGTCGGCGCGCAGTTGGCGATGATGGGCTGCACACCGCACCACAACACCGTCGACGTCCCGGTTCTGTTCTGGGCCGGCATCCCCGGCAACGAGGCCGACTTTCCCGCGGAGGAGACCTTCTACACCTTCCTCGACCACGCGCTGTGCTTCTTCTGCGAGGAGACCTCCTACCGTTCGTCGCTCTCGCCGTTCGGCATCCGCATGGTCGACCGCCTGTCGGGCATCCCGCTGCACCTGGACATCTCGGACCTTCCGATGAAGCGGGGCATCATCACCAACCGCAACAAGTTCGTGCTGGGGCCGTCGGGCAGCGGCAAGTCGTTTTTTACCAACCACCTCGTTAGGCAGTACTACGAGCAGGGGGCGCATATCGTGCTCGTTGACACGGGCAACTCCTATCAGGGGCTGTGCAGCCTGATCCACCGCAGGACGAAGGGCGAGGACGGCGTTTACTTTACATACACGGAGGATAACCCCATCGCATTCAATCCCTTCTACACGGAGGATGGGGTGTACGACATCGAAAAGCGGGAGTCGATCAAGACACTGATTCTGACCCTGTGGAAGCGCGACGACGAAGCCCCGACGCGCTCGGAGGAGGTGGCGCTGTCGAATGCCGTGAACCTCTACCTTTCGAAGCTCAAGGCCGACCCGGGGATCGCGCCGTCGTTCGATACGTTCTACGAGTTCGTCGGGAGCGATTACCGGAAGCTGCTCCGGCAGAAGCGCGTGCGGGAGAAGGATTTCGATCTGGAAAACTTCCTGAACGTCCTCGAACCCTACTACCAGGACGGGGAGTACGGCTATCTGCTCAACTCGGCCAAGCAGTTAGACTTGTTGCAGAAGCGCTTCATCGTCTTCGAGTTGGACAACATCGCCGACAACAAGGTGCTCTATCCCGTGGTGACGATCATTATCATGGAGACCTTCATCAATAAGATGCGCCGATTGAAGGGCGTCCGCAAGGTGCTGCTGCTGGAGGAGGCGTGGAAGGCAATCGCCAAAGAGGGCATGGCCGGCTATGTGAAGTACCTCTTCAAGACCGTCCGCAAGTATTTTGGCGAGGCGGTGGTCGTCACGCAGGAGGTCGACGACATCATCTCGTCGCCCGTCGTCAAGGAGTCGATCATCAACAACGCCGACTGCAAGATCCTGCTGGACCAGCGCAAGTACGCCAACAAGTTCGACCAGATTCAGACGCTGCTGGGCCTGACCGAAAAGGAGAAGTCGCAGATTCTCTCCATCAACCTCTCGAACGACCCCTCGCGCCGCTACAAGGAGGTGTGGATAGGTCTGGGCGGCGTGCAGTCGGCGGTCTACGCCACGGAGGTCTCGGCCGAAGAGTATCTGTGCTACACGACCGAGGAGACGGAGAAGATGCAGGTCATGGCGCGTGCCGAGCAGCTGGGCGGCGACATCGAGGCGGCGATCCGGCAGTTGGCCCGCGAGCGTGAAACCGACACCGTGCGACGATGAAGAAGCTGCTGAAGACCCTGACGGTCGCATTGGTGCTCATCGCCGCGCCCTTCGTCGTGTGGCGGCTGTGCGACGACCCCGAGCGGCGCAAGATCGAACCCCTCGTCGGGTGGTGGCGCGCCACGGCGCCCGACGGCGCGCTGCTGCGGATATTTCCGGCGGAGGAGGGCTACCGCATCACCGTCCGGCGCCCGGACGGCCCGCGCCGCGGTCGAACCTACCGCCTGCGCTACGCGTTCTGCATCCACTACACGGACGATGCGGGAGCGCGCATAGATCTCTTTTACACCCCCGCGGCGGATGCCTTGCTGCTGATGCCGGGCGGGCGAACCTTTACCCGAATCACCGAAACCTGAAATCATGAACGATAACAAAACCACCCCCGGCAGTGCCGTCGCGGCTCTGCAACGGGAGATCAAGACCCGCACGGAGGTCGTGCGAGCCATCGTCGACCTCGAAGAACAGCTCGACGTCGACCGCATCTGCGGCTCGTGGCTCTCGACGGAGAACCGGTTCTCGGCCGTCATCCGGCGCCTCGGGTCCGGCATGTGGCGGGCCGTCGTCTACGACCACGCGCTCTGCTACAAGCGCGTGGTGCAGGAGGGCCTCGTGACCCTGCGCCGTCACCGGCTCTGGCTGGGCGCCGACGAGGGCAGCCGAATCGTCTACGACGCGGCGAGCGACACGCTCACGATCGGCTGCTACGGGCGCTTCGTCGCCGAAGATACGATTGCCGCGCCCGATGACGAGGCCATCCCGGTCGACGAGTATCCCTTCAACGAATAGAGACCATGAACCGAAGAATCATTCCGCTGCTGGCCGTGCTGCTCGTCTGGGCAGGCGCGGCCCGCGCGCAGTGGGTCGTCTCGGACCCCTCGAACCTCGCACAAGGTATCGTCAACTCCACCCAGCAGATCGCCGAGGCCGCCAAGAACGGGCAGACGATGTTGCAGAGTTTTCAGGAGACGGTCAAAATCTACGAGCAGTCGAAGAAGTACTACGACGCGCTGAAAGCCGTGAGCAACCTCGTTCGCAATGCCCGCAAGGTCCAGCGGTGCATCCTGCTCGTAGGCGAGATTTCCGATATCTACATGGACGGCTACCGCCGGATGCTCGCCGACGAGAACTTCTCGCCCGCGGAACTCGGCGCCATCGCCGTCGGATACGCCAAGATCATCGAGGACGCCGCGGGCGCCCTGCGCGAGTTGCAGGACATCGTGAACCCCACGGACCTGAGCCTCACGGACAAGGACCGCATCGACGTGGTGGAGCGGGTTTACGGCGTGCTGCGCGGACACCGCGACCTGGCGCGTTACTACACGCGCAAGCAGATTTCGATCTCCCTGCTGCGCTCGCGCGAGCGGGGCAACGTCGACCGCATTCTCTCGCTCTACGGTACTGAAGAACAGCGCTACTGGTAAATGGTACAGATGCTTTCCGTGGCGGACAATCTACATCGGATTCTCCGCCTGCTCTACGAGGAGATGCTCGTGCTGTGCCAGCCGATGACCTCCGTAGCGTCGTCCATCGCCGGCATCGGGGCGCTGCTCTACATCGCCTACCGGGTCTGGCAGTCGCTGGCGGCGGCCGAACCCATCGACCTCTTTCCGCTGCTGCGGCCCTTCGCCATCGGGCTGTGCATCTTGTTCTTCCAGCCGCTGGTGCTTGGCACGCTCAACGGCATCCTCTCGCCGCTGGTGCAGGCCACGCATTCGCTCATGGTCGGACAGACGCTCGACATGGAGGCCTGGCAGAGACAGCGGCAAGACCTCGAAGCGCAGAGCCGCGACCGCTTTCCCGCCGACTCCTACTACGCCGAGGACGAGGAGATGGAGCGGCGGCTCGGCGAGCTGGGCATGGACGACGCGACGCAGACGACGCTCGACAACATGAACCGCGAGCGGTCGTCGTGGTCGGTAAAGGGGATGCTGCTGAAAGCCGTGGCATGGCTCCTGGAGCTGCTCTTCTCGGCCGCGGGGGTGATTCTCGACGTGCTGCGCACTTTCTATCTCATCGTCCTGTCGATCCTCGGACCGATCGCCTTCGCCATCTCGGTTTTCGACGGCTTCCAGAATACGCTGGTGCAGTGGATCTCGAAGTATATCTCCATCTATCTGTGGCTGCCTATCGCCGACCTCTTCTCGGCCATCATCGCACGCTTGCAGACGCTCGCCCTCAGGCACGACGCCGAGCTGATGGCGCAGGATTACAGCTACTACTTCGATGCGAGCAACTCGATCTATCTGGTCTTCATGCTGGTCGGCATATGCGGTTTTTTCTGCATCCCCTCCATTTCCACATGGATCGTGCAGGCCAACGGTTTCTCGGCCTACAACAGAACCGTGGCGCAGTTCTCCTCCATCCTCAGCGGCGGCGCGGGAGCCGTGGCCGGCCGTGCGTGGGCCGGAACGAAAGAAGCGGCAGGCGCCGCAGGCAGCAGTCTGTCGAAAGCGGTGAAACTCATTCTTAAAAAATAGACCTCTTATGGAATTCAAGTGTTTGAAAAACATCGAAACCTCGTTCCGGCAGCTGCGGCTCTACTGCTTCGTCTTCGCCGGCATCTGCGCCGCGGTGACGGTCGTGTCGGTCGTCCTCTCGTACCGCTTCGCCGAGCGGCAGCGGCAGAAGATCTATGTGCTGGACAACGGGCGCTCGCTCATGGTGGCCCTCTCGCAGGACCTGGCGCAGAACCGCCCCGTGGAGGCGCGCGAGCACGTGCGGCGCTTTCACGAGCTTTTCTTCACCCTCTCGCCCGACAAGGCGGCCATCGAATCCAACATCGGCCGCGCGCTGCTGATGGCCGACCGCAGCGCCTTGTCCTACTACAAGGTCTTACAGGAGAAAGGGTTCTTTAACCGACTGATTGCGGGCAACATCTCGCAGATGGTCAAGGTCGACAGCATCGTGTGCGACTTCGGCAAGTACCCCTACGACGTGAGGACCTACGCCCGGCAGCGCATCCTGCGCGAGAGCAACGTCACCGAGCGGACGCTCATCACGACCTGCCGCCTGGTCAACACCGTGCGCTCGGACAACAACCCGCAAGGCTTCATGGTCGAGGAGCTGAACATCGTCGAGAACCGCGACATCGCGACCTTCGACCGCTAAAAAACGAATCGCAATGGAAGAAGAAAAGAAGAACCCCGCCGCCGACTTCGAGCGGCAGCGCCGGCAGAAAGTCCTGCTCTTCTCGGCCGTGCTGGGCAGCCTGTTTCTGGTCGTCCTGTGGCTGATATTCCGTCCGACGCCCGCGCAGCAGGCGGAGGGCGCGGGCGGCATCAACGTCACCGTGCCCGACGGCAAGGCGCAGGCCATCGAGGGCAGCAAGCAGAAAGCCGTGGAGCGGGTCCGCACGGAGGAGGCGCACAGCGCGCGTCTCTCGACGCTCGGCGACAACACCTTCTCGCTGCTCGACGACGGGCTGCAAGCCGCGGAGCAGCCTCCGGCCGACAATCCCGCACAGCGGGCCGAGGCGGCCAACCGCGCCATGCAGGCGCAGGTGCAGGACTTCTACCGCGCGCCGCAGCGCAACGCCGAGGTCGACGCGCTCGAGGAGCAGGTCGCAGCCCTGCAAGCGCAGCTCGACGCCGAGCGGCGGCAGCCCGATGCGCTGGAGCTGGCCGAGCAGCAGTACCGGCTGGCACAGAAGTACCTCGGGGGCGGCGACGCGGCAGAGCCGGAGCCGAAAAAAGACAAGACCCGCAAGTCGGTCATGCGTCCCGTGCGTGATGGCGGGCTGCGGGCCTCGACGCTCGATCCCTCGTTCGACCTCTCGGCCGAGCGCAACGTCGGGTTCATCACGGCTGGCCGGGACGAGGCGCCGCGCGCCGCACCGACCGTCCGGGCCTGCATCGCCGAGACGCAGGTCGTGCGCGTGGGCGGCACCGTGCGGCTGCGGCTGTCGGAGCCTGTGCGCATCGACGGCATCGTCATACCGCGCAACACGCCGCTCTACGGGCAGGCGACCATCGACAACGCCCGGCTGCGGGTCGTCGTGTCGAGCATCGAATATGCGGGGCATATCTTCGCCGTGGAGGCTGTCGCCTACGACACGGACGGCCAGCCGGGGCTGAACGTCCCCAACTCGAAGGAGCGCGCGGCCATGAAGGAGGCGCTGGCCTCCATCGGCCAGACCGTCGGGACGAGCATCAACGTCACTCGCTCGGCCGGGCAGCAGATCGTCTCCGACCTCTCGCGCGGAGCCTTGCAGGCTTCGTCCCGCTACGTTGCCGAGAAGCTCAAAGAGATCAAGGTGACGCTCAAAGCCAACCACCAAGTGTTGTTACTATCCAAAGAACAATAAGCCATGAAACGAACCCTCTTTTATCCGGCCCTGCTGACGGGGCTGGTCATCGTGCAGAGCGCCGCGGCCGCCATCGAGCGCGACACCCCGCAGCCGATTCGGCCCGTTCGGATCGAGGTCGGCTACACCAAGACCGTACATCTGCTCTTCCCCGCACCCGTGACCTACATCGACATCGGCTCGATGGACCTCCTCGCCGGCAAGGCTGACGGAGCCGAGAACGTCGTGCGCGTGAAGGCCGCAGTGCGGGACTTCGCCACCGAAACGAACCTCACCGTCATCACCGAAGACGGAGGCTTCTACACCTTCGATGCGTGCTATGCCGAGAATCCGGCCGTCTCGACGCTCGAAATCCCGGCATCCGACCCCTCGGCCGCAAACGAGGCTTCGGCCGAAGGACGGGTGCTGTTGCAGGAAGTCGGGCGCGAGAAGCCCGCGACGGTGAAACGGATGCTGTCGGACATCTACCGGCAGAACCGGCAGGACCTGAAAGGCATCCGCTCCAAAAAATACGGCATCGAGGTCGAGGTGCGCGGCATCTACATCTCCGGCGACGTGATCTACGTCCACACGCAGATTCGCAACGAGACGAACATTTCGTTCGAGGTGGACTGTCGCCGATTCGTCGTCGCTGACCGCAAGCTGGCCAAGCGCACGGCGCAGCAGCGGCAGCCGTTCGACATCATCCGGGCCTGCAACGATCCGGCAATCGTCCGGGGGCGCCAGCAGCAGCGGGCGGTCTTCGCCCTGCCGAAGCTGACCCTTTCGGCCGACAAGGTCCTGCTGCTCGAAATCGTCGAGAGGAATGGCGCACGGCATCAGACCGTCGAGATCGGCGCAAAAGAACTATTGACGGCGAAAGTGTTGTAATAGTTCTGACGACCTAATTTGTATATTAGGTCGTTTTTTCATATTTTTGAAAAACTTTTCATACTCAAACAATGATGAAAGACATTTTCAATAAAGAATCGTATTTTACAGAATTTTCCAAATGGAACAGTGGTTCTAAAGTGGATTCATTTCCTAATGATAAACTTTGCGAGATTGCTCTTGCAACAAGGAATTTTGAAATCGAGCTGTATTGGAAACGAACGACATATTATTGGGCATTTTGTGCTGCAATAATTGCTGCATTTGCTTTGGTATATACTAAATCTGATGCCTCTCTTGCAACATTTACCATATTAGCTGTTCTTGCAATGTGTGGAACTATATTTTCGTTAGGATGGTATCTTGCAAATCGAGGAAGTAAATATTGGCAGGAAAACTGGGAAGACCATATTGGAATACTTATAAATGAACATTATGGACCCATATTTAAGATATTAAAATATCCCAATCAAATTAAGATTTGGGGGTTGGGAGGCTATCCGTTTTCCGTATCCAAAATTAATCAAATTACAAGCGGCACAATGACATTTGTTTGGATAGTACTATTTATATTCTCATTGTGTAAAATATGCGATTGTAAGTTTTTATGGCTTAAAGACCATCCTGCCGTTATCGTAATATCATTTATTATCTTGTTATTAGCTATAACTATAGTTTTATTTCGCCAAGCCGAATCAGGACATTGGAAAGCGTATTCAAAGCAAAAAGAGAAAAAGCCTCTTTTTTATAAATATGAATAAATGGATAAGTCCCGCTTTTTAGGCGGGACTTATCCATTTATTGAAGTTCCGATCTAAACTCGGGCGAAGGTTTGAACGTGGGCACGTCGTGCGCCGGGACGATCAGTGTCGTATTCTTAGTGATATTATGGACCGTCTTCTCGGCACGGTGCTTCAGAAAGAACGTTCCGAGGCGACGCAAGTAGACATTCTCGCCGGCGACCAGCGACGTGCGCACCTGCTCCATGAACTCCTCCACGACGGCTGCGACCGTCACGCCCTCAATGCCGGGTAGTCTTGGCCACCTCTTTTACAATTTCCTGCTTTGTCATCGTCGGATCATTTTTTCGATACAAAAATATGGAAACTGCCGCTAATTTGCAATCTCCGCACCGCTGTTACGTATGCGTCTGCCAGCGGTCCTCGCGGTTCATGGTGTAGCACCCCGACCGGTCGGGCATGCCGTGGTAGACCAGCCCACCGACGATACCCAGCGTGCCGTCTGGGTAACGCTGTTTGAACAGAACCGAATAAGGGGCGAAGTCCCTGTACAATTCGATTTCGCAGGGCCGGCGGGAGTTTTGCTCCCATGATTTCAGTTTGGCCAGACACGCTTGCAGGGATTCATCCCCAAGTTCTTTTGCATAACGCACTACCTCGTCGTAGTGTTCCTGACACATGATTTTCATAATGAGATAATTCGGGTTTTGGAATGATGGTATTCGGCAGATAGCCTCTATTTCAGTTTCTCCGTCAAATGGTCGATCAGCCGGCTGCAACCGTCCACCGAGGGTATGCGTGTTCCACGGCCGCCGCCCCTGCATAGGATTTGGGTTCGGGACAGCTCTTTGATTCGGGTTCGTAAGGTCCCGAGCGTCCGGGGGTGGATTTCGACCCCATGCTTGCGGCACAGGCCGACGAAGTGTTCCGCCGGGATGAACCCGCCGCGTCGAAAAGCCTCTTCCGCGCGCTGCACCTGCTCCTGCCGCGCTCGCCCGGCCTGCTCGGCTTGCGCGAGCTTCCGCTCCCGGTCTGCCGCCTCGCGTAATCGGCGCATCTGATCGCGGTGCTCCTTGAGCGGCCGCGCGTCCCATCCCAGCGCCTCGTATGCCGCGACGTAGGTCAGGGGAATCCATTGCTTTTGCGCAATCCGCTTCTGCATGGCCGCCCGCAGGTTGCGGGCCTCGTCCTCGACGGCCGCAAGGTGCTCCTTGTCGAACGCCGCGTTTCTCGACAGAAACTCCGCGACGAAACAAATCCCGTCGACACGCTCGACGATGGCGATGTTGTCCCGCCCTTCGTGCTTCTCGTCTTTGTCCTCCACATACCAGCCGACGTGCTTGCCGATGAAGGTTACCTCCTTATAGGTCGCGACGATCTTATCGTCGCGATCCGCTGCATAGTGCAATACTTTTGCTTTCATTCTATGTTGATGTTTTGCAGATAGTTATCCGCTATGTATTTCATTCGCTGCTTTCGATACGCGTCGTCTCCCGAACAGCGCAGGTACTCCGGATACGAATCGACCTGCTCCGCTTGTCTGTAGCGTTCGATGGCCCGGGCGAAGCGTCCGTCGTGGTGCTGCTGCCAGATGCCCTGAAAGAAGAGCCACAGAAGCTCCTCTTCCAATGCCTTCAGCCCCTTTTCACGGTAGAGGGCGGTCAGCGGTTCGATCTCCAGTGTGCGGAACTCCAGCGGCCGGAGGTTGTTCGATGCCCGTTCGATAATGACCCGGTCGTCCTGGGTGATGCCGATGAATTTGATAATCAGATGGCTCATAATGCAAATGATAAGGTCCCGCGACAGCGATGCCGCGGGACCGGTTGATAAACAGTTTTCGGACGCCTATGCCGCCGCGGCGTAGGGTTCCCGGCGCGTGTCCGGCTCGATGCGGTCGATAATCATCCGCGCGGCCTTGTTCACGTCGACGAGGATGTCGAACAGATAGGTCGGCTCCTCTTTGAGCTGCGTGAGCCAGTGCTTCAGATAGGCGGCGTTCTCGGCCCTCGGTGCGACCGAGAAGCCCAGTATCGCGCCGCACAGGGCCGAGGTCAGCTCGGCCACCAGCTCCTCGCGGGCATAGGCCGAATCCCCGATAAACAGGTGCGCAGGCCGGTTCAGTCGGGCAGGATGCCCCGTGCTGTGGGCGACCTCGTGTAGCAGCGTGTCGTAGAAATCCACGCCCGAGGGAAACTGCCGCCTGAGCGGGCAGACGATCTTGTCGAGCATGCGGCTGTAGAACGCTTTGTTGCTGTATTCCAGTTCGATGGGGCAGAGCCATCCCTCCGCCTCCAGCAGGGCGTCGATGCCTGCGCAGACGAAGCCGTCGGAGCGGTCCTCCGGCTCTGCCGTTTTCGTGAGTTCCGCATAGCGAGCGGGGTCCGCCTCCGCCATGTCGGTCTGGTCGATATTGAAGACCGTATAGTAGCGCAGAATCGGCCGCAGGTCGTATTGCAGCTTCTCGGTCGTGGAGAGCTGCCGGTAGACCTCCATGTCGATCTGCTTGCGCGTCTCCTTGTGGCGGATGTACATTTTCCAGAAGTAGATCGGAAAGGCCGATTGGCCCGGGCGGATGCTCAGCCCGTTCTCCTTCGCCTGCTTGAAGGTCATGAATACGGGAGCGCGGAAGGCCTCCAGCTCGGTCAGCATCGCCAGCAGCAGGATGTTGCCCGCACGGTACGGGGTCCCGCGCAGGTTGCGCGGCAGCCCCGACGTGTCGGCGACCCACGGCTGGTGCCACTCCTCGGTCAGGGTCTCTATCTTTCGAATCATCAGCTCCGTCAGTCGCGGAGCGATCGTCTCAATGGTCTTGTTCATGGTCGTGGAAATGGGACGGGGCAACCTTGTCGATTGCCCCGTCGGTTAAACATCTGATTGGCCGCCTATGCGGCTGCCGGAAGCTCGGCGTGCGCCGGTCGCAGACTAAAGTCGAAGTCGATCTCCGGCTCTAACGGTACTACCGCAGGCTCGTAGACGGCCGGCTCCTCGTCGGGCGCGGCTTCGGGAATCTCGGCCGGCTCGGAATCGGTCGCGGCCTCCAGCGACGCGCGCAGCTCCCGCTCGCGCTCCAGCGCATCGAGGGCGTCGATCTGCTCGTCCAGCCGGCTCTTGCGCTTGTCGTACAGCTCCTTGTATTTCTCCATGATCGGCCGGGTCTGCTCGGCGAAATTCATCTCCACGAACTCGCACAGCAGCCGCGTGTCGAGCGTCTCGTCCGTACAGTTGTAGTCGGGAGCCGTCTGGCACAGGAACCTCACGATGAACTGCCGCATGAGGGCCGCCCGCTGCTTCTCTGTCGGTCGGCCGGCTGCGGCGTAGCGCTCTTCGCGTGTCACCAGCCCTTTCGATTCCGTCTTGAAACCGCATTGCAGCACCTGCCGGTCGCCGAGTTGGCGCATCACCGCGTAGTGGAACAGCTGCGTCTCCGACTTGGCCAGCGGCTTGTTGGAGACCTTCACCTCCCGAAGCATCTTTTTCAGATCGCCCGTGATGCGCTCGTAGCAGAGCTGCCGGTTGCGGTGGTCCTTCCGCAGCAGCCCCTCGCGCGGCGATTCGGGAACCCGTGTGACGAGGACCGTGCGGTCGCCCCTCAGCGTCTGCTCCCCGTCGTTTTGCCCCGCGGCTTCGGCGTAGAGAATCGCCACGTCGAGGGCGCCGATCACGGCGTATTTCAGGATGCGACCTTCGGAAATCCCAAACTCCAGCTCGCGGCTCTCCTCCTCGAAGACTTCGAGCGCCTGCTGGTAGCGGGCCATCGCGTCGTTGTACGTCTTGATCTCGTCGAACGCCTCCGGCGCGGGCGGCGTCGGCTGCTGCGGCCCCGACGTCATTTCATAGTACGAATACTCCAGCGGCTCCACATGATAGCCCTCTTCGAGCAGCGCTTCGATGACCGAAGCCGGGGCATCGTCGTCGCCCGCGATGACGGTGCGCGGGTCGTTGTGCTGGAGGTCGATGGCCTTCTGCGTGAGAAATGCCTCGTTCTTGCGGATCAGACACTCCATGTTCTGGCACCCGGCGCAGCCGTCCGTGCAGTCGCGGAACAGCACCTGATTGGCCGTGTTGCTCATGCAGCTCCGGCACTCCGACTTGTCGAAGCGGTAGGTATCGAGCTGTGTCATGTAACGCTGGTAGAGCCGCCGCGCGACCTCCTTGATGCGGGCGTTCTTCCACGAAGAGCGGCAGCTCTCCGAGAAGTGCTCGTCGAAGACCTCCTGCTGGATCTTGTCGTCGTACTTGGCGATCTCGATGGCGACGCCCACCGAAATCTCCTCCCGGTCGAGCAGCTCGGCCAGCGGGTCGATCAGCGCGCAGAGCTTCAGCCGCGAGCGGATGTAGGCCTCCGACTTGCCGAACTTCCCGACGAGCGACTCGACCGTATGCCGGCCCGAATCCAACGCCCGGCTGTAGGCCGCAGCCTCTTCGAGCGGCTTGACGTCCTCGCGTTGCAGGTTTTCCGTGATGGCGGCGTCCTCGGCCTCCGCGTCGCTCAGCTCGCGGACCACGACCGGAATCATCTTCAGCCCCGCGCGCTCGGCAGCCCAGTAACGGCGCTCGCCGTAGACGATCTCGAACTCCTCGTCCTTAGGCCGCACGCAGATGGGCTGGAGCACGCCGACCTGCGCGATGCTGTCCGCAAGCTCCTGCAACGACTCTTCACTGAAACTCTTGCGCGGGTTGAACGAACTATTGACGATTTTCTCCATATCGAGGAGTAGCACAGGGTACGGCTGCGGGGCAGTGCTCGCTGCGTGCTCCGAACCCGAAGCTGCCGGAACCGTTTCGGCCGGTCGCTCGACCCGGTGCTCCGGCTCCGCCGAATGCTGCTCGGGCTTCGGAAGGGGTGCCCCGACCGGCTGCTCTGCGGCGACCTTGCGCGCCTTCTCTTTCTTCGACCGTTCCGATTTCACTTGTGCGATTTGCATAACACATAACAGTTTTTACCGTGTGTCTCACGTTTCAACTCCTGCACAAATTCTATTATTCGTCGTGCAGGAAATTATCGAATATGTTATGAGGGCTTACTCCCGAACGGGTCGGTTGCCTCGGGGAGAAAAACAGGTGCGCGACGGCGGCGCAGCGGCGGAAAAATACCGCAGCGCGCAACGCGCCGAGGATGATTTTTTCGCCCGCAGCCGGCGAGGGGTGCCCGACACCCCGGGCGCGCACCTATCTTCCCCGAGGGCAACCGAGGAGGGGATAATAAATCAATGGAAAATCAGAAAAGAATGATTACTTTTACTGAAAAATAAGATAAAATGAACTCTTCGATACTTACAACACTTGCGTTTTCGATCTACTCGAACAAAGGAGCCTATGCCCTGCTTTTGGGGGCCGGGATATCCAAAGCCTCCGGATTGCCGTCCGGTTGGGACATCGTAACCGATTTGCTGAAAAAGTTGGCCGCGCAGAATCATGTATCCGATAGCGATAATCTGGAAGAGTGGTTTAGAGAAAAGTACGGCTGTCCGGTCGGTTATTCATCGGTTTTAGAGAAATTCGTGAAAACTCAAACCGAGCGTGTTGGCCTCATGAAACCCTACTTTGAACCGAATGGGAAAGAGCAGTCTAAACCGACCAAAGCACACTACGCCATTGCCAAACTGGCAAAAAAGGGTTATATAAGAGTTGTTCTGACAACGAACTTCGATCGTTTATTGGAAACCGCACTCCAAGAAGAGGGAATAACACCCCAAGTCATCTATTTCGAGGATGATATTAAAGGTGCGACGCCGCTGGTGCATAGCGATCTTACGATTGTAAAAATCAACGGAGACTATTTGGATTGCCGATTCCGAAACACAGAGGATGAGTTGGATAACTATTCTGCCGAAATGTCGGAATATCTCCGCCGCATTTTCGACGATTTCGGATTGATAACATGCGGATGGTCCGCCCAGTGGGACCGAGGATTGGTCAATATTATGCGCAACTCTGACAATTTTCGGTATGCTTCGTATTTCAGTTATGTCGGAGAACTCCCGGAAGGACTTCGCGATATAGCCCAATACCGCAAAGGGAATACTGTTCCTATCGAAGGTGCGGATAGTTTTTTCTCCGAATTATACGAGCGGGTCGATGCGCTTGACAGATGCGATTCCGACCATCCGTTGACTAAAGATATTGCTATTGCCCGAATCAAAAAATATATCGCTGATCCCAATGGAGTGATTCAATACACAGATTTGTTCGAACAGGAGGCGCAGGCCGCATTCGAGAAGATCGCAAAAGAATTGAACTACAATCATTTCGATAAAAAGACATTCGACAAGTTCAATGAACTGCATTTCGATGCCATCGAAAAACTGATGCCGATGTGCATTACGGCGGTGCGGTGGGCCAAACCCGAACATGAAGAAGCAATCGTTAATGCCATTATCCGCTTATCCTCCGGATTACCGACAATATGTAATTATTCGGAAGATGCGATAAAACTACAAAAGCTGGCTTCGCTATACCTGATGTACGTAGTCGGAATTTCCTGTATTCTCTATGAAAAGTATTCATTGCTTGATAAGGTTTTTCATATCAAAGTGCCAACAAAATACGGGAAGGAATTTCTAATCAAGGAAGTGAATTGCAATTTGTGGACTGATGATAACACAATCAATCCCATCCTTTACGGAAGTCAACGACGCTATAGTCCTTTCAGCATTTTTATCGAGAAACAATTAAAACAGACCTTTGCGCATCTTTTCACCGACTCGCGAGACTACGAATGTACATTCGATATTTTTGAGTATTTTTTAGGGATCAATTATTGCCATATAGTTGGAATGTTCTGCGGCCATTATTGGGTTCCGACGGGGATATTCGACAGGCGGTCAATACGACGAAACTATACCTATCCGAATAATCCTTTCGATACATTTCTTTCCGCAGCATCTGCCAATGAGCATAATTGGGCTCCTATAAAGCAAGGCATGTTCAACGGAGAATATTCAGTTTACCAAGAGGCCAAGCAACATGCAGATGAATTCCTGAAAGAAAACAGAAGACCTTGATAGGCTAACTCTTTACTTTTATAATCTGCCGCCAGTCCGTCGTATATCGTTGCGACAGGTGGTTCTGGTTCATCTTGAACGGCTCGAAGCCCTCGGCCGCTGTCCCGAGCCTGTGGCGCCCGAACTTGTCGTTGAGCGCATCGACCGCCTCCATCAGGCGGTCGTGCTTCGTGCGGTCCGTGTCATCGAACAGATCGGCCTGGATGCCGCTTTTCGGCCGCAGGTCCGAGAGTATTACTCCGGCTCGTTTGTAGGCAAAGCCCGGCCGGAAAATCCGGCGCAGCAGCCGCACCGCATGCGATGTCAGCTCCAGCGTGCTGTCGGTCGGAACAGATAATTTCTCCAGCCCGTTTTCGTAGTGCTGCGGCAGATACTCCTTGTGGCGGTTGGTGAGAATGAAGACGTTGATCTCCCCGCAAAGGCTTCGCTGCCTGCGCAGCTTCTCGGCGCATGAAGCAACGTATTGGGCGATACGGTGGTGCAGCTCTTCGTAGTCGTCGATGTCGCGGTCGAATGTGCGGGTCGTGGCGATCTGCTTCTTGTCGGCGGGGAACTCCTCGAAGCCGATGCAAGGCTCTCCCCGCAGTTCGCTCCACATGCGCAGGCCCACCACGTGCATGCGTTGCCGGACCCACGCCTGCGGCAGCTGCGTGAAGTCCCACGCCGTTTTCACCCCGTTCTTTTCGAGCAGCTGTGCCCATCGGCGCCCGACGCCCCATACGTCGTCGATGGGAAACCGCCTCAACACTTTCTCAATGTCCTCGGGGCGGTGCATGTAGCAGCAGCCGTTCAGCTTCGGATACTGCTTGCAGAGCTTCGATGCGATCTTGGCCAGCGTCTTGGTCGGCGCGATACCGATGCTGACCGGGATGCCGGTGTGCCGGCGTATCGTGCGGGCCAGCCCGTGCCCGAGTTCGTCGAGACGGCTTTCATCGACACTTGTCAGGTCCAGAAACGCCTCGTCGATGGAGTAGACCTCGATGGCGAGCACCGATTTTCGGAGCAGTGACATGACCCGGCGCGACATATCGCCGTAGAGCGCGAAGTTCGCCGAGAAGACCGCTACCGCCTCGCGCCCGATCAGCTCCCTTAATTGATAGTAGGGCTGCCCCATCTTTATCCCGAGCCGTTTGGCTTCATTCGAGCGGGCGATGACACAGCCGTCGTTGTTCGACAGCACGACGACCGGACGACCTTCGAGCGAGGGGTCGAACACCCGCTCGCACGAGGCGTAGAAGTTGTTGCAGTCGCACAGCCCGTACATTCTCAGACCTGTTTGAGGACCCAGCGCACGACGCCCCAGACCGAAAACTCCTCGTCGGGACCGATCTCGATGGCGGGATAATTCGGATTGGCCGGAACGAGCCGGATGCGCCCGGGTTCGATGCGTACGCGCTTGAGCGTGAACTCCCCGTCGATAAAGGCGACGGCCAGACAGCCGTCATAAGGTTCGGCGGCTTTGTCTACGACGAGGATGTCGCCCTCGACGATCCCTTCGCCCATCATCGAATCGCCCTCGACACGGGCGAAGAACGTGGCTTCGGGGTGCTTGATGACCAGGTTGTTCAGGTCGAGCGACCCTTCGAGGAAATCTTCGGCCGGCGAAGGAAAACCCGCATGGACCGGGCTTTCGGCCAAAGGGATCCGGGCCGGAGAGTCGGTCTCGGGCCGGAAGATTTTCAGTATTTTCGGATCGGACGGCATGATGCTTTTTTCTTATGCGGAGCAAAAACCGGGCCTGCGAATCCGTTGATAATTTTAGGCTTACGGAACCGATGCCGGAGCCTTGCCATAGGCTGGCGGCTCGATGCGCCGCCTTACGCCCTACGAAGCGGCCGCCACAGCTTCATCCGCATTGTCGGCAAGCAGCGCATCTTGGTGCGGTGCGACCATGTAAATCTCTCTCGTAGCATTGCCGCCATTGTCTTCAACCGACAAATCCTCAAGCGTATCGTATAATATTTCAGCGTTACCGACGCAGATCGTTTCGTCGTCGACGGTATGAACATCATTCTGAATGATCGAACCGGCCTTTGCAATAGCTTCTTCCCGGCTTCGGGCCTCCACCGTAAAAAGCGTCCGCTCCCAGACCGTATATTTTCGGTCCTGATAAAAATCATAACGTGCCATCACTTTTGTCTTTTATGGATAAAACCCGCATATCGGGCCGAATAGGAAACTCCCAATCCGGGCATGCTATAACGTCAAGGGCCGTATGGATATCCCCGCCGAGCGTCAGCCCGCATTGATTAGAAACCATACGGGCAGCATCCGCTTCGGATGCCGCCCGTACAACATAATGTCCGTCGAAAGTATATCGGACCTTCACTTCGAATCGTTTCATGAATCGCTTTTTTCGGAAAATCTAATTCGCCGCTTCGGATTTGCCGGGCAGCTCCGATTCATAGGGGCGCGCCATCTCCAGAAATGCATCGAGCGAATGACCGAAGCGCAACAACCTGATGTTTTCAGAAACCCCCGTGCGCTCGACCTGGAACGAGTAACTGAGGCCATAGCGTTCGATGGTTCCGGATTGCCGGTCCTTGCCCCAAAGCACATCCGGAATCTGCTCCAGTCGGGCGATATGCGCGCGAATCGCCCGTACGTTTTCCTCATTGATCCGTTCCAGATTCCGATAGTACTGCGTCTGATATTCGACCCACTCCTCGACCTTGCGTTTCGAGAGTTTCCCGATCCGCTGAGGCTCGACGAGGCCCTCGTGTGCTTTCATCCTGGAATAGTTGTCGGTATATTGCAGATCATCGTCATTGCAGCACAATATCCGGTATGTGTTTTTCGGGTAAGTTTGTTTGGATACGCTGAAAAGAATCATGTTTCTTACGAAACAGATTCTCACGCTGTCCAAATAGTTGGTGAGGTCTGTCTCGTCGTGATAGACACGGAACTGTAAGGTAGCGTCAGCAATAAATGGCAAGACCTCTTCCATTAGCGGCTGAATGTCCCGTATTGTTCGTTCCGCCTGGTCGCTGTTCGTAAGAATGAGGTCGTCGAAGAGCGTCTGGTCGATCCACTTCATCATCGCGCAGCTACCTGCCCGCGGCAGGATTCGTTTTCCCGCAGGTGGTCGTTCGACAAAGGACGCAGAATCGTACACTCCGCATTCGGTTTTCGCAGAAAGCATTTGATCTTGACGACAGCCTCCACTCCGTCCCGGGCCAGCGTCTTGAAGCGGTAGTCGGAATAGCCCGCCACCGCAATCTCGAATTTTCGAGTTTTCATGGTCGTACATGTTTTGATTAAACAATCTCCCGACCATGCACTGCGACAGTGAACGGTCGGCTTCGGGGCGAGCACGTGCGACCGGCGACACCGGCAAAATCTTTTCCGTGCAATACGACCCGCAGGGGTGGAGATTGTGCGGAAAAGATTTTGTAAGGTGTATCGGAGCCGGTCGCTACATTGCCCCGAGGGCCGACCGTCGCTGCGGACCCATGTCTATAATGAAAACATCCCGAAGCTGATCTCCGGGATGGCCTACTGACTAATGGACCGTAACCTTCGGGATATTGCGCAGCACCCGCTGAATCTTGCGCTGGTTGAGTTTGCACGACAGCGCAACCAAGTCGTAGGCATTGTAGAGGAACTGCCGCCCGACGACCCGGGCACGGATCGTCCGCTTGCGGCGGCATTGCTCCAACGTCTCGGGGTTCAGGCCGAGCACCTCGCAGGCCGACTTGGCCGACAGAAACAGCGGGTATCGGCTCTGACTGCAAAGATACTCGAACAGCAGCACACTCTGGCTCATCATGAATTGAGTTTTCAGCAGCTCCTCCATTCGTTCGACGCCGATCAGGACATAAGCCTCTTTTTTCTTCTCTTCCATAGCGATATTATTTATTGTGTTTGTTTTGCTTCCTCGACCGCTGAATGAAGTCGTCCACTTCGGATTGCAGATACATTCTTCGGCGGCCGATGGTGAAGCCGACCAGCTCGCCGCTCTCGCGCAACCGCCGCACCTGCCGCTCGCTCTGTTTGAGCATCTCGCACACTTCGGGGAACTCCAGCATCGGGTCGCCCATCAGGACGTTCTGCCGGGTGCGGAGCGTGCGCACGTCTTCCAGAATTTCCATCACGATATTCAGAATCCGGTTAATCTGTTCGTCTCTGTTCTCGTTCATACTTTGCAATTTTTGATAGTGCAAAGATGGAGGACAAAAAAACGGGCATCATAGAATTCAATGTTTTCCATGACGCCCGATTGTTTATCAGCAATTTACAGCGAGTATTTGTCGGCAATTCGGTCGTTGACTCGGTTTATTGCCTCGTCGATCATACTTTCCGTGACTTTTAATAATCCGTATGATAACAAATTGATTCAATCCGACAGATGTTCATGCTCTATTTATTGAGATTTCAAGGATGCTTACAAATCAAGCACTCTCACTTGAGACGTCGAGGCTAAATTCCTGTTTTTTGTTACCTTTGTAAATATTACAATAAATAAATGATGACGGCATATTACTGAACTGTTATTGTCTTCTTTAGATAAAGAGCGAAATGAATATACTTTTAGACACAAATATTATCATTCCATTGGAAGATACGAGTAAAATACTCGATTCTTCCTTTGCCGAACTGCGGAAACTCTCCGCAGAGCAGCATCATTGTCTGTATATTCATCCGATGCAACTTGAAGATATTAACCGAGATAAGAATCCGGAAAGACGGAAAATCGTATTATCTCGGTTAAAGCAATATTCACAAATAGAGAATCCTCCGATTCTTTCCGATCAAGAATGCAATGAACTCGGTTTGTCGCAATCTAACGATAACGACAGAGTAGATAACAACGTTTTATTCGCTTTATATCGGGGTGCAGTGCACCTTCTTGTTACAAACGACGAAGGCATTTACCGAAAAGCCGCGAAAATTGGATTGCAGGATAAAGTATATCGGTTGGGACAATGTTTACTTCTACTCCAGCGATATACGACAGAAGCATTTGTATTCGATTACACCGGTGTAAAAGAGCGTTTTCTATATGAAATAGATAAAAACCAGCCATTCTTCGAATCTTTACGACAGTCGTATGACGGTTTTGACAAATGGTTTCAGAAATGCGCAGAAGACAAGCGGAAATGCTGGTGCATCGAAGACGGAACCGGCAACATCGTAGCAATCTGCATCTACAAACACGAGCAGGATACACCGCTGACTGATAACGGAGACATTATTCCCGGTCGCATTTTGAAACTTTGCACGTTTAAGGTTGATCCAAAAGCTCGTGGGAAGAAGTTGGGGGAACGCCTTTTATATATCGCATTCGATTACTGCGTAAAGAACGATTTGGATTGGGTTTACTTACATACGTTTGGAGAAGAACAGAAAACACTCGTAGGTTTGTGTACCGACTACGGTTTTTCCTTTCTTGGCAAATATAAACAAGACGATGTTTATATCAAACCGATGAAATTAAGGGATGATAATTGCGACAGTCTGGAATCTCTGATAAAATATTATCCTTACTTCAAGGATAATGAATCCGTTCAGAAATTCATTATTCCCATCCAACCGCAATTTCACGAAGACCTATTTCCGGACTTCAGTAGCATGAAAGGCTCTTTGTTCGAAAAAGATCAATCGTTGTATTCTTGTCAAGGCAACACAATCAAAAAAGCGTATTTGTGCCATTCCAAAATCAAAACGATTCGTAAAGGGGATATTATCCTATTTTACCGAAGCAAAGACCGAAAATCCATACAATGTATGGGAATCGTCGAAGATGTTCTGTTTTCAGAAAACATCGACGAAGTATTCCCAGCAATCGCCAAAAGAACGGTATATAAATATTCGGACATACAAAATATTTTGGAGAAGCAGACTTTAGTAATCCTATTCCGGTATAAAGCACTCGATAAACAAATATCCAATCAAAGCCTTGTTGATGCGGGTGTAAAAGGATATATACAAAGCATACGACAGATTAGTAACGAACAATATTCAGCATTGGTACATGAAAACTGAAACAATAATATTATCCATTCATCCAAATCATATTGAAAAAATACTATCAGGAGAGAAGCGATACGAATATCGCAAGCGTATTCCCACGGATATACGATACATTGTCGTATACGCAACGGCTCCGATTAAAATGATTGTCGCTTTTATCGAAATCGATTCGGTCATCAAAGGAACCCCGAAAGAAGTTTGGAAAAGGACAAAAAATCATGCGGGAATATCCGAAGATTTCTTTATGCACTATTTTGCGAATTATCAAGATTCCTATGCGATTAAAATCAAAACCGTACACAAGTTGTTATCGCCGAAACCGCTAACCGATTTGAAAGATCAGATTTGTGCACCACAATCCTACACGTATCTCAGAGAATCGATGATAGAACTCTATCATAAATTAGGAATTAAATGACTGCGACATGATTAGTTTCGACGAATATATACGCCAAGGTGAACCGCAAAAGCGAGAGAAAGGCTATGCTTGGCAAACCGCTATCGGTTTGCAGGCGGTCGATGGCTTGAAGCCTTCCGATTACCTTATCGAGACCGCCTGCAAAGATATCGAGGGCGAAATTACGATTGACGAAGCCGAACAGCTTATTCGGAGTTACTATCAGTCGAAAGATTCGCATACGCCGGAAGATATCGAAAAGCACGAAGCAGATACGGCTTCGACTAATATTCGTCGGCTCCTTACCGAGAAGACCTTCGCCTTTACGCTTGTCGGGCTAATATCAATTCATCGTCGGATCTTCGACGGTATATTCAAATTCGCAGGGCAGATTCGTGATTATAACATCACCAAAAAAGAATGGGTGCTACGCGGAGACACTGTGTTGTATGTTTCCACTCACGATATTCGCAAGGCGATTGAATACGATTTGGAGCAGGAGCGTCTGTTTGATTATTCCAAAGTGGATAGAAACGGGCTTGTGAGCCATATCGCTCAATTCGTATCGGGATTGTGGCAAATCCATCCGTTCGGAGAAGGAAATACCCGGACTGCAGCTGTGTTCACGATTCTTTACCTCCGTTCAATGGGCTTCGATGTAACGAACGACTTGTTCGCCAATCACTCGTGGTATTTTCGTAATGCTTTGGTACGCGCCAATTACCAAAACATACAAAAAGGCATCATGCGTAACTCCGAGTATTTGGAGCGCTTTTTCCGCAATCTGTTATTGGGCGAGAACAACGAGTTACGGAATCGGTATATGGTTGTCAATGCTCCCGAAAAGCTGGTTGCAGAGCCGACGCGGTATATTGACCGTACAAGTACCGAACAACCTACCGAACAAGTTCTCACTTTATTGTTTGCCTTATCAAACAAGCAATTATCGCTGAAAGAGCTAATGGCAAAGGTCGGTTTGAAGCATCGTCCGACATTTTTAGAGAATTATATAAATCCTGCTTTCGAGGCCGGCATCCTCAAGGTGTTATATCCCGATAAACCGAATCACCCGAGACAGAAATATTTGCTGACAGCAAAAGGGCTGGCGTTGTATAATGAAATAAAATAGTTGAAATTAGCTTAATTATTCATATGTGCTTTTGATATAAAAGCGAATTTTATTTTTGCGATAAAATTTGTATCTTTGTATTGACCAAGTGCAACGCAGGGTAAAACGATGCAAATCGGCTGTGGCCTATTCGGTGTATTTTGATTTGGGAGTATTTGTAAGATTCTGATATAAATGGATTTGAATTGTAAGTTCATTTCCCTCTCTCTCCGCCAGCGAATCGGATTCCGATGAGGTTGCAAGCAGTGGTTTGCAACCTTTTTTGTTTTCACTCCTCCTCTCCGGTTTTGTACCCGATGGCCCGGCGGGGTTTTCGAGCCTGGGGTACCTTGACTGACAAAGCCGCAATCGCTTCGTAGATATTGTCCAGTTCCTTGCGCATGTCTTCCGAAAGGTCGTTCACGGCTTCGGTATTGTCTTCGTCATTGCGTTCCAGAAGCGCCAGCTTCGCCCGGATTTCCGCAAGTTCAGCCGTCATGGTTGTGGTCGTCATAATGTAGTTGCGCATCGCTACGAATGCACGCATGATTGCAATATTAATATCCACGGCAACTTTACTGCGCAATATACCCGAAAGCATGGCTACACCTTCCTCTGTAAATGCGAACATTTCCGTAGAGCCGATATTGTAGTCCGGGGATATCACATTTTGTGATCTCCCAGTGACTATCAAATAATTAGCTTCATCAGAAGTCAGTCGGAGCATGAAATCTTCGGGAAAATGTTCGATGTTGCGCCGTACCGCTTGCTTGAGCGTGCGGGTTTCGACTTGATAAAGTGCTGCAAGGTCAAAATCGAGCATGACGCGCTGGCCGCGGATTTCATAGATTTTGTTTTGGATGGCGGTAAGTTGGGGGTTCATTGTGCCGGGACGGAATATGTTTTCACAAATTCAAATATAACGAAAAGTCCGGCAATAAAACAAAAAGGCGGAAAGAAATCAGTTTCTTTCCGCCTCGGAAGTTGCGTCGTGTGTTACTTTTTGGAAATAATTTTTGCAGTCAAAGCAAGAACTTTTGCCTGCGGTTCAAAATAACGAAACGGAAAATTGCCGATATGTCATTCTGAACTGGAAGTAAAGATATATATTATTTTTCGTATTCCATATTATGGAAAAATTCTTCCAATGTCACTTCGTAAAAATTGCATAATACAGTCAAAAGTATAACCGTAATATTTGTAGTTCCGATTTCATACAGCCCGACATTCACTCCGGTTTGATCGGTAACCACTTCTTGGGTATAACCACGATCGGTTCGGAGCTGTTTCAACCGGGCCGCGATTGAGTGCAATAACTTATCGTTTGTATGCTTCACTCAATATTTTTTACAAAGAACACTCCGAAACCGCCATTTTTATCCCTATGAATTCGTAGGAATAGAATATTTTTTCCTATATTTGCACCGAAATCATATAACGAACATGGATTTTATGCTAAATTTGCGAGAGAATAGTTCGGCTTAGCCGACGGACATAACGACATAAAGGGTAAACAACTCTTTATACCTTGCAGCAAACATAGGAACCTCTCTTGGGAGGGTTTGGATCGGGTATAAAAGTTGTCAGTCCTTGTTATGTCCCGCTTATTCTATGGCGGGACACGACAGGGGCGCAGGACAGCTTTCCGATTCGGGTTTCCTATGACCTGCTGTAAGGGGCTGACACCGCGCCCTTTTTTGTTTTCGTGGGCGTTGAGTGTTCAACACAAGCTAATTGCGGCTGCAACATATTGTGGAATAAATTTAAGGGCGGCCGGGACCGTCGCACCCCGCCCTGGTTTTTTAAGACTGCCTGCCGAATAACTGATAATATATAACTTGCCCCACGACCGCCGGGTTTCGGGTGCGGAGAAACGGAGCCCCGGAGGTTGAGTTGCGTCACATCCCAGCAACGTTTTTTTTGCTCCGCACCCATTTTTAACAATTACACCAACAACAACCTCCGATGTTCATTCTTAATCTCTATCTCTGCGACAAAGCCATCTACGACAGAATGAACAAAGGACCGGAGCACAAGGACCCCCAAACCCTTGTGCTTCGCTGTTTTATACGGTCAATTTTCTTCCCGGATAGTTAGGACGTTTCTTTCCATAGTAGCCCCAAACTAAAAAACGACCGGGTGTCTTCCCGGCCGTTCACATAATTAATAATTGTGCGGATAAAGGGACTCGAACCCCCACGCCGTAAGGCATCAGATCCTAAGTCTGACGTGGCTACCAATTACACCATATCCGCATACGGACTGCCGGAACGCGGCCTGCCCGCATGCAAAGATAACGCAAGGCGAGCGGAATACCAAATTTATTTGACATTCCCGGGGCCGCGGCCTCTCTTTTGAAAAGATAGCACAAAAAATGCAATTCTCCGCTCAAGGCGTGCGGTTTATCCGGTTTTTTGTTTAATTTTGCCGTTGTCAAGTTCCGGTCCGGTGACGCGCGGCGGTGTTAAAGGCAGCGCAGGAAACGGTGTGGCGGCGGCAAGAAGACGGCACGAAAACGGTATAGAACCGAGAAGTGCAGGAATGCGCCCGCACATGCTTCCGCGGCCCGCAAAACCTGACCCTCAAAGCAGTATTGCAGTATGAAAGAGAACAACATGGGATACGATCCTTCCGAGTTCGAGGAGGACGATTACGGGGTTTCGCAGCCCGATGCCGACAAGTCGATCCGCGGTTACCGCATCGTCATCATCATCCTGTCGGTCATCCTGGTGGCTTTGTCCGCACTCTACTTCAGCATCCACCGTCAGCAGATGCTCGACAACCAGCTGCTGCAGGTCGAGCGCGATTCGATTCAGAACGACCTCGGGCGTCTGATGACCGATTTCGACAACCTCCGGATTACGAACGACACCATTTCCGCCAGTCTCAGTTTCGAGCGCGAGCGCGCCGATTCGCTGATGGGGCGGCTCAAGAAGGAGCGTTCGTGGAGCCTGGCCAAAATCAAGCAGTACGAGAAGGAGGTCGGGACCCTGCGGACCATCATGCGCGGTTATATCAAGCAGATAGATTCGCTCAATACGCTCAACAAGCAGCTTATCGAGGAGAATGTTTCGTTCCGCAAGGAGATTTCGTCCGCCAACCTCCGCGCCGACATGGCCGAGGAGAAGGCCGCCGAGCTCAACAACAAGGTGCGCGCCGGGTCGGTCATCCGGGCCCGCGACATCCGGCTCACGGCGCTCAACGACCGTAGCAAGCCCGTTTCGCGTATCAAGAACGCGTCGCGTCTGCGCGTCGATTTCGTCTTGTCCGCCAACGACTTGGCCAGCCCCGGCGAGAAGACCGTCTACGTGCGTATCACGTCGCCCGACGGTTATCTGCTCACCACCGACGCCACGCCTGCGTTCGAGTTCGAGGGCGAGCGGATGCCTTATTCGGCCATGCGTTCGGTCGATTACCAGAACCAGGACCTCGAGGTGGGTATCTACTTCAACAGCTCCGGTTTCACGCCTGGTACTTATCGCATCCAGCTCTATTGCGAGGGGCGGGCCATCGGGTCGGCCGAGGTGATGATGAAATAGCCGTTGCAGGATGGAAATCAGAAGTCGTTTCGACCATTTTAACATTAACGTCACGGACCTCGACCGCAGCCTGGCTTTCTACGGCAAGGCGTTGGGGTTGAGGGAGGTAGGCCGCAAGCAGGCTGCCGACGGCAGTTTCACGCTGGTCTACCTCGGCGACGGCGAAACCGGGTTCCGGCTTGAGCTTACGTGGCTGCGCGACCATTCGGGGCCTTACGAGCTCGGTGAAAACGAGAGCCACCTGTGTCTGCGCGTCGCGGGCGATTACGAGGCTGTGCGGGCTTTCCACCGCGAAATGGGCTGCATCTGCTTCGAGAACCACGACATGGGGCTCTACTTCATCGCCGACCCCGACGATTACTGGATCGAAATCCTGCCTTTCAAATAGTTTCGCCATGCAGCAGTCCAACGCCATGCAGCAGGAGGTCGCCGAGGCGGTCCGGGTCCTGCGCGCGGGGGGTGTCATTCTCTATCCCACCGACACGGTCTGGGGGTTGGGGTGCGATGCTACCAACGCCGAAGCCGTGGCCAAGATTTACCGTCTCAAGCAGTCCGACAACAAGAAGTCCATGTTGGTGCTCTGCGCTTCGGCCGACATGGTCGTGCGCTATGTCGACCGGGCTCCCGGCATCGCTTTCGAGGTCATGGAGTTGGCCACCAAGCCCCTCACGCTGATTTTGCCGGGCGCCGTCGGCGTCGCGCCGAACCTCGTTCCCGACGAGGGTACGCTCGGCGTGCGGGTTCCCGACCACGAATTCTGCCGGCAGCTGCTCCGGGCTTTCGGGCGTCCGGTCGTCTCGACTTCCGCCAACATCTCCGGCCATGAGGCTCCCGCCGGTTTGCAGGAGGTCGCCCGCGAGTTGGTCGAGGGGGTCGATTTCGTCGTCAATCCCCGTTTCGAGGGCAAACCCACCCGCAAGGCTTCGTCGATCATCGCGTTCGGCGAGGGCGGCGAGGTCCGAATTATCCGCGACTGATGGCACGCGTTCTCGAAACTCCCGTCCAGCAGCGTTTTTCGGACATCGACCCGTTCATGCACGTCAACAACGTCGCGCAGCAGGCTTATTTCGACGTCGGCAAGGTCGATTTCTATCGCAAGGTGCTCGGCGCCGAGGTCTTGTTGGGCGATTTGCGCATCGTCACCGTTTCGACTTCCACTTCCTACATCGGGCAGGTCCGGTTGTACGACGACGTGCGCGTGCTGACCACCTGCGAGAAAGTCGGCAACAAAAGCATCACCCTTTTCCAGCGGCTTGTCGTCGGCGGGCAGACCCTTTCCGAAAGCCGTTCCGTCATGGTCGTCTTCAGTTTCGCCCGGCAGTCCGGCGAGCCCGTGCCCGCAGCGTGGCGCGAAAGTCTGTTGTCGGAATAGGGCCTTTCTTTGCGTCGGTTCATGGACATCAGTAAGTTCAAAGGCCATGCGGCCCTGTGGGTCGCCAATATCGTCTGGGGGCTCAACGCTCCCATTTGCAAGGGCGTGCTCGTCTCGGGGCAGAATCCCGGCGGGGTCAATCCGTTTGCGCTCAGCGTCTTCCGCATGGTCGGGGCCTGCCTGCTCTTTTGGGCCGTTTCGGCGTTCCTGCCCCGCGAGCGGGTCGCGCCGCGCGACGTGCTGATGTTGCTGTTCGCTTCGGTTTTCGGCATCCAGCTCAACCAAATGCTCTTTTTGTGGGGCTTGTCGCTCACTTCGCCCATTGATTCGTCCATCATCGCCACCATCGTTCCCGTCCTCACCATGATTTTGGCCATGTTCTTCCTCCGCGAGCCCATCACGTGGCTCAAGTCGGGCGGGGTCGCGCTGGGTTGTTTCGGGGCTCTGTTGCTGGTCTATGTCAGCCAGCACGGCGCGGGGCAGACGTCCAGCATCGTCGGCGATTTCCTTTGCATCGTCAGCGCCGTCAGCTACGCCGTTTACCTCACGGCGTTCCGCAATACCATCGTCCGTTATTCGCCCGTCACCACCATGAAATGGATGTTCCTTTTCGCCGCTGCGGTGTCGGTCGCCGTCTATTTCCGGCCTTTGTCCGAGGTCGACTATGCCGCTCTTTCGCCGCGGACCTGGGGCGGTATCGGTTACGTGGTCGTCTGCTCGACATTCCTTTCCTATTTCATGGTCCCCATCGGGCAGCGTTATCTGAGACCTACGGTGGTTTCCATCTACAATTACGTGCAGCCCGTCGTCGCCGTGGCGTTCACCATCGCCGTAGGGTTGGATTCGTTCGGTCTTTCCAAGGCTGCCGCCGCGTTGTGCGTCTTCGCCGGGGTTTGGTGCGTCACCCGTTCCAAGTCGCGCGCGCAGTTGGACGCCGAGCGGCAGTAGCCGTCGTGTCGAGGTGTACGAAGCCGCGCCGATACGGTCACAATAAATAAGGCAGAAAGATTTGTCTTTCTGCCTTGGGTGTGTCGGTTATTTTTTCGGAGGATAATTTATCGGAGCAAAAAAATCGCTGAGCGAAATTCCATAAAATTCGCATATTTTGAGAATCGACATCAGTGTAGGGACTTTGTGTCCGACTTCGTAGCTGTTGATACTCAAATGCACCTGTTCGATAAGATATTCTTGGGTATGACCGTGTTCATTGCGCAGCTCCTTGATTCTTTGCGCAATTTTTCCGACAAGTTCTTGGTCGATATAGTAACGGCCCTTTTGCATTTTCATACATATTTGCAAATATGTAAACCGTTTTTATGTGAAACCGTAGCCTTGCGGTTTCCTATTTATGAATACTATTTAGTATGCTCAACCACATATTCTTGCGAATACTTTCTCGCTGAACGCAACTCTTTCAAGCGTTCGGCAATCAGTTCCGTAAGCCTACTATCCCGTCTTTTGGACTGTCCTTTCTTCAAAATATTATTTCTTCAGCGGATAGTCAAAGGAGTCCGTATCGAAAAATTCCCGTAGCGTGATGTTATAGAGTTCGCAGATTTTTCGGATAGACATGATATTAGGAATTTTACGCCCCGCTTCATATCTGTATATATCCGAGTGGGATTGGTCTATCGCCGTTTCTTGGGCAATCTTATGATTTTTGCGTAACTCTTTTATCCGTTCGACTAATTTTTTTGCCAATTCAGGGTCTTTGTAACGGGACTTCCTTTCCATAAATACAAAAAAATCAGTATTTTTATTCAATTATCACGGCCTATTAGCAGGGGGAATAATTATTTTGCTTATATTTGTAGCGAATTAAACTTAGTGACTGCACAAATTATGCTACCTTTGCGGATAAATAGTTCGGCTTAGCCGACGGACATAACGACATAAAGGGTAAACAACTCTTTATACCCTCGTGAACTTGGGACCCTCGAAAGAGGTTGTTAGTGCGGTATAATGGTTGTCAGTCCTTGTTATGTTCCGCTTATTCTATGGCGGGACACGACAGGGGCGCAGGACAGCTTCCGCGCAAAGGTTCCCAAGACCAACGAGGGGTAGCTGACACCGCGCCCCTTTTTGTTTTCGTGGGTGTGAGTGTTCAACACAAGCTAATTGCGGCTGCAGCATATTGTGGAACAAATTTAAGGGCGGCCGGGACCGTCGCACCCCGCCCTGGTTTTTTAATGAATCTTCGATGACTGCCGGAAATTGGTTGTTGAATTATTACACTAATCTCGTAAAGATAGTTTTATTGAATATATAGTTATAGTCTGCGCAAAGTTCCCGCGTAAAACTTGCCCCACGACCGCCGGGTTTCGGGTGCGGAGAAACGGAGCCCCGGAGGTTGAGTTGCGTCACATCCCAGCAAC
>NZ_CALPDD010000008.1 GCF_943193205.1 Alistipes muris
TTTTTATTTTAAAAACCAATTAAAATTAACGTTTATGGTAAGAAAACTTGTACTATCGTTAATTGCGATTCTGGGAGCCGGAGCGTTGTTCGTCGGGGCTCAGAACCGGCAAATATCCGGTACGGTTGCCAATCCCGAGGGTCAGCCGATCGTCGGAGCGACCGTCGTGGTCGACGGTACGTCGGCAGGCACCACCACCGGCTCCAACGGTAAGTTCACCTTGACGGCTCCTGCCGACGCTACGCTGACCGTTTCGTTCATCGGCTACCAGTCGCAGCAGATACCCGTCGCTGGCAAAACCTCCATCGACGTGGTCCTTGCAGAAGATACGCAGGCCATCGACGACGTCATCGTCGTGGCATACGGTACGGCTAAGAAAGAATCGTTTACTGGTTCGGCCGCAGTAATCAAGTCTGAGAATCTCGAAAAACGTGTTGTTTCCAATGTCTCGAAAGCTCTTGAAGGACAAGTTGCCGGTGTGCAGACTACCTCGGGTACAGGTCAGCCGGGATCGAATGCAACCGTTTCTATTCGTGGTTTCGGCTCGATCAATGCCAGTTCGCAGCCGCTTTACGTAGTCGACGGAGTGGCCTATTCCGGGTCGATCAACGCGATCAATCCGGATGACATCGAGGCGATTACCGTGCTCAAAGACGCATCGGCCGGAGCGCTCTATGGTGCCCGTGGTGCCAACGGTGTGATCGTCATTACGACCAAGCGCGGCCGTCAGGGCGATGTGGACGTTAATTTCAAGGCTACGCTCGGCGTATCGTCGCGGGCGATTCCCAATTATGACCTCGTCAATCAGCGCGAGTATGTCGAACTGAACTGGCAGTCGCTTTACAACTCGGCTTATTTTACGGCCGGTTATACCGATGCGGCTGCGCGTCAGTATGCTTCGGCGCGTCTGAGCGGTACGCTGGGTGCCGGTTATAATCCGTTCAAGAATTATAGTTGGGCCGATTTGGTCGATCCTGCTACAGGCAAGGTTCGTGCCGATGCTGTTTCGGCATGGGATGAAAGCTGGATCGACGCAGTGACCGACAATGCGGCGCTCCGTCAGGAATATCAGGCTTCGATTTCGGGCGGTAACAACATTCACCGCGGAAGCATGTCGATTAGTTTCCTTGACGAAGACGGTATTCTCAAATCCACGAATTTTCAGCGCTATACGGGGCGCGTTAGCTACGATACGACGCCCAAGCATTGGTTTTCGGGCGGTATGAACGCCAACTTCGCTCACTCGAAGTCCAACACCAACCGCTATACGGATTCGTCCCAGTCCAACGTGTTCTACTCGGCTCAGCTGATGGCTCCGATCTATCCTGTTTATATGAAGGATGCCGAGGGCAAGAATGTTCTCGATGAGAACGGTAAGAAGCAGTACGATTATGGTGAAGCGCGTCCGCAGGATACCAATACCAATGTGATTGCCGGATTCTATGATGACCCGACGTCGAATACTACGGAGAGCCTTTCGGCCCGTACTTACCTTACGTTCGGCAGCGACAGCGAGAAAGCCGGTGCCTTGCAGGGCTTGAAATTCACGACCAATTTCGGCGTGGATTATCAGATGTCCAACAACATGCAGTATTTCAACCGTCTGCATGGCAACCAGGCATCGAACGGCGGTCTGATTTACAAGTACAATTACCGTTACATGACCTATACGTTCAACCAGCTGTTGACTTACAACCGGACGTTCGCCGACAAACATGAAATCAATGCTCTGTTGGGTCACGAGTTTTATAGCTACGAGGAGAATTACCTTGAGGCCAGCCGTTCGGGTTTGGTGGAAGGTCTCTACGAAGTGGTCGGCGCAACGATCAACTCGGCAGAATCCACTACCAAGGACCATCGGATCGAATCCTACTTCGCACGTCTGAACTACGGTTACGACAACAAGTATTATATCGACGCCAGCTGGCGTACCGACGGTTCGTCGCGTTTTGCGCCCGATACCCGTTGGGGCCATTTCTGGTCGGTCGGCGCTTCGTGGCGTATTTCGCAGGAGAAGTTCCTGAAGAACGTGTCGTGGATCGACAACCTGACTCTCAAGGCTTCGTACGGTGTGCAGGGTAACGAAGGCATTCTTGACGCTTCCGGTTACGACAACTACTACGGTTGGCAGGGTTACTACGATGTCAATTCGACGGGTTCCAGCTATGGTTTCTCTCTGGCCCAGCTGGCGAATCCCAGCCTTACGTGGGAGAAGAACGCCAATCTTAACGTGGGTGTCGAGGCTTCTTTGTTCGGCAGCCGCCTGAATCTGGAGGTCGAATATTACAATCGGAAGACGACGGACATGATTCTGGAGCGTCCGATGGCTTTCTCGAGCGGTTTCGAGTCTTATCTGGACAACATCGGCGAGATGCGCAACACGGGTTGGGAAATTTCGTTGAACGGCGTGCTGATCGACAAACCCGACATGCGTTGGGATGTGACCGTCATGGCCGCTACGCAGAACAACAAGGTGCTCAAGCTGACACCCGAGACGCCCGAAATCGTCGATGGTTCGCGCATCATCCGCGAGGGTCTGCCCATCTATACTTATTATCTGCCTAAGTTCGCAGGTGTCGACCCGGCTACGGGCGTTGCGCTCTATTGGGCTTATGATAAGGACGAGAACGGCAACATCGTCAACGAATACATTACTTCAAATACCGCGAAGGCTTCGGGCAGCCGTTATTACTGCGGCAGTCGTATTCCCGACTTGTTCGGAAGCATCGGTACCAACTTCCGTTGGAAAGGTCTCGACGTTTCGATTCTGACCACCTATTCGATCGGCGGTAAGGTCAACGAAAGCATTTACAGTTCGACGATGAATCCGTTCTATTATGGTCAGACGTTCCATAAACATCAGTTGCGTGCATGGAAGCAGCCGGGCGATATTACCGATGTTCCGCGCGTAGAGGTGGGTACGAGCAGTATTTCTTCGGACCGCTTCCTTGTCGACGCTTCGTATTTTGCCATCAAGAATATCACGGTAGGTTATACGATTCCTCGCAAGGCGTCCAGTTTCATTGGTATGAAGAGCGTGCGTGTGTACTGCTCGCTGGATAATCTGGCTCTTTTTACCCACATGAAAGGTATGAATCCTACCTATTCGCTGACTGGTTCGACGAGTTTCGTTTATACGCCGTCGCGCAGTTTCGTGGCTGGTTTGGACATCAAATTTTAATTTTAACCGGAGATCAAGATTATGAAAAGAATATTTTTGTTGAGTATCGCAGCCTCCCTCGTGTTCTCCTGCTCGAAGGATTCGTTGGAGACGTTCCCCGGGAACAAGGTGCCGGGAGACGTGGTCTACGGTAGCGTCGACAATGCCAAGTCGGCATTGACTGGTACGCTGGCCAATCTGGGCCGTGGCGGTTGGCAGGGCGACTATAGTTCGGGTATCGGTTTCGGCTTGACCGAGACTTATCTGACCGGCGATGCGCTGGGTGAAGACTACGTGCTTTCGGGTTCGGGTTCGGGCTGGATGTGGCAGACCTATTCGTACAGCATCAAAAGTTGGTTCGACGATCCTCGTTTGCAGTGTGCTACGACATGGAATTGTTATTATACCACTATCAATTCGTGCAATAACCTGATCGGTTCAGGCGAGTTGCTTTCGGAGTCGGATCAAGGCAAGTATATTTTGGGACAAGCCTATGTTTTGCGTGCTTTCTGCTACCATATGCTCGCCCAGGTCTATGCCCGTGCTTATTTCTATTATCCCGATGATTTGTGCGTTCCGGTTTATCTGGATCCTACGACTTCCGAGACCAAGGGCGCTGCGCGTTCGACCAACAAGTATGTTTACGAAGAAGCTATTTATCCCGATTTGACTGTCGGTATCGGTTTGCTGGAAGCGGCTCAAAATGCCGGTATTGTCCGCAGCGACAAGACCGAAATCGACTACTATGTGGCCAACGGTATCAAGGCTCGTGTTGCTTTGACGATGCACCGGTGGGAGGATGCTGTCAAGGCTGCCGACGAAGCGTTGAAAGGCTATGCCGGTAAGGAGACACTCACTGCGGCTCAGCTTGCCAGTGGCATGAATGATGTGACGGCTTTGCCCAGCGTAATGTGGGGCGAAGTCAAGACGACCGACAACTACGGTATGTATCTCTCGTTCCACTCGCAGATGGACGCAGGCCATGACGGTTACGCCCAAAAAGCCCGTCGTTGCTGCACTGCATGGCTTTGGAACCGCATGAGTGCGACCGATGCGCGCCGTGCATGGTGGTTGGGGAATTTCGACAATGCCAAATATGCGGCTTCGGGTGAGGCTATTCGTTATTGCCAGGTGAAGTTCAAGTTCAAGGGCGATTCTTGGTTGGGTGATTATATTTATATGCGTGCTGAGGAAATGTTGCTGACGGCAGCCGAGGCTTATTGCCAGCAGGGCAACGATGCGCAGGCCCGAGTTTATCTGAATCGCCTGATGGCCAACCGCGACAGCGCTTACACGGGTTCGTCGAAGTCGGGCAAGGAGCTCGGTACTTTGTCCGCAGGCAGCGACGGCGCCGGTACTACGGGTTCGTTGCTCGAGGAGATTCTCATTCAGCGGCGCATCGAGTTGTGGGGCGAGTATGGCCGTCTGTTCGACATCAAGCGTCTGGGACAGGGTTTCAAGCGCACGAAGGTCGATGAGGCCGACAACCCCGATTTCGATCCCGCATCGTTGATTCCGTCCCGCGATACGCAGACGCCCGGTACTTTCGCATGGATTCTCCTCCTTCCGCAGAAGGAATTGGACGGTAATCCCAATATCGTGCAGAATCCGCTCGGCGATACCGCAGAATAAATTCAAGGTCAAATGATATTAAACTCACACGATATGAAAAACGTCGTTAAAAAGTGCTTTGCTGCCGCTCTTCTGCTTTCGGTCATCGGGGGAGGGAGTTGCAACAAGGACCAGGAGGTCGCCAAGTTCGATCCTTCGGGCGAAAACTCCGAACTGGCTTATTTTGCCAGCGCTGAAACTTCGGTTTCGTTCGATCCCGCAGCAGAGGGTGTGCAGACCGTAGTGCTCGATTTGTTGCGTCAGAATGCTGCCGGAGAGTTTACCGTGGCTCTTTCGGTTTCCGGCAACGTCGATCTGATCGGTGTCCCCGAAACCGTTACTTTCAAAGCTGGGGAGTACAAAACCCCGGTTGTGCTCGAAGTGCTTACTGAGGAGTTTGTTCCGGGTTCCAATTATTCCGTGAAAATTACGGCGGTCAATCCGGAAGTTGATCCCGAAACGCAAAGTTCCAGTCAGATCGGTACCAAGAACGTCTCTTTTGTCTTCAGCGCTTCACTCGTGCTCAATTGGCAGCCTTGTTATATACTCAAGGATTTTTCAAAATTGCTTTCCAGCGAATTGACCGAAGCCGATTATGTGCTCGGTGCCAATGGCAGTCCCGTTCTGCAGGGTGGTGTGTATGCCTACAATTTCTGGTGGGAAGGTGAGGATAATGAGCCGAAACTTGAGCGTGCCGCAGGTACTAATACATTCCGATTGACCAATTGGGGCGGCGGTGTCAATTTCATCTTCTCAGTCGATCCATCGAAGACGGTCACTGTGGATGGCAAGGAGTATGCGTCAGTCATCGTTTCCGACCAGTATATCGGCTCCGATCACTCGGACTACGGCAAGGTCTATGTTTGCGACGGTCAAACTTTCAACCCGAACAAGTACCCCGCCAGCACATATCCCAGTTATTGGGACGGCGGACAGACATTCGTCTTCCATCTGATGTACTTTGTGAGTGCCGGTACTTTCGGTGATCCGGCTCGCGAAACGTTCGTCATGGCAGACGGTAAATAGCTTTCCGGTTATGTGTTCAAGAGGGCTTCCCGATAAGGAAGCTCTCTTTTTTGTTGGGTGCAGGTTGTTTTTGCGACAGGTTTTTCGGACGAATAGTGGTTTATTTTGCATAAATTTTGTTTTCGGATTTGCAAATTCAAAATTTATTCCTACCTTTGTGCCACGATAATACGGTTATCCGTTCTTATCCGGATGGTGCCATAGCTCAGTTGGTAGAGCAAAGGACTGAAAATCCTTGTGTCCCTGGTTCGATTCCCGGTGGTACCACAGCCGAAAGCCGCTTACGAAAGTAGGCGGCTTTTTCGTTTACTCGTCGGCGAGCGCCAGGTGAAGGATGGGGTAGGGCTTGCCGGAGGGGTCAAGCGGTCAGCGCATCGAGTTCCGTGGCTGTGGGACGGGCAAGGCGTTCTATCGAGGTTGTTTTCATAGCAAGGTGACGGGCGGTTTGCGCCGGGAGAAATTGCGGGCCAGGGCGTCGGCGAAGGGCGTTTCGTAGCTCCGTGCTCCGGTTGGGCAGCCTTTGACGCAGGCGCAGCAGCGGATGCAGCGCTGCGGGTCGGTGTGCAGCTCGTCGCCGCGTGCGATGGCTTGCGTCGGGCAGAGCGCTGCGCAGCGGCCGCACCGGGTGCAACGTGCGGCGTCGACGACGGGGATGCGTACAACCGGATTTTTGCGCTGCCGGCGCCGATAGGCCAGCACGAAGCGGATAAATCGCAGCAGGGAGAGCAGGGACGTTCGGGGTGTTTTCAGCCGGGCAGCGTCGACGGTTGCAGGCTGTTCTGCGCGCAGTTTGGCCCGGATGTTTGCGCCGAATGCGGTTGCGACGGCCATGTCGTCGGCATCGGGGCGTCCGGCGGCAATCGGAGCGGCGGGGCTGCTGTACGAGTGTTCGCCCACGAATGCCGCCGCGGCAATGGGGCGGAATCCGTGGCGGCGGGCGAATTCCGCCAGTTCGACGGCGGCCTTTCCGAAATCGCGGTTGCCGTAGACGACTGCGATTATTGCAGGGGTGTCGTTGCCACGGATTTCGGCCAGCCGCTCGAAAGCCAAGGGCGGAATATGGCCGCCGTAGACGGGTGCCGCAAGGAGGGCGACCGTGTCGGGCCCGAACGTCAGAGCCGGAGCCTTGGCGTGGGTCAGGTCGGTCGCGATGACGGGACAGCCTTCTGCGGCCGCTTGCGCAATGGCATCGGCTACGCGGCGGGTGGTGCCTGTCGGCGAGAAAAAGAGCGTGCGGATTTCGGAGGGTTGCATGGTCGTCGGTTTTTCGCCGTAAAGATACGGTTTCTGCGGATTATTTCGTATCTTTAACTTCGCTGAAGATACTCCCGCTCGGCAAAATGCGAATGAATTTGCTTTTGCCCTCGCTTATTCGTATCTTTAACTCCGTTTTAGATACTGCGCCTCGGAAAAAAGGCAAGTAAACTTGCTTTTTTCGCTCGACTTATTCGTATCTTTGACTTTGCCGAAGATTCGTTTTTTTCGGCAAAAAGCAAACACAGCTGCCATGATTCCGCAACCCGAACGCCAACAAATCATCGACCTGATCCGCCGCGAAGTCGTTCCGGCCATCGGCTGCACCGAGCCCATCGCCGTGGCTCTTTGCACCGCCCGGGCCGCCGAACTGCTCGGTGCGCTGCCCGAAAAAATCGCGGTGCGGCTGAGCGCCAACATCCTCAAGAACGCCATGGGCGTGGGGATTCCCGGTACGGGGATGATCGGTCTGCCGATTGCCGTGGCGCTGGGCGCTTCGGTCGGACGTTCGCAGTACGGGTTGGAGGTGCTGCGCGACGTGACGCCCGAAGCCGTGGAGCAGGGGCGTGTCTATATCGACGAAAAGCGCATTTCAATCGGTCTCAAGGAGGGCATTGCCGAGAAACTCTATATCGAAATCGAGGCCGAAGCTGCCGGGCATCGGGCCGTGGCTGTCATTGCCGGAGGGCATACCCGGTTCGTCTATCTGGAGCGCGACGGGGTGGCGGAGCTCGACGAGCGTAGGTCCGGAGCGGCGGAGCAGGAGACAGACGGGGTGCCGCTGTCGTTGCAGCGGGTGTGGGATTTCGCCATGACGGCACCGCTCGACGAAATTCGTTTCATCCTCGAAACGCGGCGGCTCAACAAGGCGGCGGCCGAACGGTCGTTCAGCGGCGAATTCGGCCATTGCGTCGGCCGGACCCTGCGGCGCGAGCGCGAACTGAAAGTCATCGGCGACAGCATTTTCTCGCGGATTCTTTCCTACACCTCCGCTGCGTGCGACGCGCGGATGGCCGGGGCGATGATTCCCGTCATGAGCAATTCGGGCAGCGGCAACCAGGGCATCGCGGCAACGCTTCCGGTGGTGGTTTACGCCGAGGAGACGGGGGCCGACGAGGAGCGGACGATTCGTGCGCTGACCCTCAGTCATCTGACGGTCATCTACATCAAGCAGAGTTTGGGCCGCTTGTCGGCATTGTGCGGCTGCGTGGTTGCGGCTACCGGGTCGAGCTGCGGCATCGTCTATCTGATGGGCGGCGGTTATGCGCAGGCCGCGGCCGCCGTGAAGAACATGATTGCCAATCTGACGGGCATGATTTGCGACGGAGCCAAACCCAGCTGCGCCATGAAGCTCACGAGCGGCGTTTCGACGGCGGTTCTGTCGGCCCTGATGGCGATGGACGGCCATTGCGTGACGCCCGTGGAGGGCATCATCGACGAGGACGTCGACCGCTGTATCCGCAATCTGACCGACATCGGGCGCGACGGCATGAACGAAACCGACCGTCTCGTGCTGAATATCATGACCAACAAGTGCTGAGCGATACGCTGAAACAGAAAAAAGTCTCTTCCGCGCGACGGAGGAGACTTTTTTTGTGGCCGAAGCGCCCGTTTACTGGAAAATCGTGCGGAGAATCAGGGCCGTGGCGCCTTGGTGGCTGGTGGTGTAGTCGCGGGCGATACGGCTGGTTTTCTGCAGGAAGCCGGGGTTGTCGCGCAGAGGGATGAACCACGCGAGCAGCTGGTCGTAGTTTTCGACGGGGCAGGCGGCGCTCAGCGTCGCCAGGTCGCGGGCTTCCTTGAATTTCTGGTAGTTGGGGCCGAACGCGATGGGCAGGCCGAACGTGGCGGCTTCGAGCGTGTTGTGAATGCCTACGCCGAATCCGCCGCCGATATAACCCCATGCGGCGTAGCCGTAGACCGACGAGAGAAGTCCCACGGTGTCGAGAATCAGCAGCTGCTTCGAGCCGTAGCCCGTGCTCGGCGTGCAGGCCGTATAGCGCAGGGCGCCGCCGCGGGTCTGTTCCATGAGCCGGGCGATGCGGCCTTCCTCCATTTCGTGGGGCGCGATTAGGAATTTCACGTCGGGATTGTCGTTCATCAGCCGAATCAGCAGTTCTTCGTCCGGGCCCCATGTCGAACCTGCGACGAACAGCCTTTTGTCGCCCTTGAAGCGCTCCACGACGTCGATTTTGCGGGCCGCCCGGGCGATTTCGGCCACCCGGTCGAAGCGCGTGTCGCCTGCGACCACCGTGTTGTCGAATCCCAGTTCGCCCAGCAGCCGTTTCGATTCCTCGTTCTGCACGAACATGGCGTCGAAGGCTTCGAGCGCCTGCCGCCACATGCCGCCGTAGGGGCGGAAGAAAATCGAATCGGGCCGGAAGATGGCCGAGACGACATAGGTGCGGACCTTGCGGCGGCGCAGTTCCTTGAGCAGGTTGAGCCAGAATTCGTATTTTACGAAGACGGCGATTTCGGGGTGTGCGATGTCGAGGAAGCGCCGGGCGTTGCGCGGCGTGTCGATGGGCAGGTAGAAGATGTAGTCGGCCCCTTTGTAGTTCTTGCGGATTTCGTAGCCCGAGGGCGAGAAGAAGGTGAGCAGAATCTTGTATTCGGGGTGTTCGCGGCGCAGTTGTTCGAGGATGGGGCGCCCCTGCTCGAATTCGCCGAGCGACGCCGCGTGGAGCCATACGATGCGGGCGTCGGGGTCGATCGCCTGCTTCATGCGCTTGAAAAGGCCGCGGCGCCCTTCGGTCCACAGGCGGGCTTTCGGCATCCGGAGGCCGGCCAGACGGATGAGCCATGCGTAAATCCGCAGTCCCAGATTGTAGAAAAACATGGTGCTTCTCGGTAGTGCGTTTTGCGGCGCCGGGCGGTCCGGCGACCGCTCCGCTGCTGCGAAGTTTTTTATATAGAACAAAGATAGCATATTTTGTCGGAAATGCAAAATAGCCGGGCAGTTTCTCACCAATGGCATTCCATGGCCCGTTCGACCAGCTCCACGCGGGCCGTGCCGTCGGGAGCCAGTTCCACGGCCGCGAGGTCGAACTGCACCTCCATGTCGCAGTTCGTCGCGGTGATGTAGCAGCTCGCGGCCCGGCGCAGCGCCCGGAATTTCTGCGGCGTGATGGCGGCTTCCGGCGGGGTGAGCGAGCCTTGGCGGCGGGTTTTCACTTCGACGATGTGCAGCGTGAACTCCTTCTGCGCCACAATGTCGAGTTCGTAGCGTCCGTGCCGCCAGTTGAGCGCACGGATTTCATAGCCCGCACGGCGCAGATGGTCCGCCGCGGCCTGTTCGCCGGCCCGGCCCGTTTCGGAGGTGGTCATACCTATTTATAATAGGAACGACAGGTCGTCGCCCGCCTTGACCTCGAACGGTTCCTGACCCTTCTTGAAAATGCGCATCGGGCGTTGGCCTATCAGTTCGAGCCGGTCGTCTTCGTAGCGGAGCATGCACCCCTCGCGCAGCCCTGCGACCCAGCGGCGCGGGTTGGCTTCGATGAATTCGAGGATGCGCTGTTCGCGGGTTTCGCCCGCGTGGCCTGCGGGGTTGGCGTCCAGGTAGTGGGGATTGATCTGGAACTTCACAGCGCCGATGGCCCGGAACGAGCGGGGTTCGACGATGGGCATGTCGTTGGTCGTCGAAATCGTCGGGCAGCAGACATTGCTTCCGGCCGACCAGCCCACGTAGGGTATTCCGGCCCGGATGCGGTCGCGGATGGCCTGCATCAGTCCCTGTTCCTGCATCTTCTTGGCCAGCGCGAAGGTGTTGCCGCCGCCCACGCAGATCGCTTCGGCCCGGCGGATTGCACGGGCCGGGTCGACCGCCCGGTGGACCGAGCGCACGCGGATGCCCAGTTCGGCGAAGCGGGCGGCCACACGGCGTTCGTATTCGGCGTAGGAGAATGTCACGGCGGCATAGGGCACGAACGCTATTTCACGGACATCGTCGAGGAAACGCCCGATTTCGGGCAGCGGATAGCGCAGGTACTCCTCGCCGGCGTTGGTCGAATTGGAAATCAGAAGAAGTTTCATAAGGCGGTGGTTTTGAATCCCTTAATTTTGAAATTGTGCTGAATGTCCGAATTATTGTGAACAAAAATTTTCGGGGTTTTGTCAAAAGTAATAAAAAAAGTGTTACTTTTGCGCACAACTACGTCGGAAATAAAATTTTGTTTCCTAAATAATTGTTTAACTAAAAACTTAAAATTATGTCAGAAGTTCAAGCTAAAGTTGTCGAGATCATCGTAGACAAACTGGGTGTCAAGGAGACGGAAGTAGTACCCGAAGCCAGCTTCACCAACCACCTGGGCGCCGATTCGCTCGACACTGTGGAACTGATCATGGAGTTCGAGAAGGCTTTCGATATTCAGATTCCCGACGAGGACGCTGAGAAGATCGCCACCGTAGGCGACGCGATCAGCTACATCGAGGAGCACAAGAAATAATTTCCCCCGCTTAATTCAATTCACACGACAATAAGGTTTTTCGTTTTATGGCAGAAAGAAGAGTAGTCGTCACGGGTATCGGTACGATCAACCCGCTCGGCAATAATATCGAGGAGTATTTCCGGAATCTGGAGAAAGGTGTCAGCGGTGCCGCGCCCATTACTCACTTCGATGCCGAAAAATTCAAGACCCGTTTTGCCTGTGAAGTGAAAAATTACGACCCGAACCAGTATTTCGACCGCAAGGAGGTACGCAAGTACGACCTTTTCACGCAGTATGCCCTCATCGCGGCCACGCAGGCCGTCGAGGACGCGGCGTTCGATTTCGACAAGCTCGACAAGGAGCGCGCAGGCGTAATCTGGGCTTCGGGTATCGGAGGACTCAAATCGTTCTTCGACGAATGTCTGGGCTACGCCGAGGGGGGTATGACCCCTCGGTTTAGCCCGTTCTTCATTCCCCGCATGATTTCCGACATCGCTGCCGGATTCATCTCCATGAAGTACGGTTTCATGGGTCCCAATTACTGCACCGTCTCGGCGTGCGCTTCTTCCAACCACGGTCTTATCGCCGCTTTGGAGGCCATCCGTTACGGCAAGGCCGATGTCATGATTACGGGCGGTTCTGAGGCTGCGGTCAACGAGCCGTCGGTCGGCGGTTTCAATTCGATGCAGGCCCTCTCCACCCGCAACGACGATCCCGGGCACGCTTCGCGTCCTTTCGACAAGGACCGCGACGGTTTCGTGGTCGGCGAGGGTGCCGGTGCGCTCGTGCTCGAAGAGTTGGAGCATGCCAAGGCTCGCGGCGCCAAGATTTACTGCGAGTTCGTCGGCGGCGGCGAGTCGGCCGACGCCCACCACTTCACGGCTCCCCACCCCGAGGGTATCGGCGCCATGAAGTCGATGCGCGACGCCATCAAGGACGCCGGCATCAGCCCCGAGGAGGTGGACTACGTCAATGTGCACGGTACTTCGACCCCGCTGGGCGACATTGCCGAGCTCAAGGCCGTCAAGGGCGTGTTGGGCGACCATGTCTACGACATCAACATCTCCTCTACCAAGTCGATGACCGGCCACTTGCTGGGTGCTACGGGTGCCGTCGAGGCGCTGGCCTGCATCATGGCCATCACCAAGGGAATCATTCCCCCGACTATCAATTGCGAGAACCGCGATCCGGAGATCGATCCCAAGCTGAACCTTACGCTCGACAAGCCGCAGCACCGCGAGGTGAAGTGCGCACTGAGCAATACGTTCGGTTTCGGCGGCCACAACGCTACGGTCGTTTTCCGGAAGTTCTAACCCTCGTCCCGCCCGCCGTGTTGGATTTTCTGCTGCGTCCTCTGCGGAGGAGCTTCGGCCGGGACAAGGCGTATTACACAATGGTCGATGAGATGTTCGGGTTCGTCCCGCACAACATCGAACTCTACAAGCTGGCTTTGGTTCACAAGTCAGCTTCTTTGGTTTTGGAGGACGGGCAGTCCATCAACAACGAGCGGCTCGAGTTTTTGGGCGATGCCGTCATCGAGGCTGTCACCTCCGATTTCCTGTTCATCGAGTTTCCCGGCCACGACGAGGGGTTTCTCACCAAGATGCGGGCCCGCATCGTCTCGCGGCAGTCGCTCAACGCGTTGGCCGTGCATGTCGGGCTCGACAGGCATGTCATTTCCAACGGCGGGGTAGCTTTCATCCAGAAGCATATCTTCGGCGACGCGTTCGAGGCTATGATGGGGGCCGTGTACCTCGACCAGGGTTATGAGTTCGTCAATCGTTTGCTTATCAATAATATATACAGGCGTTTCCTCAATGTCGACGAGCTGACCCTTTCCGAGACCGATTATAAAAGCCGTCTGATCGAGTGGTGCCAGAAGCATCATCGGCAGGTGCTTTTCCGCACCGAGCACGACAAGGGTTATGCGCCCAATCATCCCGTGTTTTTCGCCACGGTGTTGGTCGACGGCATCGAGGTGGGCCACGGGTCGGGCGATTCCAAGAAGGAGGCTGAGCAGCAGGCGGCGTTTTCCGTGGCCGAGTATATGAGCGACGAGCAGTGCGCATCGTTGCTCGACCGGGTGGACAGGCTTACCAATTGATCCGGTCGTGAAAAATCTGTACGACAAATTGGCGGCGCGCGGCGCGGCATCCTTGACCGACAAGGAGCTGCTCACGTTGCTGACCGACGACGAGCTGACTGCCGAGGCTTTGTTGAAGGCTTCGGGCGGTTCGTTGGTGCGCCTGGGTTCCGCGGAGTTGGCGCGCCTGCGGATGATGGGCGGCCTGGGGCTGCGGCGGGCCCGGTTGTTGGTGGCTGCCGCCGAGTTCGGCCGTCGGGCCGCTGCCATGCAGGTGCAGGAAGCCGAAACCCTCTCGAACACCGAGGACGTGGTGCGTTATTTCCGGCCCCGGCTCGAAAAGCTCGATCACGAGGAGTGCTGGGCCGTTTACCTGACCTCTTCCAACCGCATTTTGGAGAGTTGGCGCATCAGCCAGGGCGGGGTGCAGGCTACGATTGTCGACCATCGGATCATCATCAAGCGCGCCCTTGAATTGTTGGCCACGCGGCTGGTCCTTATCCACAATCATCCCTCCGGTTCCGCCGAGGTCAGCGACGACGACAAGCTGTTGACCAAGCGCATTCTGCGCGCTGCCGGCTTCTTCGACATCCGCGTGCTCGACCATATCATCATTGCCCGCGAGGGGTACTTCTCTTTCCGTCAGTCCAAGATGTTGTAGCCGTCGACTTGTTGTTTCGGCTGGTTGTGGGGCTTCCGTGCTTTGTTCGGAGTGAATAGTGGTAAATAGGGAATAATTGGAAAGATATGTCATGTTGAGCGATAGCGAAACATCTTCCCTATTGATCAGGTAGATTCTTCGCTTGGTTTAGGCAGGCGGCGGCTCGGCCCGGCTAAGAGCCGGGTTTTATGGATTGTGTCGGCAGCGAATTAATATATTTCGTTTGCTTTTCCTCTCGCCTTGCACTTTACCTACGCTCCGCTTGGTTTAGGTAGGCGGCGGCTCGGCAATGCCCAAATAAATTTGGCATTGCGCTCGCCTTGCACTACATTGCGAGAGTTGAACTCTCGCTTAGATAGGCTGCGGCTCGGGAAAATGCCAACTTCGTTTGCTTTTCCTCTCGCCTTGCACTACCTTTGTCCCCCTATGCTGTACAATTTTGCGAAATACCGGGAACAATACAAAGCCAATCTGAAACTGGCCCTGCCTGTCGTACTGACGCAGGTGGGACAAATCCTTACGCAGGTTGCCGACAACCTGATGGTCGGCCGCTACGGCGGCGAAGACCCCCTGCCGCTGGCCGCCGTGTCGTTCGGCGGTTCGGTCTTCTTCATCCTCTGCATCGCCGCCATCGGGCTGGCGCTGGGTATGACGCCGCTGGTCGGCGAGCTTTTCGTGCAGGGCGAGCACAAGCGTTCGGCGGCCTTGTTGCAGAACGGCATTCTGTTCTATACGTTGCTCGGCGTCGGGTTGTCGCTCGTGCAGTTCGCCGCGATTCCGTTGCTTTACCACCTCGGCCAGCCCGTCGAAGTGGTCGATATGGCCGTGCCTTATTACCGGATGCTCGTTTACAGCATGCCGTTGATGATGCTCTTCTTCGCGTTCAAGCAATTCCTTGAGGGTGTGGGCAATACCAAGGTCGAGATGGTCGTCACGATTATCGCCAACCTGGCCAATATCGCTTTCAACTGGGTCTTCATCTACGGCCGTTACGGATTTCCCGAAATGGGGGCCCAAGGGGCCGGATTGGGTACGCTGCTCTCGCGGACGATTGCGCCCGTGCTGATGATAGGCTACTTCTGTTCTCGTCCCGTTTACCGGGCTTATTTGCAGGGTTTTTCGCCCCGGCGTTATTCGTGGTCGACGGTGCGGAAGCTGCTTCGCATGGGCTTGCCCATTTCGTTGCAGATGTTCCTCGAATCGTCGGCGTTCGTCGGTACGAGCGTGATGATGGGGTGGTTCGGCACGCAGGCCATCAGCGCCAACCAGATTGCCATTACGTTGGGCAACTGCGCTTTCATGATCGTCATGTCCATCGGCGCGGCCACCACCATCCGTATTTCGCACTGCTATGGCGTCCGCAACATCGCCGAGTTGTCGTTGGCGGCCAAGGCGTCGTACCACCTGGTGTTGGCGTGGAATTTCTTTGCGGCCTTGGTTTTCATTACATTGCGCGGGTGGATTCCCACGCTTTTCACTTCCAACCCCGAGGTCATCGCCATTACTTCGCAGCTGTTGATTTTCGCCGCGCTTTACCAGCTTTCGGACGGGGTGCAGAACGTGTCGGTGGGTATCCTGCGCGGTATCCAGGACGTGAAAATCATCATGCCCATCGCTTTCATTTCCTATTGGCTGCTCAATCTGCCGGTGGGGTATCTTTTCGGCTTCACGCTCGGCATGGGGCCGTCGGGGCTGTTCCTCGGGTTCTCGTTCGGGCTTTCGATGGCCGCCCTGCTGATGATCGTGCGCATCCGGCGGAGCGTCAGAAAGCTCTATACGCAGGCGGCGTAATTGCACAGTTCGCTTTTTTTGTGTAACTTTACACAAAATATCGTCCCATGGATTCCGAAAAACAGCATACCTGCAAGTTCCAACCCGAAATCGGCCGCGGCTGCGCCTTTTGCAACGAGGGCGACGAGCCCGAGGCACAGCCTTGCGGCGGGTGTCTCAAGTTGCACGAGACCGATTGGCTGGAGGAGTATCCCGACAACGTGCCGACCGACATCTTCGAGGTCCGGTTCAAGAATACGCGCCGTTCGTTCTACCAGAATGTCAACAACCTTCCCCTCAAAAAGGGTGACATCGTGGCGGTCGAGGCTTCGCCCGGCCACGACATAGGCGTCATCTCGCTCACGGGCGACATGGTGGCCCGGCAGATGCGCCGCACGGGCTTCACTCCCTATAACGGCGAGTACAAGAAAATCTATCGCAAGGCCAAGCCCTACGACATCGAGCGGTGGCAGGAGGCCATCGCCTTGGAGCACGAGACGATGATTCTCTCGCGTCAGATTGCCGCCGACATGGGGCTCAACATGAAAATCGGCGACGTCGAGTACCAGGGCGACAAAATCAAGGCCATCTTCTATTACATCGCCGACGAGCGCGTCGATTTCCGCGAGCTCATCAAGGTCTTCGCCGAGCGGTTCCATATCCGCATCGAGATGAAGCAGATCGGTGCCCGGCAGGAGGCGGGGCGCATCGGCGGCATCGGGGCCTGCGGCCGCGAGTTGTGCTGTACGTCGTGGATTTCCAATTTTTCGAGCGTCACCACCGGGGCCGCCCGGGCGCAGGACATCTCGCTCAACCCGCAGAAGCTGGCCGGGCAGTGTTCCAAGCTCAAGTGCTGCATGATGTACGAGTACGACACCTACGTCGATGCCCGCAAGGCGTTCCCGCGGTTGCGCGAGCCGTTGCAGACCATCGACGGCGAGTGGTTCCTCGTCAAGACCGACGTGTTGGCCGGGACGATGACTTTCTCTTCGTCCAAGGATACGTTGGCCAATCTGACCACGCTTTCCGTGCCGCGGGTCCGGGAAATCATGGCGCTGAACCAGGAGGGCAAGAAGGTCGACCGATTGCAGCATGCCGACGACATTCCTGCCGCCAGCGGCGAGCCGACCTATGGGGCCGGTTCGGTCGAGGACAGCATCACCCGTTTCGATAAGAGCAAGCGCCGCAGGCACGGCCGTAATAGTCGGGGCGAGCGCCAGCCGGGGCAGCCGCAGGGGGCCGACGGCGAGCGGCAGCACAGCGGTCGGCAGGCGCACGATAACGGCGGCGCTCCGCGTTCCAATAACAGCGGTTCCCGTTCCCACGGTGGCCGTCGCAACGACCGCAGCCGTTTCCGCGGCAATCGTCAGCAGGGCGAGCGCATGCGTTCCGGCCGGGACGAAAAGGACGGCGGTGAGAACTAAGTGGATACGGACGGCGTTGGCCGTCGTCGCATTGCTTTCGGCTGCCTGCCGGACGCCCCATCGGTCGGTGGCGGCGGACGTCGACCCGTTGGGATGGAGCGGGGCGGCCGAGTTGACGGTGCCGAATTCCGATACGCTCGCCCGGTGCGACCTGTCGTTTTTCCTGCGCTTCGACCCTCGGTTCAAGGACGATACGCTGACTTTGCATGTTGAGGTGCGCACGCCCGATTCGTTGCTTTTCGCCGAGCCGTTTCTCTTTTGTGCGACGCACGTGCGCCATCCCGCGGCGGTCTTCCACGAATCGGCGGCGGTCTATCGCAGGCGGGCGGTTTTCGGCCGCAGCGGCGACTACCGTTTTTCGGTGACCCCTGCCCGCAGGGTCGTGGGCGTCGAAGCCGTGGGGCTGTATGTAGAGACCAAGTAAGATGGGAAAAGACAAACTCCGCAAATTCCGCGAAAACCTCGGTTTCGCCTGTTTCGTGCAGCCCGGGTTCGACGACGTGTTCCGCTGCGACCACCCGTTGAAAGGGCATTGGAACCGCGATTTCTTCAAGAACGACCGTCCTGTCGTGCTGGAACTGGGTTGCGGCAAGGGCGAATATACCGTGGCATTGGCCGAGCGCGACCCTTCGCGCAACTTCATCGGCATCGACATCAAGGGGGCCCGCATGTGGCGCGGTGCCAAGACTGCGACCGAGCGGCAGATGACCAACGTCGGATTCCTGCGTACCCGCATCGAATTTCTCGGGGGCCTGTTCGCCGAGGGCGAGGTCTCCGAAATCTGGATTACCTTTCCCGACCCGCAGCTCAAGAGCCGCCGGGCCAAGAAGCGCCTCACCTCGCCCCTCTTTCTGGAACGTTATGCCCGTTTGCTGCGGCCCGAGGGGTTGATCCATCTGAAGACCGATTCCCAGCATCTCTACGGTTATACCGCCGAGGTCATCCGTCGTTACGGTTTGCCGTGCGAGGTCTCGAATCCCGACATCTACGGTTCGGGTTTCGCCGACGAGGTGCTTTCCGTCAAGACGGCCTACGAGCAGCGGTTCCTCGAAATGGGGCTTCCTATTACCTATACGCGCTTTTCCTTGGGCGGGCGCCGCGAGTTCGGGTGGTTCGATTGGGACGAGGACGACAAGCTCGACAAGGATTGCGAGGAGAGCCGCGTCCGCGCGTTCTGAAATCATCGTTTTTTTTCGGTGCATAAAAAAACACCGTCCGAATATTTCCGGACGGTGCCCCGAAGGGTGTGGAGTTGCGTCAACATCCCAGCACCGGGCTATCCAGCTTCGGCCCGGCAGTGCAAAGATACGAATAAGCCGAGCGGAATGTCAAATTTATTTGGGCATTCCCGAGACGGGAGTATCTAAGACGAAGTCAAAGATACAAAAATCCCCCCCCCGCAAATTTCAGACCAAAATAACGGTGAAAAGACCGTAACGTGTTATTTTGTTAACAGATACGGGCGCAATCATATTTCGTTCGGATGCGGCGGCCGTCTGTTTTCGGCGATTCCGTTCCGTGGTTCGCATTCGTTGCGTTCCACAAAAAAAACGCTCCCAAGAAAGGGAGCGTTTTTGCTTATGCGTTCGGCGGAACTTATTCCGATACGATCGCCTCGCTGGGGCAGACGCCTGCGCAGGTGCCGCAGTCGATGCACTTGTCGGGGTCGATGACATAAATGTCGCCGGCCGAGATGGCCTCGACGGGGCATTCGCCGATGCAGGTGCCGCAGGCAACGCAGGAGTCGGTAATTTTGTAAGCCATGGTTTCGTTAAGAATTAATTGTTAATGTGTGTTCGGTTAGCAAATATACGGATTTATTTGATAATATCAAATCCGGTGTAGGGAATCAGCGCTTCGGGGATGCGGATGCCCTCGGGCGTCTGGTTGTTTTCCAGCAGCGCCGCCACGATGCGCGGCAGGGCCAGCGACGAGCCGTTGAGCGTGTGGGCCAGCTGGGTCTTCTTCTCGTCGTCGCGGTAGCGCAGTTTCAGGCGGTTGGCCTGGAACGACTCGAAGTTCGACACCGACGAGACTTCCAGCCAGCGTTTCTGCGCTTCGGAGTAGACCTCGAAGTCGTAGGTCAGCGCCGAGGTGAACGACATGTCGCCGCCGCACAGCCGCAGGATGCGGTAGGGCAGTCCCAGCGACTGGACGATGGATTCCACGTGGGCCACCATCCCGTCGAGCGCTTCATACGAGGTCTCGGGCAGCGACAGCTGTACGATTTCCACCTTGTCGAATTGGTGCAGGCGGTTCAGTCCGCGCACGTCCTTGCCGTAGGAGCCCGCTTCGCGGCGGAAGCACGGCGTGTAGGCGGTCATCTTCACCGGGAAATCGTTCTTGTCGAGAATGACGTCGCGGAAGATGTTGGTCACCGGAACTTCGGCCGTCGGCACCAGATAGTAGTTGTCCGCCGTCGCGTGGTACATCTGCCCTTCCTTGTCGGGCAGCTGGCCCGTGCCGAAGCCCGAGGCTTCGTTGACCATCACGGGCGGTTCCACTTCCAGGTAGCCCGCACGGGTGTTGCAGTCCAGGAAATAGTTGATCAGCGCACGTTGCAGGCGGGCGCCCTTGCCTTTGTAGACCGGGAACCCCGCGCCCGTCAGCTTCACGCCTAAGTCGAAGTCGATGATGTCGTATTTGCGGGCCAGTTCCCAGTGGGGCAGCGGGTTCTCCGGCAGCGCCGTGTAGTTTTCCACCAGTTTCACCACTACGTTGTCTTCGGCCGTCCTGCCTTCCGGGACGATTTCGGCCGGGAAGTTGGGCAGCGTCACCAGCGTCGCCTGGAGTTCGTCCTGCACTTCTTTCGATTCGGTTTGCAGTTGCGAGGACTTCTCTTTCAGGTCGCTTACGAAGCGTTTGCGTTCTTCGGCTTCGTCGCGGCGGCCCTGGCCCATCAGCGCGCCGATCTCCTTGGCGGCCTTGTTCTGGGCGGCCAGCGTGGCGTCCAGTTCTGCCTGAATGGCCTTGCGGCGGTCGTCCAGCGTCAGAATCCGGTCGACTGCCGGGGCGGCGTCCACGCCTTTCTTGGCCAGTCGGCGCACGGCGGCCGCTTTGTCGTCGCGGATTTGTTTTATCGTCAGCATGGTTCGGAATGTTTGTTATACGAATCGCAAAATTATAAAACTTATTCCGGATTTTATCGTAATTTTGCTAAAAATTCCTCCCTGCGTGAAAACCGTCGAGTTGTTGGCTCCGGCCAAAGATTACCTTTCCGCCGTCGCGGCCGTCGACAGCGGGGCCGACGCCGTCTATATCGGCGGCGCCCGGTTCGGGGCGCGGCAGGCCGCCGGCAACGACGTCGGAGAGATTGCACGCGTGGCGGACTACGCCCATCGGTTCGGCGTCCGGGTCCACGCCACGCTCAATACATTGTTGTGGGACAGTGAGTTGGAGGATGCCGAGGCGCAGGCCCGCGAGCTGATCGCCGCCGGGGTCGATGCCCTCATCGTGCAGGACATGGCTTTGCGGCGGATGAATCTGCCCGTCGAGCTGCACGCATCGACGCAGGTTTCGGTCCGTACGCCTGCAATGGCCCGGTTCCTCGGCGAGGCGGGGTTCGCCCGCGTCATCCTCGAACGGGCCTTGTCGCTCGACGAAATCCGCGCCGTCTGCGCCGCGACCGACGCCGAGGTCGAATGTTTCGTCCACGGCGCCATCTGCGTGGGTTACAGCGGCCGTTGTTTCCTCTCGCGTTCGGTCTCCGGGCGCAGCGGCAACCGCGGGGCATGCAGCCAGCCTTGCCGCCTGCCGTGGGACCTGACCGACGGGGCCGGACATACCTATCTGAAATCCAGGCATCTGCTGTCGGTGCGCGACATGAATCTGTCGCAGCGCATCGGCGACTTGCTCGACGCGGGCGTCACTTCGCTCAAAATCGAGGGGCGGCTCAAGGATGTCAATTATATTCGTAACGTCGTGGCCGCCTATCGGCAGGCCGTGGACCAGGCGTTGGCTGCGCGGCCCGGGCTGCGGCGGTCGTCGGTGGGGGAGAGCATTCCCGATTTCGCGCCCGACCCCTCCAAGAGTTTCACCCGCGGCGAATCGCAGTTCTTCTTCGACGGCAGGCGGGCGGGCGTCGCGTCGTTCGACACGCCCAAGTCGGTCGGCGAGCGCATCGGCCGCGTCGCGCAGGTCGGGCCCAAGGGGTTCCGGTTGGAGCGCCCGGCCGATTTGGCGCCCGGCGACGGCATCTGTTTCGTGCGGGACGGCGAGTTGGTCGGTACCCATGTCAACGCCGCCGAGGGGCCGCGCGTCGAGCCCAACCGGATGGACGGCATCGCGCCGGGGACCGAAATCTTCCGCAATTACGACCATCGGTTCAACAAGCTGCTGTCGGCCAGCCGTATGCGCCGGGCAATACCTGTCACGGCTTTAGTCGAGGTCACGGCGTCCGGCATCCGGTTGGTTTTTACCGATTGCGAGGGCATTTCCGCGGAGGTAGGGCGTGCGGCAGAGTTCGCCGCGGCCAAAAATCCCGATGCCAATGCGGCGGCCATCCGCACGCAGGCGGCACGGAGCGGCGATACGATTTTCGCGGTCGGCGGGGTCGAGGTGGTCGGCGGGGAACGCTTCGTTCCGGCGTCGCTGGTGGCCGAGTTGCGGCGCGAGGGGCTCGAAAAGCTGTTGCAGGCGCGTGCGGCCCGTCCCCGCAGTCATCGTATCCTGCCCGAGAATCCCGCGGCCCGCTATCCGTCGCCGACGGTGACCGCCGAGGAGAATGTGACCAACCGCCTTGCCGAAGCCTTTTACCGCGACCACGGGGTGCAGCATGTCGAGCCGCCGCTGGAGCTGGCGCCTTCGTTCGAGGGGCGGTGCGTCATGCGGTCGGCCTACTGCATCCGCCGCGAAATCGGCGAGTGCCTGCGCGAGCGGCCGCGGCTGCAGGGCGACCTTTATATAGAGCACGGTGCGCAGCGTTACCGGTTGGAGTTCGACTGCGCGCATTGCGAGATGAAGTTGATAGCGGCCGAAAAATAACGCATGGCTCTCGGAGCTGCCCATAAATAAAACATATGCAGGAACAACTCACACCCCTTTTCGGGGACTACGAACTCATCGACACCGGCCATTTCGAGAAGCTCGAACGCTTCGGTCGTTTCGTCACGCGGCGTCCCGAGCCGCAGGCCATCTGGCGGCCGTCGCTCCCGTCCGGGGAGTGGGAGCGGGCCGATGCCGCTTTCCTGCGCGACGCCCGCAGCGACGAGCGGGGCGAGTGGCGGCTGCGGCCCGGCGTTCCCGACCGCTGGTCGGTGGGGTATCGGCTCGGCAGTACGGAGCTGCGCATGCGGCTGGGGCTCACGTCGTTCAAACACGTGGGCATCTTCCCCGAGCAGGCGGCCAACTGGGATTTCATCTACGACAGCTGCCTGCGTCTGAAGAGCGGGGGCGTGCGGCCGCGCGTGCTGAATCTGTTCGCCTATACGGGCGGCGCCACCTTGGCGGCCCGGGCCGCAGGGGCCGAGACCACGCATGTCGATTCGGTGCGGCAGGTCGTCACGTGGGCGCGCGAGAACATGGAGACCAGCGGGTTGGACGGCGTGCGGTGGATTGTCGAAGATGCGCTCCGGTTCGTGCAGCGCGAGGTCCGGCGCGGCAACCGCTACCACGGCATCATCCTCGACCCTCCGGCCTACGGGCGCGGTGCCAACGGCGAAAAATGGATTTTGGAGGACAACATCTGCGAGATGCTCGAATGTTGCGCGCAGTTGCTGGAACCTGCTGGGGCCTTTCTGGTGCTCAACCTCTATTCGATGGGGCTTTCGTCCACGCTGGCCCGCACGGCCGTGCGGCAGGCTTTCGGTGCTCCGCGCGACGAGCAGTGGGGCGAGCTTTGTTTCTCCGACCGCGCCGGCAAGCAGCTGCCCTTGGGCACTTACTATCGGTTTACAAGGTGAACTTTGCGAGTAAGCGAGGGCAGAAGCTACCATAGGTAGATTATGCCGAGCGGGAGCAAAGTCAAGCCCTCGAAAAGGGCTTACAGGTGAAAGGTTCCATCGTAATCGCTTGTCATTCTCAGCGAAGCGAAGAATCTATAATTGTGCCTGTACAGATGTTTCGGACATATGCCGCAATTATTTACTATTAATTATTCGGTGAAATAGCCCTGCGCGGCGCCCGGCTCGCGCTTACGCGCGACCGCCCCAGCCGGGCCCGCGAGTGGACTGCAGACGGGCGAAAAGATTCTTAACTGCGTTCGGAATAACGGCAGAATGTCATGTTGCGTTCGTCGGTTCGCTCTCGCTCAGAAGACACCTTATCCCCGCCTTGCTAAAACGTTTTAGCAAGGCCTAAAACAGATAGTAAATCCCTATTCCCGCCGCGGCCGAAAGGCATATCAGCAGAATCGGGTTGACCTTGCGCCACGAGCCGACGAAGACGGCGCCGAACAGCGCCCAGCTCCAGCCGTCGATGAAGTTGAGGTCGTCGGGGTTGTCGCTGCGGGGGAATATCAGCAGCAGCGCCGCGGCCGCAATCATGCCGATGACCACAGGCCGCATGCCCCGCATGGCCCCCTCGACCCAGCGGTTTCCCTTGAGTTTCAGGAAGAAGCGCGCCACCAGCATCATCAGCGTCAGCGACGGCAGGCACACCGCCAGCGTGGCGATGACCGAGCCGAGGATGCCGCACCACGTGTGGCCCGTCTGCAAGCCCACCGTATAGCCTACGTAGGTCGCCGAGTTGATGGCGATGGGTCCCGGCGTTATCTGCGACACGGCCACGATGTCGGCGAATTGGGCGTTGGTCATCCAGCCGTGCTGCACGACCACTTCGTTCTGGATAAGCGACAGCATCGCGTAGCCGCCGCCGAATCCGAAGAATCCGATTTTCAGATAGCTGACGAAAAGTTGCCACAGCACTATCATCGGGTGCCTCCTTTCCTGTGAGCCGCGGCCAGTTCCCACGCCATGCCCGCTACGGCCGCGCCCGCCAGCACATAGATGGGCGACCAGCCCAGCCCCCAGATGGCCAGCGCGGCCGCCGCGATTACGGCGAACATGGTCCAGTGCATGCCCCGCGCCAGCGAGATGACCGGGCCGATGATAAGCGCCACCACCGCCGGGCGCATCCCCTTGAACGCCGCGTCCACGACCGGGTTCTGCCGGATGTCGGCGAAGAAAAGCGCTATCAGCAGGATGATGGTGAACGAGGGCAGAATCGTCCCCGTCAGCGCCGCCAGCGCGCCCCGCAGGCCGCGTATGCGGTAGCCCACGAAGACCGCCGTGTTGACCGCTATGGGGCCCGGCACCGATTGGGCCAGGGTCAGCAGGTCCAGAAATTCGCGCCGTTCGACCCATCCCCGGCGGTCGATGACCTCCTGTTCGATGAGCGGAATCATGGCGTAGCCGCCGCCGAAGGTGAAAAGTCCGATTTTGAAGAACGTGCCGAAGATGATGGGCAGCCGTTGCATGTCACTTGCGGGTTTTGTGGCCCAGGAGGGTGCGGATGCCGTCGATGAAAATCATCGGGTGGGTCGGGGCGCCCGGGAGCCAGAGGTCGGCCGCATGGCGGTCCAGGAACGAGCGGTCCAGCGCCCGGCTTCCGGCCAGCAGGCCGCCCGAGCAGGCGTCGGTGCCGCAGGCCACCACGATTTTGGGTTCCGCCACCGCTTCATAGCAGATTTCGAGCGCTTCGGCCATGTTGGCCGTTATCGGGCCCGACACGACTACGCCGTCGGCATGGCGCGGCGAGGCGGTGAAGCCTACGCCGTAGCGGCCGAAGTCGAAGTTGACGTTGCCCGTGGCGCCCAGTTCCATTTCGACCGACGCGTCGCCGCCCGCCGAGACTTCGCGCAGTTGCAGCGCACGGCCGAAACAGCGGCGCACTTCGGGCCGCACGGCCGCAGGGTCGAATTCCACCCGTTCCTGCCCCGGGTGCATGACCAGCCCCTCGCGCGTGGGCGAGCCTATGCGGTAGTCGTTCGTGAAGCGGATGTTGCGCGGGGCCCGGCGGGCGCATTCGCCGCAGAAGACGCAGCGCCCGAGGTCGAGCGTGAACGGCGCCGTCGTGATGGCGCCCGTGGGGCAGATGGCCGCGGCCTGTTCGAGTTCGGCGAGGTCGTCGGTGGAGGTCAGCACGGGCCGTCCCCGGAATTCGGGGGTCAGTTCCACGGCGTCCAGGTCGGGAATCGCCTGCCTGCCGTGGCTGTGCAGTACGCGTATTTTCGGAAATATCATCTCTTTATTGTTGGATGCGGACCAGCTGTTCGCGGTAGGCGTTCAGTATGCGCGACTTGGAGATGAAGCCCAAGTAGCGCCCCTGCTTGTCGACCACGGGCAGCATCCACGTGTGTTTGTCCTCGAATTTGGGCAGGATGCTCTGCACGGTTTCGTGTTCCAGAATCCGGTCGGGCGGCTGGATCATGTAGTCCGTTATGGGGTGGCCGTATTTCTCGCGCTTGAACATGTCTTCGCGCAGGTCGTCGAGCTGCACCACGCCCAGCAGGCGTCCGAATTCGTCGATGACCGGAAATATGTTGCGGCGTGCCGTGGAGATGATGTGCACCAGGTCGCCCAGGGTCATGCGCTGGCGGATGCGGATGAAGTCGGTCTCCATCAGAGAGTCGAGTTTCAGAAAGACGAACACCGACTGGTCCTTGTCGTGGGTGAGCAGTTCGCCCCGCAGGCGCAGCTGCTTGGTGTAGATCGAGTCGGGGTCAAGCCAGTAGCCCACCGCAAAGGCGATGCAGGCCGTAATCATCAGCGGGATGAAAAGCCCGTAGCCGTTGGAGAGTTCGGCGATAAGGAATATCGAGGTCAGCGGGGCGTTCATGACGCCTGCCATGACGCCGGCCATTCCCACGAGCGTGAACGACACGAGCGACACGTGCCAGTCGAACAGCGCGTTGCACGTCAGCGCCAGGGCCGCGCCCGTGAAGGCTCCGACGAACAGCGACGGGGCGAACGTTCCGCCCACGCCGCCCGCCGCATTGGTGGCCGACATGGCGATGACCTTGAAGAACATGATTGCCACGACGAACAGAATCGCCACCCAGTCCATGTTGCGGAAGCGGTAGAAAAGCGAGCTGTCGAAGAGTTCTTCGGGGTGGCCGTGCATCAGCGCGGTCATTCCCTCGTAGCCCTCGCCGTAGAGCGGCGGGAAGATGAAAATCAGAATGCCCAGCACCGCGCCGCCCGCAATCCATTTCTTGTACTGCTTGTCGAGCCCCTTGAAGAACGTGCCTACGCGCGAATTCATCGACGTGAAGTACCACGCCATCAGTCCGCAGCAGATGCCCAGCACGATGAAGAGCGGAATCTGCCACAGCTCGAACGCGTCTTCGGGCCGCAGCGTCACGGCCAGAATGGGGTCGAAGTCGCGCAGGATGAAAGCCATGGTCGTGGCGGTGATGGAGGCTATCAGCAGCGGGATGACCGAGGCGGCGGTGATGTCGAGCATCAGGATTTCCAGCACGAAGACGATGCCCGTTATCGGGGCCTTGAAGATGGCCGCGATGGCCGCTCCGGCGCCGCAGCAGAGCAGCAGGGTGGTGTGTTTGTAGTTGAGGCGGAACAGCTTGCCCACGTTCGAGCCGATGGCGGCTCCCGTCAGCACGATGGGGGCCTCGGGGCCTACCGAGCCGCCGAAGCCGATGGTCGTGGCGCCGCCCACCAGCGAAGTCCAGCAGTTGTGGCGGGCGATGCGCGAATTCTTGCGCGACATGGCCTGCAATACGCGCGTCACCCCCTCGGAAATGTTGTCGCGGACGACATATTTGACGAACAGCGAGGCCAGGATGATGCCGACCGCCGGATAAATCAGGAACAGCAGATGGGCGCTTTCGACCGGGAACCAACGCGTCAGCCCGCCCTTGATGGCGTAGAGCAGCATCTCGAATAGATAGGTCGCCACGCCGGCCAGCACACCCACCAGCACCGCCAGCAGCATCATGATTTGCCGCGTCGAGAGCCTGCGTGTCAGGTGCAGGAAGTAGGTGTAGATTCGTTCGGTGCGCAGACGCATGCTTGCCGGAATTAAAAATGAAAAATTAAGAATCGAAAATCGCAGTCGGTCGTTTCCTGTGTGTTGCAAGGGCCGCAGTCCGCAGGTCACCCTCCTCGGTCGGGAGCCGGATTCATGTACGGATTTTGCGGGCAGCTCTCCTCGCGGCAGGTATTTTCAGAGACGGGAATTTTTAATTTTTCATTCTTGATTTTTAATTTTCTCCGCAAACGCCTGTGTCTGCGCCGCTATCAGTTCCTTGTCGTCGAAGTAGTTGATTTTCATGGCTTCGCGGACATCGTCGAGCGTTGCGGCCGCGGCTTCGCGGGCTTTGCGCGAGCCCTCCTCCAGCATCGCGTAGACTTCGCCGATGCGGGCTTCGTAGTGGCGGCGGCGTTCGCGGATGGGGTCGAGCACTTCGTTGAGCACCGCAATCAGCAGCCGTTTGACCTTCACGTCGCCCAGTCCGCCCCGGCGGTAGTGGGCTTTCAGTTCGTCGAGCGACGCATATTCGGGCAGGTAGGCCGCAAAATGTTCCGGGCGGCAGAACGCGTCCAGGTAGGTGAATACCGTGTTGCCCTCGACTTTGCCGGGGTCTTCGACACGCAGGTGGTCCGGGTCGGTGTACATGCCCATCACCTTTTTCTTCACTTCGTCGGCCGTGTCCGACAGGTAGATGCAGTTGCCCAGCGATTTGGACATCTTGGCTTTGCCGTCGGTGCCCGGCAGACGCATGCACGCCGCGTTGTCCGGCAACAGGATTTCGGGCTCCACCAGCGTCGGGCCGTAGGTCGAGTTGAATTTATGGACGATTTCGCGCGTCTGTTCGATCATCGGTTCCTGGTCTTCGCCCGCCGGTACGGTCGTCGCGCCGAACGCCGTGATGTCCGCTGCCTGGCTGATGGGGTAGGTGAAGAAGCCTGCCGGAATGCCCTGGCGTTGGGTCGTGTCGCCCTCGGTAGTGTTTTCCGAGAATCCGCGCAGCTGGATTTCGGCCTTGACCGTCGGATTGCGCTGCAAGCGCTGCACGGTCACCAGGTTCATGTAGTAGAACGCCAGTTCGCACAGCTGCGGCACCTGCGACTGGACGAACAGCGTCGAGCGCTCGGGGTCGAGGCCCGCCGACAGATAGTCAAGCGCTACTTCGATGACGTTCTGCCGCACTTTCTCGGGGTTGTCGGCATTGTCGGTCAGCGCCTGCGCATCGGCGATCATGATGAATATCTTCTCGAATTCGCCCGAGTTCTGCAACTCCACGCGGCGGCGCAGCGAGCCTACGTAGTGGCCCAGGTGGAGACGCCCCGTGGGGCGGTCGCCCGTCAGTATGATTTTGCCCATAGTCTTCGTTTGTGTCGGGAATATCCCGCTCCGAACCCTTTCCGGCGCGGTTTATCTGCGCAAACTTACGAAAATCCGCGCGCGCGGCCTAATAAAGTTGATGAATATCGTTTTTTTTTATACTTTTGCATGTCGGAATAAACCGTTATTATGACTATCATTCAGCTCGAATACCTCCTCGCCGTGGCCAACTGCGGCAGTTTTTCGCAGGCCGCCGAACATTGTTTCGTCACCCAGCCTTCGCTGAGCATGCAGATCAAGTCGCTCGAAGAGGAGCTGGGCGTGGTGCTGCTCGACCGTTCCAAAAAGCCCGTCATCCCCACCGAGGCGGGCGAGGTGGTTTTGGAGCAGGCCCGGCAGACCCTTTCGGCCTACAATTATATCAAGGAGGCTGTGGCCGAGCTCAAGGGCGAAACGGCGGGCAAGCTGCGGCTGGGCGTCATTCCGACTATCGCGCCCTACCTGCTCCACAAGTTCATCCCCGCGTTCGTGCGCGATTTTCCCAAGGTCGAGCTGGAGATTTCCGAGATGGTCACGGCCGACATCATCGAGGCGCTCAAGCGCGACCGCATCGACGCCGCGCTGGTCGCCAGCGGCACCTGCGGCGAGGGCATCCTGGAGCAGGAGTTGTTCAACGACCGTTTTTTCGCTTACGTCTCGCCCGAAAATCCGCTCTACGAGCGGCAGAACGTCCGCATCGAGGACATCGACCTCAAGGACCTGGTCATCCTCAGTCCCGGCAACTGCATGCGCGACCAGATCATCGAGCTGTGCCAGGCGCGCCGCGGGCTGCCCGCCCGTTATTCGTTCGAGTCGGGGTCGCTCGACACGCTCATGCGCATCGTCGACTGCACGTCGTGCCTGACCATCATTCCCGAAATGGCCGTCGAGTATATCCCCGCCGACCGGCGCGACCGGCTGAAGACGCTGGCCAAGGGGGCTACTTCGCGCAAGATTGCCATCGCCGTGCGGCGCACCTATGTGAAGAGTTCCATCATCCGTGCCCTCACCGATACCATTCTCGCCAACGTCGTCCCGGCGAAATAGCCGGGCGGTTCATCCGCAAATCGTTTTTCACTTCATAGATTCAGGCAGTTTTGGTCCGGAGTGGCATGGGTTACGGCTCATTTCGGCTACCTTTTTTCGTCTTATCGTAAGGGGTGCCTGCCAGCGTGGCCACGCAGATTCAGCAATCCGCTGGCGGTGTTGTTGTTGAAACGTTTTAACAACTTGCTGAAACGTTTTAACTGCCGTCAGCTGTGCACCCCAGTCTGGCAGAAAACTTGGGTTAATGAATAATTAACAATGAATAGTGAATAATTGCTTTTTCATGTCTTTGCCAATTATTCCTTATTAACTATTCATTATTCATTTTTCTGTCATTCATCCGAGCGATTGCTTCAGCGTCTGCTGCGGGCTACCGCGCCCGTGAGTCGGGAGCCTTGACGAGTGTCGGCACCGGGGGCAGTTCCTGGTCTTCCTCGTCCAATTACGCGGGCAGTCTCTACGTGGGCCGTCTGGTCTTCTGGTCGGCCAGCGTGGGCCCGCTCAGCGGCACCTACCGTGCGGATGGCCTCTCCGTGCGCTGCGTCCAGCATCTGCGGCTGCTTTTTTTTCTTCGTGGGCTTTTCGGCCGTAACCCGCGCACGTTCAGCGCATCCGTCCGGACCGTATCCGCGACGCTCCCGCCCCATACAATAAAGGGCCTTTGCGCGGCGTTTTTCCTGCGAATTCAACCAAAAACGACGCAACATGCAGATGAAAATTTCCAAGACGCTCGAAAGCGTCCTTGCTCGCGCGGCGTTCGACACCGCTAAAGCGGGCATCACCCATTCGCTCAAGGACCGCCTGGCCGTAGAATTGCTGCGCGAGGAGGGATCGCTGGCTTTCCAGCTCCTCTCGTCGCGTCTCAAGGACTGGGAGGTGTACCAGATACGTCTTCGCATCGAACACGAAATCGCCGCTGCGCAGCCCGCGGAGGAGCTCGACCCCGAAACGTTCTTCCGCGCTTTCCGCGAGGAGCTGTGCGAGAAGTCGGGGGCCGTGCGCAGTATTTCGACGATTCATGCCTTGCGGCTTATCGCGGCCGACACGCAGACCATTACGGCCCGCGTGCTGGAGATGTACGGCGTCACGGCCGAAATCATCGCGGCCGATTTGCAGAAGTTCGCCGTCGCCGACGACTTCCGCTCCGGCATCCAGGTGCAGATGCTCGATTTCTCGGCGGACAGCCGGCCCGAGCCCAAGGACGAGCCGCACCTGCTCGACAAGTTCGGGGTCAACCTCACGCGCATGGCCCGCGAGGGGCGCATCGACCCCGTCGTCGGGCGCGAGGAGGAGATCGAGCGCGTGGTGCAGATTCTCTCGCGCCGCAAGAAGAACAATCCCATCCTCATCGGCGAGGCCGGTGTGGGTAAAAGCGCCATCGTCGAGGGGCTGGCCCTGCGCATCGCCGCCGGAAAGGTGCCCTATACCATCGCCGGCAAGACGCTGTTTTCGCTCGACGTCTCGTCGCTCGTGGCCGGGACCAAGTTCCGCGGCGAATTCGAGGAGCGGATGCAGCAGCTGTTGGATGAACTGCGCAAGGCCAAGGATACGATTATCTTCATCGACGAAATCCACACCATCGTCGGCGCCGGGTCTACGCAGGGCAGTCTCGATACGGCCAACATCCTCAAACCCGCCCTTGCGCGCGGCGAACTCCAGACCATCGGGGCCACGACGCTCGACGAGTACCGCGAGAACATCGAGAGCGATTCGGCCCTCGAACGCCGGTTCCAGAAGGTGGTGGTCGAACCGACCACGGCCGAGCAGACGCTCGCCATCCTGCGCAACATCGCGCCCCACTACGAGCAGCACCACAAGGTGCGCTATACCGACGGGGCCTTGCGGGCCTGCGTGGCGCTGACGGAGCGTTACATCACCGACCGCTTTTTCCCCGACAAGGCGATCGACGTGTTGGACGAGGCCGGGTCGCGCGTGCATCTGCGTTCGGCCTGCGAGCCCGACGAGCTGCGCCGCATGGAGACGGCCGTCGGCGACGTGCAGCGCGAGCGGCGCGAAGCGGTCGGGGCGATGGCCTATGACAAGGCCGCTTCGGCCCGCATGCGCGAAATTGCGCTCCGCTCCAAAATCGACGAGACGCGTTCGGAGTGGCGGCGTTCGCTCGAAACCAATCCTGCGGAGATTACCGAGGAGGACATCCGCGAGGTCATCACCGTCATGACGGGCATTCCCGCCGAACGGGTCACCGACGGCGAGGCCGGGCGGCTCCGCACCCTCTGCGACCACCTGTCGGGCCGCGTCGTGGGGCAGCAGGATGCGGTCGAAAAGATTTCGCGCACGATCCGCCGTTCGCGCGCCGGGCTCAAGGACGAGCACCGTCCTATCGGTGTCTTCCTCTTCGTGGGTCCCACGGGCGTGGGCAAGACCCTCCTGGCCAAGGAGGTTTCCAAGTGGCTCTTCGACGAGCGCATGGGGCTGATCCGTATCGACATGAGCGAGTACAGCGAGAAGCACAACGTTGCGCGGCTGATAGGCTCGCCCCCGGGCTACGTCGGCTACGGCGAGGGCGGGCAGCTGACCGAAGCGGTGCGCCGCCGTCCCTACTCGGTGGTGCTGTTCGACGAAATCGAAAAGGCCCATCCCGAGGTCTTCAACACTTTGTTGCAGCTTTTCGACGAGGGGCACCTGACCGACGGTTCGGGCCGCAAGGTCGATTTCCGCAACACGATTATCATCATGACCTCCAACGTGGGTTCGCGGGCCGCCGCGCAGAAGCAGGTGCAGGTGGGTTACAGCACCACCTCCAAGAGCGCCGTGGAGACCGTGGCGCCGCAGATAGAGTATCGCAAGGCGCTGGAGCAGACCTTCGCGCCGGAGTTCCTGAACCGCATCGACGACATCGTGGTTTTCCGCACGCTGGAGGAATGCGACGTCGAGCGGATCATCGAGCTGGAGCTGGAGGGCCTTTTCGCACGGACGCGCCGGCTGGGCTACAACGTGAAGATCACCGACTGCGCCAAGCGCCGGCTGGCGTCGATGGGCTACGAACAGCGCTATGGCGTCCGCTCGCTCAAGCGCACGCTGATGGACCATGTCGAAGACCCGCTTTCGGCGCTCATCATCGACGGACAGCTCCACGAGGGCGACACCGTGGTCGTCGAGGCCGACAAGGCCCGCGGCGTAAGGCTCCGGGTGGCGTAGACTATGGGTGGCGGACTTTTGTCCGCTGCCCATAGTTGTTTTGTCTCTGCGCTGTCGTTCTGAGCGCAGCGACGAGGAAAGGCCGAATAATTCTGAATCGTGATTTTTAATCCTCTCTTCTTTTCTTTTTATTTTATTATTGCTATCTTTGCGGTCCCAAGCCGGAAGGCGGGGAAATGTGGAAAGATTTGACTGATTGCAAACCACAATAAAAAATCGCTAAAACAGCTCGTTTTTTATTTCCCAAACAGCCAATTTTTCCCATTTTATACCGATAACCGGACTGCCTCGGGGCGGTCCACAAAAACGTATAACAATGGGTTTTCTGTTTACATCGGAGTCGGTGTCCGAGGGGCACCCCGACAAGGTTTCGGATCAGATTTCCGACGCCATTCTCGACGAATTCCTGCGTCGCGATTCCAATTCCAAGGTTGCGTGCGAGACGCTTTGTACCACCGGGCTGGTGGTTGTTGCGGGCGAGGTGCGCTCCGAAGCATACGTCGACGTGCAGGGCGTGGCGCGCCGTGTCATCGAGCGCATCGGCTATACCAAGAGCGAGTACCAGTTCGACTGCAATTCGTGCGGTATTCTCTCGGCCATCCACGAGCAGTCGTCCGACATCAACCAGGGTGTCGAGCGCGGCGACGAGCAGCAGCAGGGCGCAGGCGACCAGGGCATCATGTTCGGCTATGCCTGCAACGAGACCCGCGAGCTGATGCCCGCCACGCTGATTCTCTCGCATGTCATTCTCAAGGAGCTGGCCGTCATCCGGCGCGAGGGCAGGACGATGACTTACCTGCGTCCCGATTCCAAGTCGCAGGTCACCATCGAGTACGACGAGCAGACGGGACGGCCCGTGCGGGTCAACACCATCGTCGTTTCGACCCAGCACGACGAGTTCATCAAGCCCGGCGACGGCATTTCCGAGCAGGAGGCCGAACGGCGGATGCAGGAACAGATTCGCGACGACGTCCGCACCATCCTCATTCCGCGCGTCAAGGCTCGCTTGGAGCGTGCCGGCGATAAGCTCGCCGAGCTTATCGGCGACGATTACATCCTCCACGTCAACCCGACGGGCAAGTTCGTCATCGGCGGCCCGCACGGCGATACGGGGCTCACGGGGCGCAAAATCATCGTCGACACCTACGGCGGCCGCGGCGCCCACGGCGGCGGTGCTTTCTCGGGCAAGGATTCGTCCAAGGTCGACCGTTCGGCCGCCTATGCCGCCCGCCATATCGCCAAGAACTTGGTGGCAGCCGGGGTGGCCGACGAGGTGCTTGTGGAACTTTCGTATGCCATCGGCATCGCCGAGCCGCTTTCGATTTACGTCGATACCTACCGCTCGCCGCGTCCCAAGGCGCTGGAGGGGATGACCGACAGCGAAATCGCCCGCCGCATCGGCAAGCTGTTCGACCTGCGGCCCGCCGCCATCGTCAAGCGGTTCGGGCTCAAGAACCCGATTTTCGAGGCGACGGCTTCTTACGGCCATTTCGGAAACCGTCCTTATAAAAAGGTGGAACGGGTGTGGGAGAACGGCCGCGAGGTCGAGCGCGAAATCGAGTTCTTCGGTTGGGAGCGGCTCGATGCCGTCGACGACATCCGCCGCGAATTCGGCCTGTAACGCAGAATCGGGAGCCTTTTCAACGGCTCCCGGTTTTCTTGCCGCATTTCGGGCGGTTAATACTGAATTTCGCCCTTTCCTTATATACTATTTCCGTCGCAGCGCGCGTTTGTCCTGCACGAACATCGTTTTTGCCTATGATAAAGATCGCCTACGAATAATTCAAACCATCATTCGATTATGAAAAAGGCACTTTTGTTTTTGGGAGTTGTTGCGGCCGCTGCCGTTTCCGGCGGTGTGTCGGCCTGGGCCGTCGCCGAGGCCGGACGCGGTGCGCAGGTCGAGTACGTCGAGCGCGAGGTCGAGCGGACCCCGGCCCTCGGGGCGCATTTCGCCGCTTACGAGGCGGGGCAGTATCCCGACCTCACCTATGCCGCCGAGAACGCGGTCAAGGCGGTGGTCAATATCGAGGCCATTCAGCAGGTCGAGGTACCCCGGCGCGGGCAGTTCGGCTACGACCCGTTCCTGGAGTTTTTCGGGTTCCCGCAGGAGCGTTCGCGCGGCAATGGCGAGCCCCAGTATCGCGAGCAGCGTGCGGGCGGTTCGGGCGTCATCATTTCGTCCGACGGCTATGTGGTGACCAACAACCATGTGGTCGACGGCGCCACCAAGTTGCGCGTGAAGCTCAACGACGGCCGGGCGTTCGACGCCACGCTCGTCGGCAAGGATTCGGCAACCGACGTGGCGCTGCTGAAAATCGACGCCACGGAACTTCCTACGCTGGCTTTCGGTTCGTCCGACGCCCTGCGCTTGGGTGAATGGGTGCTGGCCATCGGTTCGCCGTTCGACCTCCAGTCGACCATCACGGCGGGCATCGTCAGCGCCAAGGCGCGCAACCTGGGGGCCATCCCCAACGATTTCAGCATCGAATCGTTCATCCAGACCGATGCGGCCGTGAATCCCGGTAATTCGGGCGGTGCGCTGGTCAACACCCACGGCGAGCTGGTGGGCATCAATACGCTTATCAAGTCGCAGACGGGCAGCTACATAGGCTATTCGTTCGCTATCCCCGAAGCCATTGTTCGCAAGGTCGTGGTCGACCTCAAGGAATACGGGTTCGTGCAGCGGGCGATGCTGGGCATCATGTTCCGCCCTGTCGACCAGGATTTCATCGACAACGAGGGCAAGGAGCTGGGCATCAGTGAAATCGGCGGTGTCTACGTGGCCGGAGTGACCGAGGGCGGTGCCGCTTCCGAGGCGGGCATCCGCAAGGGCGATGTCGTGCTGGACATCGACGGCGTGGCGCTGACCTCTTCGGCGACGCTCCAGGAGCAGATCGCCCGCCACCGGCCCAACGACAAGGTCCTTTTGTCGGTAAAAAGAGACGGCAAGGTGAAACAATTCGAGGTCACTTTGCGTAATAAGGCTGACAAACCCGAACTCCTCTCCCGCGAGGACGTCGACGTGGTCGAGACCCTGGGCGGCAAGTTCCAGGATGCGGGCGAGAAACTCTGCCGCCAGCTCGAAATCCGGGGCGGCGTGCAGGTCGTGGGGGTCAAGGCCGACGGCATATTGGCCCGGGCGCGCGTGAAGCAGGGATTCGTCATCACGCACATCAACGACAAGGCGGTCCGTTCGCTCTCCGACATGCGCCGGCTGAGCGACAAGGTGCGGTCCATCGACGGCATCTATCCCGACGGCCGGGCCGCCAGCTACGTGCTGGTCGAATAGCTTCGGCGGGCGGGTCGTAATAAAATGGAAGAAACATACACAGGATAAAACATGCGTCAGTTAAAAATTACGAAATCCATCACCAACCGCGAAAGCGCCTCGCTGGACAAGTATCTGCAGGAGATCGGCAAGGAGGAGCTCATCACGGTCGAGGAGGAGGTGGAACTCGCCCAACGAATCAAGAAAGGGGACCAGGAAGCGCTCGAAAAGCTCACCAAGGCCAATCTGCGCTTCGTGGTTTCCGTCGCCAAGCAATACCAGAACCAGGGGCTCAGTCTGCCCGACCTTATCAACGAGGGCAACCTCGGGCTTATCAAGGCTGCCGAGAAGTTCGACGAAACACGCGGTTTCAAGTTCATTTCCTACGCCGTGTGGTGGATCCGGCAGTCGATTTTGCAGGCGCTGGCCGAGCAGTCGCGTATCGTGCGCCTGCCGCTCAACCAGGTCGGGTCGCTCAACAAAATCAACAAGGCGTTCGCCCGTTTCGAGCAGGAGCACGAGCGCACGCCGTCGCCCGAGGAGCTGGCCAACGAGCTGGAGCTGCCCAAGGAAAAGGTGACCGATACGCTTCGTGTCGCAGGGCGCCATGTCTCGGTCGACGCTCCGTTCGCCGACGGCGAGGACAATTCGCTGTTGGATGTCCTGGTCAACCCCGATTCGCCCAATGCCGACCGCGGGCTCATCAACGAGTCGCTTTCGACCGAGGTCGACCGGGCGTTGGAGACGCTGACCGAGCGCGAGCGCGACATCATCAAGTATTTCTTCGGCATCGGGTGTTCCGAGATGACGCTCGAGGAGATCGGCGAGAAGTTCGACCTCACGCGCGAGCGCGTAAGACAGATTAAGGAGAAGGCCATCCGCCGCCTCCGCCATTCGTCCCGCTCCAAGTTACTGAAGTCGTATTTGGGATAGGGCTTTCTAAAATAGTTGAAAGGAGTTCTTTTGCAAAAGAACTCCTTTTTTGTTGTATGCTGCAAGGGAAGAGTGGCGCGCGCCAGGCCTGGAAACATCCGCAGATTGTACGAAAAAAGCGAGAACCTTTCGATTCTCGCTTCGTACCCCCTCAGGGGCTCGAACCCTGGACCCCAACATTAAGAGTGTCGTGCTCTACCAACTGAGCTAAAGAGGCATCAATCGTTATCCGATTGCGAGTGCAAAGGTACGGATAATTTTGAAAACTCCAAAAAAAATGCCGATTTTTTTGCAAAAACTTCCCGTTGCCGTCTATTCGGTCAGCAGGCGGTCGCTATTCCATTCGCCCTCGGCGTCGGGATAGACGAACGGCCGGGTCTCGTCGAAACGCTTCATGTGCAGATAGGTTTCGTAGAGGTTGATTCCGTTGGCCGATTGGCGGGCCAGCGCGAAGCCGATGACCGACGGATGGCGTTTGGCCGTGTGGTAGGCGGCTTCGGCCCGTTCGATGTAGGCGCCTTGCCAGGCCGGGTCGTTCGACGGGTTGCCTCCTTTGCGGCGCGAAAGTCCGCTTCGGCGGGTGTCGACGGGGGCCGTGACTATCAGATAGACGCCTAAGCTGTCGCAGGTGTCGTAGAGCGATTCGTTCGCCGCCCCCGGCAGCAGGCGCAGTGTGTTGTAGCCCTGGTCGCGCAGCGCTTCGATTTCGTCGGTGCCGATGTCCGGTCGTACCTCGCGCACCCGCAGTGCGACAGGCTGCCCGTTGACCAGTAGCCGCCCGTTGGCGGTGGTTTCCGCCGTCCGGAACCCGAGGTGGAATTCCAGGTGTTCGACGTCGCGTCCTTCGTGGCGGGTTTTCAGCCGCAGCGTGTAGCGCACCGGGCTGGCGGCGTTCCATTGCAGGGTGTCGGGGATGCGGGCCAGGAAGCGGAGCGTGTCTTCGCGGCGCATGTCGAGCGTCATGTCGTTGTGGCCGATGGCCGCCGTGGTTCCGTCCGGCGCAAGCAGTTCGTAGTAGATGCGCGAGGTGCGCGGGTTGAGGGCCGCTGTCTTGACCACGATGCCCACTTCGGCCGTCAGAAAATCGTCCGTGGCCCGGGCGCGGCTGTTCTTGACCAGCACGTCGCGGACGTACATCGTCGGCGGGCTCATGAGCCACGCGTCGCCCAGCGTCGGCGCAGGCGATTCCTGCCAACTTTCGAGCGCCGCCGTGGCCGAGGGTTGCAGCAGTTCGATTTCGAGCGTGTTGGCCCCTTCGTGCACCAGCCGCGTGAGGTTGTATTCGGCAGGCGCGCTGCCGTTGCTGTTGCGGGCCGCCGCCCGTCCGTTGACCCGCACCTCGTAGTCGCCCGAGGCGTGGTCCACATGCAGCAGCACTTGCCGGTTGGCCCATGCGAACGGAACGGTGAACCGGGCCGTGAAGCGGCCGCCCTCGCGGTTCCAGCCGTCGATCCGTGTGAAATAGCGGTTGTTCCGGCCCGCGGCCGCCGCAGCTTCTTCGCGCGTCGGGCAGGGCGCCACATGTCCGCGCGGCAGTTCGAGCCCCTGCGAGGGGGTGTATTCCTGTGCGCCGAGCGTGCCGCAGAGGACCAGCGCCATCCATGTCGAAAGCATCTTTCGCATAATCGTCGTCTCTTGTCCCGGGCCGTCGGCCGGGCGGTTTTCGCTACGAAGGTAGTATATATTCGGTGAAAATCGAAAGGTCGGGGCCGAAAAGTGCGTTTCGCAGGCGGACGAAATTCCGTGCCGCATGTGCATTATTCGTCAAATAATCGCTATCTTGCGCATGCAAAAAAGCGCTTTCATGAATTCTTCCGCCCCCGGAAACCCCGGCATGCCGCATCTGAATTTCCCGCCCGTCCGTCTGCGGGCGCGGCGCCGCGGCGATGCGGTCGAGATTTGGGACGGCCTGCGGGGCATCTATCTGGTGCTCACGCCCGAGGAGTGGGTGCGGCAGCATCTGATCGCCTACCTCGTCTCGGCGTGCGGCGTGTTGGCCAAGCGTATCGTCGAGGAGCATGCCGTGGCGCTCAACGGGCAGCCCCAGCGGGCCGACGTCGTCGTCGTGGGCGACCACGGCGAGCCGCTTCTGCTCGCCGAGTGCAAGGCGCCCGACGTGCCGATTACCGAGCGGACGCTGGCGCAGGCCATGCGCTACAATTCGGTGCTCGGTGCGCGGTGGATTGTCCTCACCAACGGGCTGCGCCACTTCTGCTGGGAACACCGCGACGGGCGCTACGCTCAGCTGCCGGGTTTTCCCGATCTGTCCGTGGATTTATAGATTCTTGAAATTGGTGTCTATGTAGTGCTGGAACGTCTCCTTGTAGTTCTCGCCGATGGGCACGTACTCCGTGTCGCTCAGAAAGATACGTCCCTTTACGTAGGATTTGATGCACCGCAGGTTGACGATGTAGGAGCGGTGCACGCGCATGAATTGGTCGGCGGGCAGCGCCGCCTCCATGTTCTTGAGCCGGAACAGCGTGGTGATGGCCGTGCCGTCGGCGAGGTGCATCCGCACGTATTCGCCCTCGCTTTCGAGGTAGACGATGTCGGCGATGCGCACCAGCGACACCTTGTAGTCGGCTTTCACCGATATGTATTCCTTGTCCTTGGGTTCCGCTTCGGGCGTCGGCTCCGGTGCGGCTTCGCGCTGGTTGCGCCGCAGTTCGTGGAGCGAATTGGCCTTGGCCGCGGCCCGGCTGAATTCGGAGAAGCCGAACGGCTTGAGCAGGTAGTCTACGGCGTCGAGCTTGAATCCGTCGATGGCATATTCCGAGTAGGCCGTGGTGAAGATGACCATCGGCCGTTCGGTGAGCGAGCGGACGAACTCCACGCCGTTGAGGTCGGGCATGTTGATGTCCACGAAAATCAGGTCGACGGGCTGTGCGGCCAGCAGCTGCTGGGCTTCGAGGGCGTTGTTGCACGAGGCGGCCAGCTGCAGATAGGGCAGCTTGGCTATGTAGGCCGCAATCTGGCGCAGGGCCAGCGGCTCGTCGTCGATGGCGATACATTTAAGCATGGAGGGCGGGGATTACGAGTTTGACGGTGTAGGTGTCGGGTTCTTCGCGGATGTCGAGCGTGTAGCCCTTGCGGCCGTAAATCAGGTCGAGACGCTTGTGGACGTTTTCCAGCCCGATTCCGGCCTTGTGGCGCACGTCGCGGGCGGAGTGGCGGCTGTTGGCGATGGTCGCCAGCACCTTGTCGTCGTCGTAGCCCACCCGCAGGTGGATGAACGACGGGCGGTTGTAGCTCACTCCGTGCTTGAACGCGTTTTCCACGAAGACGATCAGCAGCAGCGGCGGAATCGACACCTGCGCCGAGAGGTCGCGCGGATATTCGACCCGGATGTCGATGGCGTCGGTGTAGCGTATGCGCATCAGTTCGATGTAGTTCATCAGAAACTGCATGTCGTGTTCGAGCGAGATGCGTTCGCGGCCCGAATCGTAGAGCACGTAGCGCATCATTTTGGAGAGTTCGATGACGGCGTTCTTGGCGCATTCGGGGTCTATGTCGATCAGCGCATGGATGTTGTTGAGCGTGTTCATGAAGAAGTGTGGGTTGATCTGGTACTTCAGATAGTCCATTTCGGCCTGCAGGTTCTGCTGCTTGAGCGCTTCCATGTGCTGTTCGTCGCGAATCGACTGGTACATCAGCTTGATGGCCGAGTTGGCGCCGTTCATGAAGAGGGCCAGCACTACGTTCCAGTACATTTTCAGATTCGAGAACGACACGCCGTGGAGTTCGTTCTCGGGCAGAAGCGCGGCTTCGGGCAGGTCGGTGAAGAAGTAGACCGGGGTGAAGATGCCCAGTATCAGCAGGAGGTTGCCCGCAATGTATTTCCAGTATTTGTGGCGCAGCATGTAGCGCGGTGCCAGTATCGTGTTGTGCACGAAGAAGATGAGCAGATAGGGTGAAATCTGGCGCCAGGCTATCAGCACGTTCTCGAAACTGACGTGCAGTTCGGCCATCATCAGCGAGTTGAGGACCGGCACCAGGATGATGGCCGACCACACCATCAGGTAGAGCAGGTTTTCGCCGATGGCTTGTTTCTTCTGTATTTTCATGTCGTAAAGGTAGCAAAAAAGTTCGAAACTCCGCCGCCGCCCGCCGTTCGTCTTCCCGTTTCGGCGGGCCCGTAGTCGGTCGGTGGGGTTGACTGACGCGGTAGGCCGCTGCACAAAAATCCCCCGCTGCAACCGGCCGCAGCGGGGGAAGATTCAAAATCGGGGGCCGCTATTTACCTCGTACCGAAGTGGTGTACAGGTAGCGTTTGATGCTTCGCTTCGGCGTTTTCTCGAATTCGGTGGGGTAGAGCACGATTTCCGCCACCCGTTCGTAGGCCGCCAGCTGGGCGTTCAGTTCCTCCAGGTTGCTCTGCATGATGCCTGGCAGGTCGTTTTTGTCCACGCCCTCGTTCTCGGCCTGTTCGTAGTCGGGCACCACCAGCGCCCGCAGACGGCCGCTGCCCACGTCGATGACCAGCGATTCGAGCACCATGTACATGTTGTTCAGCTTGTCTTCGATTTCTTCCGGGTAGATGTTCTGCCCGCTGCCCGACAGAATCATCGTCTTCGAGCGGCCGCGGATGTAAAGCGTGCCGTCGGGGTCCATCGTGCCCATGTCGCCCGTGTGGAGCCAGCCCTCGGCGTCGAGTACCTTCTGTGTGTCCGCTTCGTTTTTGTAGTAGCCCTGCATGACGTGTTCGCCGCGTACCAGGATTTCGCCCGCCGTGCGTTCCGGGTCGGGCGATTCGATTTTCACTTCCAGCAGGTTCTTCAGATAGGTGCCGCACGAGCCCGCCTTGAATTCGTTGTCCGGGGCGAAGCTGATAAGCGGCGCGCATTCGGTCATGCCGTAGCCGATGGTTATCGGGAAGCGGATTTTCATCAGGAACGCTTCGGTCTCCTGGTTCATCGGCGCGCCGCCCACGATGAATATCGACACGTTGCCGCCGAAAGCGTCCATCAGTTTCTTGCGGATGACCGAGTAGATGGCCGCGTTGACCAGCGGTATCTTCACCGCCAGGCTCATCGGACCTTTTTCGAGCAGCGGCAGGACTTGCTTGCGGTATACTTTTTCCAGAATCATCGGCACGCAGCAGATGATCGTGGGCCGTACTACCGACATCGCTTCGATGAGTATCTTCGGTGAGGGAATGCGTCCCAGCAGCGTGATGTGGCCTCCCACGGCCAGCGGGGCCAGAAAGTCGAACGCACAGCCGTAGGCGTGGGCCAGCGGCAGGAACGAGAGGGTCCGGCCGCCTTTCTGGAAGTAGCGCTGTCCCGTCTGGGTGTTGACCGCTTCCTTGGCGAACAGCACGTTGCCCGTCAGGTTGTTCACCGTCAGCATCACTCCTTTCGAGTAGCCCGTCGTGCCCGAGGTGTAGTTCAGCAGAATCACCCGGTCGTTGGGGATTTCCGGGTATTTGATGTCGTTGATGTTGAAGCCCCGCGGGTATTTGGCCCGGTAATTCTTGACGATGTCGCGCTGGAATTTCGTCAGCGACTTGCCGTCGCGTTCGTAGACCGCCTGGAAGTCCGTCAGCGAGAAGACCGCTTCGATCTGGCGGATCTGTTCTTCTTCGATGACGTCCCAGAAGTTGTCGCTCAAGAAAAGCAGGCGGCTCTCCGAGTGGTTGATGATGTGGATGATGTCGTTGGGCGTGAAGTCTTGCAGAATGGGTACGATGACCGCTCCGTAGGTGATAGTGCCGATGTAGGTGATGCACCAGCGGGGGTTGTTGCGGCCTATGAGCGCTATCTTGTCGCCTTGCCTGATGCCGGCTTTCTTGAACAGCAGGTGGAGCTTGGCTATCTCCTTGGCCATTTCGTAGTACGAGAACTCCTCGTCCTTGAAATAGTCGGTCAGCGCCGGCATCTCGCGGTTTTCGCGGAAGCTCGCTTCGTAGATTTTCAGTAGGTTTTCCTGTAACATAGCGTGGAGTTCTTGTGCGCAAAAACCGGACCGGACGGAGCATCGCCCCTTGCCCGGCGGGGCATGCACCGGGCTATTCCCGGGGTGTTGCGCCGTCGTTTTTCGGTGGCGTCGGGCCGTCGGTGCGGGTGCGGCGGGTTTTCCAGACGTGGATTTTCGATTCGGTCCCCTCGCGCAGCCGTTTGATGTTCTTGCGGTGGGTCACCAGCAGCAGTATCGCAATGATGAACGAGAAGACGACAAAGGCTTTCGAGCCGTTGACCTTGGGCGAGATAAGGGTGAAGACCGGGAAGCAGCAGCCCGCAATCATCGACGAGAGCGATACGTAGTGCGAAATCATCAGCACCACGATCCAGACGCCGAAGCAGAGCAGTGCGGCCGGGGGGTAGATGCCCGTCACGGCGCCCACCAGCGTCGCCACGCCCTTGCCGCCGCGGAATCCCGCGAAGATGGGGAATATGTGGCCCAGCACGGCCGCCACCACGGCGCCGATTTTCAGATTGATGATGTCGTTGTGGCCGATCAGATCGTCGTATTGCATCAGTTCGATGACGGTCACCGCGACGAATCCTTTCAGAAAGTCGAGCGCAAAGACGGGGGCTGCGGCACGGCGGCCCAGCACGCGCAGCATGTTGGTCGTTCCGGCGTTCTTGCTGCCGTGTTCGCGGATGTCGATGCCGTAGTATTTCTTGCCGATCCACACGGCGCTCGGTATCGAGCCCAGCAGATAGGCAAGCACAATCATCGTCGTAGCAGTATAAATCGTAAGTATCATAGTCCGGTTCGGTATGGTTCGTTATGCAAATATAATTAAAATTTCCATATTCGGACTTCCCGGTGCGAAAATCGGACCGCCGCAACTGCGTTTTTCATGCCCCGCCCTCTGTCATTCCGAGGAGCCGCAGGCGACGAAGAATCTGTTACTCGGCGTACAGATGTTTCGCTGCGCTCAACATGACAAATGCCTATTATTAATTATTCTCTATATTCATCTGAGTACAGAGACTGCTTGCAGGCTATGCCATGCAAGGAGAAGGGAAACAAGCGTAGTGCAGTTAAGAATCTGTTTCACAGCATCGTCATTGCGAGGAGCGCAGCGACGCAGCAATCTGAACAAAACCCTGCCCCTCCCCATCCCCGCCATTCTGAGCGTAGCGAAGAATCTATTTCTACGCTAAACCTTTGCGAGCGGCTCGCAGCTCTATTTTCCTTTTCTCGTACCTTCTTGCGCAAGAAAGTACCAAAGAACCTTTGCACGGTGAAAATGGCGGCATCCGTCTTCGGTCGTTCGCTGAGCGGGCACGGAAGACTTACGCTGTTCCGAACACCCGCTCCGGGCGCTCGCTCCCTCGACGGACGAAACCCCGCCATTTCCACGAGTGCGGGATTTCGCAAGAATCATTCGCGAGCCTGGCCGGGGCGGTCGCGCAACGTATCGTCCTGACATTTTGAGCCCCTCTCCTCTTTCTTTTCTCAGAAAGGCCCCTTGTTTTTCAATTTTCCATTTTTAATTCTTAATTTTGCATTCCTAAACTTTTGTTGCTATGGATGCCAAGTCTTTGCTTGAGCCGATGCGCTCGTGGGCGTGGTGGCGCACGTGGGTTCTTATTTTGCTGGGCTGTTCGATCATGGGCGCGGGGTTCGTCCTCTTCATCAATCCCTACAACTTCGTTCCCGGCGGCGTCTATGGCATGGGCATCGTCTTGCACAATATCTTCCCCTCCGTCCAGGTCGGTACGTTCGGTTACATGTTCGACGTGCCTCTCATGCTGACGGCTCTGTGGATTTTCGGCGGCCATTTCGGTACACGTACCGTCGTGGCCGCGTTCTATACGCCCGGTTTCATGAACATCCTCACCCGGTTGGTCTATCCCGACCAGGCGGCTGTCGAGTCGCTCGACCCTGCGCTGCTTCTGAACGGCCATCTCGACCTCTCCAACGACCTGTTGCTCACCTGCATCATGGGTGCCGTCTGGGTCGGTATCGGGCAGGGGCTCGTCGTGCGGCAGCAGGCTACGACCGGGGGTACCGACATCGTAGGCATGCTGTTGCAGAAGTTCTGCGGCATCAAGTTCTCCACGGGTATCTTCCTCGCCGACGGGTTCGTCGTCATCTCGGGTTTGGCCGTCATCGGTTTCGGGCTCGGTACGGGCGAGGCGTCGTCCAACGGGTGGATGCTCACGCTCTATTCGCTGCTGATGATCTACGCTTCGTCGCGCGTGGTCGCCTACATGCTCGACGGCGCATCCTACGACAAGCTGCTCTTCATCATCAGCGACCACCACGACCCGCTCAAGAAGTTCATCATCGAGGAGCTGGACCGCAGTGCTACCTATATCAAGTCCAAGGGCATGTACACCGATACCGTCCGCGACATGATTTTCCTGGTCGTCAGCCGGAAGGAGGTGCGCCAGGTCCAGCACAAAATCAAGGAGATCGACCCGCGGGCTTTCGTCGTCGTCACCGACGCCTACGAGACTTTCGGCGAGGGTTTCAAGCAGTTCCCCGAGAAGAACGAGATACAGGCCGAATAGCGCGGCTGCGTGTCATTCTGTTGCGAAGCGAAGAATCTGTTAAAATGTTTAATCCTCCTTTCACCTTTCATTTTTCACTTTGAACCTTAGTGTAAATACCTTGCGTCCCCTCGCGGGTGCCGGGCGCAGGCTCTACGTCGAGACCTACGGCTGCCAGATGAACGTCGGCGATTCGGAAATCGTCGTCTCCATCATGCAGCAGGAGGGTTTCGTCCATACCGAGGTGCCCGACGAGGCCGATGTCGTGCTCATCAATACCTGTTCCATCCGCGACAACGCCGAGCAGCGTATCTGGGGGCGTCTGGCCGAAATGCGGCGTTTGCGCAAGACCAGGCCGTCGCTTATAGTCGGCGTCATCGGGTGCATGGCCGAGCGGCTCAAGGAGAAGCTCACCGAGGGCCCTTCGGGCGTCGACATCGTCGCCGGGCCCGACGCTTACCGCGATTTGCCGCGTTTGGTCCGCGAGGCCGAGGCGGGCGGCAAGGGGGTCAACGTGCTGCTTTCTTCCGAGGAGACTTACGCCGAAATCGCCCCCGTGCGGCTCGACAAGAACGGCGTCAGCGCGTTCGTTTCCATCATGCGCGGGTGCAACAATTTCTGTTCCTACTGCGTCGTGCCTTATACCCGCGGCCGGGAGCGGAGCCGCGACCCCGAGACCATCCTCGCCGAGGTCCGGACCCTTTTCGACAACGGTTACCGCGAGGTCACGCTCCTCGGGCAGAACGTCAATTCCTACCGCGCCGGGGAGGTCGACTTCCCCGAGCTCGTGCGGCGCACGGCGTTGGTTTCGCCCCTTTTGCGCGTCCGGTTCGCCACGTCGCATCCCAAGGACATGAGCGACCGTTTGCTCGAAGTCATGGCTTCGATGCCTAACGTCTGCCGTTCGATTCATCTGCCCGCCCAGTCGGGTGCCACGTCGATGCTCGAACGCATGAACCGCAAGTATTCGCGTGAGTGGTACCTCGGCCGCATCGCCGCCATCCGGCGCTACATGCCCGACTGCGGTATCACGACCGATTTGATTGCCGGTTTTTCCGGCGAGACCGAGGAGGAGCACGCCCGGACCCTTTCGCTCATGCGCGAGGTGGGCTACGACTTCGCTTTCATGTTCAAATATTCCGAGCGTCCCGGTACCTTCGCATCGAAGCATCTGCCCGACGACGTGCCCGACGACGTGAAGTCGCGGCGTTTGCAGGAAATCATCGCCTTGCAGAACGAGCTCGGCCGCCAAAGTTACCTCCGCGACGTGGGCAAGGAGTTCGAGGTGTTGGTCGAGGGCGTTTCCAAGCGCGACGCCGGCCAGCTCTCGGGCCGTACTTCGCAGAACAAGGTCGTTGTCTTCGACCGCGGCTCGCACAGCATCGGCGATTACGTCCGCGTGCGCATCACGGGGTGCACTTCGGCTACGCTGTTCGGCGAGGAAGTCGCCGGGGACAATTAAAAATGAAAAATTAAGAATTAAAAATTGTTCGCAGTCCGCTCTTTGCCCGACATGGCATTCATGCCGTCGTTCCGAGCGCAGCGAAGAATCTAAAATAAATAATAAAAGACATATGCGATTCGACGAACTCGACCTGGAGGATGAAATCCTCGACGGTCTCTACGATATGAATTTCAGCGAGATGACCCCCGTGCAGGAGCACACCATTCCGGTCATCCTCTCCGGTCGCGACATCATCGGCTGCGCCCAGACCGGTACGGGCAAGACCGCGGCCTACACTTTGCCGCTTCTGAACCGGCTGCTCATCGAGGGCAACCCCGACAACGTCATCAAGTCGGTCATCATCGTGCCCACGCGCGAGCTCGCGCAGCAGATCGACCAGCAGTTCCAGGGTTTCTCCTATTATCTGCCCGTCTCTACGACGGTCGTTTACGGCGGCGGCGACGGCAAGGGCTGGGACGTTCAGAAGCGGGGCATGCTCATGGGTTCCGACGTGGTCATCGCCACTCCGGGCCGGATGATTTCGCACCTTCAGAACAGCGGCATCGACCTTTCGCGCGTCGAGTGCCTGATTCTCGACGAGGCCGACCGCATGCTCGACATGGGTTTCAGCGACGACATCATGAAAATCGTCTCCTACATGCCCAAGGAGCGGCAGACCATCATGTTCTCGGCCACCTTGCCCCCGAAAATCCGCGAGCTGGCCAAGACCATCCTGCGCAATCCCGCCGAGGTCAACATCGCCATTTCCAAGCCCAACGAGGCCATCGACCAGTCGGCCTACGTTTGCTACGAAAGCCAGAAGCTCGGCATCATCCGCGAGCTTTTCGCGCAGCCCGCCGATTTCAAGACCATCATCTTCTCTTCGTCGAAGCTCAAGGTCAAGGAGCTGGCCCATACGCTCAAGCGCATGAAGCTCAACGTCGCTGCCATGCACTCCGATTTGGAGCAGGCCCAGCGCGAGGAGGTGATGCTCGCTTTCAAGAACAACAAAATCAATATCCTGGTCGCTACGGACATCGTCGCGCGCGGTATCGACATCGAGGACATCGGCCTGGTCATCAACTACGACGTGCCCCACGACCCCGAGGACTATATCCACCGTATCGGCCGCACCGCCCGTGCCGCCGCAACGGGCAGCGCCATTACGTTCGTCAGCGAGGACGAGCAGGGCAAGTTCCACCAAATCGAGAAGTTCATCGAGCGCGACATCCGCAAGGCCGACCTGCCCGAATCGGTGGGCGAGGGGCCCAAGTACGCTCCCTCCGAGAACCGCGGGCGTGGCGGGCGTGGACGTTCCGGTTCCGGACGCGGTGGCCGCGACCGGGGCGGGCGCAAGCGGAGCGGACAGAAGTCCGGCGGTTCCGCAGCTGCACAGTCTGCGGCCGAGCAGCCCGTCAATCCGGCCGCCGCCGCTCCTGCCGACAGCAACCACGCTTCGGGCCGCGGCGAGGGTAACCGCGGGTCTCGCGACCGCAAGCGGCGGCATCGCGGCGGGCGCAGGCATCGGCGCCCCGTTCAGTCCCAGGAGGATTAAAACGTTTTAGCAGGCTGTTCCCGCCGTTCTCCGGGCGGTATGGCCGCTTTTTTGATAGTATGTCTCGGATAATAATGATAAGGATGAAAAAAATGTTATTTTGGCTGCTGGCGTTGGTTTCGGCAGCAGCGATGCAGGCTTGCGATGACCACGACGACGACCGTCACCTGCTTCCGCATCAGCTTCCGCAGGCCGTGACGGAGTTCATTGCGCAGCAATATCCCGGCTCCCGCATCATCGGGGGCGAGCGGGAGCGGAATCCGCTGTACGTGTTGGAGGTCGACATTGTCGACGGCACGGCTTTGCGCGAGGTGCGTTTCGACGCTGCGGACCGATGGGTGCAGACCAAGACCGAAATTCTGCTGAGCGAAGTTCCGCCCGTCGTGCTGGATGCCTTGCGCGCTTCGCAGTACGGGACTTGGCGGATCGACGAGGTCGACCATTATGCCAGTCCCGCGCGCGAGTGGTACAGGTTCGAGTTGGACGATCCGGTTTCGGGCCGGGAGGCGGAGGTCGATATGCTCCCCGACGGGACATTGATTTAGCCTTGCGGTTTTCGCTGTTGTGCGGCGGTCGGGATACGGCCGCCGCTTTTTTGCTGCGCGTTGTTAAAACGTTTTAGCAAGCCCCGGTTAAGTAATGCGCGGCGCCCGGCTTGTGCTTTAACCAGTCGGGTCCGCGAATGGCTCTTGCGAAATCCCGCACTCGTGGAAATGGCGGGGTTTCGCTCGTCGAGGGAGTGAGCGCCCGGAGCGGGTGTTCGGAACAGCGTAGTCTTCCGTGCCCGCTCAGCGAACGACCGAAGACGGATGCCGCCATTTTCACCGTGCAAAGGTTCTTTGGTACTTTCTTGCACAAGAAAGTACGAGAAAAAAAGAGACTTGCGAGTTGCTCGCAAAAGTTTTGGGGAGAACAGATTCTGAGCGTAGCGAAGAATGACCTTGTATTAGATTCTTCGTCGGTCTTGCGACCTCCTCAGAATGACAGAGGAAAGGCCACAGAATGACAGAGGGGAGAGGGTTGCTCAGAATGACAGGAGCGGTGGATGGCGGAATGACAAGCGGGCCGAATGCAAGCCTTTCGCTATTGCTTGTGCTGTATGTCGCAGGCGCCGCAGTTGCCCGTGCATCCGTTTTGCGCGGGGTCCGGGGCGCAGTCGGCCGTGCCGTCGGCTTCGCGGGTCTCCTGGACGGCGCATTTGATGCCCAGGCGCTGCATGTTCTTGTTGGTCGAGATTTCCGAGTCGATATGGCGGCCCTTGAATATCAGCGTCAGCGACATTCCCGCCACGAAAAATCCCACGGCTCCTATCGCGCAAAGTACGACTATCGTCCACGTTGGCATAATATTGGATTTTTAGCTGCCGAAATTTTGGCTTTCGCCGACAAATGTATACATTTGTAAGATAAATTGCAAAATCGTGTCCGTTCGGAGCCTGCGGGGCTGCGGCGGGCCTGAATCCAAGCAGCGCCATGAAAATCGTGATAGCGGGTGCGGGCGAGATGGGCAGCCATCTGGCCCGGATGTTGAGCGGCCACGGCCACGACATCACCATCGTCGACAGCGACCAGAAGCTCCTCTCGGAGGTGGGCAGTCTGGCCGACGTCATCACCGTCGAGGGCGATTCCACCACCTTCGCTACCTTGCGCAGGGCTTCGGTGCGCCGCTGCGACCTCTTCATCGCCGTCAACCACGAGGAGAACGTCAACATCGTCGCCGCCATGCTCGCCAAGAAGCTCGGCGCCAAGAAGTCCATCGCCCGTATCGACAACAACGAATATCTCGAACCCAACAACAAGGAGGTCTTCATCGACATGGGCATCGACTACCTCTTTTATCCCGAGAAGGTCGCCGCCCGCGAGGTCATCAACCTCCTGGGGCATACCTCCACTACCGAGTACGTCGATTTTTCGAGCGGCAAGCTCTCGCTCGTCGTCTTCCGGCTCGAGCCCGCTTCGCCGTTGGTCGGCACCGACCCCGGTGCCTCCGAGGAGGACGACGCGCCGTTGGGTTACCGGACTGTCGCCATTACGCGGTGCGGGCAGACCATCATCCCACGCAGCGGCGAGCAGCTCGCCGAAGGCGACGTCGTCTACATCATCGCGCGGCAGGACGCTGTGAGCGAGGTCATGGAGTTCTCGGGGCGTTCCAACGTCGAGATCAAGAACATGATGATTCTCGGCGGGTCGCGCATCGGCATACGGATTGCGACCGAATTGCAGAGCGAGGTCAACATCAAGTTGGTCGACTACAACGCCGACAAGGCTTACCGGTTGGCCGAGATGCTCGACAAGACGCTTATCATCAACGAGGACGGGCGCAACACCGAGGCCATGCTCGAAGAGGGGTTGGCCAACATGGACGCTTTCGTGGCCGTCACCGGGCGCAGCGAGACCAACATCCTGGCCGCCATGCTCGCCCGGCAAATGGGGGTCAAGAAGGTGATCGCCGAGGTCGAGAACCTCAATTACATCAACCTCGCCGAGTCCATCGGCATCGACACCATCATCAACAAGAAGCTCGTCACGGCGTCCAATATCTTCCGGTTCACCATGTCGACCGACGTGCAGGCCATCAAGTGCCTGACGGGCAGCGACGCCGAGGTGCTGGAGTTCATCGTCAAGCCCAATTCGCCCGCTACCAAGGCGCGCATCCGCGATTGGGGGCTTCCCGAGGACGTCATCGTGGGCGGTATCGTGCGCGGCGACAAGGCGTTCATCGCCGTCGGCAACATGGAGGTCAATCCTTACGACCGCGTGGTGATTTTCGCCATGCCCGCGTCGGTGAGCAAGGTGGGTTATTTTTTCAATTAGCAAAGCAGCAGGGTTATGTCATTGCGCAGTACGATATGCAGGGCTTGGTTTTCGCAGCGGTTGAAAGCCATCGACCGTTTCCGGCGCCATCCCGCCGAGACCCAGGAGCGGATGTTCCGTCAGTTGGTGGACCGGGGGCTCGGTACGGCTTTCGGCAAGCGGTACGGCTTGTCGGCGGCCCGGACTCCCGCGCATTTCTGCGCCTTGGTTCCCGTGTTCGATTACGATTCGTTCAAGCCGTGGATCGAGCGCATGGTCGCGGGCGAGCGCAACGTCGCCGCTCCCGGCCGCGTCGGTCTCTTCGCCCGGTCGTCGGGGACCACGTCGGACCGCAGCAAGTATATCCCCGTCACGCGCGAGTCGCTTTGGTGGAACCATACGCTCGGCATGCGCGATCTGGCCGCGCTCGTCGCCGATGCCAATCCCCGCACCCGCATGTTCGACGGCAAGACCCTCACGTTGGGCGGGTCGTGCCGCCGCGAGGGGCGCAACCTCGTCGGCGACCTCTCGGCCTTGCTGATTCACGAGACGGCTTTCCTCAGCCGCGGGATCCGGGCTCCCAGGAGTTCTACGGCCATCATCTCCGATTTCGACCGCAAGGCCGAGGCTATCGCCCGCGAGTGTTCCGGGCAGCATATCGTGGCGTTCGCCGGCGTTCCGTCGTGGAATCTGGCGTTGATGCGCCGCGTGCTGGAGTTCACCGGCAAGAGCAACTTGCTGGAGGTGTGGCCCGATTTGGAGCTGTTCGCCCACGGGGGCGTCGAGTTCGCTCCCTACCGCCGTTCGTTCGAGGCGCTGATTCCTTCGCCCGGCATGCGCTACATGGAGACTTACAACGCTTCGGAGGGCTTCTTCGCGCTGGCCGACGACCCGCAGCGCGACGACATGCTGCTGATGCTCGATTACGGCACTTATTTCGAGTTCCGCGACGGACATACCGTCCTGCCGTTGGCAGGGGTTCGGCCGGGCCGCAGTTACGCCATGATCATCTCCTCCAACAACGGGCTGTGGCGCTACGAAATCGGCGACCGCGTGGAGTTCACGTCGACCGACCCTTACCGCATCCGTTTCGCCGGGCGTACGCGTCAGTACATCAATGTCTTCGGCGAGGAGCTCATAGTCGAAAACGCCGACCGTGCCCTGGCCGAAGCCTGCACCCGCACGGGGGCCGTCGTCACGGAGTACAGCGTGGCGCCGCTTTACATGTCGCTCAGCGAGCGGGGCGCCCACGAGTGGTTCGTCGAGTTCGGCCGGCAGCCCGACGACTTGGAGCGGTTCGCCGCGGCGCTCGACGAGGCCTTGCGCAGCGTCAATTCCGATTACGACGCCAAGCGGCAGACCACCCTGGAGCGTCAGCACCTGACGGTCGTGGCACCGGGGACCTTCATGGGCTGGATGCAGTCCCGCGGCAAGAACAAGGTGCCGCGGCTGGTCAACGACCGCCGCGTGGCCGACGACCTGCTGAAGTTCGTGTCGGAAAGCGCGCAAGTTTGAACCCCGGCCATGAAAGGTTGCTGGAACGTGCCGACCTGAACGCCGCCGCATGATTTTGAATTTTTAATTCTTAATTTTTAATTAATGTATATTGCCATTGCCGGTAACATCGGAAGCGGAAAGACCACGCTGACCCAAATGCTGACCGAGCGCTATTGCGCCAAAGCCTATTACGAAGAGAGCGACAACCCCTACATCGGCGACTTCTACAACGACATGAACCGCTGGTCGTTCAACCTTCAGATTTCGTTCCTCGGGAGCCGTATCCAGCAGACCATGGAGATGCTCGGCGACAGCCGGAAGGGCATCATCTTCCAGGACAGGACCATCTACGAGGATGCCCACATCTTCGCCGACAACCTCCACGAAATGGGGCTCATGTCGTCGCGCGACATCGAGACCTACATGAAGATTTTCCGGCTCATCACAACGCTGATTCCGCGGCCCGACCTGCTGATTTACCTCCGGGCGGGCGTACCGACGCTCATTTCGCAGATTCGCAAGCGCGGGCGCGATTACGAGATGAATATCGACGAGGCCTACCTGCGGCGGCTCAACAACAAGTACAATCATTGGATCGATAATATCTACGAGGGCGACATGCTCGTCATCGACAAGGACCACGAGGATTTCGTTTCGGACGCCGCCGTGTTCGAGCGTATCTGCGCCCGTATCGACGCCCTCGGCGTGAAATAGCATGGAGCTTCCCGTCGCTTTCGCCGGGCGCGTCGTCCGCGACCTCGGGCCCGAAGAGGGGGCCGCGCTTTGTGCGGCGCTCGACGGCGTGCCGCCCGTGAGCGTCCGGCTTCATCCCGCCAAGTGCGGCGATGCCGGGGCTTTGCTGCGGCGTCTCGGAGCCTGCGGACAGGTGCCCTGGTGTGCCGATGGGCACTACCTGACCGAGCGGCCGCAGTTCACGTTCGACCCTGCGTTCCATGCCGGGGCTTATTACGTGCAGGAGGCTGCTTCGCAGTTCGTCGGGCGGTTGGTCGGCGACGTCGCCGGGCGGCGGGTGCTCGATCTTTGTGCGGCTCCCGGCGGCAAGACGACTTTGTACGCTTCGCTCGTGGGACCCGAGGGGCTGGTCGTCGCCAACGAGATAGACCGCCGCCGGGCTTCGGTCCTCGCCGACAACGTGCGCAAGTGGGGCACGGGCAACGTGGCGGTCACGACCTGCGAGCCCAAGGCGCTGGGGGAGTTCGAGAATTGGTTCGACGCGGTGGCCGTCGACGCTCCGTGTTCGGGCGAGGGGATGTTCCGCAAGGACCCCGCTTCGCGCGGCGAGTGGAGCGAGGGCAATGTGCGGTTGTGCGCCGCGCGGCAGGATGCGATTCTGCGCGAAGCGTGGCGCGCACTGAAACCCGGCGGGAGGTTGATTTACAGCACCTGCACCTTCAACCGCGACGAGGACGAGGGAACGCTCGAACGGATGCTCGCATGGGCGGGCGACGAGGTGGCCGAAGCCGCCGTGCCCGAAGCCGGGGCGGAGTGGGGCATCGTCTGCGGGCAGGTCGGGGCGTTCCGGACCTATCGGTTTTTCCCGCACAGGGCCTGCGGCGAGGGCTTTTTCGCCGCCGTGGCCTGCAAGTCGCCGGACCTTGGCGGCCGGATGCGGAGCCCTAAGGGGCGCCGAACGCTTTTCGGGCAGGCCGACAAAGGGGCCGTGGCCGAATTGGGCCGTTGGGTGCGGGAGCCTGCCGCCATGCGTTTCGTGACGGTGGGCGATACGTTCTACGGCTGGCCTGCCGCGCAGGCCGAGGCCGTGCGGACCCTCTCCGAAGCGCTGCCCGTCATCTGCTCGGGCGTGGCGATGGGGCAGCTGTTCAAAGGGCGGCTCAAGCCCGACCCGGCGCTGGCCTTTTTCGTGGGTCTCGACCGCGCGGCGGTGCCTGTGGCGGAGTTCGGCCCCGACGAGACGCTAAGCTATCTGCGGCGGGCGGAGGTGCGGCCCGACGCGTTGGCCGAGGGGATGAATCTGGTGTGTGCCGAGGGGCGGGCCCTGGGCTTCGCCAAGCGCATAGGAGGCAGGGTGAACAATCTGTATCCCAATTCGTTGAGGATACTCAAACAATAGCGAACCGTCATTCTGAGGAGCAGAGCGACGAAGAATCTTTCATATCAATTCAATCGGACGAAGCCGTGGCCGAAAAACTTTTTTATTCGATGGGCGAGCTGGCCGAGATGTTCGACGTCAAGACGTCGCTCATCCGCCATTGGGAATCGCAGTTCAGCGTGCTGAAGCCCAAGCGCAACAAGAAGGGCAACCGCCTTTTTTCTCCGCAGGACGTGGAGAACCTCAAGGTCATCTACCACCTGGTCAAGGAGCGCGGCATGACGCTCGACGGGGCCAAGAAAGCCATGAAGCGCCGCGCCGCCGGAGGGGCCGACGACCCTATCAAGCGCGAGGCCGAGCTGATGACCCGCCTGCGCCATATCCGGGCGTTGCTGGTCGAGGTGCGCGAGGACCTCAAGACGGGCGGCGAGGGGGTGGTCGCCGACGAGGAGCCTGCGGCCGAAGCACCTGCCGTACAGGATGTTGCGCCGCGCCGCAAGCCCGTCGTGAAAATCGAGCCCGAAACGCCCGCCGGGGAGCCCGCCGCGGCGGCCGATGCCCCTGCGGAGAAGAAGCCGCGCGCCGCGCGCCGTCCCCGCCGCAAGCCGGAGGAGGGCGAGAACAAGGAACTTTTCGCCTTTTACGAACAGTCGTTATTCTGAGCCGATGAAAATCAAGCAAATAACCGACGTCATCGAACGGTTCGCGCCGCTCGCATGGCAGGCCCCCTACGACAATGCCGGGCTCATCGTCGGGCGTTCCGACGACGAGGTGCATGCTGCGCTGCTGGCCGTCGATGTCACCGACGAGGTGCTGGACGAAGCCGAGCGCGAGGGCTGCGACCTCGTTATTACCCATCATCCGATTGTCTTCCATGCGCTGAAACGTTTCAACTCGGCCGACATGATGCAGCGCTGCGTCGAGCGGGCCATCCGCCGCGGCATTGCGCTCTATGCCTGCCACACCAACCTCGACAGCGCGCCCGGCGGCATGAGCTGGTACCTGGCCGGGCAGCTGGGCGTTGAGAACCTGCGGGTGCTGGAGCCTTCCGACGCCGACGCCAAGGTGGGTTTCGGGGTCGTCGGCGAGCTGCCGGAGCCGATGGCTGCGGCCGGTTTCATGCGGCTGCTTCAGAAAGAACTGGCCGTCAGGGCCATCCGCCACAGCGACATCGTCCGCGACGAGGTGCGCCGTGTAGCCGTCTGCACCGGGGCCGGGGCTTCGCTCATCGGTGCCGCCCGGGCCGCCGGGGCCGATTTCTACGTCACGGCCGACCTCAAGTACAACGACTTCATGACCCCCGATTCAGCCCTCACGGTGGCCGACGTGGGACACTTCGAGAGCGAATATTGCGCAATTCGGCTGCTGTTTGACATTTTATCGAAAAATTTGCTTACCTTTGCGCTCCGCAGGAGCGCGTGCACGCGCAATCCGGTGAACTATTGGGTTTAATTAGGTTCAAAATCATTACGACATCATATGGCTACACAGAAGAAGACCGCCGAGGCCGATTACTCGATGCAGGAGAAGATCCTGGCGCTCTACGAACTGCAGCGTATCGACAGCAGGATCGACGAGATCAACAAGGTCAAGGGCGATCTGCCGTTGGAGGTGCAGGACCTCGAGGACGAGATGGCGGGCATGCGGACCCGCGTCGACAAGATCAACGCCGAAATCGAGGAGCTCAACGCCCTGATCAAGCAGCGCAAGCGCGAGACCGACCAGGCCAAAATCATGATTGCCAACTACAAGGAGCAGCAGAACAACGTGCGCAACAACCGCGAGTTCGACGCCATCACCAAGGAAATCGAATACCAGGAGCTGGAAATCGAACTGGCCGACAAGCGGCTCAAGGAGTATGCCGCCGGCATCAAGAGCAAGAAGGTGCTCCTGGAGGAGGCCGAGGCGCTCAGCAGCGAGCGGGCCGCCGACCTGGAAGCCAAGAAGAGCGAGCTGGAGGGTATCGAGGCCGAGACCGCGCCGCAGGTCGCTGAGTTCGGGGCGCAGGCCGAGAAAATCCGGGCCAAAATCGACGAGCGTCTGCTGGTCGCCTACGAGCGTATCCGCCGCAACGTCCACAACGGGCTGGCCGTCGTGACGGTCAAGCGCGATGCCTGCGGCGGCTGCTTCAACCGAATCCCGCCCCAGCGCCAGGCCGACATCCGCCAGGGCAAGAAAATCATCATCTGCGAATACTGCGGCCGTATCCTCGTCGCCGACCCCGAGCCGGCGAAGGAGTAGCGCAGCTGCATTGCGTTCCGACAGCCGGAGCCCCAGCGGGTTCCGGCTGTCTTGCGTTTCATTGTTGCCACGGCCCGGCCCTCGCAGTCATGTTAATTTATTAACATGGAAAATTTTTCCGACTTTTACAAATAATCCTTAACTTTGCGAAGTTGTAATTTCGGACTTAAATTGCCATAGATGAAAATCGCTATAGCCCAGTTGAATTATACCGTCGGCGATGTGGACGGCAATGCGTCGAAAATCATCGGCGCGATCCACAAGGCGAAAGCCAGGAATGCGGACCTGGTGATTTTCGCCGAGCAGGCGCTGAGCGGAACGCCGGGTTTCGACCTGCTGCGTAAGACCACTTTCCTGGAGTTGTGCGAGGAGGCGCTGGTAGAAATCGCGTCGTGCTGCGACGGCATCGCCGCCATCGTGGGGCTTCCGCTCCTCACGGCCGACGGCACGGTCAGCGCCGCGGCGCTCATCCAGGACCGCAAGGTGCTGCGGTACGTCGGCAAGAAATACATCACGGCCCGTCGCGAGATGGGTTTTCTCGTTCCGTCCAAAGGGTTCGAGTATGTCACGGTCAAGGGCCGCAAGTGCGCCGTCATCGTTGGCGACGACCTGAGCCGCGAGCGCGATTTCGACCGTTCGGTCGATACGATTATCTCCATCAACGCCCGCAAGTACGGCAAGGGGACCATGACCCGGCGTTACGAGATGATGCGCAACCTCTCGTTCGTCGAGGGCAAGAACCTTGTGCTGGTCAACCAGGTCGGGGGTGCTACCGACATCGTCTACGACGGTACGTCCGGAGCGTTCAACAGCCGCGGCGAGCTCGTGCTGATGATGAAAAGTTTTGAGGAGGATTTCCGGGTCTTCGATACCCGTTCCAAGGGCGAGCCGGTCACTATCCCTTCGTCCGGCGACCGCACACGGATGGTCTACGAGGCTGCGCGGTGCGGCCTGCGCGATTTCTTCCTCAAGAACGGTTACAAGAAAGCCTGCATCGGCCTTTCGGGCGGTATCGACTCCGCCGTGGTGGCGTGTCTGGCCGCCGATGCGCTCGGCCGGGAGAATGTCCGGGCCTTGTTGATGCCCTCGCCTTTCTCGTCCGAAGATTCGGTCGAGGATGCCAAGGAACTGGCCGTGCGGCTGGGCATCGAGTACAACGTCATCCCCATTTCCGAAATCTATACAAGCGTCATCGACACGCTCAAGCCCGTCATCGGCGGCACCGAGTTCGACGCTACGGAGGAGAATATACAGACCCGCATCCGCACCATCCTCTTGATGGCCGTGCAGAACAAGAACGACTATATCCTGCTCAATTCGTCCAACAAGAGCGAGAACGCATTGGGTTTCTGTACCCTCTACGGCGATACGGCGGGCGCTTTCAGCCCCACGGGCGACCTCTACAAGGGGGAAATCTACGACATGGCCCGCTATATCAACCGCACGCAGGGCGAGCCTATTCCCGAAAACATCCTTAAAAAGGAACCGTCGTCCGAGCTGCATCCCGGGCAGAAGGATTCCGATATTTTGCCGCCCTACGAGGTGGTCGACGCCATTCTGTTCCGCATGATCGAGGAGGGACAGCACCGCGAGGAGATCATCAACGCCGGATTCGATTCCGAGGTCGTCGAGAAAATCCACGCCATGATCATGCGCAACGAGAAGAAGCGCTACCAGTTCCCGCCCGTGCTGCGGCTGTCGATGTGTTCGTTCGGCCACGAGCGGTTGATGCCGCTGACCAACAAATACGGGGACTGAGACCGTGGCGGAACTGATAGAACATAGCGGGACCGTCGAACGCACGGAAGCCGGAAAAGTCTTCGTGCGGATTACTTCGCACAGCGCCTGCGGGACGTGCAACGCGCGGCAGGCCTGCGGGCTGGCCGAGACGCAGGAAAAAATCGTCGAGGTGGCCGCTTCCGATGCCGGGGCGTTCGCTCCGGGCGATGCCGTGACCGTGGGGGTCCGGCGCCGTATCGGAATTTTGTCGGTCGCTCTTGCCTATGGCGGGGCGCTCGTCGTTTTGCTGGCCGTGCTGGGTCTTACGGTCGGCGCGGCAGGGTGGAGCGAGGGCCGCGGCGCGCTGGCATCGCTCGGGGCCGTGCTCCTATATTATATGGTATTGTGGCTTTTCCGCCGTCGTATCGAACACACAATTCAATTTACAATAACTAAAAACTAATGGAAGTATTACTTTACACCATCCTGACGCTCTGTGTCCTGGGAGTACTTTCCGCCGTGATCCTCTACTTCGTCGCGCAGAAGTTCCGCGTCGAGGAGGACCCGCGCATCGACCAGGTGGAGAAGATGCTGCCCGGTGCCAACTGCGGCGGCTGCGGCTTCGCCGGCTGCCGCGGCATGGCCGATGCGTTGGTCAAGAACGACGATATTTCGGCGCTCTTCTGTCCGGTGGGCGGCGGCGACTGCATGAAGTCCATCGCGGCCTACCTGGGTAAGGCGGCCGCCGAGAAGGAGCCGCAGACCGCTACGGTCCGCTGCGGCGGCACGTGCGAGAAGCGTTCCCGGACCAACGAGTACAACGGGGCCCGTTCGTGCGCCGTTGCTTCGTCGCTCTATGTCGGCGAGACGGGCTGTTCGTTCGGCTGTCTGGGCTTCGGCGACTGCGTGACGGTCTGTGCGTTCGATGCCATTCATATCAATCCTGCGACCGGGCTTCCCGAGGTCGACCCCGAGAAGTGCACCGCCTGCGGTGCCTGCGTGAAGGCGTGCCCCAAGGCCATCATCGAGCTGCGCAAGAAGTGGCCCAAGGACCGCGCCGTCTACGTGTCGTGCGTATCCAAGGACAAGGGTGCTGTTGTCATGAAAGCCTGCAAGGCCGGCTGCATCGGCTGCGGCAAGTGCGAGAAAGTCTGCCAGTTCGGTGCCATCACCGTCGAGAACAACCTCGCCTACATCGACCCGCAGAAGTGCAAGCTCTGCCGCAAGTGCGTCAACGAGTGCCCCACGGGTGCCATCAAACTGGTCAACATGGAGCCTCTGCCCAAGGAGCCCAAGGCTCCCGCCGAAAAAGCCGCTCCTGCTGCGCCCGCTGCCGGAAAGGCTGCCAAGGCTGAATAAGAAATCGTTCAATCATGTACCGAGGATCGATAGTGTCGGTTTTGCCGCGTTAGCGGCACCAAGTCCCCTCCGAGGAGGGGATTTAGGGGAGGGGCGGACCTGAATACGCGGCCCGCGGCCGCGAGCAACAGCGTCGAACCTGCGATTCGGACCGGAAACGGACCCTCGGTACAAAGAAAGGATACATACCTATGAAAACATTTCCAATGGGCGGAGTTCATCCGTCGGAAAACAAGCTGAGCTGCGGCAAGCCCGTCGAGGTGCTTCCGTTGCCCGAGACGGTGATGATTCCGCTGGCCCAGCATATCGGCGCGCCCGCCGTGGCCAAGGTCGCCAAGGGCGACAAGGTCCTCACCGGGCAGCTTATCGCCGAGGCGGGCAGTTTCATGTCGGCCAACATCCATTCGCCCGTCTCGGGCACCGTCGCGGCTGTGGACATGCAGCCCAACGGGCAGGGTCTGCGTCAGATGATGATTACCATCAAGCGCGAGGGCGACGAGTGGGCCGAGGGCATCGACCGTTCGGAGACGCTCGTCAAGGAGTGCAGCCTGTCGGCCGAGCAGATAATCGCCAAAATCAAGGACGCCGGCATCGTCGGCATGGGCGGCGCCACGTTCCCCACGCACGTCAAGCTCTCCGTGCCTCCGGGCAAGAAAGCCGACGCGCTGATTATCAACGGCGTGGAGTGCGAGCCTTACCTCACCTCCGACCACCGTACCATGTTGGAGCACGGCGAGGAGCTGCTTGTCGGCGTTTCGATTCTGATGAAGGCCATCGGCGTAGACCGCGCTTTCATCGGCATCGAGAACAACAAGCCCGACGCCATCGCCCATCTCTCCAAGCTCGTCAAGGAGTACCACGGCGTCGAGGTCGTGCCCCTCAAGGTACGTTATCCGCAAGGCGGTGAGAAGCAGCTGATTGCCGCCGTGACGGGCCGTCAGGTTCCGCCGCCGCCCGCACTGCCCATCGACGTGGGGGCTGTGGTCTGCAACGCGTCGACCACGCTGGCCGTTTACTACGCTGTGCAGAAGAACAAGCCGCTCATCGAACGCGTTGTTACTATTACCGGCAAGAGCGTCAAGGAGCCCAAGAACCTCTTGACGCGCATGGGTACTCCCATTCAGTCGCTTATCGACGCCGCAGGCGGTCTGCCCGCCGACGCAGGCAAGGTCATCAACGGCGGTCCCATGATGGGCCGTGCGATGGTCAACCTTGCGTCGCCCGTCACGAAAGGCTGCTCGGGCATCACCGTTCTGAGCGGCCGCGATGCCGTGCGCCGCGATGCCTCGCAGTGTATCAAGTGCGCCAAGTGCGTGGCTGCCTGCCCGATGGGTCTGGAGCCCTACTACCTCTCCAAAATGACCCAGAAGAAGAACTGGGACGAGCTGGAAGCGCAGATGATCACTTCGTGCATCGAGTGCGGCTGCTGCCAGTCGACCTGTCCGTCGTACCTGCCCCTGCTGGACTGGATCCGCTTGGGCAAACAGAGCGTCATGGGCATCATCCGCCAGCGCGCCGCCGCGGCAGCACCTAAAAAGTAGCGCGGTGCCAACCAAGTAAAGTAAAAAACGATATAATAATATGGCTAACAAACTTATCGTCGCTCCCGCTCCGCACGTGCAGACCATGCAGTCCACGGGCCGGATCATGCGCGACGTCGTCATCGCGCTCGTGCCGGCGCTGATCGTCTCGACGGTCGTCTTCGGGTGGAGCGTGCTCTGCGTCACGGCCCTTTCGGTGCTTTCGTGCGTAGGGTTCGAGTACCTTATCCAGCGTTTTCTGGTCGGTGGCAAGCCCACCGTCGGCAATTGGTCGGCCGTGGTTACGGGCGTCCTGCTGGCTTTCAACCTCCCCGCGTCGATTCCCTGGTGGATCGTCGTCATGGGTGCCTTCGTCGCCATCGCCATCGCCAAGATGACTTTCGGAGGCCTGGGCAAGAACCCGTTCAACCCCGCATTGGTCGGGCGTGTCTTCCTGCTGATCGCCTATCCCGTGCAGATGACCGCGTTCCCCGAAATCGAGGGGCTCGACGCCTTGTCGGGCGCTACGCCGCTGGCCGCCGTCAAGCACGGGGCCGCCGCCGACATTCTCGGCGTGCAGGACCTCCTGCTCGGCAACATGCCCGGTTCGCTGGGCGAGGTCGCCGCGCTGGCGCTGTTCGCAGGCTTCGTGTACCTCTTGTGGCGCCGCGTCATTACGTGGCACATCCCCGTGACGGTGCTCGTTACGATGGCTGCGTTCGCTTTCGTCGTGGCGCTGAGCCGCGGGGCCGAGGAGGCCGCCTTGTGGCAGTTCCCCTTGTTCCACGTGCTGGCGGGCGGTGCGATGCTCGGTGCCATCTTCATGGCTACGGACTATTCCACTTCGCCCATGACCGTGCGCGGCGGCGTGATTTTCGCTGTCGGCATCGGTGCCATCACCATGTGCATCCGTCTGTGGGGCGCTTATCCCGAGGGCATGTCGTTCGCTATCCTTATCATGAACTCGACGGTGCCCCTTATCAACAAGTATGTCAAACCCAAACGCTTCGGCGTCAAATAGGAGGAACGGCAAGATGAAAAGCACACTTCTCAACATGACGGCCGTTCTGTTCGGCATTACGCTTATCGCTTCGGCGGGCGTCGGCGTCGTCAACATGATTACGCTGGAGCCCATCGCGCAGGCCGAGCTGGCCGCCAAGACCGAAGCGCTCAACGGGGTGCTTCCCGCGTTCGACGAGACGCTCAGCGACGAACTGACCATCGACGACATGATTGTCACGGTCCACACTGCATCGCTCGACGGTATGACGGTCGGCTATGCGGTCGAAGCCATCTCCAAGCAGGGCTTCGGCGGTCCCGTCAGCCTGATGGTCGGCTTCACGCCCGCAGGCGAGGTCATCAACGTCAACGTCCTCAAGCAGACCGAGACCCCGGGCCTCGGCACCAAGATGGCCGACGAGGGCAACCCCCTTATCAACAGCATCAAGGGTCAGCAGCTGGAGCAGAAGAAGCTCGTCGGCGGCAAGCTGGCCGTCACCAAGGACGGCGGCGACGTCGATGCGCTGACCGCCGCCACCATTTCGTCGCGCGCCTATGTCGACGCGATCAACCGCGCCTGGATGGCTTTCAAGAGCGTTTCGACGGGCGAGATGCCTGCCGACACGGCGTCCGGCGCCACCCGAACCAGCGAGCCCGAGGCTCAGGAAGGAGGTCAGAATGAATAAGTTGAAGATTATTTTGAGCGGCATCGTCAAGAACAACCCCACGTTCGTGCTGGTGCTGGGCATGTGCCCCACGCTGGGCACCACCACTTCGGCCGAAAACGGCATGGGCATGGGTCTGGCCACGATGGCCGTGCTGATTATGTCCAATCTGGTGATTTCGCTCGTCAAGAACATCATCCCCGACAAGGTGCGCATCCCGGCGTTCATCGTCATCATCGCGTCGTTCGTGACCATCATCCAGATGTTGATGCAGGCGTTCGTGCCGGCGCTCTACGCGTCGTTGGGCGTCTTCATCCCGCTGATTGTCGTCAACTGCATCATCCTCGGCCGCGCCGAGGCGTTCGCATCGAAGAATTCGGCGTTCGATTCGGTGCTCGACGGCATCGGCATCGGGTTGGGCTTCACCTTGTCGCTGACGGTCATCGGCGCCGTGCGCGAAATCCTGGGCAGCGGCTCGTTCTTCGGGCTCAGCCTTGGCATTTCCGATTTCACGCCCCTGATTTTCGTCCTCGCGCCGGGTGCCTTCCTCGTGCTGGGCTACCTCATGGTTCTGTTCAATAAATTAGCCAAAAGATAGTTATGGAGCTTTCCTATTTCGCAATCATCATCGGCGCCATCTTCGTCAACAACGTCGTGCTGGCGCAGTTCCTCGGCATCTGCCCGTTCCTGGGCGTGTCGTCGAAGGTCGAGACTTCGCTGGGCATGGGGGCGGCCGTAACTTTCGTCATGGCCATCGCCGCCGTCGTCGCGTGGCTGATCCAGACCTATGTGCTCGTGCCGCTCGGCATCGTCTACATGCAGACCATCGTCTTCATCCTCGTCATCGCGGCGTTGGTGCAGATGGTCGAAATCATCCTCAAGAAGCTCTCGCCGTCGCTCTACCAAGCGCTCGGCATCTTCCTGCCGCTCATCACGACCAACTGCGCCGTGCTGGGTGTGGCCATCCTTATGATTCAGAAGGAGTTCGACCTCTTGCAGAGCGTCACTTACTCGGTCGCTACGGCCCTCGGCTTCGCCCTCGCGCTGGTGCTCTTCGCCGGTATCCGCGAGCGGTTGGATTTCGAGGACGTGCCCAAGGCTTTCAAGGGGATTCCCGTCGCGTTGATTACCGCCGGCATCCTTGCCATGGCGTTCATGGGTTTCTCCGGGCTCGTGTAGTGCCGGGCAGTTCCTGCGAACCGTTCGTTTTCGTCCCGGGGGAGTGTGTTTCCCCGGGGCGAACTTTTTTAGAAAGGTGAACTTTGCGAGTAGGCGAGGGCAGAAGCCACCGCAGGCGGATTATGCCGAGCGGGAGCAGATGATGGTGCAAACCGAGTGCAGAGCCAAGCATTGCTTGAGCTATGCCGAGGTGCCGCCCATCCAAGCCGCAGGCAAGTCAAGCCCCGGTAGGGGGCTTAAAGGTGAATTGCGGGTGCAGCGGGGGATTTCCGTGCAGGGCAGGAAATTGCGCCCTCCCGCAATAATTTTTCTGCCGAAACGCTTATTTCTTGCGTGCAATTCGTTACTTTTGCAAAAACAAATTCTGACCCCATGAAGGAGATCATACAGCTTCACGACAAGAAATTCCGCATCATGATTCCCGCCGAGCAGATCGACCGGGCCGTGAGCGAGGTCGCCCAGCGCATCAACCGCGATTATGCCGACAAGCAGACCCCGCTGTTCGTCGGTGTGCTGAACGGGTCGTTCATGTTCATGAGCGACCTTATCAAGAAAATCGAGTTCAACAACGAGCTTTCGTTCGTCAAGCTCTCGTCCTACGAGGGCACTTCCTCGACCGGGGAGGTCAAGAGCCTGTTGGGGCTCAACAATTCCATCGAGGGGCGCCACGTCATCATCGTCGAAGACATCGTCGACACGGGCGAATCCATCGACCACATGATTCGCGACCTCGAAGCCCGCAAGCCCGCGAGCATCGCCGTCTGTACGCTCTTTTTCAAGCCCGGGTCCTACCGCAAGCAGCGGCCCATCGAGTACCGCGCCATGGAGATCGGCAACGAGTTCATCGTCGGCTACGGGCTCGACTACGACCAGCTGGGGCGCAGTCTCAAGGATATTTACGTCGTTACCGAGTAATGGCGGCTTTTCCCGATAGCGGCGTGCTCGACGGCGGGCGTTCGCTGCCCGTCGCCGAGGATTTCTATACCGTGCAGGGCGAGGGGCGCCATGCAGGGCGGGCGGCTTATTTCGTCCGCTTGGGCGGGTGCGACGTCGGGTGCGAGTGGTGCGACGCCAAGTATGCCTGGAATCCGGCGCTCTTTCCGCCCGTCGGGGTCGGGGAGGTCGTCGGGCGCGTGGCCGCCTGCGGGGCGCAGACCGTCGTGGTTACGGGCGGCGAGCCGCTGATTTATCCGTTGGAGCCGCTGACCCGCGCGCTGGCCGGGCAGGGGGTGCGGATTCACCTCGAAACTTCGGGCTCGCATCCTTTCAGCGGGCGTTTCGACTGGGTGTGTCTTTCGCCCAAGCGCCGCCGGCCGCCGCTGGACGAGGCTTTCGCACGGGCCGACGAATTGAAGGTCGTTGTCGGCTGCGAGGATGATTTCGCGTGGGCCGAGCAAAACGCCGCGCGCGTCGGCGAGGGGTGCCTGCTCTATCTTCAGCCCGAATGGAGCGTCGCCGAAAAGGTCATGCCCGCCATTGTGGAGTACGTCAAGGCGCATCCGCGGTGGAACGTCTCCGTCCAGACCCACAAATACATGCAGATTCCCTGATGTCCATGGATGCCCGGCTTGTCAAAAGATTCTGGATCGGCGCTACGGTGCTGATCATGGCTTTCACCCTCTTCGTCGTGGGGCGGAACGTCGTCCACGCCATCAAGATTCAGCGGCAAATCAACGAGCTGAACCGGCAGAAGGCGGTTTTTCAGACCAAGATTACCGCCGACAGCCTTTTGCTCCGGCAGCTTCGCTACGATGAATATCTGGAGCAGTACGCCCGTGAGCATTACCGGATGCGGCGGCACGACGACCATGTCTACATCGTCGAAGAATCCCGTTAGGGGTATCTGCTCGGATTGTTGGCCCGTCGGTTCCGGCGGGCGTTTTTCTTAGTAGTGGGTGAATCCCCGCCAGTCGAGTTCGGTTTCGGCGCCGTCGCGCAGCCAGCGCAGTCCGTCGCCCGGTTCGATGCGGCCGACGGGGTAGAGCGGTGCGCCGAACCGTTGTGCGAAGTCGGCCGTCAGCTTCTCTGCCGCTTCGGGCGCCGCCGTCAGCAGCAGCTGATAGTCTTCGCCCCCGCAGGCGGCCGTGCGCAGGTCGCTGCCCTCGGCCACGGGTATCTGCGTCAGCTCGATAGCCGCGCCCATGCCCGATTGTTCCATGATGTGGCGCACGTCCGATGCCAGCCCGTCCGAGAGGTCCATCATCGCGTGTACTTCCCGGCGCGTTCCGAGCCATTGCCCCTCGGCGACCTGCGGCAGCGGGCTGCGGTGGAGCGCCGCCAGCGGGGTGTCGTACCTGCCTGCCAGAATGTCGCGCAGGCCCGCGCCCGACGCTCCCAAGGGACCTGTCACCAGCAATATGTCGCCCTCGCGCGCGGCGCTGCGGCGTTTCAGATGCTTTTCGTCCGCCCGTCCGATGGCCGTCACATTGATGGTGATGCCGTGTTCGGAGCGGGTCGTGTCGCCGCCCACGAGCGCCGTTCCGTAGCGGGCCGACAGTGCGTGGTAGCCCTGCATGAAGCGGGCCGCCCATTCGTCCGTCGCGTCCGGCGGCAGGGCCAGCGACAGCAGGGTGGCCACGGGGCGGGCGCCCATGGCCGCCACGTCGCTCAGATTGACCGCCAGCGCCTTGGCGCCCAGCTCCTCGGGCGTCGTCGCTTCGCGCAGGAAGTGCACCCCTTCCGTCAGCAGGTCGGCCGTGAACACCAGCGCCTGCCCGTCGCCCAGCGGCAGGACGGCGCAGTCGTCGCCGATGCCCTCGAAGCCGCCCGGCGGCAGGTCGGCGCACAGCGTGCGGAGGCTCTCTATGAATCCGAATTCGGTCATACCCTGCAAAGGTAATTAAAAATGAAAAATTAAGAATTAAAAATTATACTGGCGTTCTGAAAGAGCAAATGGTCTTTTTTCAGATGTTTCGCTGCGCTTGTTTTCCTCCTCCTCCTTGCATGGCATAGCCCGCCAGCGGTCTCGGCTCATGCTGCGAGCGTCGGGTCCTCACATACGTTCTGAATGACAAATTTTACGCGGAGCCCGGCTCGCGCCTACGCGCGACCGCCCTGGCCGGGCCCGCGGGAGGAGAGAATGTATAGTTAATGAATGATCGGCCCGACACGGCAAAAATCATTAACCGTTAATTATTAACTATTGATTATTCATTGTTTTGTGGTTCGCTTGCGTTATCTTTGTGCCCGGATTCGCCCGGGGTGCCGGGCAGTTTGCAGAGCCATGAAAATATTGATTCTCAACGGGCCCAACCTCAATTTGCAGGGCCGGCGCGAAACCGGGGTCTACGGTACGCAGCCGTTCGGCAACTTCTTCGCTGCGCTGCAAGAGCGTTATCCGCAGGTCGGGCTGGAGTATTTCCAGTCCAATATCGAGGGCGAGCTCATCGACGCCGTGCAGCAGGCCGAGGGGCGTTTCGACGGCGTGGTGTTCAACGCCGGGGGGTATACGCATACTTCCGTCGCCCTGCGCGATGCCGTCGCCGCCGTGTCGGTGCCCGTCGTCGAGGTCCATATTTCGTCGATTCTCGCCCGCGAGGAGTTCCGCCACGTCTCGCTGCTCGCGCCCGTGGCCGTCGGTTCGGTCATGGGTTTCGGGCTCGATTCTTACAGACTGGGTATCGAGGCGCTGCTCGAAAGGGCAAGGGCATCCGCTTTGCAGCAGTAAAAAACAAAACAAGTAGAAAATGGATAAGTTGAAGAAGACCAAAATCGTCGCCACCATGTCGGATTTCCGGTGTACCGAGGAGTTCGTCCGTCGGCTGGCCGACGCCGGGATGGACGTCGTGCGCATCAATTCGGCGCATGTCACCCTCGAAGGGGCTTCCCGCATCGTCGAGACGGTCCATCGGGTCAATCCCGCCATTCCCGTCATGATCGATACCAAGGGACCCGAAATCCGCGTCACGACCCTCGCGCCCGAGTTCGGCGAGCGCATCGAGTTCAAGGCCGGCGACCGCGTCGCCGTTCGGGGGTCGGACGGTTCCGACGCCACCACCCGCGAGGTGGTCTACATGAACGTGCCCGGCATCGTCGCCGACATCCCCGTCGGGGCCCGCATGCTCATCGCCGACGGCGAGGTCGAGCTGCGCGTCGTCGGCAAGTCCGATTCGGAGCTCGCCTGCGAGTTCGTCGGCGACGGGGCTTTGAGGTCGCGCAAGAGCGTCAACGTTCCCGGCGTCTCGATAGACCTGCCGTCGGTCACCGACAAGGACCGCCGTTTCATCGAGTGGGCCATTTCGCACGACGTCGATTTCATTGCCCATTCGTTCGTGCGTTCCGTGCGCGACTTGCAGGCCGTGCAGGCCATCCTCGACGCCCACGGCAGTCCTATCAAGATCATCTCCAAAATCGAGAACCAGGAGGGGCTCGACAACATCGACGAAATCATCGAGGCCTCCTACGGCATCATGGTCGCCCGCGGCGACCTGGGGGTCGAACTGCCCGCCGAGGTCATCCCCAATACGCAGCGGCGCATCGTCGAGAAGTGTATTTCGGCCAAGCGTCCCGTCATCATCGCCACCCAGATGCTCTATTCCATGGTCCGCAATCCGCGTCCCACGAGGGCCGAGGTGAGCGACGTGGCCAGCGCCATCTACGAACGCGTCGACGCCGTGATGCTCAGCGACGAGACCGCCATGGGCGATTATCCCGCCGAGGCGGTGGCTACGATGGCCCGCATCGCCCGCGAAATCGAGCGCGACGAGAGCCATTTCAAGCCCATGGTCGACCTCGACATGATTTCGGTCAACCACGAGATTACGGCCCAGCTCGCCCGGTCGGCCGTGCGGGCGTCGACCAACCTGCCCATCCGTTACGTCGTTCTCGATACCAAGACCGGGCGCACGGGGCGTTACCTGGCGGCTTTCCGCGGTCAGAAAACCGTCGTCGCCGTTTGCTACCAGCTTCACGCCCAGCGTATTCTGGCCCTTTCCTACGGCGTCGTGCCCATCCTGCGCAAGCAGGAGCTGTGCGACCGTTACCACTTCCTGACGGATGCCATGGAGGTGGTGGGGCATCTGGAGGATAGCGATTTGCTGGCCATCGTCGGCGGCAGTTTCGGTCCCGACGGCGGTGCTTCCTACGTCGAGATCGCCGACGTGAAGCGTATCCGCGAGCGCAACGAGTACAGCGCCTGCCAGACCCATTGATGCCGTGGCGGGCGAATTGAAAGAGCGCGTCGCGCGCGGCGTGGCTTGGTCCATCGGCGAGAAGGCCGGTACGATGCTCCTGCAAATGGGAGTGTCGATCGTCGTGTTGCGTCTGCTCATGCCCGGCGATTTCGGCGTCGTAGCCATCCTCACTGCTTTCGCCGCCTTCGCTGTGGTCGTCGTCGACAGCGGTTTTTCGCAGACCCTCATCCGCAAGACCGAGCCTTCGGCCGAGGATTACCGTTCGGTGTTCCTCTTCAACATCGGGGTTTCGGCCGTGCTTTACGTGTTGCTCACGGCCTTGTCGCCTGTGGTGGCCCGTTATTACGACATGCCCGTCATCACGCAGATCGCCCCGGTCTTCTTTCTGTTGGTGCCCGTCAATGCGCTGTGCGTCATCCAACATACCATTTTCACCCGGCGTTTCCGATTCGCCCTTTTGTCCAAGGTCACTTTCACTGCTTCATTGGTCAGCGGCGTTGCGGCCGTGCTGTTGGCGTTGGCCGGATGCGGGGTGTGGAGCTTGGTTGCCCAGCGGGTTTTGCAGATGGCCGTGCGGGCCTTGCTGTTGTGGTGGCTCAGCGACTGGCGGCCCCGGCGCAGCGCGGGTTGGAGTTTCGCGGCCTTGCGCGAGATGGCGCCGTTCAGTTTCAGTTTGTTGGCCACCGACCTCATCTCGGCTGTCTATAACAAGATTCCGCAGCTCTTCATCGGCAGGCTCTATTCGGCCCAGACCCTCGGTTTCTTCGACCAGGCGCTCAAGCTCAAGGACCTGCCCGTCTCTTCGACCATGACCGCCGTGCAGGGGGTCACTTATCCGGCGTTCTCCCGCATCGCCGGCGACGGGCGCAAGTTCGCCGAAAGTTTCCGGCAGGTGACTATGATTGTGGCCTATGCCATGTTTCCCGTCATGCTCGGTCTTTCGGCTGTGGCGCGTGACATGTTCGCCGTGCTGTTGGGCGACAAGTGGATGCCTACGGTGCCTTATTTCGAGGCCGTTTGCTTGGCCGGGCTTTTCTATCCGGTGGCGATGGTGGCTTACAACGTCATGAAAGTGCGGTGCGGGGGGGCCCTTATCGTCCGGCTGGAGGTCTCCAAGAAGATTGTCCTGACGGCCATCTTCGCCCTCACGATTCCCCGCAGCGTGCAGGCCGTTGTGTGGGGGCTGGTCGTTTTCGCCGCATGCGAAATGGTTGTCAACGTCTGGGCCGCCCTGCGTGTCTCGGCATTGCCGGCGCGGCGTTTCGTGCGGACGCTGTTTCCGATAGCGTGCGTCGCCGGGGCCATGTATGCGGCCGTCCGAGGGGTGGCGGGGGCTCCCGTCGCCAACCCGTGGCTGCGGTTGCTGTTGGAGGTCGTCTGCGGGGCGGTCGTCTATCTGCTTCTCTCGCTGCTTTTCCGCTTGGAGGCGTTCCGCGAGCTTCGCGACATCGTCCGCAGGCAGTTCGCCGCGCCGCCGCACGAAATTTAGTAAGCGTAAAAATCGCCGTTTCTTGATAGGCGGAAAATCCTGCGATTTTCCGCCTCTTTTTTTGTTGCCGGAGTGTTCGTTTTTGTTGTCGCGGCGCGACGCAAATCCTTTGCCGTGCGGTTTTTCCGGCTTCGGTTTTCCGGACGTCCGGCGGGTTCGCAGATTGCGTCCGGCGGGTTGCTTCCGGGTCGTATTTTTTGGAAAATCGCAAGTGTGTGCGCACACACTTTGGATATTCGGAAAATTGTTTCTATGTTTGCATACAACGATGGACAAGCTCAAAGAACATATCCGCATCGTCGACATCGCCCGTATGGCCGGAGTTTCGGCCGGGACGGTCGACCGCGTGCTCCACAACCGGGGCAAGGTCTCCGAGGAGAATCTGCGCCGCATCCGCGAGGTGCTCTCGGCGGTCGACTACCAGCCCAACCTCGTGGCCCGGTCGCTGGCTTCGAGCCGCGAACGGACCCTGGCCGTCATCATTCCCTCGTTCCGCGAGGGCGATTACTGGGCCGACGTCGACGCCGGGATTTCGCGCGCCGCCGTCGGGGCCGAGCGTTTCAACGTCCGGGTCCGCCGTTTCTTCTTCGACCAGTACGACCACGCCACCTTTTTAAGGACGCTCGCCCGCGTGCGCGACGAGCATTTCGACGGCGTGCTGCTCGCTACGCTCTTTGCCGATTCGGTCGTGGCCTATGCGCACGAGTTGGACGCCGAAGGGATTCCCTACGTCTTCGTCGATTCCAACATCGCCGGCTGCAACCGCCTGGCCTATTTCGGCACTTCGTCGGCCGACGCCGGATGCGTCGCGGCCCGGCTGCTCGCCGACCGCATCGCGCCCGACGCCGACATCCTCGTGGGCAGTATCGTCCACCGCGGCGACGGTGGGTCCAACCAGTGCCGCAGCCGCGAGGCGGGTTTCCGCGACTACCTCGGCCGCGCAGGGTTCCGCGGCCGCCTGCTCGGGGTTTCGCTCCGGCTCGACGACGAGGCTTACAACCGCCGCGTGCTCGATGAGCTGTTCGGCCGGAACCCCCGTATCGCCGGGGCCGTCACCTTCAATTCGACTTGCTATATTCTCGCCAACTACCTCCGCGCTTCGGGCCGCGACGGGGTGCGGCTCGTCGGCTACGATGTCATCCCCCGCAACCGTGAGATGCTCGAAGCAGGGGTCGTCACGGCGCTCGTCGCCCAGCGTCCCGCGGCGCAGGGTTACCACGGGGTCATGGCGCTCTGCGACATGCTGGTCAGCGGCCGCCGCGGTCCGACCGACAACCTGATGCCCATCGACATCGTCCTCCGCGAAAACGTACAATTTTATAATAGCCACATCATCTGATTATGAAAAATCTTTTCGACATTCGCGGCCTCGTGGTCGTGGTTACGGGCGGTGCCGGTATCCTGGGCCGTTCCATTTGCCGCTACCTGGCCGAACAGGGCGCTTCGGTCGTCGTGCTCGACCGCGACGCGCAGGCGGGCGGCGAGCTGCTCGACGCCATCCGGCAGCAGGGGGGCGACGGGCTTTTCCTCACCACCGACGTGCTCGACCGCGAAGTGCTGGAGCGCAACCGTGCCGACATCCTCGCCAAGTACGGCCGTATCGACGTCCTGCTCAACGCCGCAGGCGGCAACATGGGCGGCGCGACCATCGCTCCCGACAAGTCGTTCCTCGACCTCGAAATCGACGCTTTCAAGAAGGTCGTCGACCTCAACCTTTTCGGTACGGTACTCCCCACTACGGTCTTCGGCGAGGCCATGACCGCCCGCAAGAAAGGCGTCATCGTCAACTTCTGCTCCGACTCGGCCCTGCGTCCGCTTACCCGCGTCGTGGGCTACGGCGCCGCCAAGGCCGCCATCGGCAACTATACCAAATATATGGCCGCCGAGCTCGCCACCAAGTTCAGCCCCGAGATGCGCGTCAACGCCATCGTCCCCGGGTTCCTGCTCACCAACCAGAACCGGGCGCTGCTGACCAACCCCGACGGTTCCTATACCGACCGCGCGCGGACCATCATCGCCCACACGCCCGCCGGACGCTTCGCCGAGCCCGAGGAGCTGTTGGGTACCATCCATTACCTCATCAGCGACGCTTCGTCGTTCGTGACCGGGGCCCTGGCCGTGGTCGACGGCGGTTTCGACGCCTTTTCGATTTAACGAATAATCATCCCATGCCTATCCTTTGCACTCAGTCCTGGCGCTGGTACGGGCCCGATGACCCCGTATCGCTGGAGTATATCCGGCAGGCAGGCGCCACCGATATCGTCCATGCGCTGCACCACATCCCCAACGGCGAGGTGTGGCCCGTCGACGAAATCCGCAGGCGGCAGCAGCTCATCGCCGATGCCGGGCTCACCTGGTCCGTCGTCGAGAGCGTGCCCGTCCACGAGCATATCAAAACCCGGTCGGGCGAGTTCCAGCGCTATATCGACAATTACAAGCAGTCGATCCGCAACCTCGCCGCCTGTGGCATCCGTACCATAACCTACAATTTTATGCCCGTCCTCGACTGGACGCGTACCGACCTCGCTTTCACCGTCGCCGACGGTTCCAAGGCCCTGCGCTTCGAGCGGGCGGCTTTCATGGCGTTCGACCTCTTCATTCTCGGGCGGCCCGCTGCCGAACAAGAGTACTCCGACGCTGAAAAGGCCGTCGCCCGGGCCCGTTTCGAGCGGATGGACGACGCTGAAAAAGAGCTCCTTACGCGCAACATGATTGCCGGGCTTCCCGGTGCCGAGGAGAGTTTCACGCTCGACCGGTTCCGCCGCGAGCTCGACCGTTACGAGGGCATCGGCGCCGAAACGCTGCGGGCCAACCTCGTGGCATTCCTCCGGGAGGTTTGCCCCGTCGCCGACGAGGCGGGGGCTGTGCTGGTCATCCATCCCGACGACCCGCCCTATCCGATTCTCGGCTTGCCGCGCATCCTCTCCACCGCCGCCGATTTCCGCAAGCTCACCGACGCGGTGCCCAACCCCTCCAACGGGCTGTGCCTTTGCACCGGGTCGTTCGGCGTGCGCGCCGACAACGACCTGCCCGCCATGATGCGCGAGTTCGGCGACCGCGTGGGGTTCGTCCATCTGCGCTCCACGCAGCGCGATGCCGAGGGCAATTTCTACGAAGCCAACCATTTGGAGGGCAACGTGCCGATGTTCGAGGTCATGAAGGCGCTGCTTGAAATCCAGCAGCGGCAGGGCCGTTCCATCCCCATGCGGCCCGACCACGGACACCAGATGTGCGACGACCTCGGCCGCCGTTCCAACCCCGGCTATTCGTGCTACGGGCGCCTGCGGGGGCTCGCCGAACTGCGCGGGCTGGAGTTGGGCATCGCCCGTTCGCTCTTCGCCCAATAATGACAGACCAACCTTAATATAAACCTTTATGAAGAAACTTTTGACGCAACTCCATTCGCAGTGGCTGCTCCTCGCGGGGCTCGTGCTGCTGTCTCCGGGGCTTGTTTCGGCGCAAAATGCCGGGGGGGGGGGAATTTTACCTTCTCCGGCGAGGTCTACGCCGACGGTGAGCCTCTTATAGGCGCTACGGTCACCGAGCCCGGCACTTCCAACGGTACCGTCACCGGTGCCGGCGGCGCTTTCTCGCTCCGCCTTTCGCGGCGGGGCGCCGAGGTGCAGGTGTCGTTCATCGGCTACGAGACCCGCACCCTGCGCGCGCAGGCCGACCGCCTGCGCATCGACCTGGTGGCCGACGCCCAGCAGATCGACGAAGTGATGGTCGTCGCTTACGGCACGATGAAGAAGCGCGACATCACGGGCGCCGTCACCTCCCTTTCGGAGGAGGCCATCGAGCGCAAAATGGCTTCCAACGTCTTCGAGGCCATGCAGGGACAGGTCGCCGGCGTCCACATCACGGCCGGTTCGGGCCAGCCCGGCGAGTCCGCTTCGGTCAACGTGCGCGGTATCTCCACTTTCTCGGCCGAGGGAGTCAAGCCCCTGTTCGTCGTCGACGGCATCCCCATGGAGGACATCGACGGCATCAACACTTCCGACATCCTCTCGGTCGAGGTGCTCAAGGATGCCGCATCGGCCGCCATGTACGGTTCGCGTTCGGCCAACGGCGTCTTCATCATCACCACCAAGGGCGGTTCGGTCTCCGCGCCGCGCGTCGAGGTCAAGTACTACCATTCGTGGGGCAAGCTCTCCCACAAGCTCGCGCAGGCCACCCGCGCCGACCGCCGCAACTACGACCTCAAGCGCCGGGCGTTCTTCCTTGAGAACAAAATCGGTACGCCCGACGAGAGCTTCATGATTATCCAGGATTCGCTCAACGCGTCGTTCAACATCGACAACGACTACCAGGACATCCTGTTCCAATGGGGCCAGAAAGACCAGGTCGACCTCAGCGTCTCGGGCGGTTCCGACAAAATCAAGTACTACGGCTCCACGGGCTATTACAACGAGCGCGGTATCGTGCCCAACACCGGGTTCCAGCGCCTCACGGCCCGTCTCAACGCCGATTACAACGCCAACAGCTGGCTCACGCTCCACAGCCGCGTCTCGCTGGGCTATTCGCAGAAGAACGGCATCAACGAGGGCCAGCTCATGACGGCCATGCTTTCGCGCCGTCCCTATTTCAATCTCTATTATCCCGACGGGTCGCTCGCGGGCGTCTTCCAGGGGCAGAAAAGTCCGCTCGCACAGGTCGAGTACACCACCGACCGCACCGAGTACTACAAGGTCAATTTCTACCAGGGTTTCGAGGTCAGGCTGGCCAAGGGGCTCACTTTCTCCACCAACATCAACGCCAATCTCTACCTCGACAAGCGCCGCCGCGTCTATCCCAGCATGATTACCGACGAGTGGCAGAAAAGCAATACGGGCTATTCCAACGACAATCTCAACTGGAACTGGCTCAACGAGAACGTCCTCACCTACAAAAATTCGTGGGGCGGCCATAACTTCACCGCCATGGTCGGTTTCAGCGAGCAGCAGTGGCGTTACGACCGCAACGTCTTGTCGGGCATCAATTCGTCGTCCGACTTCCTCACGACGATGAACGCCTTTTCGGCCAACCTCATCCTCTCCGAAACCGGGGCCTGGCAGCAGAACCACGCCATGGCGTCGCTCTTCGCACGCGTCAATTACGATTACAAGTCGCGTTATCTGGTGCAGGCCACCGTCCGCCGCGACGGGTCGTCGCGCTTCTCCAAGAAGAACCGCTGGGGCAACTTCCCCTCCGTGTCGGCCGCCTGGCGTCTCTCCGACGAGCCGTTCATGAAGTTCTCGCGCCGCGTGCTCGACGACGCCAAGATACGCGTCAGCTGGGGTGTCACCGGCAACGAGCAGATAGGCAATTACGATTATCTCTATTCCTACACCACGGGCGACATCTACGACGGCATCGGCGGCGTCTATCCCGCCCGGCTCGCCGTCGACAACCTGCGCTGGGAGGAGACCCGCCAGACCGACGTCGGTCTCGACCTGAGCTTCTTCGGCCAGCGGCTCACCCTCACCGCCGATTATTACGACAAGTATACCGACGGCCTGCTGGCCAACCTCGAACTGCCCAAGGAGTCGGGTTTCGGGTCCATGCGCACCAACATCGGCGAGGTCCGCAACCGCGGTTTCGAGCTCTCGGTCGCAGGCGACCTGGTCCGCACGCGCGATTTCCGTTGGAACGCGTCGTTCAACATTTCGCGCAACTGGAACAGCATCGAGCGTCTTTCGACGGGCGAACCTTACCTTGAGGGCGACCTGTGGTGGATGCAGGAGGGCGGTTCGGTCGGCGATTTCTACGGTTACCGCCAGCTCGGCATCTTCCGTTACGACCAGTCCAACGCCTTCACGCCCGATACGTGGCAGCAGCTCACGCCCGTCTTCGAGGGGGGCGAGTTCCGCGGCTATACGCTCAACGGCCAGGCCTATACGGGCGACGTCGTGCAGAAGAAGCTGCCCAACGGCAAGCCTTTCCGCGGCGGCGACATCAATTGGGACGAGGCTCCCGGTTCGCGCGACGGGGTCATCGACGAGAACGACCGCATGGTCCTCGGCAACGCCCTGCCCACCTATACGGGCGGTCTCTCCACGACTTTCACCTATAAGAACGTTTCGCTCTTCGTGTCGTTCTATTATTCGTTCGGCGCCAAGATTTACAACGACGCCGAGCACCAGCGCAACATGTTCAAGTATTCGTCGACCACTCCCTCGCCCCATGTCATCAACAACATCTGGGTGCACCAGGGCGACGAGGCGCTTTACCCGCGGCCTTATAACGACGAGTTCAACAATGCGCGCTACGCCAATTCGTTCTACCTCGAAAAGGGCGATTTCATCCGCCTGCAGAACATCCGGCTCAGCTACGACCTGCCCGAGCGGTGGCTCAAGCCCGTGCGCATCAAGTCGCTGCAGGTCTACTTCTTCGCCAACAACCCCCTCACCTGGACCGCTTACAGCGGCTACGACCCCGAATTTTCGTCGGCCAATCCGCTGCGCATCGGCAAGGATACGTACCGTTATCCCCACAAGCGTGAGTTCGGTGCGGGCCTGAACGTCAAATTTTAACCGATTACCGCCATGAAAAAACATATCGTCATCCTCGCCGCCGTTCTGTCGGCTTCGCTCGCCGGGTGCGGTTCGTTCCTCGACGAGCAGCCCGTCAGCGAGGTTCCCGCAGGCAACATGTGGAAGACTTCGCGCGACGCCAAGGCCGGGGTCAACCAGATCTACGGGTTCTTCCGCACCGCCATGCGCGAGAATTACTTCTATTGGGGCGAGTTCCGTTCCGACAACCTCGCGCCCGGCGCTTCGTCGGCCGCCGACCAGCAGCGCGTCATCGACAACCAGCTCACCACCGACCACCGCTGCACCCGTTGGACCGACCTCTACAAGGTCATCAACCAGGCCAACCTCTGCATCAAGTACATCCCCGGCATCGACACGCCGTCGGTCGCCGAGCGCGACGACCTGCTCGGGCAGGCTTACGCCATGCGTGCCCTGGCTTATTTCTATGCCGTGCGCGTGTGGGGCGACGTGCCTTTGTTCGTCGAGCCCAACGAGGCATACAGCGACGCTATCTACCGCGAGCGCACCGACTGCGATTACATCCTCCGCGAAATCATTCTTGAGGACGCCAAGAAAGCCGAGGGGCTTCTCGACCGCACCAAGAACAAGGAGCGCAAGCGTATTTCGGTCTACGGCGCCTGGGCCATCATGGCCGACGCCTACATGTGGCTGGGCGAGTACAGCCTTGCCGACCAGACCATCCAGAAGATGAAGAACGACGCCTCGTTCATGGCTTTCGAGCCCAGCATCGACACCTGGAAGAAGATGTTCACCGAGGAACTCAACGGCAAGGCCAGCGACAACACCCCCGAGAACGACGATTATTCGACCAAGGAGTTCATCTTCGTTATCCACTTCAACATGGACGAGGTCGGGACCAACGGTTTCAGCTACATGTACCAGTGGTTCACCGGGTCGGGCAACCGCGCCGGGGTCGTTTCGGAGACCCTGCGCAATAAGTTCGAGCAGGACCGCGACCTGCGCTTCCCCCTCGTCGCCAAGGAGTACCAGGCCGGGTGGGAAATGCGCAAGTACATCGCGGGCGACATCTCGTCCACGCTCAACAAGACTTGCCAGGTCGCTTATCCTGTCTACCGCTATTCCGACATGCTTCTTTTGCAGGCCGAGGCGCTGGCCCGTCTGAGCAAGTGGGAGGAGGCGCTCGATCTGGTCAAGCTCATCCGCACGCGTGCCGGGCTCGATACGCCCCAGGCCGATTCGTTCGCCACCGAGGACGAGCTGGTCGACTTCATCCTCGACGAGCGCCAGCGCGAGCTTCTTGGCGAGGGGCGGCGTTGGTTCGACCTCGTGCGCACCGGACGCTGGAAGACGGTCATGGGGCCCATCAACGGGTGCAGCACCGAGGGCAACGAGCTCTTCCCCGTCCATTATTCGCACCTCGACCAGAATAAGGCGCTCAAGCAGAACGCCTACTATGCCCAAACCCAGGAATAATCTTCAAATTCGCAAAGTTATGTTCAGCCATATCATCCGTTCCCTGTCGTTGTTCGCGGCCCTCGTGGCCGTCGGCTGCGGCGACATGAAGTTGCAGACCGACGCCGATTTCGACGCTTCGGTGCTCGACCCCCATATCGACATGACGGCGTGGGAGTACTTCGAGACGCGTTCCGACATCTTCTCGAAGTTCATGACCGCCATCGAGCTCGCCGACATGAAGGAGTACTACACTCAGACCGCGCATCCTTATACGTTCCTCGCCCTCACCAATACGGCCGTCGACGGTTTCGTCTCCGGCGCCGGGTTCTCGTCGGTCGAGGAGGTGCCCGCCGAGAGTTTGCAGAACCTGATCCGTTACCACATCGTCGACGGTGTTTACAGCAGTTACGGCGATTTGCCCGTCGAGCCCATCTTCGTGCTCACGCTCCTGCGGGGAGAGGAGGGGCTGATGACCATGCTCACGCGCAAGAATCCGTGGATGGCCGACGCCGGTAAAATCGTCGTCAACAACACGGGCAGCAACGGCTCCTCGCCCATGCGCCTGGCCGTCAGCTCCAACATCATGCCCTTGAACGGCGTCGTGCACGTCTTCGAGAGCCATTGTTATTACAAGAAGTAGCAGCCTCAAAACCGAATCCTTATGAACAAGCATTCAATCATATCCCTGTTGGCTTGGTGTTTTGCCGCCGTGTCGTTGGCGGCCTGCTCCGACGGCGAGGGCATCGACCCGTCGTCCGCCGAGCCCGTCGTGGCTTATCCCTACGAGACGCTCGTCGCCGACCTCAACAAGGCCGACAATCTGCCCGTCGTCGCCATCGTCAAGTCCGAGGCCGGGCTGCGGAGCGTCGCGCTCGCCATCCTCACCGACGGGGGCGAGACGATTCCCGTCAGCACCGTCACCGAGTTCTTCGACCGCCACAGCTTCAGCCTTTCGGAGAAGATCAATTACAAGTCCGATTACGTTTCGGCCGTCGTTTCGGCCGAGGATTTGCTGGGCCGCCGCGCCGAGGCTGCACTGCCTATCCGGATTATCGACATCGTCGAACCTCCCGTCATCGTCTTCTCGCCCGAAAGCTGGGAGTACGACGAAACCGTCGGCGGCGACTTGCCCAATACCCGATTCGTCGTCACCAGCGAGGTGGCGCTCAAGAGCATCGAGATGTTCCGCGTCTCCACCGAGGGGCAGACCCAGTACGGCGGTACCGTCACGGGCGGCGATACCGACCCGTGGGTGCGTTACGAGTTCGACGCGCTGATTGCCTACGGCGAGAACGACCGCGGTTTCCGCGTCCGGGCCGTCGACAGCTACGACCAGGTGCGCATCGTCTCGCTCCCTGTCAAGTATAAGACCGTGCCCCCGCCGACCGTTACGCCGGCCGCCGAAACCATCGTCGCCGAGCGCGACGAAAGCAAGGCCGTTGTGCTCGACATCGAATCCATGGCCGGTGTGGTCAAGGTCGAGCTGTTCCTGCGCAAGGGCAAGACGCTCGGTTCCGACCCTGTCCTTTCCAAGACTTACGCCGATAAGCCCAATACGCTTGCTTTCGCTGAATCGCTTGCTTTCTCCGACGATGTTTCCGGCGTCCGGGCCGTCGTCACCGACAACGTCGGCCGTTCGACGTCCGTCGACATCAAGGCCATAGTCGGCATGGAGTTCGTCGAGGACGCGGTAATCGGGGGCATAGGCTTTACCGATGGAAATGCCTCTCAGCCGGGTGTCTATTCGCTCTTTTCGCTCAAGTACATGAAGACCCTCCCCATGACCGAGGTGCTCGACAATGCTACTTCCACAAGTGCCGACGTGGACATTTGCTACTACAACATGAGTAACAAGACTTTCCGCATCTACTCTCCCGACGGCGAAAAGAAAAGCGAGTATAAGGCGGCGGACGGGCGTACGCTGAGCAATCTTCCGGCAGCCGTTCTGACCCGCTACCAGCTTCGCAACGACATCGACTTCGACAGCGCCACAGCGGCAACGATTACCGAGCAGATTGTTGCAGGGCAGTTGACTTTATCCCGAATCGACGCGAACGTCGGCGACGTCATCGCTTTCAAGACGGGCGGCAAGTCTTCGGCCGGGGGTAACAGGGTCGGCATTCTCAAGGTGATGGACATCGTTTCGTATACGACCGAAACGGGCGCTCCGAAAGACACCCAGAAGTCGACCGTGATTGTTTCCGTCAAGTTCCCCAAGGAGTAGCCGTCGTTGTTTTCCGGGATTCTCCGGGTCCGTAAGGGCCCGGGGATTCCCCTTTTTCCGATTTCTTTCGTATGAAACTTTTCCGTCTGTTTTTGCTGCCCGCGCTTTGCGGCGTCCTGTCCCTCTCGGCCCAGAACGGCAAGAAGGTCTATGCCGATTTCCACGGCGTGCGTTATTCGCGCGCCCACGACGGCAAGCTGGGCCGTTGGGAGATGCACGCCGATACCCGGAAGTCGGCCACGGGGCGTGAGCGGCTTTGTTACAACGCCGATTTCGTCGATTCGCTCGGGCGCCACGACATCGCCGCCGTCGCTTATCCCGCCGTCGGCATGCAGTCCGACCTCGACCCCCACGCCATCGAGTACAAGATTCTCTCGGCCAAGACCGCCGGTATCGACGGCTTCTTCATCGAGTGGGGTTTCATGGGCCACGAGAACGACCTCTTGCTTCGGGCCATGCAGCCCGTCGCGGCCCGCTACGGTTTCGAGATAGGCGTCAATTGGTGCGACGGGTGGCTCTATTACGATTGGATTACGCGGCTGCACCCCGACATCGTCACCCGCGAGCAGAAGACCGACTATTACGTCCGGTGTTATCAGTACCTCGTCGACAGCGTCCTTTCCGGTCCTACCGCTCCCCGCGTCGGCGGGCGGTCCGTCTTCTACCTCTTCGGGCCCGGCGCTTCGCCCGCCGAGTACGCGCGCGTCGTCGCGCAGGTCCGCTTCCCCGAGGGGTCTCCGCGGCCTGCCGTCCTGCGGCGCTGGGCCGAGTGGGGCAGGCTCGACGGCGACCGTTACGAGCCCGTCCGGTGGAGCGACGACATCGAGGCCTGGCGCAGGCTCGGGACCGTGCCGACCCCTTGGCTGCCCGCCCGTGTCCGCACCCGCGATGCCGCCCACGCCGAGTGGGACCATTGGGCCGCGCCCGATGATTGCATCGAGTTCATGAAGCCTTTCCGCGATTCCGTCTGGTTGAGCCCCGACCCCGCCTGTACCGTCAAGTCCGGGTTCGTCGCGCCCGGGATGGACAACCGTGGCTGCGCAGGGTGGGGCGGACAGCATTTCTATTGCATCCCCCGCGACGGGGGCCGTACCTACGAGCGGCTGTGGCAGTTCTGCATGGAGTCGCGCGACAGCCTCGACATGATTTTCATCGCTTCGTGGAGCGATTATACCGAGGGTCACGAAATCGAGCCCACCCGCGAGAACGGCGACCGCGAGCTGCGCACTACGCTGCGTTACGCTTCGGCGTTCAAGGAGTTCGCCGCCGATTCTTCCGGTCTGGAGTTGCCCGCGCAGCTCTTCGGTGCCCGGAAGCGCAGTGCTTTTCTCGCCGCCGCAGGCCGTAAGGCGCCCGGTGCCGACGCCTTGCTCGACAAGGCCGCCCTTTGTATCGCCAACGCCCGCTATGCCGACGCCCGGCAGTTGCTCGACGACGCCGGCGGGCTCCTTGCCGCTGTTGAGCAGAAGTTCCGGCGGCGGGCGCTCGACATAGCGGCTTCGGACCTGCGTTTCAGCAGCGAGCCCTTGCACGGGGCTTGGAGCGCCGACCCCGAGTTGAAGGTCTACTTCCCCGCGTGGGCGCTCGGTCCCCTGATGACCGCCCGGGCCCATTCCGGGTACCTCGAATTCGAGTACTTCGACGGCGCGCCGACCGACCGCTTCGCTTTCGTCTATTCGCGTACCGACCGAAGCCCCAAGGAGCTGTTCTCCACCGTCGCCAAGTTCCGCACCGACGGTTCGGGCCGTTGGAAGCGGGTGCGCGTCGAGCTCCCGCCCGAAAATATCCGTTACGACGCGTCGCCCAACTTCACTTTCATGTTCAAGGGGCCCGTCCAGGTGCGCGACGTTTCGTTCCACTATACTTTGTTCCGATGATTCGCCGGGCATCCCTCCTCGCCGCGCTCTTTTTCGCCTGCGTGGGCTGCGGCCCCTCCCGCGACGGCAATACGTTCCGTTTCGACGACCGGGGCATGACCTGCTGCGTCGAGTTCCGTTCCGAGCGCGCCGTGCGCATCCTCGTGCGGCCCGATACGGCGCGGCTTGTCACCCGCAGGCTTGTCACCGTTCCTGCCGACGTGCCCGTCGCCGTGCGGTGTCTCTCCGACAAGGATGGGTATCTGTTCCGTACTTCGCGCCTGGAGGTCCGTTACGACCGGGCGTCGGGGCGTTTCTCGTTCTTCGACCCTGCTTCGGAGCGGCCCTTGCTCGAAGAAGACGCGCGCACGCTGGTTGCCGACACCGTCGGCGGCGAGGCCTGTCTGGCCATAGAGCAGTCGTTCCGCACTTCGCCCGACGAATCGCTCTACGGGCTGGGGCAGTACCAGACGGGCCGCGTCGACCATAAGCGCGATACGGTGCTCCTGCTCCAGGCCAACAAGGAGATCGCCAATCCTTTCCTCGTTTCGTCGCGCGGTTACGGCATCTTGTGGGACAATTATTCTTCGTCCGAGTTCCGCGACTGCGGCGAACGGTTCGCGTTCGTCTCCGAGGTTGCCGATGCCGTCGATTATTGGTTCGTCCGCGGCGACAGCCCCGCCGATTGCGTGCGGGGGTACCGCGAGCTCACCGGGGCCGCATCGCTGCCGCCCAAGTGGGTCTTCGGGTTCTGGCAGTCGCGCGAACGTTACAAGTCGTTCGACGAGCTCGAAAGCGTCGCGCAGGAGTTCCGCAGGCGGCGTATTCCGCTCGACGTCATCGTGCAGGACTGGGAGTACTGGGGCGACAGGCCGCACTGGAATTCGCTCCGGTGGGATTCCCTGCGTTTTCCCGACCCTGCCGCCCGCATCGCCCGGCTGCACGACAGCTGCGGCGTCCGGCTCATGCTCTCCGTCTGGCCCGGTTTCGGGCCCCGGACGGAAGTTTGCCGCGAGCTGGAGCAGGCCGGGGCGTTGTTCGACGAGCGCACTTGGGCCGGGTACAAGGTTTTCGACGCTTTCGACCCTGCCGCGCGTGCTGTTTTTTGGCGCCATTTCAGCCGCGGGCTCCTCGCTGCGGGGGTCGACGGTTGGTGGATGGACGCTACCGAGCCCTCGTTCCGCGAGGGATTCACCCAGCGGCGGCAGGAGGAGCGCTCCAAGTCGGCCGGGCAGACCGCCTGGGGGCCTTTCCACCGTTATCTCAACGTGTATTCGCTCGTGTGGATATCCGACCTCTATGGGCGGCTGCGGGACGCACAGCCCGACCGCAGGCCTTTCCTCTTCACCCGTTCGGCGTTCGCCGGGCAGCAGCGCTTCGGCACGGCCGTCTGGTCGGGCGACGTCGTCGCTTCGTGGGACAATTTCCGGCGGCAGCTCGCTGCGGGTGCCGGTTTGTCCGCTTCGGGGTTTCCGTGGTGGACGGTCGATGCGGGCGGGTTCTTCGTCCGTTCCAACGGCGGAGCCTATCCGCGCGGGCTCGCCGACCCCGATTACCTCGACCTCTACGCCCGTTGGTTCCAGTTCGCGGCTTTTCTGCCCATCTTCCGCGCCCACGGCACCGACGTTCCGCGCGAGCCGTGGCAGTTCGGCGGCGGGCAGAGCGTGTTCTACCGCAACCAGCTCAAGTATATCGGCCTGCGTTACCGCCTGACGCCTTTCGTCTATTCCGTCGCCCGGCGCGTCGCCGCCGAGGACGCATCCATGTTCGAGGCCCTCGGCATGGCTTTTCCCGCCGACCGCGCCGTCGCTTCGGCCGACGACGCCTTTCTGTTCGGCGGGGCGCTGCTCGTGCGGCCCGTCTTCCGGCCCATGCCCGCCGGGGCTTCGCACCAGCAGGTCGCCACCTTGCTGCCGCAGCACCGCGGGGTGTGGTGGTACGATTTCTTCACGGGCGAAGCGCACCCCGGCGGCGAGCGCGTCTCCAAGGCGTGCGACCTCACCGAGCTGCCCCTCTATGTGCGCGGGGGTTCGGTTCTGCCCCTCGGCGAGCCTAAGCAGTCCGTCATGGAGGGCCCCGATGCGCGGCTCGAAATCCGCATCTACGCCGGAGCCGACGCCCGTTTCGACCTCTACGACGATTCCGGCGACGGGTTCGGCTACGCCGACGGCCGCTATGCCCTCGTGCGTTTCGATTGGGACGATGCCGCTTCCGCGCTGCGCATCTCCCGCCGCGAGGGGGCTTACGAGGGGATGGCCTGCGAGCAGGAATTCGCCCTGCGGCTGTTCCGCCCCGATTGCGCCCCTGCCGAACAGACGGTTCGTTACGACGGCCGGCCTCTCGTGTGTACTTTTTAATGTTCCGACGATATGAGATTCCTTTCCGTTCTTTTTTTTGCCTTGGCGTCGCTCGCGGAGCTCTCCGCCCGCGAGCGCTACACCATCAACGAGGCGTGGCGCTTTGCACAGGGTTCGCCTTACGGGGCATTCCTTCCCGCGGCCGACGATTCCGCCTGGCCGACGGTCGACGTTCCCCATACCTGGAACGCGCAGGATGCCGACGACGACGAGCCCGGGTTCTACCGCGGTCCGGCGTGGTACCGCAAACGCTTCTTCCTCTCCGGCGACGCCGTGTCGGGGCAGGTCTACCTCTGTTTCGAGGGGGTCAACCAGACCGCCTGCGTCTATGTCAACGGCCATTTCGCCGGCAGGCATGCGGGCGGTTATACGCGGTTTGTTGTCGACATTACGCCGTTCGTCTCCGTCGGTGAGAACCTCGTCGCCGTCGAGGCCGACAACCGCCACGACCCCGACATGCCGCCCCTCTCGGCCGACTTCACTTTCTTCGGCGGTATCTACCGCGATGTCAGTCTGTTGCTGACCCATAAGGTCCACATCGCGCCCACCGACATGGGTTCTTCGGGGGTCTATCTCTCCACGCCCCGCGTCTCGGCGCAGTCGGCCGAAGTCGACGTCCGGACGCTGGTTGCCAACCGCTCCGACCGCACGGCCCGTCTGCGCGTCGAACACCGTATCTTCGCTCCCGACGGTTCCGAAGCCGCCCGCGCCGGGTGTCCCCTCGTCGTGGAGCCCGGCCAGGTCGCCGAGCCCGTGTGCCGCGGCATCCGCATCGCCGACCCGCAGCTGTGGGACCTCGACGCTCCCAACCTCTACCGCGTTCTCACGCGCATCGTCGCCGAGGACGGTTCCGAACTCGACTGCGTCTCCAGTTCGTTGGGGCTCCGGTGGTTTTCGTTCGACCCCGACAGGGGGTTCTTCCTCAACGGGCGGCCCCGCAAGCTCGTCGGTACGTGCCGCCACCAGGACTACGAGGGCCGGGGCTGGGCGCTCACCGATGCCATGCACGAGCGCGACATCCGCCTTTTGAAGCGGATGGGCGGTAATTTCCTGCGTATTTCGCATTATCCGCAGGACCCTGTCGTGCTCGAAATGTGCGACCGGCTGGGCATCCTCGCGTCGGTCGAAATTCCTGTTGTCAACGCCGTCACCGAGAGCGACGCGTTTCTCGACAACAGCGTCCGCATGGCCCGCGAGATGATCCGGCAGGATTTCAACCACCCCTCGGTCATCATCTGGGCCTACATGAACGAGGTGCTGCTGCGTCCGCCCTACAGGGACTCCGCGCAGCTCGCCGTCTATTACAAGGCCGTCGAGCGCGTCGCCCGGGCGTTGGAGGAGGCTGTGCGCGCCGAGGACCCCTCGCGCTACACCATGATGGCCTACCACAACGCGCCCGACGCCTACGCCGCGGCCGGGCTCACCCGCATCCCCATGATTCAGGGCTGGAACCTCTACCAGGGCTGGTACGAAAAGGACATCACCCGTTTCGAGAAGATTCTCGACCGTCTCCATGCCGAGTATCCCGACAAGGTGCTGATGGTCACCGAGTACGGGGCCGACGTCGACCAGCGGGTCCATTCGTTCGCGCCCGAGCAGTTCGATTTTTCGCAGGAGTACGGGCTCGTCTATCATCGGCACTATCTGCGCGAAATCATGCGGCGGCCGTTCGTCGCCGGGTCGTCGGTCTGGAACCTCAACAGCTTCTATTCCGAGCCGCGGGCCGACGCCGTGCCCCACGTCAATCTCAAGGGGCTCACCGGGCTCGACCGCGAGCCCAAGGATACCTACCTTTTCTATAAGGCCCGCCTGGCAGGGCCGCAGCTTCTGATCGGCAACCGTTGCTGGCTCAACCGCGGCGGCGCCGACGACGGCAGGGGCCGCTGCATGCAGCCCGTTCCGGTCTTCACCGACCGTTCGTCCGTCACGCTGTTCCACAACGGGCGCAAGCTCGCCACCAAGCGTACCGAGGGCGGGGTGGCCATGTTCGACGTGCCGTTCGTCGACGGCGAAAACAGGCTCGTCGCCACGGCGGGCACCCTCACCGAAGCCCTCACCGTCGATTTCCGCCTGATGAAGGCTTCGCCGCGCGGGTTCTCCGAACTCTGCGTCATGCTCGGTTCGCCCCGTTATTTCGACGACCGCGCGGCCGGTACGGCGTGGATTCCCGAGCAGCCTTACACCCCCGGCAGTTGGGGTTACGTGGGCGGCCGTCCCCTGCGCCGCGAGGGGACCGGGTGGCTCGGTTCGGCGGCCGACATCAAGGGCACCGACTGCAACGCCCTGTTCCAGACCCAGCGTGTCGGCATCGAGCAGTTCCGAGCCGACGTACCCGACGGCACCTATTCTGTTTATTTCCACTGGGCCGAACTCGACACCGAGGACGAGCGCGAGGCGCTGGCCTACAATCTCGGGGCCGACGACGCCGGGACCCGTTACCGGGGGCGCCGTTTCGACGTCGTGGTCAACGGTTCCAGGCTGTTGCAGGATTTCTCCATCGCCGAGGAAGCCGGATTCGCCCGCGCCCTGGTCCGCAAGGCCGAAGTCGTCGTCCGCAACGGGCAGGGCATCCGCATCGACTTCCTCCCCGTCGAGGGCGAACCCGTCTTGAACGCCATCCGCATCTACCGCAATCATTGACCCATGAAGCGATTGTTACTCCTTTTCGTGCTCCTGCCGCTGGGCCTTGCCGCCCAGCCGCAGCGGTTGCAGCTTGTGCTCTGCATCGGCCAGTCCAACATGGCAGGGCGGGGACCGCTCGACGCTGCGGCGCGCGACACCTTGCCCGGGGTCTTTCTGTTCAACGCCGAGGGGCGTTTCGAGCCTGCTGCCGGGCCTTTGAACCGCTATTCGTCCGTGCGCAAGGAGCTCGGCATGCAGCGCGTCGGGCCTGCGGGCAGTTTCGCCGTTGCTTTCGCCGCCGCGAGCCAGCGCGAACTGGGTGCGCGCTACGCTGCCGCCTTGTTGCAGCTCCAATCTGAAAACCAACCTGTTAAAACGTTTTAGCACCATGAAGAAACTTCTCCTTCCGATTCTTTGCGCAGGCTTTTTTGCGGCCTGCACCGACGACCCGGCGCCCGGCGCCGAACAGCGGCCCGGTCCCGGCGACCTGCCCGAGTACACCTATTCGCAGGTCGAGTTCCGGCGGCTGGTCAACGGCCAGTTCCGCGGCTGGACCGTCTCCGAAGCCATTGCCGGGGGCGACATCGCCGATGCCACCCAGACCCGCACCGTCGCGGGCATGAACTGGTTCCGGCCTGTCGATTTCCATGTCGAAACCCCGTGGGGCGGGCGGCTCGATTACGGCGAACCCGTCTCGGTGCGGGGTGCCGAGGGCTTTTTCCGCGTTGCCAAGGCCGGCGACCGCTGGTATTTCCTTGACCCCGACGGCGGGGCGGTCATCCTGCGCGGTACGCAGCACGTCCGTCCCTACCACATGGACGACACGCCCACTCCGGAGCACGAAGCGGGTTACAAGGCCCGTTTTTCGTCCGACGCCGCCTGGAGCGCCGAGACGGGCAGCCTGCTTGCGTCCAACGGCTTCAACTATATTTCCTACGGCGCCAAGCGCATCGCGCGCTTCCCCGACGACATCCGTTCCAACCTGCTTTGCCCCGCGGGAAAGAAGCTCGCCTACGGCGAGAACCTCTACCTGCTACGCACGTTCATGTGGGACATGAAGTCGTTGGGCTACGGGCAGAATTTCGATTCGGGCAAGTACAACCGGCTGGTGCTCGCTTTCGAGCCCAAGTTCGCCGAGTACGCCGGGCAGTTGGCGCAGGAGAAGTGCGCCCTGTTCCGCGACGACGAGCATTTCGTCGGATATTACCTGGACAACGAACTGCCGTTCGTCGCCTACGAACACGGCAGCGTCACTCTCGGTGTCGAACTCGCGCACTTCCTTTCGCTGCCTGACGATTACAGCGCCGCCCGCGACTTCGCGCGGGCGTTCATGACCCGCGAGGGAATCGCTTCCGAAGCCGGCATCACGGAGGCCCACCGCGAGAAGTTCCGCGCCGAGGTCGCCGACCATTATTTCCGCGTCACGACCGAAGCCGTCCGCAAGGCCGACCCCAACCACCTGATTCTCGGTGCGCGTCTCCACGATTGGAGCAAGTACACGCAGGGGATTGTCGAAGCGTGCGCCCGCTATTGCGACGTCGTGTCGGTCAACTACTATTCGCGCTGGCAGCCCGAGCCCGTCTACATGGCCAACCTTGCCACGTGGTGCGGCGAACGGCCGTTCATCATCTCCGAATTCTACGTCAAGGCCGACGACGCCTCCTACAAGGGGCGCCCCTATCCCAATACCGACGGCGGCGGCTGGCTGGTCCGCACCCAGCGCAACCGCGGCGAGTTCTACCAGAATTTCTGCCTGCGTCTGCTCGAAACGCGCCGCTGCGCCGGGTGGATGCACTTCGAGTATACCGACGGTTACAGCGGCGGCAGGGGTTCCAACAAGGGGATTGTCTCGGTCGAGTACCAGCCCTATGCCGATTATCTGTCGATGATGAAAACGCTTCATGCTAACCTCTACCGCTTGGCTTCGTACTACGATGCCGACGGGCGGTAGGGGTTCGGTGCCCCGAAGCAGAGCGGCCTGCGGTCCGGCGATGCCGGGCTGCGGGCCGTGGAAACAGGGCGGGCCGGGGATGGATTTCCCCGGCCCGCCTTTCTTCTGCCGAACGGCTGCTTACAGGTATTTCTTCGGTTCGATAACGCCGCGCAGGACGACCAGCGCATTGAGGGCGAGCGCTTCGAGCTCGTTCTCCCCGGCGTAAACATGGACCGGAGCGATGAACGAGCAGCGTTCGCGGATGGCTTCGACGATCGGCCCGTTGTAGGCGATGCCGCCTGTCAGCAGAATGCCGTCGACCTTTCCGGCCATAGCGGCCGCCATCGCGCCGATTTGTTTGGCGATGTTGTAGCACATGGCGTCCAGCACCTTGGCGGCGCGCTCGTCGCCCTGCCCGATGCGCTCCATGACCTGTATCACGGAATTCGTGCCTAAGAGCGCCACGAGGCCGCCCTTGCTCGATATGAATTTCAGCAGTTCGTCCTTGGTGTACTTGCCCGAGAAGCAGACCTTTATCAGTTCCGCCGACGGGATGTTGCCCGCGCGGTCGGGGGCGAACGGTCCGTCGCCGTCCAGCGCGTTGTTCACGTCGACGATGCGTCCCTGCTTGTGGGCCGCCACCGAAATCCCCCCGCCCATGTGGGCCACGATCAGGTTCGTTTCCTCGTAGACGCGTCCTTCGCGCTGGCAGTGCATGCGCGCGATGGCTTTTTGGTTGAGTGCGTGGAAGATGGGTTTGCGCGGACACATGGGCATCCCCGTGATGCGGGCCACGTCGTCCATTTCGTCCACCACGGGCGGGTCGGCGATGTAGGCCTTGACCTTGGCCATGTGGGCGATTTGCGCCGCCAGCAGTCCGCCTAAGTTGCAGGCGTGCTTCATCTGGGCGTTGCGCAGGTCGTAGCGCATCCGCGAGTTTACCTCGTAGACGCCCGCCGTGACGGGGCGTATCAGTCCGCCGCGGCCGATGACGGCCGACAGCTCGCCGAGGCCGAAGCCGTTGTCCCGCAGGCTTTCGAGAATCAGCCCGCGGCGCCAGTCGAGCTGGTCGATGACGTTGGCGAAGCGCGACACTTCCTCGGTCGAGTGGCGCAGGGTCAGTTCCAACAAAGGGCGCTCGTCCTCGTAGAGCGCGAGCTTCGTGGAGGTGGAGCCGGGATTCAAAGCTAAAATCTTGTAGCTCATAGGTTTCTCGGTTCTTGGGGAATGTGTGGTCCGGTTTCCGGGCCCGGCCGCATGGCGCCGCGCAGGGCGGCAGGTGCGGTCTCCGGTCCGTTCCCGGGCCCCTGCCGGCAGGGGCCCGGGCGGTATCCGGGGAAGTCTCTTATTTGGCGGCCAGGCAGGCCAGTGCGATCGAGTAGAGTTTGGTCTTGCTGCTGTCGCCGCGCGAGGTCAGCACGCACGGTACCTTGGTGCCCATGACCATCGCAGCCAGTTCGCCGCCGCAAAGGTGGGTCGTCGACTTGAAGAATACGTTGGCCGATTCGAGGTTGGGGAAGAGCAGGCAGTCGGGGTCTCCGGCCACCGACGAGCCCTTGACTTTCTTGTGTTCGGCCACTTCCTTGAACAGCGCCACGTCCAGCGACAGAGGTCCGTCCACAATGACGTTGCCCAGTTGGCCGCGGTCGCCCATCTTAGCCAGCAGTGCGCCCTCGGTCGACGACACGACGTTCGGCAGCACCTGTTCCGACGGGGCGATGCAGGCGATTTTCGGGGTCTCGACGCCCAGCAGGTTGGCCGTCTGCGCGAGGTAGCCGATTTGCTTCATCTTCTGTTTGAAGTCGGGCTGCGGAATCACCGCCACGTCCGACATGACGAGCAGCTTGTGGTAGCAGGGCATCTCCGAAATCGACACGTGGCTCAGCACGCCTTTCGGGGGAAAGAGGCCCGCTTCCTTGTTCAGAATCCCGCGCATGTACTTGTCGGTCGACACCAGGCCTTTCATCAGCACGTCGGCGTTGCCCGCCACGACGGCCGCCACGGCCTGCTGCACGCACTTCATGTCGTTCTTTTCGTCGACGATGTTGAACGCGTTGATGTCGATGCCGTGTTCGCGGCACACTTCTTCGATGACGGCCTTTTCGCCGTAGAGGGTCGGTTCGACCAACCCTTCCTTATAGGCTTCGTAGACTGCCTCCAGCGTGTGGGCGTCCTGCCCGTAGGCTACGGCCAGCCGTTTGCGGCCTTTCTTTCTCGCCTCTTCGACGATTTCGGTAAGATGTTGAATCATGGTTATCTGTTTAGTGTTTTCGCGGTTTTTCCGAACGGGAACAATGCTTCGGTCGCATTATTCACTATTCATTATTAATTATTCATTTCACCAAATTGTACGTGTCCGTGGCGATGACCAGCTCTTCGTTCGTGGCAACGACCGCCACCTTCACTTTCGAGTCGGCCGCCGAAAGGATTTTGTCCACTCCGCGGGCCCCGGCGTTGGCGTTCCTGTCGAAGCGCACGCCCATGAATTTCAGCCCCGTGCAGACCGATTCGCGCATTTCGGCCGAATTTTCGCCTACGCCGCCCGTGAATACGATGAGGTCTACACCGCCCATTTCGGCCGCGTACTCGCCCACGAATTTCTTGATGCGGTTGTAGTACATGTCGCGCGCGAGGATGGCCCGCGGGTTGCCTTCGTCATAGGCGCGGTCGATGTCGCGCATGTCGCTCGATATGCCCGTCAGCCCCATGACGCCCGATTTCTTGTTCATCATCGTGTCGAGCTCGGCGTAGCTCATTCCCTCTTTTTCGCCGATGAACGTGACGGCGCTCGCGTCGACCTGGCCGCAGCGCGTGCCCATGACCAGACCGTCCAGCGGTGAGAAGCCCATCGAGGTGTCGAACGAGCGGCCGTTGAGCACGGCTGTCACCGAACCGCCGTTGCCGATGTGGCACGTGATGATTTTCGAGCGGTCGGGGTCGATGCCTGCCAGCTTCGCACCCGCGCGGGCAACGTATTTGTGGCTCGTGCCGTGGAATCCGTATTTGCGGACCCGGTATTTCTCGTAGTATTCGTAGGGCAGGGCGTACATGTAGTTCACGGCCGGGATGGTCTGGTGGAACGACGTGTCGAACACTGTGACCTGCGGCACGCCCGGCAGGACCTTCTCGATGGCGTGTATGCCCTCTAAGCTCGCCGGATTGTGCAGCGGCGCTATCTGGCACAGCGAACGTATCTTCTCTTTCGTGTCTTCGTTGACCAGGCAGCTCTGCGGGAAGAATTCGCCGCCGTGCGCCACGCGGTGGCCTACGGCTTTCAGCTCGTCGAGCGAGCCGATGACCCCGTGCCGGGGGTCGGTCAGGGCCGCCATGACCAGCTCGATGCCCGTCGTGTGGTCCGGAATCGGCCGGTGCAGCTCGAATTTCTCTTTGCCCACGGGTTTGTGGGTCAGGTCGCCCTCCGCAAGTCCGATGCGTTCTACGAGGCCTTTTGCGAGCAGTTCGCTCGATGCCGCTTCCATGTCGATTACCTGGTATTTGATCGACGAGGAACCGCAGTTGAGTACCAATATTACCATGTCGTTATTTCTTCGTGTTAAAGATTGATAAGTTAAATGTAGCTATTTTTTTGCGAGTGCACAAATTTACGATAAAAATAGTTGCCGTCCGTCTGAATTTCTGCCCGTTTCGGTGGAAAAATCGTTAAAAAACGCCGGTCACGGTTCGTAACGGTAGCCCACGCCCTTGACCGTCGTGATGTGGCGTTCGCCGATTTTCTGGCGCAGCTTGCGGATATGGACGTCGATGGTGCGGTCGCCGACCACCACTTCGTGGCCCCAGATGCGGGCGTAGATCTCTTCGCGCGGAATCAGTTTTCCCGGTGAGGAAATCAGCAGGTCCAGCAGGGCGAACTCCTTGCGCGGCAGGGTTATTTCGCGGCCGTCGCATGTGGCCGTGTAGCGCTCGCGGTCTATCGCGATGCCCGGCTGCGGCGGTGCGGGCTGGCTGTCTATGCGGTTCAGTATCGCCTTGACGCGGCTCACCAGCAGCTTCATCCGGATGGGCTTCACCAGATAGTCGTCGGCACCCACTCCGAATCCCGTCAGCTGCTGCTCTTCCTCGCCCAGCGCCGAGAGGAACACCACTATCGTGCCGCGCAGGCGCGGGTCGCGGCGGATGGCCCGGCACGTCTCCGCACCGTCCATGACGGGCATCATCCGGTCCAGCAGGATCAGGTGGGGGCGGGTCGCGGCGGCGACCTCCAGCGCTTCGGCGCCGTTCGAGGCCGTGTGGACCTCGTAGCCCTCTTTGAGCAGGTTGTAGCGCACGAATTCCAGGATGTCGGCTTCGTCGTCGACCAGCAGGATACGGTGTTTTGTCATCGTTCGTTGTTTCGGTTCTTGCTCCGTCGCTTATGCGAAGATACGAATTTTCCCCGGAAATCGTGCGGCGGCCCGGGAAAAATGGCTATATTTGCAAGATTCCTCGGCTCAGCGGCCGGGAACCGACCTAAAAGTGATTGAGATGGCTACCGTAAATCCTCTTCTCCAGGCTCCCGAGGAGCATGCCGGCCCTGCGGCCGAAGATGCGCTGAACGTTCCTGCGGCCGGGCCGCAGGCCGAAACGACCGAACTGACTGAAACGTCGCCCGATGCGCTTGCGGCACCCGAAAAGACCCGCTCCGCCGGGGAGCAGGCTCCGCGGGCCCGGCGTCCCCGTATCAAGGCCGAAAGCGTCGGAGCCGCCGACGCGGCCGCCGAGGAGACGGAGGAGCTGTCCGAGGTCGATTTTTCGGAGGAGGACGCCGCGCTGGCCGCCCGCGATGCCGGGCTCGAAATCGAGGGCGAGACCGCCGAGGAGAGCGAAGCTGAAGCGCAGCCTGCGGCCGAGACTTTCGCAGGCAAGACCAAGGAGGAGCTGTTGGCCCTCTTCGCCCGCCTGCTTTCCGAGCGTCCTGTCCAGAGCATCCGCCGCGAGGTCGAAGCGCTGAAAATCGCATTCTACCGGATTCGCCGTGCCGAGGTCGAAGCCGTCCGCCGCGCGTTCGTTGAATCGGGCGAGCCCGAGGAGAGTTTCGTGGCCCCGGTCGACGGACTCGAAACGCGCTTCAAGGAACTTTTCAAGGACTACCGCGCCCGCCGCGACGAATTCATCGCCAACCTCGAAGCCGAGAAAGAGAACAATCTGCGTACCAAGCTGGCAATCATCGAAGAGCTCAAGGAGCTGGTTTCTTCCGACGAAACGCTCAACCATACCTTTGCCCGGTTCCGCGACCTGCAGGCCCGCTGGAAAGAGACCGGCATCGTGCCGCAGGCCCATGTCAAGGATTTGTGGGAGACCTACAACCTCCATGTCGAGAATTTCTACGGTTTCATCAAGATAAACAAGGAGCTGCGTGACCTTGACCTCAAGAAGAACTACGAGCAGAAAGTCGCCCTTTGTGAGCAGGCCGAGGCGCTGCTGCTCGAACCGTCGATCGTCGAGGCTTCCCGCAGGCTGCAGAAGCTCCACGACGAGTGGCGCGAGACGGGCCCCGTGGCCCACGAGTTCAAGGAGACTTTGTGGGAGCGCTTCAAGGCGGCATCTTCGCGCATCAACAAGCTGCACCAGGAGTATTTCGACGCCCTGAAAGCCGAGCAACTGAAGAACCTCGAACTTAAGACCGAGCTTTGCGCCGCCTGCGAAGAACTGCTTTCGCAGCCTCTCTCCGCCCGCAAGGAGTGGAACCGTGCCAGCGAACGGCTGCTCGCCATTCAGCAGACCTGGAAGACCATCGGCTTCGCGCCCAAGAAAGACAATACCCGGATTTACGAACGGTTCCGCACCGCCTGCGACAAGTTCTACGACGCCAAGCGTCGCTTCTTCGCCGGGCTCAAGACCGAAATGGACCATAACTTCCAGCTCAAAAGCGAGTTGTGCGAGGCGGCCGAATCGTTGATGAACAGCGAGGAGTGGAAGAAGGCCACCGACGAACTTATCGCCTTGCAGGCCCGCTGGAAAGAAATCGGCGCCGTTTCGCGCCGTCATTCCGACGCCCTCTGGAAACGTTTCCGCGCTGCCTGCGACCGCTTCTTCGAGCGCAAGAGCGCCCATTTCGCGTCGGTCGGCGGCGAGCAGGAGGAGAATTTGCAGAAGAAGCTCGCCCTGCTCGACGAGATGCAGGCGGCCGAGGTCCGGCAGGGCGGCTACGACCTTATCCGCGATTTCCAGCGGCGGTGGGGCGAAATCGGTTTCGTGCCCATCAAGCACAAGGAGACTTTGCAGAAGCGTTACAAGGAAGTTGTCGACGCGCTGTTCCGCGCCGTGCGGGGTTCCGAGCGCGACCGGCAGCTGAACCGTTTCCGCGAGAAGGTTTCTTCGCTCAAGGCTTCCGGCGAGGGCCGGCTCCGCTCCGAGCGCGAGAAGCTCGCGGGGCGCGTCCGCCAGCTGGAGCAGGAAGCCGCGCAGCTCGAAAACAACATCGGGTTCTTCGCCCGCTCTAAGGGAGCCGACAAACTCATCGCCGATGTCGAGGCCAAAATCGCCCGCCTGCGCGACGAGATAGCTGCCACCGTCGAGAAGATACGCGAAATCGACCGTCCTGTCTCCGGGCCGTCCACCAGCAACGAATAGCATACATCCAATATGAAACTCTCGAAACCCAAGTACATCTTCGTCACGGGCGGCGTCGCTTCGTCGCTCGGCAAGGGCATCATCTCCGCCTCCATCGCCCGGCTGCTGCAGGCGCGCGGTTACTCGGTCACCATTCAGAAGCTCGATCCCTATATCAACGTCGACCCCGGAACGCTCAATCCCTACGAGCACGGCGAGTGCTACGTCACCGAAGACGGAGCCGAGACCGACCTCGACCTGGGCCATTACGAACGCTTCACGGACCATCCCACGTCCAAGGCCAACAACGTCACGACGGGCAAGATTTACAAAAGCGTCATCGAGAAGGAGCGCAAGGGCGAGTACCTCGGCAAGACCGTGCAGGTCATTCCCCACATCACCGACGAAATCAAGCGGCGCATCCAGCTCCTCGGCCAGACCAAGAAGTACGACGTCATCATCACCGAGATCGGCGGTACGGTCGGCGACATCGAATCGCTGCCGTTCATCGAATCGGTGCGTCAGCTGCGCTACCAGCTCGGCCACCGCAATACGGCCCTCGTCCACCTTACGCTCATCCCTTACATGGCCGCTTCGGGCGAGCTGAAGACCAAGCCCACGCAGCATTCGGTCAAGGCGCTGCTGGAGAACGGCTTGCAGCCCGACATCCTCGTGCTGCGCACCGAACATCCGCTCACGCCCGCCCTGCGGCGCAAGGTCGCGCTGTTCTGCAACGTCGACGCCAACGCCGTCATGGAGTCCATCGACGTGCCCACCATCTACGAGGTGCCTTTGCGCATGCACGCCCAGCACCTCGACGAGGTGGTGCTCGACAAGCTCAGCCTGCCCTCCGAGCAGGAGCCCGACATGGCTGCCTGGAGCGATTTCGTGGAGCGCGTCAAGCATCCGTCGCGGCGGGTCGAAATCGCCTTGGTCGGCAAGTACACCGAACTGCCCGACGCTTACAAGTCCATCTGCGAATCGTTCGTCCACGCCGGGGCCATGAACGACTGCAAGGTCAAGCTGCGCTACGTCAATTCCGAGAAAATCACCCGCGACAACGTCGAAGCCCAGCTGGGCAAGATGGCCGGCATCCTCGTCGCGCCCGGTTTCGGCAACCGGGGCATCGAGGGCAAGATCGAAGCCGTGCGTTTCGCGCGCGAGAACAATATTCCGTTCCTCGGCATCTGTCTCGGCATGCAGTGCGCCGTCATCGAGTTCGCCCGCAACGTGCTGGGCCTCGCCGACGCCAATTCCAGCGAGATGGAGCCTACGCCGCATCCCGTCATCGACCTGATGGAGGAGCAGAAAGGGGTCACGGCCAAGGGCGGCACCATGCGTCTGGGGGCCTATCCCTGTCAGCTGAAGAAGGGTTCGCGGGTCGCCGCCGCTTACGGCAAGCTCAACGTTTCGGAGCGTCACCGCCACCGTTACGAGTTCAACAGCGATTATCTGGCGCAGTTCGAGAACGCCGGGATGAACGCCGTGGGCATCAATCCCGATACGGGGCTCGTCGAGGTGGTCGAAATCGAAGGGCATCCCTGGTTCGTCGGGACGCAGTACCACCCCGAGTACAAGAGTACCGTTCAGAGCCCCTCGCCGTTGTTCGTCGCGTTCGTCGGCGCCGCGCTGAAGTACGACGCACAGAAAAAATAAATAGTCAGTTCATAGATGGATAAGAAATCAATCATAGGAATCGTGGTGATCGCGCTTCTCTTCGCGGGATTCACCTTTTACAGCAGCCGCGAGCAGAAGCGCTACCAGCAGGAGCTGGCCCAGTGGCAGGCTTATCAGGATTCGGTCGCCGCAGCGTCGGCACCCGCCGTGCTGCCCGCCGATGCGGCCGGGAGCGGAAGCGCCGCCGAATCGGTGACCACCGAGCAGGAGCAGCAGCGCCGGGTTTCGCTCGTCGGCGAGACGCTGGCAGCAGCCGAGGCCGCCGCTGCCGAGGAATTCACCGTCGAGAACGACGTCATGACGGTGCGTTTCTCCACCCGCGGCGGGCAGATCAAGGGCGTGACGCTCAAGGATTACACGAAGTATGCACCGCGTCACGAGCGGCACCAGCCGGTCGAGCTGTTCGACCCGGCCAGCGCCCGTTTCGCCCTCACGTTCTACGTCAAGAACGGCACGAACAACGTGCCTGTCAATACGGCCGACTACACCTTTGCCGCCGAGCCCGTCCGGACCACGGCCGAGGGTGCGCAGTCGGTGGTCATGCGCCTGCCCGTCAGCGGCGGGGCCTGGCTCGAATACGAATACCTTATATATAATGGGGTCTCGCCCCAGCGCGACTATCTGGTCGACTTCGACGTGCGGCTGGTCGGCATGGCGCCCGAAATGGCCAACCAGTCGTCCATCGGCATCCAGTGGGCCAACGTCTCCTATCAGAATGAGCGCGGGTTCAAGAACGAGAACATGTATACGACCGTCGCCTACCGTTTCCCCGACGAATCGTCCATCGAGGAGCTGGGCATGAGCGATGGCACCAAGTCCAAGAACGTCACTACGGCGGTCAACTGGGTGGCTTTCAAGCAGCAGTTCTTCTCGTCGGTCTTCATCGCTCCGCAGAACGTCTCCTACGCCGACATGTCGTTCGCCACGGCACAGCCCGGCAGCGGTTACGTCAAGGACTTCGCCGCACAGATGGCAGTGCCCTATACTCCGCAGACGCAGGGCTACGACTTCGCCTTTTATTTCGGGCCCAACAAGTATTCCATCCTGCGCAAGGTCGAGGCCGGCGGCGAACGCCTTTCGCTCGAACGGCTCATCCCGCTCGGCTGGGGCATCTTCGGGTGGATCAACCGCTGGTGCGTCATCCCCGTCTTCGATTTCCTGCGCAATTACATAGGCAGCTTCGGCATCATCATCCTGATTCTCGCCGTCTTGATCCGGCTGGTCATTTCGCCGCTCACCTACAAGAGCTACATTTCGATGGCCAAGATGCGCCTTATCAAGCCGCAGGTCGACGAGCTGACCAAGAAGTATCCCAAGCAGGAGGACGCCATGAAACGCCAGCAGGCCACCATGGAGCTCTACAAAAAGGCAGGCATCAACCCCATGGGCGGGTGCATCCCCATGCTCATCCAGATGCCCATCCTTATTGCCATGTTCCGCTTCTTCCCGGCTTCCATCGAGCTGCGCGGGCAGTCGTTCCTGTGGGCGCACGACCTTTCGTCGTACGACAGCATCTTGAACCTGCCGTTTTCGATTCCGTTCTACGGCGACCATGTGTCGTTGTTCGCGCTGCTGATGTGCCTTTCGACTTTCGCTTATTCTTACTACAATTACCAGCAGACCGCTTCTTCGCAGCCGCAGATGGCCGGCATGAAGTTCATGATGGTTTACATGATGCCGCTGATGCTGCTCTTCTGGTTCAACGACTACGCCAGCGGTCTGTGCTATTACTACCTGCTCTCCAACTTGCTGACTATCGGGCAGACGCTCGTCATCCGGCGGCTGGTCGACGACGGGAAGATTCAGGCCGTCATGGCCGCCAATGCCGCCAAGAAGTCCAACGGCAAGAAATCGAAGTTCCAACAGCGTTACGAGGAGCTTCTGCGCCAGCAGGAGGCCCAGCAGCACGCACGGAAGAAGTAAGAATGCTTAGCGGGCCATCCGCTTATGCAGTAACCGCGTCGGTTTTTCCGGCGCGTTTTTTTGAGTGAATAGCGTATAGTTAATAATGAATGAAGTGGCGGGGTTTTGTTTGTCGGAGGTGCGAACGCCCCGAAATCTATTCCACATACAGCACCAACCCCTTGAGGTATTCGCCCTCGGGGTGGTAGATGTTGATCGGGTGGTCGGCCGGTTGGGTCAGCTGGTGCAGGATGCGGACCTTGCGCCCCGCTATGGCCGCCGCCGAAAATACCGTCGTGCGGAACAGCTCCTTGGATACCGCCTGCGAGCACGAGAACGTGAAGAGGATGCCGCCCGGTTTTATCTGCGCCATGGCTCTGGCGTTCAGTCGCTTGTAGCCTTGCATCGCGTTGCCGAGCACTTTGTGGTGTTTGGCGAAGGCCGGAGGGTCGAGAATGATCAGGTCGTATTTGTCGCCTATGTCGCGCAGGTATTCCACCGCGTCGGCCGCCACTTCGGTGTGGGGGGCTCCTTCGCCGAAGTTCAGCCGCATGTTTTCCGTCGCCAGGGCTACGGCCCGCTCCGACGAGTCCACCGAGCAGACTTCCTTGGCGCCGCCCGAGAGTGCGTAGACCGAGAATCCGCCCGTGTAGCAGAACGTGTTCAGCACCGTGCGGCCTTTGGCGTAGCGTTTCACCAGTTCGCGGTTTTCGCGCTGGTCCAGGAAGAAGCCCGTCTTCTGGCCTTTTTCCCAGTTGACCACGAATTTCTTGCCGTGTTCCAGCACTACCTGCGACGCATGGTCCGTCGTGCCCCACAGATAGCCGTCCACCGCGTTCAGCTCCGCTTTGTAGGGCAGTGTCTGCGACGATTTGTCGTAGATGGCTGTGATGCTGTCGCCGTATGCTGCGCGGATCGCTTCGGCGATTTCACGGCGCGCAAGGTACATGCCTACCGAGTGGCACTGCACCACGGCCGTCGTGCCGTAGATGTCGACCACCAGCCCCGGCAGCGAATCGCCCTCGCCGTGAATCAGCCGGTAGCACGTCGTCGACGGGTCGTCGGTCAGTCCCAGCGTGCGGCGCACGCCGTAGGCGCTGGCTATGCGGCGGTTCCACCACGCCTGGTCGATGGCCTCGCGCTCGAACGAGAGTACGCGCACCGCGATGGAGCCTACCTGGTAGTGGCCTTGGGCGATGAATTCGCCTGCGCGGGTGTAGACTTCGACCAGCGCCCCTTCGGCGAATTCCTCCTCTTCGGCCTTGATGTAGTCGATGGCGCCCGAGAAAATCCAGGGGTGGCGGCGGGCCAGCGATTCTTCCTTGCCTTTGCGCAGGTATACTTGAGGTATCATGGTTGCGGTTTTTTGAGTTTCGGAGTTCGCAGCAGACGTTCGTAGATGCGCGTGCAGACCCACGCGTCCGTCGCGGCGTAGAGTTGTTGCTTGTCGGTCAGCGTCGCCGCTTCCCAGTTGCTCAGGCGCTGGGCTTTCGATACGCGTTTGCCCAGCACGATGGCCGAGAGTTTGCGCAGGCTCTTTTCGGCGATGCCCCATTCGGCCGCAAGGAGCTGCAGATCCACGAACCCGCCGTCGCGGAAGTGGCGGATCTGGTGCAGCGAGCGCAGGTCGCCGTTGACGTCGGCGCCGATTTTGAGCACGCTGCGGTCTTCGAGCAGTTGCAGGATGGGTTTGGCCAGAGGTATCTTGTTCAGCCGGAACAGGTAGCAGCGTTCCGGCGTGGAGAGCTGCAGCAGCGATACGCGGTAGGTCACTCCCGGCCGGAACGAGGGGCGTGTCTCGGTGTCGAATCCGATGACGGGGTGCCGCGCAAGTTCCTTGCAGGCCGCGGCGATGTCGCGTTCGTGGTCGACAATGCGGATTTCGCCCCGGAATTCGATGGCCGGAAGCCCGGCCGTCAGCTCGTTGCTTATCTTGTCCGTAAAGGTGTTGGTCGTAGACATTGGGTAGCCGTGATGTTCCCGCAAATTTACGCAATAATTCTCAGATTTCCCGCTTCGTCGGCCGCGATTTTCCCTTCGTCGAGCAGTCGGCGCACCGCTTCGGCCACCCGTTCGGGCGGTGCTGCGACTGCGTCTGCCAGCGTGCGTGCCTTGGCCGGGCCCGCCGCGAGCTGCTCCAGTATCCGCGCAGGCAGCCCGTCATCCTGTTTCGCGGCCCGGCGGCGCGCCAGGCAGAGGTCGCAGATGCCGCACGCTGTTGTTTCTTCCGAACCGAAATAGCGTTCCAACACCGCACTGCGGCACTCCGTGTCGTTGGCGGCGTAGGCGGTCATGTGGCTGAAGCGTTCGCGCAGCAGCTCCTGCCGCCGCTGGTAGGTCTCGGGGGCGATGTAGAGGTCGGCGCGCGGCAGCCGTTCCTGGTTGAAATAGAGGATAGGCGAGCGGTTCGAGGGAACGTAGCGGATGACGCGCAGCTGCCACAGCCGCTTGAGCAGCTCCTTGACCTTGTCGGCGGTGTAGCCGCTCCAGGTGGCGATTTCGGCTTCGTCGATGGGGCGGAATTCGGTGAAGATGCCGTTGTACAGGCGCAGGAGCGTGCGGATGAAGTGGTCGAGGTCGCTGCGCTCGACGCGCAGCTTGTAGAGGTCGTCGCGGTGGACGGCGAACATGATGCGCGCGGGGTTCTCCTGCGCGTCGGTCAGCGTCAGATAGCCGTTCTGCTGCAGGAGCCTGAGCGCTCCCACGACCGTGCCCGACCACAGGTGCTGCCGGGCGCAGAAGTCGTGGAGGTTGAACAGGCAGGCCGTTCCGGCCCCGTCGCCGATGCCGACCTGGAGGTAGGAGCAGACCTGTTCGTAAATATCCTTGATTTGGTCCAGCGGCGGAAATTCCTTCTTGAAGCGCTGTTCTGCGCGGGCGTTGTCGTCCGACGCCGCGAGCAGCAGGGCATAGGCCCGCTGTCCGTCGCGTCCGGCCCGCCCGGCTTCCTGGTAGTAGCTTTCGAGCGAATCGCAAATCGAGTAGTGGACCACGAACCGCACGTCGGGCTTGTCGATGCCCATGCCGAACGCGTTCGTCGCCACCATGACCCGGACCTTGTTCTTGACCCATTCTTCCTGCCGCAGGGCGCGTTCGGCGGAGGGCAGTCCTCCGTGGTAGGCCAGCGCCGCGATGCCCTCGTCGCGCAGCAGCGCCGCCACTTGTTCGGTGCCCTCGCGCGTGCGCATGTAGACGATACCCGACCCCGCCACGTTGCGCACCAGACGCAGCAGCTGGCCGTTCTTGTCGTCCGTGCGGCGGACGCTGTACGATAGATTGGGGCGGGCGAAGCTGCTTCGCAGCAAGCGGGGTTCGGCGAATCGCAGGCGGTGCATGATGTCGTCCGTGACGGGTTTCGTGGCCGAAGCCGTGAGCGCCAGGACCGGAACGCCGGGGAGTTTTTCGCGCAGTTCGGCGATGCGCAGGTACGACGGCCGGAAGTCGTAGCCCCATTGCGAGATGCAGTGGGCTTCGTCGACGGCGATAAGCTGGACGTTCATCCGCTCGACGCGCAGGCGGAACGCTTCGGTGGCCAGCCGCTCGGGCGCCACGTAGAGGAATTTTACGTCGCCGTAGGCGCAGTTGTCCAGCGCGATGTCGATTTGCCGCGGTGTGAGGCCCGAGTGGATGGCGACGGCCGGGATGCGGCGTGCGCGCAGGCGGTCGACCTGGTCCTTCATCAGGGCGATGAGCGGCGTCACGACGATGCAGAGCCCCTGGCGGGTCATCGTCGGCACCTGGTACGTCAGCGACTTGCCGCCGCCCGTGGGCATCAGCGCCAGCGTGTCGCGCCCGGCCAGCACCGAGCGGATGATTTCCAGCTGTACGGGCCGGAACTCGCCGAATCCCCAGTAGCGCCGCAGCGCTTCGTATGTTTTTTCGTCGCCCGGTTGCATAGCACAAAGATAGTTTAATTTGAATTCACAATTCATAATTCGCAATTCATAATTCGCGCTTCGGGTTCCTTCGGCTGCTCTTTCGGCCCGGTTGTTGGATGTTTCCGTTATTTTTCATACCTTTGCGGTCAGTCGGGCCGTTCGACGTTGGAAGCGTCGGGCTTCCGGCCATGGTAACAATGGGCTTCAGAAGATACATATCGTCCTTGCTGCTCGTCGTCTATCTGCTGGCGACGGGTGGGACGGCCTATCGTTCGTTGTCGTGCCGTTGTCTCGAAGCGGTCCACGCTGCGGAGCACCTCTGCTGTGCGTCCGGGCACGTTGACGCCGAGGCCGTGGGTGGCGCCGAAGCGCTGCACACGGCATGTCCCTGCGACCGCCATTCCACCGCGGTCAAGCTCTACACCGGCATCCACAACGACGACGACAAAGCCACGCGCTGTGCCGTGACGTTCCTGCCGTCGTCGCTGGCGGTCGAGTGTCCGTGTCCCGCCCATGTGCCCGCCCTGCGCCGGAATGCTCCCGCGCAGCCCGTTCCTTTGATAGCCGCGCCGTTCTTGGCGGTCGGCGGACTGCGGGCTCCTCCCGTGTCGGCTTAGAAACGTTGCGGCGGATACCTCGTGCAGGCATCCGACCGGAAAAGAGTTTTTAACCGATTACGGAAAATCATGAAAATCAAGACATTCATTCTTTCGTTTTTGTCCCTTGCCTTTTGCGGCGCAGTCGCCGCGCAGGAGCTGCGGGGGACGGTGCGCGATGCCGAAGGGCAGCCTTTGGTCGGGGCCGCGGTCTATTGGGCCGGCACGAACGTGGGGGCGAGCACCGATGCGACGGGTGCGTTCCAGCTGCACCGTGTCAAGAATTACAATAAGCTGGTAGCTACTTATCTGGGCTATCTGAACGACACCTTGCAGGTGGCGGCCGGTACGCCGCGCGTCGAATTCGCCTTGCAGAACGAGGGCGTCGCGCTGGACGACGTGGTGATCGAGGGCACGCTCAGCGGCAACTACGTCAAGCGCGACGGCATTCTCAAGGGCGAAATGATTTCGTTCGCGGGGCTCTGCAAGATGGCCTGCTGCAACCTGGCCGAGTCGTTCGAGAATTCGGCGTCGGTCACCGTCGGTTACAGCGACGCCATTTCGGGGGCGCGGCAAATCAAGATGCTCGGGCTGGCCGGAACCTACACGCAGATTCTCGACGAGAACCGCCCCATCATGCGCGGTCTGTCGGCTCCCTACGGGCTGAGCTACACGCCGGGCATGTGGCTCAACTCGATTCAGGTCTCCAAGGGCGTTTCGTCGGTGACGGCGGGCCACGAGGCCATCACGGGCCAGATCAATCTGGAGCACCGCAAGCCTACGGACGACGAACGGCTCTTCGTCAATCTCTACCTCGACGACGAGCTGCGGCCCGAAGTCAATCTGTCGTCGGCTTTTCCCGTTTCGCGCGACAAGAAACTTTCGTCCGTCGTGCTGCTCCACGGTTCGATGGACACCGACGTGCGCAAGATGGACCACAACCACGACGGATTCCGCGACCTGCCCAAGGCCGACCAGATCAACGTGGCCAACAAGTGGCTCTACGCGGCCGACAACGGTACGCAGGTGCGCTGGGGCTGGAAGTTCGTGCAGGAAAACCGTTTGGGCGGCATGATAGGCTACAAGAACACGGCCGCCATGCGCGAAGCGATGCTCAACGATTGGGACTGGCAGACCGAGGGCAAGCCCATGCCGCACTACGGTTCGCACATCCGCAACCGCGGAGCCAACGGGTATTTCAAGGTCGGCACCCCCGTCGGTCCGTCGGTCTACGATGAGGAGGAAGCCGACGAGATGCGTTCCAACCTCGCTTTCGTCGTCGATTTCGACCACTTCAACGAGGACGCCTATTTCGGGCTCAACGATTACGGCGGCAACGAAAACACGCTGTCGGCCAATCTGATGTACGCCCATTATTTCACCTACCGTTCGTCGCTCAACGTGGGTTTGCAGGGCCATACTTCGGCCGTGCGCGAGACGCTGCTCAACAAAACGCCCTGGATTGCGGGGCAGGGGTCGGCGCTTTACAAGCTCAACCGCACCGAACACGAGGCGGGCGCCTACGCCGAGTATACCTATACTATCAAGGATAAGTTTTCGTTGGTGGCAGGTGTGCGCGGCGACTACAACAGCTATTACGACAAGTTCTACTTCACGCCGCGCGGGCATGTGAAGTGGAACATTACGCCGACGACCACGCTGCGAGCTTCGGCGGGCCTGGGCTACCGTTCGACCAACGTCATCACTGACAACATCGGCATCCTGGCCACCGGGCGCCGGATTATCTTCGACGGCGACACTGCGGCCAGCGAGACGGCTTTTCGCAGCCTTGACCGGATGGAAATGGCACTGACCGCGGGCGGAAGCCTGACGCAGACTTTCTCGGCGCTGGGGCAGGACAACATGACGCTGAGCTTCGATTATTTCCGCACGCAGTTCTACCGTGCCGTGGTGGCCGACCAAGAGTGGAACCCGCAGTATATCAACATCTACGACAGCCGCGGCCGTTCCTTCACGGATACCTATCAGGTGGATTTCTCGTGGACGCCCGTCGAGCGGCTCGACATCTTCGCGACGTTCCGCTATACGGACAGCGAAATGACGATCGACCGTCCCGACGGCACTACCAAGCGGGTCGAACGGCCCTTGGTGAGCCGCTACAAAACGCTGCTCAACATTCAGTATGCCACCAAGTTCCGCCGCTGGGTCTTCGACGCTACGGCGCAGCTCAACGGTCCGTCGCGCGTGCCGCGTTTCGGGGCTGACGGACAGCCCGATTTCGACAACTATTCGCCCAGCTATCCGATGTTCTATGCGCAGGTGAGCCGCAAGCTGGGTAAGTTCGACGTCTATGTGGGCTGCGAGAACATTGCCGACTATCGCCAGAAAGACCCCATTGTGGGGGCCGGCAACCCGTGGTCGGCGGAGTTCAACTCGATGAACGTTTGGGGACCGCTTATGGGCCGCAAATTCTACATCGGCATGCGCTGGAACCTTTATTAAGGTGAAAGGTGAAGAGTGAAAGGTGAAAAGTAATGTGCCGCTGAATCCTTACCTTTGTCATTTTGAACGAAGAAAAGAATCTTTTTGCCATGCAAGGAGGAGGAAAACAAGCGTAGCGTAGTTAAGAAGTTGAAATAATCATAACCGAATTAATTTAAGTAACCATGAAAAAACTTGCAATGCTTTGCCTGGCGCTGGTGATGGGCGCAGGCATGACGATGGCTGCGAAACCCGCGGCCGAGAAGAAAACCGTGACGACGGTCTTCGTTACCGACATCGACTGCGACCATTGCGCGCAGAAAATCATGAACAACATTCCCTCGCTGGGCAAGGGTATCAAAGACGTCCAGGTCGATGTGGCAGCCAAGGAAGTCAGCGTGACTTACGATGCCGCCAAGAATTCCGACCAGAATATCGTCAAGGGCCTCGCTTCGCTCAAGGTCAAGGCCCAGCCCAAGAGCGTAGCCGCCAAATAGTTCGGTCGGCTGTTTATGAAAAGTCCGGAGCCTTGAGTGGGTTCCGGGCTTTTTTTTGCTTTGTGCGGTCCGTCAGCCTTTCCGCACTTCGCCCCTGCGTTCTTTTACCCGCCCTCTGTCATTCTGTGGTGCCATAGGCGACGAAGAATCTGTTACTCGGCGAACGTGCGTGTACCGTAGGGTAGGCCCGCTTATTCCATCGGGAAGACGCGGATGTCGGTGGTGTCCAAGGCGCGGACTTCGCGCACGAGGCGGTCCATGTCGGTCTTGAATTCGGTCTGCCCGAAGTGGTAGGGGTAGAAGATGGTGGGCTTCAGTGCCTTGACTGCGTCGACAGCTTGGTCGACGGTCATCGTATAGGGCTGGTTGACAGGCAGGAAAGCGATGTCTATGTCGCGCAGGGCTTTCATTTCGGCCGTCGGTTCGGTGTCGCCCGCCACGTAGATCCGTGTGCCGCCGATGGTCAGCAGATAGCCGCAGTCTTCCCGCAGTTTGGGGTGGAACTGCTGGTGTTCCTTGGTCGTGTTGTAGGCGGCTACGGCTTCGATTTTCACATAGTCGCGCGGCGTGGCGATGCTGCCCGGACGCATCACGTGCCCTTCCATGCCGAACGCTTCGGCCGTGGTGCGGTCGCTGAGGATGTCGGTCTTCGAGGTCCGCAGTTTCTCGACGGTCGCCAGGTCGAAATGGTCGTTGTGCGAATGGGTCAGCAGGATAAGGTCGGCTTTGGGCTGGCCCGCGAAGTTGCCCACCGGGTCGATATATATATGGTGGCCGCCGATCCGGATGCCTATCGAGGCGTGTTGGAAGAACGTAAGCGTGAATTCGGTGCCGTCGCGCGCCGTCAGTGTGTCGGTGGGATATTCCGGAGTCTTGGTCCGGCCGCAGCCGAAAAACGAGAGCAGAGACATAGATACGAGTATTGCTTTCAACATGTGGGTGAATCGAGGATACGAGTGAGCCGAACGCGATGCCGAATTTATTCGGGCATCGCCGGGGCCCGGGTATCCAAGACAAAGTCAAAGATACGAAGAATTTTTGTTTTATGCGTGCAAAAAAGGTTGCAGAATGCGAAAAAAATAGTACTTTTGCAGGCTATGTTTAACTAAATAACTGTTTGCGACAATGCCGAAAATGAAAACCAATGCCGCGGCGAAGAAGCGCTTTACCTTCACCGGCACAGGAAAGATCAAGCGTAAGCACGCTTATCACAGTCACATCCTGACCAAAAAGACGACTAAGCAGAAACGCAATCTTTGCTACGCAGGGATCGTTTCGCCGGCCGACGAGGCCAAAATCAAGAACCTGCTGGTTAAATAACCGTCGGGCAAAATTATTAACCGGAGCGAATCAGCCCCGAAGAACGCGGGAGAACCGCGTCGCTGACAGCTCTTAAAAAAACATTTCAGACTATGCCACGTTCAGTCAATGCCGTTGCGTCCCGCGCACGCAGAAAAAAAGTTCTGAAACTTGCCAAGGGTAACTTTGGTTCAAGGGGAAACGTTTGGACCGTAGCGAAAAACACGGTCGAGAAGGGTTTGCAGTATGCCTATGCACACCGCCAGCTCAAGAAGCGGACGTTCCGTTCGCTGTGGATCACGCGTATCAACGCTGCGGTCCGCGCGCAGGGGATGACCTATTCGCAGTTTATCGGCAAACTCAACGCCAAGGGTATCGAGCTCAACCGCAAGGTGATGGCCGACCTGGCGATGAACGAACCGAAAGCATTTGCGGCAATCGTCAAAGCAGTCAAATAGCAATGTAGCCGACGGCCGGGCTGCGGGTCACCGCAGGCAGGGCCGTCCGATGGTTGCAAGATTCCGGTAGTGGGTCGGACGGCCCGAATCGGGGGACGGCAGCTGTTTTCAGGCGGAGAGCGTTTCGGCGTTCCCCGCCTGCTTCTTTTCGGGGCGGTACGTGTTTTGCAGCGGTCGCAGGAAAATGACGATTATGGAAAAGACCGATTGCAGCAAGCCCATGCCTGGCCAGAATAACAAGATGACCCCCGCCGATACGCGTCCCGGATGCGCCATGCGCATTCCTACCGTGACGCAGAACATGCCCGAGAACGGGAAGCGCATCACTCCTGCCGCCGCAGGCGAAGCGCCTACGCAGCAGCAGATCGAGCAGGACGTTACTGCGACGAACCCTTCCATCGAAAGTATGGAAAGCAGGGGGTAGATATTCAGAATGACATGACGCCGATTGGTTGCGTTCGCTATGCCAGAACGAAAAACAGCAGAACCGAGGTTCTGCTGTTTTGTTGTATTTGTTACAGGAACGGTACGCTGCCGCTGCGCGAGGCGGGTTGGAGCGGTAGGCTGGGGATGACGCTGCGGGTGTAGGTGGCGATGTCGCTGGTCCCGGCCATCTGCCATTGCATGCTGTTTTCGGTCAGCGCTCCGATGATGTATTCCCCCCCCCACGGGGTGCCGCTGGCGTAGGTGCCGCGGATGAGTGCGCTCTGCGAATCGAACGTGAAAGTGCCGTCGAAGCACTCGAATCCGTGCGAGACGATGTTCTGATAGAGAGTGAAAGTTTGGTCGGCGTTGAGCCGCAGATAGATTTCCTTGTCGAGGTCCGTGCCGCCCGACCAGGCACTCAGACGCCATTCCCCGGCGAAGTCTGCGATTTCGATGCCCACGGCGGGCTCAATCGTGGGGACAGAATCCTTGTCGTTCTTGCACGAGGAGCACAAGAGGGCGCACGCGAGAAAAGCGTATTGTAAAAGTCGCATCATGATTCGGAAGTTTTGGATGTTCAGACAAATATAGTCGTTCGGCGGCAAATTGCAAAATCCGGCGGCCGAAATATGATTTTCACCGAAAAATTCCTACCTTTATCGGCGGTCGGAGTGTTCCGGCGCAAAAACGGATATTTATAATTAAAGGATATGAAACGACTGATATGGATAGCGGCGGTGCTCGGTCTTGCCGCCTGTGCGAATGACGCTACGGAGACCGCCTCCGATAAGATGCTTCCGCAGTCCGGCGCGAAGATTCTCAGTGTGCCGCAGGGGGCTGTTGCGGGGTGCCTGTCCGTCGAAGTGACCGACGGGCTGGCCGAGCGTATCGAGACGGCGCAGGCAGCGACGCGCAGCGGCGGGGGAGCGATGACCCGTTCGGGCGTGGCCGACATGGACCTTGTGCTGGAGCGCATCGGGGCCGAGCGGTTCGCCCGGGTATTTCCCTACGAAGCACGCTACGAGCAGCGGCACCGCGAGTTCGGGCTCCACCGCTGGTATACGGTCCGTTTCGACAGCGAGGAGGAGCTGACCGCGGCGGCCGGGCTGCTGAGCCGTGTGGAGGGCGTTTCGGCGGTGGAGTACCGACATCCCATCGAGTCGGGGCGCCGGGGGCCGATGGTTCCTGCCGCCGCGGCCCGTCCTGCGACGCGTGCGGCGATGCCCGCCAACGACCCGTGCCTGCCCGACCAATGGCACTATAACAACACGGGGAACAAGACGCTGGGTTCCTACGGCAACTTCGTATTCCAGTTCAAGGCGGGGTGCGACGTGAATCTGTTCGACGCGTGGAAACTCTGTACGGGTTCGCCCGAAATCGTGGTGGCGGTGCTCGACGAACCGGTGCAGTCCACCCATCCCGATTTGGCGGCCAATATGTGGGTCAATCCCCATGCGGGCGAAAATGCGGAGTTCGGCAATGACCTCCATGGCTACAACTTCTGCAACCGCACGGACAAACTCAACTGGCAGGGGAACTATTACGACAGCGAGAACAAAGAGTGGATGTACGCTGACCACGGGACCCATGTGGCCGGAACGATTGCGGCGGTCAACGGCAACGGAATCGACGTCTGCGGCATAGCGGGCGGAGCCGACGGCAAAGGCGGCGTCAAAATCATGTCGTGCCAGATTCTGGACAGCGACGGCGACCCGGCCAACGATGCGGACGACGCGGCGGCCCGGGCGTTCGTCTATGCGGCCGACCGGGGCGCGCTGATTGCCCAGTGCAGCTGGGGCTACGGCACGAACCTGAAGACCGAGGCCCAATGGGCAGGCATCGCCCAGGGGATGGAGAAACGTGCCGTGGACTATTTTATAAAGTATGCGGGTGCCGACGACCCGAACGCACCGCTGAACGGCGGGCTGGTGATTTTCGCCGCGGGCAACGACGGCGACATAGTGGGCGACCAGATGATGTGGCCGGGGGCCTACTCGCCGACGGTGGCCGTGGCGTCGATGGCCCCGGACTTCACACCTGCCTACTATACGGACTACGGAAGCTGGGTCGACATTACGGCTCCGGGCGGCGACTATCTGTACGAAGAAGAGGGCGCTGTGCTGAGCACGATACTCGAAGACCCTGCGATGCAGTTCCGCGACGGCCGGAAAGCGTCGGTCGGCTACATGCAAGGCACCTCGATGGCCTGTCCCCATGTGTCGGGCGTGGCGGCGCTGGGGCTTGCGTATGCCTCCAAACTCGGGAAACGCTTTACGCCTGCGCAGTTCAAATCGCTGCTGCTGAGCAGCGTACACGACATAGATGGTTATATGAAAGGCTCGAAACCTTTTATGGATGTGAACGGCGGTGTGTCGCTGCTCAATCTGACGGACTACCGCAAGAAGATGGGAGCGGGCTATGTGGATGCCTATCTGCTGCTGCTGAATATCCAGGGAACGCCGGGCGTGTACGTACAACGCGGCAAGGAGAGCGAAATCCCGCTTGACCGCTATTTCGGCGGCTCGACCGGAGTACTGCTGAAAGCGGAAGCGACGCCCGAGGCGAAGGATCGGCTGGGCATCGGGACGCTGGCGGTGCGCAATGGCAAACTTGTTGTTGCGTGCTCGAAAACGGGTGTGGCGACGGTCCGCCTTTCGACGCAGATCGGCCAGACCTCCGTGTCGCGCGAAATCGCACTGATCGTCCGCGAACGGGTGGCGGCCAACAACGGCTGGCTGTAAGGAAAAAACATGGAATGGAATTTTATCTGGCGGCTGTGCGCGGCGGGTCTGTGCGGCACGATTATCGGCCTTGACCGCGAATACCGGGTGAAGGATGCGGGATTCCGCACCCATTTCCTGGTGGCGCTGGGCAGCGCCCTGATGATGATTGTGTCGCAATACGGATTCGAGGACCTGCTGGCGACGCACGACGGACTGCGCTTCGACCCGGGACGGATTGCGGCGCAGGTGGTCAGCGGCATCGGCTTTATCGGCGCCGGAACGATTATTCTGCACCGTCAGCTGGTGCGCGGGCTGACCACGGCTGCGAGCCTGTGGGCGACGGCAGGCATCGGGCTGGCGGCGGGTGCGCACATGTATGTAGTGGCCGGGGCGGCGACGCTGCTGACGCTTTTCGGGCTTGAAGCGCTGACCCTCTTTTTCGGCGGGCTGGGTCGCAAACGCACGCTGATAGTCTACTCGTCGGGGCGCCGCGAGGTAATCGACGCCATGTTCAACAAACTCAAGACCTCGAAATACACGGTCATCTCCTACGAAATCGAACCGACCCGCATGGACGGTGCGACCGTCTACCGGGCGACGCTGGTCATTCGGGCCAAGGGCATTGCCGAGGAGGAAGAATTCGTCAACCTGCTACGGGAATCGCAGGACATTACGGTCGAACGGATTGTCTGAGCCGCGACGGGTTCGGAGCGGCGGCAGGGCGAACTGAGAGCGGCGGATTTGCTGCTGTGGTGTTGCGGCAAGGCGGATTCGGAGCGGCGGCAGATAGCTGGGACGGCGGCACGGCTTTCAAAACCAACGGAAAACCTCGGTAAGCAAGGTGTCGCGCGACATGTCGTTGGGATTGGTGCCGGGCAATCCTTCGGGAATCTCTTCGCCCAGTTTTGCGAACAACTCGTTCCAGAACGGCGGCATCGAACCGTCGGCGGCACGGAAATTCATAGGCTGCGCCGGGAACAAACGACGGCCATCGGGGGCGAGGTAACTTTCCCATACCAATTCACTGCAATATAGCTTCCCGTTGTCGGGGCGGAACGAATAGTCGTAGGGCTGTCCGAGGAACGTGCGTGCGCGGGCGACGGCAGCGGCGATGCCTGCGGTGTCTTTCAAGCGTTTGGCAACGACGACGGGCCGACCATTCAGCCGGGCGGACTTGTTCAGAAAGTCGCTGAGTACGGTCATGCGCACGCCGCCGTCGGAGGTGGCCTCCAGTACCGAATCGGCCCGGCTGCCGATGACGGCGATTCCGACATGGGTGAACTTCAACGCTTCATCCCTGCCCGTAGCGGCTGCGATGGCGCTGCTCATGGCCGACTCGCTGCCCGCCTGGAACAGCAGGTCGCCCGTGCGTAGCTGTTCCCGCTGCTGGGTGCAGGCCGCCCCCAATATACCTATATATAATATAAGGGTTCGCATCCTATTGAATCTTTGTGTATGAATTCGTACTGCGGGCTTTCCGGTGTTGCTGTGTCGTCCGGGGACCCGATTGCAAGGCGAAAGATAACGCAAATCGAACGCAATGCCAAATAAGTTCGGGCATTGCCGGGGTGCAGCATCTGCGATGAAGCCAAATATAGTAAAAATTTTTCATAACTAACTTCCTGACTTATAGCCGGGTGTAAAAAAGCGCGGAAAAATGTCAAAAAAAAGTCGCTGAAATATTTGGAAATAACATCCGGAAACCTTTATCTTTGCACCCGCTTCGAGAGAGAAAGCAACCCTCCGAAGCGACACGGGTTCTGAAAAAGTTTTGAAAAAAGTTCCGGATTTTTTGGAGTTTCGGAAATTTGAATTACCTTTGCATCCGCTTTGACAACGACGCCTTGTCGGCGAAGAAGCGAAAAAGGTTCATTCACATGCAACTTTTCTTGCCTTGGCAAAGTCCGAATACGTTCGCCTTTGCGCTCGGCTTAAGAAAAGATTCTGAAAAATTTTCTGAAAAAATCTTCCGAAAAGATTTGGCGGTTTCAAAAAAGCTTTTTACCTTTGCACCACTTTCCGCTCTGCGAAAGCAGCGGACGGAACCGGGAGGGGCAACCCTCCGACAGAAACAGAAATGTTCTTTATAGCAATATAACGGACAGCGTTCTTTGAAGTATTTGAGCAGCTAAAGTTTTCCCACTCTCTTCGGAGAGTGATTTCAAACAATACCTTTGAGATTAGAGCTAAAGATTTAGAACAAAACATTTTATACAATGGAGAGTTTGATCCTGGCTCAGGATGAACGCTAGCGGCAGGCTTAACACATGCAAGTCGAGGGGCA
>NZ_CALPDD010000009.1 GCF_943193205.1 Alistipes muris
CGGCCGCGGCCGCGGCCGTCACGGCTGTTTCGAGCAGGCTCTGCGAGCGTTTTTTCAGTTCGGGGTCGTCGCTCTGGTTGTCGATGACGTTCAGCGCGTAGAGACTGCGGTACTTCTGCTTGGTCAGCGCGATGCTCAGCCCCACCAGCTCGGCGATTTTTTCCTGGCGCGATACCGGGATCAGCACGTGTTCGCCCGTCGTGCGTTCGCCCGGCCCCTGCGCCCCTTTGATGGCGATGTTGTGGGCGCCGCGCTGCGAGGCGAAGGTCGAAATCGTGCAGGTCGCCAGTATCATCAGAATCGTGCCGTTGAGTACCGCTTCGTTCAGCAGGCGGATGGGTTCGCCCTCGGGCGTGCGGCCCAATACCACGTTGTAGCCCACCATCACTGCCGCCAGCGTCGCCGCCACATGGGCGCTGCTCAGTCCGAAGAGCAGCGTGCGCTGGTCGCGGCTCAGCCGGAAGGTCTTCTGCGTCAGGCAGGCCGCTATGTATTTGGCCGCCGTCACCATGACGATCATGACGATGCTCACTTCGATGCTCTCCCAGCTCTTGAAGAACGCGCGGTAGTCGATGAGCATCCCCACGCCTATCAGAAAGAACGGGATGAAGATGGCGTTGCCCACGAATTCGATGCGGTTCATCAGCGGCGAGGTCCCGGGAATGAGCCGGTTCATGGCCAGTCCCGCCAGGAAGGCGCCGATGATGGGTTCGAGCCCCGCCAGCTGGGCGAGGTAGGCTCCTAAGAATACCATGACCAGCACGAATACGTATTGCGAAACGTTGTCGCTGCACCGTTTGAAGAACCAGCGGCCGATGATCGGGAACAGCAGCAGAATCGCCGCCACGCACGCCACGACCGAAGCGCCGAAGCGGTACCAGAATCCCGTGTCGGCCTGGCCTGTCGCGAGCCCCACCACTACCGTCAGCACCATCAGCGCCAGGATGTCGGTGATGATCGTGCCGCCTACGGCAATAGTCACAGCCCGGTCCCGCGTGATGCCCAGCCGGCTCACGATGGGGTAGGCGATAAGCGTCTGCGACGCGAAAAGTCCCGCCAGCAGGATGGACGAGTAGAGCGAATACCCTAAAATATAATGGCCCGCCACGATGCCGAACAGCATGGGTACCGCGAAGGTGTAGAGCCCGAATACCGCGCTGCGCCAGCCGTTGCGCTTGAAGTCGTTCATGTCCATTTCCAGTCCCGAGAGGAACATGATGTACAGCAGGCCCGCCGTGCCCGACAGAATGATGCTGCTGTCGCGCAGCACGAGGTTGAACCCGTTGGGCCCGATGACGGCCCCGGCGATGATAAGCCCCAGCAGATAGGGGATTTTCAGCCGGTTGAGCAGCAGCGGCGCGCCCAGCACGATGGCCATGATGAGCATGAACTTGAGAATCGGGTCCTCGAGCGGCAGGGTAATCAGCGGTAGGATGGTTTGCGGTGTCATTCGGTATGGGCGGGCCGGGCGCCGTGGGCCGGCGCGTCCCGCGTTGTCGGAGACAAATATAGCGATAATTGCCGGAACCGCCGCGTCCGCGGGGCGGAAAAATGTGCCGGCGCGCTGCTTCGCCGGACCTTTCCGGCCGGATTTTTGGGTGGTCCGGTACGGGCCGCAGGGCGGATGCCGCAATTTTTTCGGGCTTCGCGGGGCGGTTTTTCCGAAAAAAATGTAACTTTGAATTTCCTAAACGGTTGAAATGAACGACGAAAAGGTAAGCAAACGCCTGCTGGCGCCCGTTCTGGCGGGTTTTTTCATCATGGGATTCTGCGACATCGTGGCTCCCATCAGCGGGCGCATCGCCGCCGGGTTTCCCGCGGCCCGGCAGGAGGCTGTGAGTTTTCTGCCGACGATGGTTTTTCTGTGGTTTCTGGTGCTCTCGGCGCCCGTCGCCGCATTGATGAACCGCATCGGGCGCAAGGCCACCGCTCTGTTGGGCTACGCCTTTACCTGCGTGGGGCTGCTGGTGCCGTTCTTCGCCGGGGAGGGCTGCGCGCTGGGCTGGTACTTCGCCGGATTCGGTTTGCTGGGCATCGGCAACACCATCGTGCAGGTGGCGGTCAACCCGTTGCTGGCGACCATCGTTCCCGGCGGGCGGATGACCAGTTATCTGACCGTCGGGCAGATTTTCCGCAACACTTCGCTGCTGTTGCTCGCTCCCATCGTCACCGCGCTTGTCGCCGCCACAGGGTCGTGGCGCTGGCTCCTGCCGATTTATGCCGTGCTGACCGTCGTGGGGGGCGTGTGGTTGCAGCTGACCGCCGTTCCCGAGCCGCAGAGCCGGACCCGCGCCGCCGGGCTGGCCGACTGCTTCCGTTTGTTGCGTAATCCGTCCGTGCTGCTCGCCACGCTGGGCGTCGCCTGCTTCATCGCGGCCGACGTCGGCATCGGGTTCCTCTCCGTGCGGCTTATCGACAACCCCTCGTCCATCCTCACCACCACCGGATTTTACGCCTGCCGCATTGTCGGCACGCTCGTCGGCGCGTGGGTGCTGCTGCGTTATTCCGACGTGAAATACCTGCGCTGGAACATGGCCGGGGCGCTGGCGTTGGTCGTCCTGTTGCTTTTCGTGCGCAACGAGACCGCGATTTATGCCGCCGTCGGCTTGCTGGGCTTCGCCATGGCCTGCGTCTTCGCCACTTTCTACGCCGTGGCCACCAAGGCCGAGCCCGACCATGCCAACGGAGTGGCCGGACTGATGATCATGGCCATTTCGGCCGGGGCCTTGTCGGGTCCCGTCTGCGGGGCCCTCGTCCGCGCGGCGGGCAATCCTCACATGGGGATGCTTTTCGTCGCCGCCTGCATCGCCTACATGCTTTGGGCGGCATTCAGACTGCGAATTAAAAATTAAGAATTAAGAATGAAAAATGCGATTCCAAGGCACAAGCCGAAGAATCCGTAAAATATCAGTTGCAAAGTTCATCGTTTATGTTACGCAGAATCTTCTTCACTCTTTTGTTCGCTTCGGCGGCCGTAGCCGCTTCGGCCCAGCCGCTCAAAGTGGAGTACGGGGCCGTGGCCGGTATCAACGTCCCCGACTACAAGACCAACATGGCGACCACCGACATCAAGAACAAGCTCGGTTGGCAGGTGGGTATCGTCACTTCGCTCAAATTCGGCTGGGTGTCGCTCGACCCGCAGATTTTCTACGTGCGGCAGGGGTTGCGCATCAAGCCCGAGGGGAGCGACGAAATCGACCTCAAGTCCAATTCGGTCGACATCCCCGTGCTGGTGGCGTTCCGGCCCATCCGTTTCCTGCGCATCTTCGCCGGTCCGGTCTTCACGGTGGTCAACAGCTGCAAGCAGAAGCAAGAGGGCGACCGGCTCGATTTCGGGCGCGTGCGTCCTACGCTCTCTTATTCGGCCGGGGTCGGGGCCACGCTTTTGAAGCACCTGACCATCGACCTGCGCTACAACGGCCAGTTCAAGGGCAAGAGCAACGTCGTTCTGCCCGACGGCAGCCAACTCGACAAGCTGCGCACCTACAACGTTGCGCTCAACGTCGGTTACCTCTTTTAGCCCATGACCGAGGTCGGCAGGGAAATTCCGGTCGAGGGGGTCGACCCCCGCGAACTCTACGGCCCGCAGAACGTCTATCTGGACCAGATAAAGGCGTTGCATCCGTCGTTGCGGATCGTCGCGCGCGGCTCCACGCTCAAGGTTCTCGGTTCCGACGCCGAGACGGCGCAGTTCCGCAAGCGGTTCGAGGGCTTCACGGCCTATTACCTCAAGTACGGGCACGTTTCGGCGCAGGTCGTCGACCAGTGTTTCGCCGGGTCGTCCCTCTCGCACGAGGGGCCCATCGACAAGGACGTCATCGTCTACGGCAACAACGGCAACATCGTCCGGGCCCGGACGGTCAACCAGCAGCGGCTGGTCGAGCTGTTCGGTCATAACGACCTGCTGTTCGCCGTGGGGCCTGCCGGGTCGGGCAAGACCTATACCGCCATCGCGTTGGCCGTGCGGGCGCTCAAGGAGCGGCAGGTGCGGCGCATCATTCTGACGCGTCCGGCCGTCGAGGCGGGCGAGAAGCTGGGTTTCCTGCCCGGCGACATGAAAGAGAAGCTCGACCCCTACCTTCAGCCGCTCTACGATGCTTTGAACGACATGATTCCGCCTGCGCGGCTTCAGAAACTCATGGAGGAGGGCGCTGTGCAGATCGCGCCGTTGGCCTACATGCGCGGCCGCACGCTCGACAATGCGTTCGTCATCCTCGACGAGGCGCAGAACACCACCTTATCGCAAATCAAGATGTTCCTTACCCGCATGGGGCGCAACGCGCGCTTCATCGTCACGGGCGACGTCACGCAGATCGACCTGCCGCACAAGACCGACAGCGGCCTGGTCCGGGCCATGGAGATTCTGCGTTCCGTCCGGGGAATCGGCATCGTCGAGTTCGATCGCCGCGACATCGTGCGTCACGAGCTCGTCAAGCAGATCGTCGAGGCGTTCGACCGCTCGGCGAAAAACGAAGAATGAATTGTAAAACCGATACCTTTATGGACAGAAACTTATCCGCGCTCCAACCCGCGCTCGTCTGGAAGCATTTCGCCGAAATCGTCCGCATCCCGCGCCCCTCGTCGCACGAGGAGCAAATCCGCCGTTATGTTCTCGATTTCGCCCGTTCGCTCGGGCTCGAATGCCGCGAGGACGAGGCCCACAACATCTATGTCCGCAAGCCCGCGTCGCCCGGCATGGAGAACCGCAAGGGGGTGATTTTGCAGGCCCACCTCGACATGGTGCCGCAGAAGAACAACGACAAGCAATTCGATTTCACGACCGATCCTATCGACGCCTATGTCGACGGCGGGTGGGTCACGGCCGACGGCACGACCCTGGGCGCCGACAACGGTATCGGGGCGGCGGCCATCATGGCTGTCCTTGAGGACGATACGCTCGTTCATGGGCCCCTCGAAGCGCTCTTCACCGCGACCGAGGAAACCGGCATGGACGGAGCTTTCGGGTTGAAAGCCGGGCTTTTGCAGGGCGACATCCTGCTGAACCTCGATTCCGAGACCGAGGGCGAGCTGTACGTCGGCTGTGCCGGCGGTCTGGACGCCAACATGACTTTCCGTTACGCCGAGGTTCCTGCGCCTGCGGGCGATTTCAAGGCGGCCCGGCTCTCGGTCAAGGGGCTCAAGGGCGGCCATTCGGGCATCCAGATTGTCGCCCAGCGCGCCAACGCCAACAAGTTGCTTTTCCGGTTGCTCAACGCCCAGGCTGAGAAGTTCGGAGTCGTGCTCGCGTCGGTCGACGGCGGCGGTCTGCGCAACGCCATCCCGCGCGAAGCCGAAGCCGTCGTGCTGATTCCTGCGGCTGGCCATAAGGCTTTTGCCGATGCGGTGGCCGCCTACGAAAAGACCGTCATCGCCGAGTTCGAGGGAATCGAGGATTCCATCGCGGTCCGGCTCGAAGCGTGCGAGGCGCCCGCCGGGGTCATTCCGGCCGATGCGGCGTCGAAGCTCGTCAAGGCCGTGGTCGGCTGTCCCGACGGCGTGGTGCGCATGTCGGTGGCCATGCCGGGGCTCGTGCAGACTTCGACCAACCTTGCGCGCGTGGTTTCCGACGGCAGGAGCATCCGATTGCAGTGCCTGCTCCGCAGCTCGGTCCGCAGCGAGAAGGAAGCGCTGGGCCAGGCCATCGCCGCCGTCTTTGCGCTCGCCGGGGCCGAAACCGAACTTACGGGCAGCTACGACGGCTGGAATCCCGACATGAAGTCGCCCATTCTCAAGGCGATGACCGCTTCCTACGAACAGCTCTACGGCCGCAAGCCTGCTGTTACGGCCATCCACGCCGGACTGGAGTGCGGCATCATCGGCAGCAACTATCCGGGGCTCGACATGATTTCGTTCGGCCCGACGATCTGCTATCCCCACTCGCCCGACGAGAAGGTGGAGATCGCTTCGGTCGGGAAGTTCTACGATTTTCTGGTGCGCACGCTGGCCAACATCCCTCAAAAGTAGCGTTCGGTGGAGAGCTCCGCGAACAAATGGTTCACCATCGTCAATCCCGTGGCCGGAGGGGGCCGCGGGCTCGACCATTTCCCGCAGATTTCCAAGCATCTGCGCGATGCGCACATCCTCTGCGAACCCGTCTTCACGGAACATAAGTTCCACGCCACGGAGCTCACCGTCACGGCCGTGCGCGAGGGTTACCGACGTATCATCGTCGTCGGGGGCGACGGCACGCTCCACGAGGTGGTCAACGGGCTCTTCATCCAGCAGGAGGTGCGGCCCGACAAGGTTCTTGTGGCCGTCATCGCCGTGGGCACGGGCAACGACTGGGTCCGCACGTTCGGCATTTCCAACCGTTACTACGACGCTGTGGAGGCCATCCGCGAGGAACATTCTTTTTTGCAGGACGTCGGCGTGGTCTCCTACGAGGAGGCGCAGTACCGCCAGTGCCGCTATATCGCCAACGTCGCCGGGGCCGGGTTCGACGCCCACGTCATCCGCAAGCTCACCCATCTGAAGAAAAAGGGCCACAAGAGCCATTGGCGCTATACGTGGCGGCTCGTGCGCTCTTATTTCGGCTACAAGTCCACGGGCGTCAAGGTGTGGGTCGACGACAAGCTGATTTACAACGACCTGCTTTTTTCGGTCGCCATCGGCATCTGCAAGTACAACGGCGGCGGCATGCAGCCCCTGCCCGAGGCGGTCGCCGACGACGGGATGCTCGACCTGTCGCTCATCCGGCCCATCCATTTCTGGCATATCCTGTTCCGTTTCCGCTATCTGTTCAACGGCGGCATCTACCGCATCCGCCACGTGCTCCAGGCGCGCGGCAGCCGCATCCGCATCGAATCATCGCCCGAAGTGTCGGTCGAGGTCGACGGCGAGTTGTTGGGCGAAACGCCCCTGGAGTTTTCGGTGCTTCACAAAGCTGTCCGCATCGTCGTCGGCGCCGATTTCTACAAGGCGCACGCCGGAAATCAATGAATAATGAATAGTTAATGATTTTTGCAGTATCCAACCAATTATTCACTATTCATTTTTCGGATTGCGGGTTGTTCGACGATGCCCGTACAGCAATACGGCGGGACCTCTCTTGGAGAAGTCCCGCCGTATTGTTTTCGGCTGCGGTCGTTCAGTCGACGGTCTCTATTACGTCCACTTCCGTTACCGTCCAGTTGAACAGGTCGTTGGCGCACTGGCTTTCGATGCGGCGGATACGCGAGGTGTCGGTCGTGTCGGCCAGCACGGCGTTGAAGAACTGCGTCATCGTCTGGTAGGTGCTGTTGACCTTGTAGGCGAAGCAGTTGTAGAACTGGCGCTGCTGTTCGTGGTCGAGCCCCGCAGGCAGTACGCCCTGCGCTACCAGGTAGGGGTAGGGATAGATATGGCGCATGTTGCGTGCGTCGGCGTTCAGTTCGTCGACGATGGCCGTCACGACCACCATGTCCACCGTGTCGTTGACGCCGGGCATCTGTACGAAGGTCGTGTATACGGGATAGTCGGCTTCCAGGTCGGTGGCCACACCGTCCGTGAAGACCACGTATTCGTCGTCCGTCAGGTCGTTCAGATAGGCCATCTGGCGGTAGTCGCGCAGGGCTTCGCGCATGGCCTTGCGTTCTTCGTGGTTCCATTGGCGGCGTTGCGAGCAGCCCATGAATCCCGCAGCCGCTACGGCCAGCAGGGATACGCTGAGGAGAATTTTTTTCATTGTTGCCTCGGTTTTTGGTTTTACTTTCCTGCCGTCAGCAATCCGTGTGCCAAAAAATGCTTATTTTTGCCGTATGGACGTTCTGACTTTCCGCGACTACTGCCTGTCGCTGCCCCTGACGGAGGAGAGCACTCCGTTCGACGAAACCACGCTGGTCTACAAGATCGGCGGCAAGATGTACGCCTGCGCCGACATGGTCGATTTCCGGGTCGTCGCCGTGAAGTGCGAGCCCGACGAGGCGCTGCGCCTGCGCGAGTTGTACGCCGAGGTCGGCCCGGCGCGTCATTTCAACAAGCAGCATTGGAACGGCCTGCGCACCGACGGCGACTTGCCCGATGCGTTCCTGCGCGAGCAGATACGCAATTCCTACCGGCTGGTCCTGCGGCAGAATGTCACGCCCAAGGCTTTGCGCGACGAGATTTCGGCTTACGTCGAGCAGCACGGACTGCCCGAATAACGATTTTCGCTCTACAAAACAGCGTCCCGTCCTCCGGAGGACGGGACGCTTCGTTCATTGGGCTGCCGCCTGCCGCCGCCAGCGCACGTAGCCCGCTACGGCCAGTGCCGAATAGAGGGCGTAAAGCCCGGCCGTGACGGGGATGCCCTTGTACAGATAGAGCCCGACGGTCACCGCATCGACCGCAAGCCATACGAGCCATTGTTCGGCCCATTTGCGCGACAGCATCCAGTAGGCTACGATGCAGAGCGCCGTGGTGAGGCTGTCCCAGAACGGCACCGTGCTGTTGGTGAAGCGTACCAGCAGCCAGTAGATCGCCGCATGCAGCCCCGCATAGGCGACTGCCAGCAGGGGCAGTTTCCGCAGCGGCGTGCGGCTGATGGCCAAGGCCGCCGATTTCTTGCGCGGTGCGTTGCGCCACACGGCCCAGCCGTAGAGCCCGGCCAGCACGTAGTATGCCTGCATCGAGCAGTCGGCGTAAAGCCCGGCCTTGTAGTAGAGCACGCCGTGCACCACGGGCATCACGAGCCCCACGATCCACAGCCGGATGTCGGCGCGGTATTCCAGCCACAGGTAGAGCAGCCCGAGCGCCGTCCCGGCGATTTGCAGCAGCAGTTTCCAGTCCATCGCTTAGAATCTGACGGTTACGTTGGCCAGTACGTGCAGCGGCGCCTGCGGGAAGTAGTAGGTCGCGTCGACCCGCCGGCCGTCCTCCATGTAGGAATAGCCGTAGCCGTTGCTTTCGTATTGTTGGTCGAAGAGGTTGTAGAGCATCACGCCGAAACGCACGCTTCGCATCTTGCCTGCGCGCAGGGTGTAGCCCAGATTCAGATTCGTGACGCAGTAGGCGTCCATCGAATGCACGTCGACTTGTTCGTTGGTGAAATATTGTTTGCTCACGTAGTTCGTGCGGAGCACGGCCTCGAATCCGCGCACATGGAAGTCCAGGAACGCCCCCGCAATCCAGTCGGGCGAGTAGGCCAGTCTCTTGGTCCCGAGGTCCTGCCCGTAGGTCGGGCTGCCGGCCATCCGGTCGATGTAGTGGCGGAGTTCGTTGCGGCTCCATGTGGCGTTGCCGCCCAGCGTCAGCCAGCGGGTCGCCTGCCAGGCGGCCGAGAGTTCCGCACCGTAGCGGTAGCTCTCCGGGATGTTGATGTTCAGCGCATCGCCGCCGTCGTTGACCATGCCCGTGGGTACCAGCTGGTCCTTGTAGTCCATATAGTAGAGGTTCGCCCCCACGGTCAGGCGCGGCGCACGGTAGGTGTAGCCCAGTTCGTAGTCGCAGAGCAGTTCCGACGAGGGGTAGCCGCCGTCGTCCGAGAACATGTAGCGGTCGGTGAAGTCGTTGCGCGTCGGTTCTTTTTGCGCCACGGCGAACGACGCGTAGAGCGTGTGGCGTCCGGCGAAACGGTAGCTCAGCCCCACGTGCGGGTTGACGAAGTGGTATTGCTTGTCGACGTCGATGGGCTGCATTTCAGAGGTGTTCCAGTCGTAGTTGTCGTTGGTGCCCCAAGCCTTGTAGCTCACATAGCGGTATTGCAGGTCGGCAAAAAGGTCCAGCCCCTCGGTCACCGTCCAGTTCGCACGGACAAAAAGATTGGCGTCGTGCTTGTCGACGTCGTTGTCGTACCAGCGGCCGCCGATTTCGGAGGGTTGCATGCCGTCGACCCAGTCGAGCGTGCCCCAGTGGGGACAGCTATAATAGCTGTACGAGCCGCCGAACGTCAGGGCCAGCCGCTGCGACGCGTAGTTGGCCGCCGCCTGCACGCCGCCCAGGTGGTTGCGCATGATTTTCCGGCGGATCAGGTCGGCCTGGTCCGGGCCTTCGAGGTTGTTGTAGCCTACGATCCATGCGTCGTCCTTGTATTGTTTGTAGAAGCCGTAGCCGTAGGTGTAGAAGCCCGTGGCGTTCATCGTCCACCTGTCGTTGAAGCGATGGCTGAACAGCAGCTGGTTGTTGATTTGCAGGTAGTTGTCGGTCTGGTCGGCATAGTAGTCCACATGTGTTCCGTCGGCCAGCACGAACGGCCCGTCGGAGGTGAGGTACTGGCCGCTGGTGTGGTAGCGGCGGCCGTAGAGGGCCATTTCTTCCTTGGTCGCGCCGTTGTAGGTCAGATAGGTTTTGGCCTTGCCGCCGAACGACACGAGCTTCAGCATCGTGCTGCCGCTGTAATATCCGGCCTGGAACATGTAGGACTTCAGGTCCGTCGAGCCGCGGTCGATGTAGCCGTCCGAGCCGATGTGGGTGAGCCGCGCGTCGAGCGCCCAATGGCCGCCCAGCAGACCCGAGGAGAGCTGCACCGCCTGTTTGTTGGTGTTGTAGGAGCCGTAGGAGAGCGCTGCCGTGCCGCCGAAGTCGGTCGAAAGCGCTTCGGTGGTCATGTTGACGGCGCCGCCGAACGCTCCGGTGCCGTTGGTCGAAATGCCCGCGCCGCGCTGAATCTGCATGTCGCCCACGGACGAAACGAGGTCGGGCGTGTCGTACCAGTACATCGAATGCGAATCGGGGTTGTTCAGCGACACGCCGTTGATGGTGACGCTGAGCCGCTGGGCGTCCGTGCCGCGCAGGCGCACCGACGTGCCGCCGATGCCGATGCCCGTTTCGTTGGTGGCGATCACCGAGGGCGAGAGGGCCAGCAGCGACGGGATGTCGAAGCCGAAATTGTTGCGGGCGATTTCGTCCTGCGTCAGCTGCGAATAGGCCACGGGGGTCGATTCGGTGGCCCGTGTGGCCGTCACTTCGATTTCCTGCAAGCGGTACATGCGCAGCGAATCTTCCGGCCGTGCCGTGTCGGTGGACCGTTCTTCGCGGATTTCGCCGCCCGGCAGTTGTCCGGAGCGGTCCGATGCGCCGTTCATGGCGTTTGCTGTGCCGCACAACGCAAGCACGGCGATGGGTAGTAGATACCTTTTCATGTTGAACCTTTTTAGAAAGTTAACGAACAGAAAAGGGGTATGCGGTGTTGATTACGCTTTGTCCCGGTCTCGGCATTACCCGTATCCGGTTCTATGGGTATAATCTCAGCCTGATAGTAAGGCACCCCTTTGGATTGTCGGGTGCAAAGGTAGAATTAAAAATCAAGAATTAAAAATCAAGAAGGATGTTTTCTTCCGAGCCGCCGCCCCGGTAATTCCGTTGCTAAAACGTTTTAGCAGTCAGTGAACGTTCGCTGCCGAAAAAAAACATTCCGGAGCCGCCGCCCCGGAATGTTTGTCAGTTGCAAGTATGCGGAGGAATCATTTCTTCCACAGCCGCGACATCTCCTCCAGCGTCTTGCCTTTGGTTTCGGGCACCCAGCGCCATACGAACAGCGCCGAGAGCAGCGACATCAGGGCATAGATGCAGTAGGTGCCGCCCACGCTCCACGCGCTCAGCGTCGGGAATGTCGCCGAAACGAGGAAGTTGGAGATCCATTGTGCCGCCACAGCGATGGCCACGGCCTGCGAGCGGATGGTGTTGGGGAAGATTTCGGCAATCAGCACCCAGCAGATCGGGCCCCACGACATCATGAACGACGCCGTGTAGATGATGATGAAGACCAGCGCCGCCGTGCCTATCGAGTCGGTGAACGAGAGCGCCGCCAGCGCGGCCATGCCTATCATCATGCCCGCCGAGCCGATGATAAGCAGCGGTTTGCGCCCCATCTTGTCGACCGTGAAGATGGCCACGACCGTGAAAATGATGTTCACGACGCCCATCACGACCGTCTGAATCATCGACGTGTCGCCCGACGCACCCATGTTCTCGAAGATGCGCGGTGCATAGTAGAGTACGACGTTGATGCCCACGGCCTGCTGGAAGAACGACAGCAGAATGCCGATTACGACCACCGCAACGCCATAGGCGAAGATGTGTTCGCGTTTTTCGTGGACCGTCGCCTTGATTTCGTCCAGAATCGAGCGGGCTTCGGCCGCGCCGTTGATATGGGCCAGAATCGAGTAGGCTTTTTCGTCACGGCCGCGGAGCGCCAGGAAGCGCGGGGTCTCGGGGATGAAAAGCACCAGCAGGCCGAACAGCCCGGCCGGGAACGCTTCGCTCACGAACATGCGGCGCCAGCCGATGGCGTCCATCGCCGTCTGGATGGCTTCGGCCGTCTCGCCCAGCGAGTTGCGGATGAGGTAGTTGACGAAGTAGACCACCAGCATGCCGAAGATGATGGCGAACTGGTTGCACGAAACGAGCGTGCCGCGGATTCGGGCGGGCGATATTTCGGCGATGTACATCGGGCAGACGGCCGAGGCCAGTCCGACGCCCACGCCGCCCAGGATGCGGTAGAAGTTGAAGACCACCAGCAGCGTTTTCGACGCTTCGCCGTAGGGCAGTATCCCGCTTTCGGGCCACCACGAGCCGAGAGCCGAAATGAAGAACAGAATCGCCGCTGTCAGCAGCGAGCGTTTGCGGCCGAAGCGCGAGGCCAGCAGGCCTGAAATCGCGCCGCCGATGACGCAGCCCAGCAGGGCGCTCGACGCCGTCAATCCGTGCCAGCCCGCGGTGTAGAGCTCGCCCAGACCGCTGAGGAAGAAGTTTTCGAGGGCTTTTTCGGCGCCCGACACCACGGCGGTGTCGTAGCCGAAGAGCAGTCCGCCGATGATCGCCACCAGTACGATGGAGAGCAGGTACGTGCGGCTGCCGTGTTCTGTGTTTGAAGTCATTGGTTTCGAGGTTGGTGTATGAAAATGCCGGCCGACGGCGGTGAGCCGTCGGCCGACACGGGATTCCGGTTTAGATGTACATGTTCAGGATGGCTTCGTAGAGTTCCTGCTTGCCGCTGTGCTGGGCGGGTTCGTGGGTGCGTGCGTATTCGGCCGCCTGTTCGAGCGTCAGTTTGCCCTCCTCGAACGCCTTGCCCTCGCCCTTGTCGTAGGAGGCGTAGCGTTCGGCGAGCATCTTTTCGTAGGGCGAGTTCTCCAGCAGGTCGGCTGCGATGAGCAGCGCCCGGGCCATCACGTCCATCGCGGCGATGTGGGCGATGAAGAGGTCTTCGGGGTCGGTCGAGTTGCGGCGCGTCTTGGCGTCGAAGTTCGTGCCGCCGCCTTGCAGACCGCCGCCGCGCACGATGACCATCATGGCCTGCACCATTTCGTAGAGGTCGATGGGGAACTGGTCGGTGTCCCAGCCGTTCTGGTAGTCGCCGCGGTTGGCGTCGATCGAGCCCAGCATGCCCGCGTCGACGGCGCATTGCAGTTCGTGCTCGAAGGTGTGGCCCGCCAGCGTCGCGTGGTTGACCTCGATGTTGACCTTGAAATCCTTGTCCAGGCCGTGGGCGCGCAAGAAGCCGATGACCGTCTCGGTGTCGACGTCGTATTGGTGCTTCATGGGCTCCATGGGTTTGGGTTCGATCAGGAAGTTGCCCTTGAAGCCTTTCGAGCGGGCATAGTCGCGGGCCATCGTCAGCATCCGGGCCATGTGTTCCTTTTCGCGCTTCATGTCGGTGTTGAGCAGCGACATGTAGCCCTCGCGGCCGCCCCAGAAGACGTAGTTTTCGCCGCCCAATTCGATGGTCGCGTCGATGGCGTTCTTGATTTGCAGCATCGCGCGGGCCGCCGTGTCGAAGTCGGGGTTGGTCGAAGCGCCGTTCATGTAGCGGGCGTTCGAGAAGACGTTGGCCGTGCCCCACAGCAGTTTGATGCCCGTCTCGGCCTGCTTTTGCTTGGCGTAGGCTACGATTTCGCGCAGGTTGGCCTCGTACTTCGCGGGGTCGGGGTCTTCGTCCACCAGGTCCACGTCATGGAAGCAGTAGTATTCGATGCCCATCTTCTGCATGAACTCGAATCCGGCGTCCATCTTGGCCTTGGCGCGTTCGATGGGGCAGGCCGCTTCGTTCCACGCGAACTGCTTCGTGCCGCCGCCGAACTGGTCGGCGCCTTCGGCGCAGAGGGTGTGCCACCACGCCATCGAGAAGCGCAGCCAGTCCTTCATCTTGCGTCCCTTGACCACGCGTTCGGGTTCATAGTAGCGGAATGCCATCGGGTTCTTCGAGGACGTGCCCTCGAAAGCGATTTTGCCCACGGTGGGGAAATACTGTTTTGCCATAGTCGTAAAAGTTTTTGTGTTGTTTTATTGCGTATTTGTCCTTGATTGTGAATTCTTAATTATGAATTGTGAATTATGAAAGTCGCCTTTCGAGCGCTTGTTTCCAGCGTTCGTAGCTTGCTTCCAGCGCTTCGCGGTCGGCAGCTTCGGGTTCGATGACTTCCAGTCGCTTGAGCGACGCGAAGGCTTCTTCGCGCGATTTGTAGAGCCCGGCGCCCAGGGCCGCTCCGCGGGCCGCGCCCAAGGCTCCGTCGGTGTCGAACAGTTCGATGCGCGCGCCCGTCAGCGTCGCCAGCGTCCGGCGGAACAGCGGCGAGAGGAACAGGTTGGCCCGTCCGGCGCGGATGACGTCGGGCCGCAGGCCCAGCGAACGCATGATGTCGATGCCGTAGCGGAACGAGCAGGCGATTCCCTCCTGGGCCGCACGCAGCAGGTGGGCCGTCGTGTGGCGGTTGAGGTCGATGCCCTCGATGGCCGTGCCCGTGCAGCGGTTTTCCAGCATCCGTTCCGCGCCGTTGCCGAACGGCAGCATCAGCAGTCCGTCGCAGCCCGCCGGGGCTTGTTCGGCCAGCGAGTTCATTTCTGCGTAGCCTATCTTTTCCTGGGCGATGTGGCGGCGTACCCACGAGTTGAGGATACCCGTGCCGTTGATGCACAGCAAAATGCCGTAGCGGGGATTGGCCGCCGTGTGGTTCACGTGGACGAAGGTGTTCACGCGCGATTTCGGGTCGGCTTTCGGGGTGTCGACCACGCCGTAGACCACGCCGCTCGTGCCGCCCGTCGCTGCGATTTCGCCGGCTTCCATGACGTTGAGCGAAAACGCGTTGTTGGGTTGGTCGCCCGCGCGGTAGCTTATCGGCGTTCCGGCCGGAATGCCCAGCGCTGCTTCCGTCGCCTGGTCGGTGCGGGCGCCGATGCCTATCGAGAGGCCCGCGTCGGGAATCATCGTGCGGGGGATGCCGTAGTAGTCGGCCACGAAGTCGGCGCGGCGTTCCTCCTTGAAGTCCCAGAGTATCTGTTCCGAAAGTCCGCTTTCGGTGGTGCCGATTTCGCCCGAAAGACGATAGGCGATGTAGTCGCCCGGGAGCATGAAGCGGTCGATGCGGCCGAAAAGCTCCGGTTCGTTGCGCTTGACCCACGCCAGTTTCGATGCCGTGAAGTTGCCCGGCGAGTTGAGCGCATGCGAAAGGCAGTAGTCGCGGCCGATCCCCTCCAGCGCTTCGGCGCCGATTTCCACGGCCCGCGAATCGCACCAGATGATGGCCTTGCGCAGCGGCCGGCCCGCCTTGTCGAGACACACGAGCCCGTGCATCTGGTAGGTGATGCCGATGGCGCGGACGTCGCTCATAGGGTATTGGGCGGCTATCTGGCGGATTCCTTCCGTGGCGTAGCGCCACCACATTTCGGGGTCCTGCTCGGCCCAGCCCGACCGCAGCGCGTCGATGGGCATCTCCTGCGAGGGATTGGTCGACGAGGCGACGCAGCGCCCGGTTTCGACGTCCAAAAGCGAGACCTTGACCGACGAGGAACCGATGTCTATGCCTAAAGTAGTTTTCATGGATATATGGGTGTTTTTCAGTATCGCCAGTTGTTCAGAAAGCCCAGCCGCATCTTCTCCTTCTGGGCCTTGCGGTAGGCCGCCTTGTCGAACGTGTAGTAGCGTGCGGGCTTGTGGGCCACGCCCTGCTCGCGTTCGTCGGTCAGCGTCAGGAAGCCCGACGCCAGCATCTTCTTGCGGAAGTTGCGGTTGTCGATTTCGATGCCCAGCACGGCCGAATAGAGGTTCTGCAACTCGCGGATGGTGAACTTGCGGGGCAGGAGCTCGAACGCCACGGGCGACTGCTGCATGTCGCGGCACAGGTACCAGAGCGCCGACGAAAGAATCTGCTTGTGGTCCATGGCCAGCCGCTGGATGGATTCGACTTCGACCCATTGGGCCCGCTTCTCGGTCGTGTAGGCGACCACCCGGCGGTCGAGCTTGACCAGCGCATAGTAGCCCACCGTCACCACGCGTTCGGTGTTGATGCCGTGGCTGCGGTTGATCCACTCCAGTTCCTTGCCCGTCACGCGGGCGGGATCGGAGAAGATTTCCATCTGCTTGAGGTAGATTTCCCGCAGTCCCGTCGCTTCGGCCAGCACCCGGCTGGCGGCCGCGGGGAGCGTCTCGTTTTCCAGAATCATGGCGCCCGGCAGCTTGAGCCGGTCCAGATGGGTCCCGGGGTCGTAGTCGCGGCGCTCCACGAGCAGGACTTTGAGCAGCCGGCCGTCGAAGCCGAATACGGCGCAGTCGACCGAAAGCGATTGGTTCATCTGAACGGACATGGCGGGGCGGTTAGGGTGGTGTGGTTGCGATTGTAAAATTAGGTATTATTCCGCGCAATGGCAATTGTTAGTGTCGGTTTTACGCTAAGTCTCCGCCGCTTCGCCTTTACACCTCTTTGCGGGCTCGCTTTTCATAGGGTCTGTTTTACGCTAACTATTCCTCGGGATGAAAAACGAACGGCGTGTTAAAACGTTTTAGCAGAAGAGCCGGACGGGGAGCGGCGCAACAAAAAAGAGAACCCGGGGGCTCTCTTTTCGCTTAGTACGTTCCGAAGCGGAACACGATTTTCTGACAATACAATTCGTCGGGCCCGAGCAGCGGCGACGGGAATTCGGGCCGGTTCACCGCGTCGGGGAAGTTCTGACACTCGATGGCCACCCCGGCGTAGTCGTCGTAGCGGCCGCCCGACTTGCTTTCGGGAGTGCTGCCCGCCAGCCAGTTGCCCGTGTAGAGCATGACGCTGGGCTGCGACGAGAGGATTTCGACCTGCCGCCCCGTTTGGGGGTCGCGCAGGCAGCCCACCTCGCCCAATATGTTGGGGTGCCAGCCGTCGATGGCGAACGGGTGGTCGTAGCCGTGGAAGTCGCGGATATGGTTGAAATCGGCGTCGATGCCGTCGCGCAGCGGGCGGAATTCGCGGAAATCCTGCGGGGTGCCAGCGACGGCCAGGAGCTGTCCCGTGGGCAGCTGGCGCGCGGTCATTTCCGGCACGCGGCTGCTGTTGAGCCGCAGTTCGTGGTCGAGCACAGAGCCGCTCGCTTCGCCTGCGAGGTTGAAATAGACGTGGCTCGTGAGGTTCACCGGGGTCGTCCGGCTGGTGCGGGCCAGGTAGGTGATTTCCAGCGCATGGTCGTCGTCGAAGTCGAAGATGGCTTCGACGTTCAGCTCGCCCGGATAGCCCTGGTCGCCCTCCTCCGAAAGCAGGTTCATCACCACGCGGTTGGTCTCCACGCGGCTCTCCCATACGCGGTCGGCGAAGCCTTTCTTGCCGCCGTGCAGGTGATTGCCGCGGTCGTTGCGTTCGAGCGTATGGCTCTCGCCGTCGACGGTCATGCGGCCGTCGGCTATGCGGTTGGCCACGCGCCCCACCGTCTTGCCGCAGAACGGGCTGTCCGCGAAGTAACCTTCGGGGTGCTTGTAGCCCAGCACCACGTCGGCCATCCGGCCCTCGCGGTCGGGCACGCTCACCGCCACCACGGTCGCCCCGTAGTTCGTGAGCTTCACCTCGGCGCCGCGGGCGCTGCGCATGGTGTAGAGAACGATGGCTTCGCCCTCGGGCGTCATGCCCCACAGGTGCTGTTCGATGTCGGTCATCAGTCGGCAGGATGCAGGGTCGTCAGAATGCGGTCGATGCGCCGCAGGCACTCCTCCTTGCCGATGAACGACGTCACGTCGTACATGCCGGGGCCCTTGCCTGCGCCCACGAGCGCCAGCCGCAGGGTGTTCATGACCTGCCCCATGCCGTAGCCCTTTTCTTCGATCCACGCATGGACGATGCGTTCGGTGTTTTCCAGCGAGAAGTCGCCGATGGCGGCCAGCACCTCGCGCAGTTCGCGCAGGATGGCCGGGTTGTCGCCTTTCCAGTATTTGCGGGTCTGCTTTTCTTCGTATTCCGTCGGCGCCACGAAGAAGAACGACGTGAGGTCCCACAGGTCGGTGATGAACGTGGCGCGCTCCTTCATGATTCCTGCGGCGCGTCCGGCCAGTTCGTCAGAGACCTCGATGCCGTGTTCGCGCAGAATCGGCTGGTAGAGCGCGGCCAGCTCGGCGTCGCTCTTGCGGTGCATGTACTGCGCATTGAACCACTTGGCTTTGTCGGGCTGGAAACGGGCGCCCGACTTGGAGACGCGTTCGAGCGAGAAGTTCGCAATAAGCTCGTCCATCGTGAACAGCTCCTGCTCGGTACCCGGGTTCCAGCCCAGCAGGGCCAGCATGTTGATGAACGCTTCGGGGAAATAACCGTCCTCGCGGTAGCCGCGGGCCGTTTCGCCCGTCGCGGGCGACTTCCAGAAGAGCGGGAAGACGGGGAACCCCATCTTGTCGCCGTCGCGCTTCGAGAGCTTGCCGCCGCCCGTGGGCTTCAACAGCAGCGGCAGGTGGGCGAACGCGGGCTGCGTGTCGCTCCAGCCGAACGCCTTATATAAAAGGTAGTGGAGCGGCAGCGAGGGCAGCCATTCTTCGCCGCGGATGACGTGCGAAACCTCCATCAGATGGTCGTCGACGATGTTGGCCAGGTGGTAGGTCGGCAGCGCGTCGGCCGATTTGTAGAGCACCTTGTCGTCGAGCGTCGAGGTGTTGACCTCGACATGGCCGCGGATCAGGTCGTCCATCCGGACGATTTCGTTCTCGGGCATCTTGAAGCGGATGACCCACTGGTCGCCGCGGTCGATGCGGGCCCGGACTTTGTCGGCGGGAAGCGCCAGCGAAGTGGCGAGTTTTTCGCGCACGGCGTAGTTGTAGGCGAACGCTTCGCCGCGGGCTTCGGCCTCGTGGCGCAGGGCGTCGAGCTCCTCGGCCGAATCGAACGCGTAGTAGGCCCAGCCTGCCTCGACGAGCTGCAAGGCGTATTTCAGATAGATTTCGCGCCGTTCGCTCTGGCGGTAGGGGGCGTGGGGTCCGCCGACACCGACGCCCTCGTCGATTTCGATGCCGCACCACTTGAGCGCGTCCATGATATACTGCTCGGCTCCCGGCACGAAGCGCTGCGAATCGGTGTCTTCGATGCGCAGAATCATCGTACCCTTGTGCTGGCGGGCGAAAAGATAGTTGTAGAGCGCCGTGCGGACGCCGCCGATGTGCAGCGGGCCCGTGGGGCTGGGGGCAAAACGAACTCTTACGGGTTTCTCCATTTCAAAAGAGGTGAAAGGTGGAAAGTGAAAGGTGGCGGGCTGCTAAAACGTTTTAGCTTCCGGTTTTCACTTGATTCTGTATTCGATCCGCATGGTGATGCGGGCTTTCTTGTTGCGCGACGAGGTGTTGAACGAACCTCCGGCCGAGAACTCCTCGTTGGAATTGGCGCCCGTAATCTGGAACACGCCCATGCGGGCCGAGGCCACGCGGCCGATTCTGGCTCCGGCGTTGTCGGCGATCTTCTCAGCGCGCGTGCGTGCGTCGGCCGACGCGGTTTCGATGAGGCCCATCTTCACGTCGTCGAGTTTGGTGTAGTAGTAGTCGGGTGCGTAGGCTTCGATGGAGACCCCCTGGGCAATCAGCGACGAAATCTCGCGCGAAATGGTCTCGACCTTTTCCACCTCTTTGGATTCGACGGTGAAGCGCTGACGCAGCGCATAGCCCGAGAAACGCTGCCCGGCCCAGTTGCCGTTGGCGTTGTAGACGGGCGAGAACTGCTTGTCGACATTGACGAACTCGAAGACCACGGCTTCGGCGGGCAGGCCTTTCGCGGTGAGGTACTGCTGAACCTTGGCCTTGCTGGCTTCGATTTCGGCGTAGCCCGCGGCGGCGTTCTGCGCTTCGGCGGTCAGCGTGCCCGACCACACGATCAGGTCGGACGAGAATTCGGTTTCGCCCAGCCCCGTCACGACGATGGTGTCCTGCGAACGGAACTTGTAGGTGTAGGCGCGGCCCAGCACAAAGGCGCAGGCGAGGGCTGCAACGGCAATGACGATGTACTTTTTCATGACGTTATGTGTTTTTGGTTCTTATACGTTGAACAGGAAGTGCATGATGTCGCCGTCCTGCACGATGTATTCCTTGCCCTCGATGCCGATTTTGCCCGCGTCGCGGCAGGCTTTTTCCGAACCCAGCGACACGTAGTCGGCGTACTTGATGACCTCGGCGCGGATGAACCCCTTCTCGAAATCGGTATGGATGACGCCCGCCGTCTGAGGAGCCTTCATCCCGCGCGAGTAGGTCCATGCCCGGGTCTCGTCGGCACCGGTGGTGAAGAACGTTTCGAGGCTGAGCAATTTGTAGGCCGATTTTATCAGACGCGCCACGCCCGATTCCTTGAGCCCGAGGTCTTCGAGGAAAAGCTGCCGCTCCTCGTAGCTCTCCAGCTCGGCGATGTCGGCTTCGGTCGCCGCCGCGATAATCAGCATTTCGGCCTTTTCGTCGGCGATGGCCGCACGCACCGCTTCGGTGTGGGCGTTGCCCGTGGCGGCGCTCTTTTCGTCGACGTTGCAGACATAGAGCACCGGCTTGTCGGTCAGCAGGTTGAGGTCGGCTACCAGCTTGCGGTCCTCCTTGTCGAGCTCGACCGTGCGGGCCGAAAGGCCCTGTTCGAGCACCGACTTGTATTGCAGCAGGAGTTCGACCTGCCGCTTGGCGTTCTTGTCGCCGCCCGAGGTGGCCTGCTTCTGCGTCTTGGCGAGCCGGGCTTCGATTGTTTCGAGGTCCTTGAGCTGGAGCTCCGTGTCGATGATTCCCTTGTCGCGCACCGGGTCTATCGAACCGTCGACATGGGTGATGTTGCCGTTGTCGAAGCAGCGCAGCACGTGGATGATGGCGTGCGTGTTGCGGATGTTGCCCAGGAACTTGTTGCCCAGGCCTTCGCCTTTCGAGGCGCCTTTGACCAGCCCGGCGATGTCGACGATTTCGATGGTCGTCGGGATCACCCGCTTGGGATTGTCGATTTCGGCCAGCCGGACAAGCCGCTCGTCGGGCACCGTGATGACGCCCACGTTGGGCTCGATGGTGCAGAACGGGAAGTTGGCCGCCTGCGCCTTGGCGTTGGACAGGCAGTTGAAAAGGGTCGATTTACCTACGTTGGGCAGTCCTACGATGCCGCATTGAAGTGCCATGCGATTGTTGTTTGCGTTTTGAAGTGCAAAGATACGAATAAGCCGAATACAAAACCAAACTTGTTTGGATTTTGTTGAGGCGGGAGTATCTTCGGCGGAGCCAAAATACGGATTTTTCCGGCGTGCGGTCGTCTTTGCGGACAAAATTCGGGGCGTGCGGCCGCCCGGGCCGAAATAATCGGTTCATTCCTTGATTCAAAACGCATTATTGCCTATCTTTGCACGGGGTTTGTCTTCGCCGCAAAGGCGGCGCGGCGGCCCGCCTGCGAAGCAAAACAGAAGTACGATGAATCTGAAAGAGATAAGGAACGAACTGCGGAAACTTTCGGCCTTGGCCGAGGGGTGGTCTTCGCTGCAGGAGATTGCTCCCGTGGAGCGGGACATGGCGCTCGAAAAGCTGCGCGACCTCTACGAGGCGCTGCGTTTCAGCCTGGTACCCCGTTCGGTCGTCGGCAGGGTGCTGCCCCAGCGGGCGGCCTCCGAAGCGCCGCACCGCGCATCGCGGGTCGTGGCTCCGGGCGTGAGGGTCGCTCCTTACGACGAGGAGGATTCCGAGTTCGAGATGGTCGATCTGAGCGAGGTTCTTTCGCTCGGAGAAGAGGAACCCGAAGTTTCTGCGCGGGAGGAAGCGGTGTACGCGGCGGAAAGTGCGGCACGTCGCGTCCCTGCGCCCGAAGAAGAACCCGAAGACGCATACGAGGAGGGGCCCGAAATCATCGAGTTCGAGCCCGAACCCGAGCATTCCCGGCCTGCCCGCCGCCCCGTTCGGCGGCCCGTTCGCCAGCCGGAACCCGAACCGTTTTCCGAGGAGTTCCCCGCAGAAGCGGAGCCTGCTCCGGAACCTTTCGTGGAGCCTTTTGTGGAACCGGAGGAGCCGATACGGCGGCATGCCGCCGCGGCCGAAGAACCGATTCCGCATCCGCACGCCGGGCAATCGCATGCCGGACAGCCGCCTGTTGCAGAGCCTGCCGCCCGGCCGACAGCCGCCGGGCAGCCGCAATACTCCCAGCCCTCGCAGCCCGAACCCGTTGCGGCCCAGCCTGTACAACCTTCCGAGCCCGAATCCGAACCTGCGCCTACGCTGTTCGGGGACGAAGACGAGGCCACCCTGCGCCATCGCCACAAGCAGCGTGTCATCCGGGCGCTCTATGATTCGACGCCTGCCGCATCCTCCGCAACTCCGCAGCCGGAACTGAAAGCAACGCCGAAACCGGCTGCCGAGCCGATTGCACCCGTCGAGGAACCGGCGGCTCCCGAACCCGAACCGATTGTTCCTGCCGAAGAATCGGAATCGCTGCAAGCCGGGCCCGAAACCGAAATCGTGCTGCTCGACGCTCTGACCGAGGAGCCGGTCAAGGCGCACCGCGCCGATGCCGAAGCGCCGGAGGAATCCGCGCCGCAGGTTCTGGGCGAGGTCATCAACCACGACGTACAGACCCTGGCCGATACGATTGCGCCGCTCGGAAACGGCTCCGGCCGCTTTGCCGCGCCCATTTCGGACCTGCGGCAGGCCATCGGCATCAACGACAAGTTCCTGATGATCCGCGACCTGTTCGGCGGCGACGGGGCTCTTTTCGACAGCACTATCGAAGCGCTCAACGCGCAGGAGACCCTCGACGACTGCATGATTTACATAGCCGAGCATTTCGCGTGGAACTCCGAATCCGACAGCGCGGCGCTCATCATGGAGCTGCTCGAACGCAAATTCGCTTAGCTCCATGGCCAAACTCTATATCGTTCCCACGCCGATAGGCAATCTGGACGACATTACGCTGCGGGCCGTCGGGGTACTGCGCGAGGTGGATTTCGTGCTGGCCGAGGATACGCGGACCACGTCGTTTCTGCTTCGTCACCTCGGCATCGAGAAGAAGCTCCATTCGCATCATAAGTTCAACGAACACGCCACCGTGCGGATGGTTGCCGAGAGCATCGCCGCCGGACGCAGTGCCGCTTTGGTCTCCGACGCCGGGACGCCCGGTATCTCCGACCCCGGGTTTCTGCTCGTGCGGACCTGCGTCGAGCAGGGCATCGAGGTCGAGACGCTTCCGGGCGCCACGGCCGCCATTCCGGCCTTGATTCAGAGCGGGTTTCCCTGCGACCGTTTCTGCTTCGAGGGATTCCTGCCTCAGAAAAAGGGGCGGACCAAGCACTTGCAGGCGCTCGCCGACGAGGAGCGGACGATGATATTCTACGAATCGCCCTACCGCGTGGTCAAGTGCCTGGAGCAGCTGGCCGAGGTCTTCGGGCCGGAGCGGAGGGTGTCGGTTTCGCGCGAGCTGACCAAGAAGTTCGAGCAGACCGTGCGCGGCAGCGTGGCCGAGGTGCTGGCCCATTTCCGGGCCAACGAACCCAAGGGCGAGTTCGTCATCGTGCTCGCCGGACGCCCCAAGCCCGGACGCCGGGAAGAGGCGGAGGATTGATCTGACTTTTTGTAAAATGGCATATACGAACAACAACGATACGCACGCCCGGCGGCCTTTCGTCGCCGAGCAGTTCCGGGTCTGGGGCAAGTTCCTGCGCGACCGTTTCAGTCTCGACGAGGACAAGGCCCAGCGCGACGAGGTGGTGGCCGCCATCGCCAAGGGGGTCGAGTTCCGCGGCGTCAATCTGTGGGTGCTGATTTTCGCCACGATGATAGCCTCGCTGGGGCTCAATATCAATTCGGCCGCCGTCATCATCGGCGCCATGCTCGTCTCGCCCATCATGGGTCCCATCATGGGAGCCGGGCTGGCCTTGGGCATCAACGACTTCGAGCTGCTCAAGAAGTCGCTGCGCAACTTGTCGCTGATGTTCATCGTGGCCATCGTCACCTCGACCCTCTATTTCCTTGTTTCGCCCCTGTCGGCCAACAGCAGCGAGCTGCTGGCCCGGACCACGCCCTCGATTTACGACGTGCTGATAGCGCTGTTCGGCGGCCTGGCCGGGATGGTCGCCCAGACGCGGCAGGACCGCACTTCGACGGTTATTCCTGGTGTGGCCATTGCCACGGCGCTTATCCCGCCCCTTTGTACCGCAGGATTCGGCATCGCCACCGGGCAGTCGCGGTTTTTCTTCGGCGCGTTCTATCTTTTCTTTATCAATTCGGTCTTCATCGCGATGGCGACCTACCTGGTCGTCCGCTTCCTCAAATACCAGAAGAAGGCTTTCCTCGACCCCGTGCGCGAGCGGAACGTCAAGCGCTCGATGCTCGTCATTTCGCTTGTCACGTTCGTGCCCAGCGTCGTCATCGGCGTGCAGATGGTGCGGGTGTCGGTCTTCGAGGCGATGGCCGACAAGTATGTCGAGCGGGTCTTCGCCTTCCCTCACACGCGGGTCATCGAGGCCAACATGGAGTATGCCCGTCGCGGCGAACCGTCGCGCATCGAGCTGCTGCTGGTGGGCGAGCCGCTCGGCGACGAAGTCATCGACAACGCCCGGGCCCAGCTGCCGGGCTACGGGCTCGACAAAACCGAACTGATTGTCCGGCAGGCTTCTTCGGCCGACAGGGTCGATGTGGCGTCGCTCCAACAAAGCTATTCGGAACTGCTCGACGAGAAGAACCGCCGTATCGAACGGATGAACGCCCTGCTGGACCGCTACAAGGTTACCAACGTCGAAGTGGAGGACATCTCGCGCGAAGCGGGGGCCATGATGCGCAACATAGGCACCATATCGCTCACCAAGGGCATCACGTTCGATGTCGACGGCACCCCGCGCGACACGTCGGTGGTCTGCGTGGTCCGGCCCGCCGACCCGGCCGACACCATCGACCGTCAGACCCTCTCGTGCTGGCTGCGCATCCGCACCAAGGTCGATAACCTCAAACTCTTCGTCGAACCCTGAGCCGCGCCATGGAAACACCGAAGCTGAATCTGTTCCAGCGGCTGTGGCTGGAAATCCTGTGGGGCGGAATGCGGCTCTTCGCCATGCTGCCCTATTGGTTCAAGTACTACGTCGTCGAGAACCTGTTTTTCTGCCTACTCTACTACGTGCTGCGCTACCGCCGCCAGGTCGTGTGGGACAACCTGCGCAATTCGTTCCCGGAGAAGTCCGAGCGTGAACTCTGGATTATCCGTCGCCGGTTCTACCGCACGCTGGCCGAGATATTCGTCGACACGGTCGACCTGGCCCACAAGAGCACGGCGCGGGCCCGCGAAATGCTGGTCATAGCAGACTGCGAGGAGCAGGCACGGCGGGTACACGGCCACGACTGGATTGCCATGCTGGCTCACTTCGGGTGCTGGGAATATTGTTCGTATTGGGGCCTTTTCGAGCCCTCGCAGATGGTCGTGGCGGTCTATCATCCGCTGCGCAGCCCGGTGATGGAATGTCTCTATCAGCGCCTGCGCAACTCGTCGTATGCCACTACCGTGGCGATGCACGACTGCGTGCGGTTCTACCTGCGTCATCGCGCGACGGGCATCGAGGGCAAGAACATGGTGCTCGGGCTGATTGCCGACCAGAATCCGCCGCGGCGCCCCAACAGCCATTGGTTCCGCTTCCTCAATCAGGATACGATTTTCTTCGACGGCGGCGAAAAGCTGGCCCGGAGGTTTCGGCTTCCGGTCTATTTCGTCCGGATGGACCGGTTGCAGCGGGGCCGTTACCGGATGTCGTTCGAGCTGCTTTACGACGGTGCGGAGGAGGTGGCCGAAAACGAAATCACCGAACGCTATGTCCGGGCTCTGGAGCAGATGATCCGCGAACGGCCCGAACTTTGGATGTGGTCGCACCGCCGCTGGAAGCACAAGCGCTGAAATGCCCTCCGTCAAAATCGTCATACTCAACTGGAACGGTACCGCGCACCTGCGCCGCTACCTCCCGAGCGTCGTTGCGGCGGCTCCCGGGGGCGTCGGCGTGGTCGTGGCCGACAACGGTTCGACGGACGGTTCGGCGGAGATGCTGCGACGCGAATTCCCGTCGGTCGAGGTGTTGCAGCTCGACCGCAACTATGGGTTTGCCGAAGGCTACAACCGGGCGTTGGCGCAGGTCGAAGCCGATTATTATGTGTTGTTGAATTCCGACGTCGAGACCCCTGCCGGGTGGCTCGCGCCGCTGGTGGAGTGTCTCGAACGCAATCCCGGCGTGGCGGCCGCTGCCCCCAAGCTGCTGTCCGACACCGACCGCAGCCGGTTCGAGTATGCCGGGGCGTCGGGCGGTTACGTAGATTATCTGGGCTATCCTTTCTGCCGCGGGCGCATCCTGCGTACCGTCGAGCGCGACGAGGGGCAGTACGACGATGAACGCGACGTTTTTTGGGTGAGCGGGGCGGCGTTCTGCTGCCGGGCTTCGGTTTTCCATGCGCTGGGCGGCTTCGATGCCGACTTTTTCGCCCACATGGAGGAGATCGACCTGTGCTGGCGGATGCAGCTGGCGGGCTGGCGGATGCGCATCGTGCCGCAGAGCTCGGTCTATCACCTCGGGGGCGGGACGCTGACGGCCGATTCTCCGGCCAAGGTTTTCTATAACCATCGCAACAATCTGGCGATGCTCTACAAGTGCGCCGCACCGGGTCAGCGCCTGCTGGCGGCTGTCGTGCGGCCTTGGCTCGACCTGCTGGCGGCCTTGTCGTACTTGGCGCAGGGACGGTACGACAATTTCCGCGCTGTCTTCCGGGCGTGGCGCGATTTCTTGAAATGGCATCCCGCGTTGGTCGCCAAACGGCGCGCTGTCAGCAAGTCGCGCGTGCCGCAGCCTTGTGTCCGCATCTTCCGCGGTTCCGTGCTCCTGCGCTATTTCTTGGGCCGTCGCACGTTCGGCAATCTGATGGAAAAGTAACGCGGTTTTCCGGATGTGCCGGACGGCATGTCCGGGATTCCGGAGAACGAAAACGGCCGCCCCGTGGGACGGCCGCTGCAATATATATAGGTATTGCTATTTGTTGATTTTGGCCCAGGAATCCTTGAGGGTCACGGTGCGGTTGAACACGAGGTGCCCAGGCGCCGAATCGGTATCGGGGCAGAAGTAGCCGACGCGCTCGAACTGCACGGCCTGACCGACGGGGATGTCGCGCAGCGAGGGCTCCAGGTAACCCGTTACCTTGACCATGGATTCGGGGTTGAGGTTGTCCTCCCACGTTTGGCCCTCCTCGACGTCGTCGGGGTTTTCCTTGGTGAAAAGCGGGTTGAACAGGCGGATTTCCGCTTCGGCGGCGTCCTTGACCGACACCCAGTGGATAACCCCCTTGACACGGCGGCCGTCGCTCGACGAACCGCCCCCGGACATGGGGTCGTAGGTGCAGCGCAGCTCCGTGATGTTGCCCTCGGCGTCCTTGACGACCTCTTCGCACTTGATGAGATACGAGTAGCGCAGGCGCACCTCGCCGCCCGGCTGAAGCCGGAAGAACTTCTTGGGCGGGTTCTCCATGAAGTCGTCGCGCTCGATGTAGATTTCGCGCGAGAAGGGCACCTTGCGTGTGCCGGCCGCTTCGTTTTCGGGGTTGTTGACCGCCTCGAAAAGCTCGGTCCGCCCCTCCTCGTAGTTGGTGATGACCACCTTCAGCGGGTTGAGCACGGCCATGCGGCGTTCGGCGACCTTGTTGAGGTCCTCGCGGACGCAGTATTCCAGCTTGCCCAGGTCGATGACGTTGTCGCGCTTGGCGACGCCCACCATTTCGGCGAAGCTGCGCACCGACGCCGGGGTGTAGCCCTTGCGGCGCAGGGCGCAGATGGTCGGCATGCGGGGGTCGTCCCAGCCCATGACGGCGCCTTCCTGCACGAGTTTCAGCAGCTTGCGCTTCGACATCATCGTGTAGGTGAGGTTCAGCCGCGCGAACTCGTACTGATGCGAGGGGAAGATGTCGAGCGCCTGGATGAACCAGTCGTAGAGCGGACGGTGCACGTCGAATTCCAGCGTGCAGATGGAGTGGGTGATCTTCTCGATGGAATCGCTCTGTCCGTGGGCGTAGTCGTACATGGGGTAGATGCACCATTTGCTGCCCGTGCGGTGGTGCTCGGCGTGGATGATGCGGTACATGATGGGGTCGCGGAAGAGCATGTTGGGGTGGGCCATGTCGATTTTGGCCCGCAGCACCTTCGAGCCGTCGGGGAACTCGCCGTTCTTCATGCGCACGAAGAGGTCGAGGTTTTCGCTGACCGAACGGTTGCGCCACGGCGATTCCGTGCCGGGCACGGAGACCGTACCGCGGTTTTCGCGGATTTGCTCCTGCGTCTGGTCATCGACGTAGGCCAGTCCTTTCTTGATGAGCTCGACGGCCCAGTCGTAGAGCTGGTCGAAGTAGTCCGACGCATAGCGCTCGACGGCCCAGTCGAAGCCGAGCCACCGGATGTCGCGCTTGATGGAATCGACGTACTCGACATCCTCCTTGACGGGGTTGGTGTCGTCGAAGCGCAGGTTGCACTTGCCGCCGTATTTCTTGGCCAGCCCGAAGTTGATGCAGATGCTCTTGGCATGGCCGATATGCAGATAGCCGTTGGGCTCGGGCGGGAAGCGGGTCTGTACGCGCCCGTCGCCTTTGGCAATCGACTCTTCGATGATTTCTTCGAGGAAGTTCAGCGACTTCTCCCGGGGTTCGGTGTTTTCTGCTGCCATTATCTTAGTGCTTCTTTTTGGTTCCTATGTTGAACAGTTTCTCGATGTCTACCGAGAGCTTCACCACTTGTTGGGTGCCGAGCCCCGTGCCGTCGCAGTGGAACACCATGCCGGCCTCGACCCCCAAGGTGCCCTTGAAGAACGTGCGGTCGTAGCCCACCCACGTGCGGTTGTAGATATGCTTGGTGGTGGCGTAGAAACTTTCGCCCGCATAGAGCCCGTCCTGCCCGTAGGTCAGTCCGGTCGCCGGGTTGGCCGCGTAGTTGCGCAGCGGCTGGAGATTCTCGCCCAGGTAGAGGTTGTTTTCGATTTTGATGCCCCATTTGCGGATCGTGATGTCCAGCTGTCCGCCGCAGGGCTTGCGCCAGAGGTGGTCGACGCTGCGGCCGCGCTGCGGGGCGAAGAGGAAGTTGGCCCGGATGTCGAAGTCGAGATAAGCGTTGAACTCCCAGCCTGCGTAGGGATTGAGCAGCAGGTTGTCGGTCACGTTTTCGTTGCCCTTGCGTCCTGCGAAGTGGAACATCGAGAAGGCATAGCCGAAGTAGAATCCCCGGTCGGCGGTGTAGCGGCCGGCCGAGAGGATGCGGAACATTTCGCGCGAGGCGTGCGAATACATGCCCTCCCAGTCGATGGCCATTTCGACGTAGGTCTTCGGGCGCGAGGCCGGCTGGTAACGCCCCATGAAACCCGACAGCCGGTTGTGGTAGTAGGCCGTCGAATCGCTGAAAAAGGCGCGCGAGTAGTCGCCCATCAGTTCCTTGCGGTCGAAAATACCTGCATTGGCCTGCACGTTTTTCGTGTTGAACTGATAGTAGAGAATCGGGCGCGCCTTGGACAAGAATTTCGTGTCGTCGCCGAAGTTCTGCAACAGGTCGGCACCCACGATCAGGCGGTTTTTCTGCTGCCACTCCACGCCGATGCGGGGCGAGAGCCGGGCGCTGAAGAGCGTCTGGGGTTCGCCGAATTCGTTGGGGGCGTATTCGCGGTTGTCGAAGCGTGTGGAGAAGTCGGCTCCGACAATCAGATTCTGCGCATAGGCCCCCCCCCGCAGGGTAAGGGCGAGGACGAGCAGCAGCGCGGTCTTTTTCAGGGTCATGGAACGATGCGTTTTGAACCCCCAAAAATAGATAAAATATTTTTTATTTGTTACTTTTGGCCCCGAAAACAGCGTGCCGGAGAACGTTATGCGAAAAATTACGAACGAAGAACTGGGGCGTCCGACGCCCGAAGAATATGCCGCCAAGGAAAAACTGCCCGTGCGGGTGGTGCTCGACAACGTGCGTTCGGCGCAGAACGTCGGGTCGTTTTTCCGCACGGGCGACGCCTTTGCGGTGGAACATGTGGCCCTGTGCGGCATTACGGCCGTGCCGCCTGCCCGCGAAATCCACAAAACCGCCCTGGGGGCCGAACTGACCGTGCCGTGGAGCTATCATGCTTCGACCGCGGAATGCGTGCGGCAGTTGCGCGACGAGGGCTACGAAGTGCTCGCCGTCGAGCAGGTCGAGGGGGCTGCGATGCTCGATGCGTTCTGCCCGGAACCCGGGCGGCGCTATGCGCTGGTCTTCGGCAACGAAGTGGAGGGTGTGGCGCAGGAGGTTGTAGACCTTTGCCACGGAGCTCTCGAAATCCCGCAGTTCGGGGTCAAGCACTCCATCAACGTTGCGGTTTCGGGCGGGGTGGTGCTGTGGCGCTTCTTCGAGAAGCTGAAAAATTAAGGGTTGAAAATCGTTGTTCTTTGTCATTCTGAGCGTTAGCGAAGAATCTTGTTTTTCGTCGGAACGGATTCTTCGTCGCGTGCTCCTCAGAATGACGCTTTTCCCCGCTTTTTTCGCCCTGCCGGTATGCGCCGCAAATTTTTCATTTTTGATTCTTAATTCTATCTTTGCCGCCTGTTCAGAAACCCAAATCCGAATAAAATGTCAGTAGAAAGCACTCTGAGGGCCGTGACGACCTACCGTCTCACGGAGATGAAGCAGCGGGGCGAGAAGATCGCCATGCTCACGTCCTATGATTATTCGATGGCCAAGATTGTCGATGCCGCGGGCATCGACGTCATTTTGGTGGGCGATTCGGCCGCCAACGTCATGGCGGGCTACGAAACCACGCTGCCCATCACGCTCGATATGATGATTTACCACGCGCGGTCGGTCGTGCGGGCCGTGGAGCGGGCGCTGGTCGTCGTCGACCTGCCGTTCGGCACCTATCAGGGCAACTCGAAAGTGGCCCTCGATTCGGCCGTGCGCATCATGAAGGAGACCGAGGCCGACGCCGTGAAGATGGAGGGCGGCGAGGAAATCCTCGAGTCGGTGCAGCGCATCCTGTCGGCCGGAATCCCGGTCATGGCGCACCTCGGGCTCACGCCCCAGTCGATTCACAAGTTCGGGACCTACACGGTCCGGGCCAAGGAGAAAGCCGAAGCCGAGAAGCTGGTGCGCGACGCCCATCTGCTCAGCGATGCCGGGTGCTTCGCCTGCGTGCTGGAGAAGATTCCCGCCGCGCTGGCCGCCCGCGTGTCGCAGGAAATCCAGATTCCGACCATCGGCATCGGCGCCGGGGGCGCGTGCGACGGGCAGGTGCTTGTCATCCACGACATGCTGGGCATCAACAAAGATTTTTCTCCCCGCTTCCTGCGCCGCTATGCCGACCTGCATACTGTCATGACCGACGCTGTGACGGGCTATATCCGCGACGTCAAGGAAGGCGATTTCCCCAACGAGAAGGAACAATACTGAGTAAAGGTGAAAAGTGAAAGGTGAAAAGTGAATCGTTGTTCACGGTTCGCTGTTCGCCTTTTTGTCGGGCGGTTTGTTGAATCGGCTGCCGACAGCTCACGGGACCTTTGGGTGTTTGAAAAACGCGTTGCTTCGGCAGCGCGTTTTTTTTTGCGGTTTCGGATCGAGCGGCCCGATGATGGCGGACGTGCGTTTCGGATGACAAAATGTTGATAAAAAACGGACGGAATGCCGCGCAGTTTTAGGCCGTTCGGAAAAAAATGCTTACTTTTGCAGGCAACAAAAATCCGCGTTCTTATGTCGTTTGTCAATGAAAGGGTCCAGCCCGAGGGTCTTACCTTCGACGACGTGCTGCTGGTACCCGCCTATTCGGAAGTGTTGCCGCGGGAGGTCCGCATCGGGACCCGTTTCTCGCGTAATATCAAGCTCAACATCCCCATCGTGTCCGCCGCCATGGACACCGTGACCGAAGCGCCGCTGGCCATCGCGCTGGCACGCGAGGGCGGCATCGGCGTCATCCATAAGAACATGTCCATCGCCGAGCAGGCGGCCCATGTGCGCCGCGTCAAGCGCGCCGAGAACGGCATGATTTACGACCCCGTGACCATTTCGCGCGACAACACCGTGGGCGATGCCCTCGACCTGATGGCCGAGAACAAAATCGGCGGTATCCCGGTCGTCGACGGCGACCGCAGGCTCATCGGCATCGTCACCAACCGCGACCTGCGTTTCCAGCGCGACATGCAGCGTTCCATCGGCGAGGTCATGACCCCCGGCGACCGATTGATTACGACCCGCAAGACCGAGCTGGAGCACGCTTCCGAGGTGCTGCTCGACAACAAAATCGAGAAGCTGCCCGTCGTGGACGACGGGGGCCGTCTGGTGGGGCTGATTACCTATAAGGACATTACCAAGGTGCAGGACCATCCCAACGCCTGCAAGGATGCCAAGGGGCGTCTGCGCGTGGCGGCCGGGGTGGGGATTACGCCCGACGTCATGGAGCGCGTCGCAGCGCTCGTGGCCGAGGACGTCGACGCCGTGGTGCTCGATTCGGCGCACGGCCATTCCAAGAATATCGTCGATGCGCTCCGGCAAATCAAGGCCGCCTATCCGTCGCTCGACGTCGTGGTGGGCAACATCGCCACCGCCGAAGCGGCGCGTTTCCTGGTCGAGGCCGGTGCCGACGGCATCAAGGTGGGCATCGGTCCGGGTTCGATCTGCACCACGCGCATCATCGCCGGCGTCGGCGTGCCGCAGCTGTCGGCCATCTATGCCGCTTCGACGGTTGCCAGGCAGGCGGGTGTGCCCGTCATTGCCGACGGAGGTCTGCGCTATTCGGGCGACATCGTCAAGGCGCTGGCTGCGGGCGGCGACTGCGTGATGATAGGCTCGATGTTCGCCGGGACGGAGGAGGCTCCGGGCGAGACGATTATCTACAACGGCCGCAAGTTCAAGTCCTACCGAGGCATGGGCTCCATCGACGCCATGAAGGCCGGGTCGGCCGACCGCTACTTCCAGAAGGGCTGCGAGGGCAACATCAACAAGCTCGTACCCGAGGGCATTGTGGCGCGCGTGCCGTTCAAAGGGTCGCTCAACGAGACGGTCTACCAGCTGGTGGGCGGCATCCGTTCGGGCATGGGCTACTGCGGCGCGGCCGACATCCCGGCGTTGCAGCAGGCGCAGTTCATCCGCATCTCGGCTTCGGGCATGCAGGAGAGCCATCCGCACGACGTGACCATCACGCGCGAGGCCCCCAACTATTCGAGCGAACGGTAGGAATCGGTATGATGACCAGTGAAATAGCCGCCTGCGGGCTCTTCTGCGGGGCCTGTCCGCAGAAAAGCAGGGGGAAGTGCCCCGGCTGCCGCGACTACGAAAAGGCCGTGTGGTGCAAGGTGCGCAAATGTTGTCTGGAGCACGGTTGGCAGAGTTGCGCCGACTGCACGACGACGACTTCCGACAAGTGCAAGGTGTTCAACAACTTCTACGCGAAGCTCTTTTCTTTCATCTTCCGTTCCGACCGGCAGGGGTGCGTCGGCCGCATCCGCGAGGTGGGTTACGAGGCGTTCGCTGAGGAGATGCGGCTGGCCGGGCGCATGAACCGGCCCGTGACGAAGAAATAGACACGCGGAGCATGGCCGGAGGCGCCGGACCGCATCCGGCGGCGGGTTCCGAACCGGATTTTTCGGAACCGCCGATAGTTATTTGAAAAACAAACGATAATCATAGATGGAAAAAATCCTGATTCTCGACTTCGGTTCGCAGTATACGCAGCTTATCGCGCGGCGCGTGCGCGAGTTGAACGTCTATTGCGAAATCCATCCGTTCAACAAGGTTCCGGCGCTCGACGCGTCGGTGCGGGGCGTGATTCTTTCGGGCAGCCCCTATTCCGTGCGCGACGAGCATGCGCCGGCTCCCGACCTCGGGCAGATAAAGGGCCGTCTGCCGCTCTTGGGCGTCTGCTACGGGGCGCAGTACCTGGCTTCGGCTTTCGGCGGCGAGGTGCAGCCCGCACCCAGCCGCGAATATGGCCGGGCGATGCTGACGGTGGGCGATGCCGCCGACCCGCTGATGGCCGGACTGCCTGCCAGGACGCAGGTGTGGATGTCGCACGGCGACACCATCACGGCGGTGCCGGCCGGCTATCGTCTGATCGCCGGGACGGAGGACGTGCGCGTGGCGGCGTTCCGCGTCGAGGGCGAGCAGACGTGGGGCATTCAGTTCCACCCCGAGGTCTACCATTCGACCGACGGCACGCAGCTGCTGAAGAATTTCGTCGTCGGCATCTGCGGCTGCTCGCAAAGCTGGACTTCGGAAAGTTTCGTCGAGACCACCGTGCGCGAACTGCGCGAGAAGCTGGGCGGCGACAAGGTGGTGCTGGGTCTTTCGGGCGGTGTCGATTCGTCGGTGGCGGCGGTGCTGCTGCACAAGGCCATCGGGCGGAACCTCTACTGCATCTTCGTCGATTCGGGACTGCTGCGCAAGAACGAATTCGAGGAGGTGCTCGAATCCTATAAGAACATGGGGCTCAACGTCAAGGGGGTCAAGGCCGGGGCCAAGTTCCTGGGCGACCTGGCGGGCGTGAGCGACCCCGAAGGCAAGCGCAAAATCATCGGCCGCGACTTCGTGGAGGTCTTCAACGACGAGGCGCAGCGCATCGCCGACGTGAAGTGGCTGGCGCAGGGGACCATTTACCCCGACGTCATCGAATCGTGCTCGGTCAACGGTCCGTCGGCCACCATCAAGTCGCACCACAACGTGGGCGGCCTGCCCGAGAAGATGAATCTGCGTATCGTCGAGCCGCTGCGGCTGCTGTTCAAGGACGAGGTGCGCCGTGTGGGCCGTTCGCTGGGCATTTCCGAGCAGCTCATCGGGCGCCATCCGTTTCCGGGGCCGGGGCTTGCCATCCGCATCCTGGGCGACATTACGCCCGAAAAGGTCGGGATTCTCCAGAACGTGGACAAAATCTATATCGACGCCCTGCGCGCTGCGGGCCTTTACGATAAGGTCTGGCAGGCGGGAGCCATTCTGCTGCCCGTCAAGAGCGTGGGGGTCATGGGCGACGAACGCACCTACGAGAGCTGCGTGGCGCTGCGTGCCGTGACTTCGACCGACGGCATGACGGCCGACTGGGTGCACCTGCCCTATGAATTCCTGGCCGACGTGTCGAACGAAATCATCAACCGCGTGCGCGGCGTCAACCGCGTAGTCTACGACATCTCGTCCAAACCGCCCGCAACCATCGAGTGGGAATGATGACCGATTTCGCTGCCATCGACTTCGAGACGGCCAACCGCCACCGGGCGAGCGTCTGTTCGGTGGGGGCGGTCGTGGTGCGCGGCGGCGAGGTGGTCGATTCGTTTTACAGCCTGATCCGCCCGCGCCCCAACTATTACAGCCCTTTCACCACGGCGATTCACGGTCTGAGCTGTGCCGACACCGACGAGGCGCCCGAATTCGAGGAGGTATGGCGCGCCCTGGCGCCCCGCATCGAGGGGCTGCCGCTGGTGGCGCACAACGCCCCTTTCGACGAGGGGTGCCTGCGGGCGGCGCTGGACCTCTACGACCTGCCGTGGCCGGGCTATGAGTTTTTCTGCACCTGCCGGGCGGCGCGCCGGTTTTTCGGGCGGCAGCTTCCCAACCACCAGCTGCACACCGTAGCCGCGGCCTGCGGATACGATTTGCGGCATCACCACCACGCACTGGCCGATGCCGAAGCCTGCGCGCATATCGCATTGAAAATCCTTTAGATGTCGATCCCCAGCTGGAGAGCGAAAAACCAGCGGGAATAGGTGTTCTTGGCCGCGTGGCTGCGATGGTTGTAGGAGATGTCGGCCTGCACTTTCAGCGCGTGCCCCACGATGTAGCGCGAAACGGCTGCGGTGGTCTGGCTGCGGCGTTCGTATCCGGCGCGGGCCTGCACTTCGGGACGGGGAAAGAGCATCGAACTGCGCAGGGAGACCTCCCATTTGCGGCGGATGATGTAGCCGGCCTGCGCGTTGAAGCCCCAGCCCGTATAAATCCAGGTGCGGGCTTCGTCGTCGAAAACAGGGTCGGAGCAGGTCCGGCCCATGAAGTCGGCGCAGAACGAGAATCCCCGGTATTTGAGCAGGAAATCGGCGTACCAGCTGCCGAAATTGCGGCTTGCGCCGTCGGGCAGGAGATCGCCGCTCTGGCCGTGCGTGCGGACCGCCTTGTGGTTGTAGGAATAGGCGCCCGCCAGCAGTATCTTGACCTGCTCCTCGTGGGCCAGGTCGCCCTCGAACGATTCGCCCTTCTCCTTGAACCGCCCCAGCGGATAGAATTCCAGCCGCCTTGTGTAGACCAGCCCGCCGTTGGACGAACGGCCCCAATTGCGCCCCTCGCCCAAGGTGACGGAGCTTTTGGCCGAAAAGGTGAACCCGTCGCCGCGGGGCAGGTCGTAGCGGATGAAGATGCCGAAATCGCGGTCGGCGCCGAATTCGCGGTTGACGATGCTGCGGTCGACGAACTGCAGCACGCCCGACGAGGTGATTTGGGCGCGTCCTGCCTGTATCTTGGTCTGTCCCAGCCCGAAACTCCAGGCCGGAGCCGGGCGGTAGTAGAGTATGGCGTCGCTGATGATGTTGGAGTTGCTGCGGGCGTTGGCGGCGTGGCCCGTGAACCCAAGCTGGATGGAGTAAACCAGCTTCGGCGAGTAGACGTATCCGTCGAACTTGACTTGCAGGCGCTTGATGCGGGCCTCGATTTCGTCCAGCCCGAAACTGCGGTTGAACGAGAGTGCCACAAGGTCCTGCATCCGCAGCCGCATGGTGAGCGAAAACCCCTCGCCGGGCGAACGGTAGGTGATGCCCTTGCCGATTTCGAGGGCCCGTTTGGTGGGCACCGGGCCGGAGGTGTGTGCCGATGTCGCGGTCGGCGGTGCGATTGCGGGATGCGGCGGGGTGTCCGGTACGGTCTCGGGAGCCTGTCCCGCCGCCGTGCCGCAAAACAACCCTAAGCATAGTAATACGGAAACTGTTTTCCGGAGGTCTGTCTGCATGCCGAATCCCGGTGCAATTACTGTGCAGGTTTTGCCGGGGTTCTTGAGCGAGAGGGGTATATTAGCGAGAAATATTTGTTTGCAAGAACGAAATTGACCTCGCTGTGCTCGGTCTTTCTCTTTGCCGCCGTGGGCGAAGAACGTACAAGGCTGATTTTTTGTTGGCGAGAAATATTTGCTTGCCGAGAACGAAATTGACCTCGCTGTGCTCGGTCTTTCTCTTTGCCGCCGTGGGCATCCATGCAAAGAACGGGAGTCGAAGTGCGCAGCACTCGCGGGGCGACCTATAAAATCGAATATCTCTTCGCCCCGCAACTCGTGTGGTTGTGAGAATCTTGTGAAAAAAACTTGCGATGAGCGCAGCGAATAAAAAATTATCGGCACCAGCATAGGAAAAGCGATTTTCCTGTGGCTGGGCCGATAAAAAAAGGCAGAACGAAGTTCTGCCGTCGCAAGTTTTTAGAATTTGCGGAGAGAACGAGATTCGAACTCGTGGTACGGATTACTCCGTACGTCGGTTTAGCAAACCGGTGGTTTCAGCCACTCACCCATCTCTCCGGTCACCCCGGGGACATTGCCGCACCCGAAAAGGTGTGCAAATATAGAATCTTTTTGGCAAACGACCAAGAAATGCCGTCAAAATTTCTATATTTGTCCTGCCTGAAAAGCGGGAAAAGATGAAAAGAATGTTTCGCAACCTGTTATTGCTATCGGCGGTGGGGGTGGTTCTGCCCCTGCGGGCGCAGCAGCTGGTGTCGGTGCCGGAAGGTCCGGTGGAGTGCCCCGATACGATGGTAATCCCTCCGAAGCCTCCGGTCGTAAGGCCCCCGGTGCGGGCCGCGGCGGAGCGGCGGTCGCTGGCGGAGATGCTGCGCCGTGCTGAGACGCAGTTCGGTGTGCGGATTCGCTGCAAGAAGTTTTCGCCCGACACGGTGCGGGTGGCCTTTGCCGATTGGCGTTGGCGCCCCTATTCGCTCGGCGAGACCCTCGATAACCTGCTGGACCCGCTCGACCTGGTGTGGAGCGGCGACAGGAAGATTACGGTCCAGCCCTACGAATATTATCGCCGCACTCCGGCCGACGGCGCGAAACTGCTGGCGTGGCTTTCGGCGCAGTATGCCGACCGGGAGCAGTGGGAGCGGCGCAGGGATGTTTTGCTCGCCGACGCGAAAAAGGCGCTGGCGCTCGAACCTTTCGTCCGGGGGCTTGTTGCGGAGCCCGACGTGCGGCTGGGGCGGAAAGTCCGTCACGACGGCTATACAACCCAGAATTATGCGCTCGAAACCTTGCCGGGGCTTTATGTCTGCGGTACCGTCTATGCACCGACGGGCGGTAAAAGGCATCCGCTTGTCGTCTCGCCTGCGGGTCATTGGGAGGGCGGCCGCTATCGTCCCGACCAGCAGCTGCGCATGGCGACTTTCGCCCGCATGGGGGCTGTGGCGGTCGACATGGATATTGTCGGCTGGGGGGATTCGGAGCGTCAGATCGGCCGCGATGCCCATACGGCGCCTTATGCCATGCAGCTGCAGGTGCTGTGGTCGAAAGCCGTGACGGATTGGCTCGTGGCCTCGCGCCGCGACATAGATACGGCCCGCATGGCCGCCACGGGCGGTTCCGGCGGAGCTACGCATGCGTTGCTGCTGGCATTGGCCGACGGCCGTTTTGCCGCCTTGGCGCCCGTGGTGCACCTCGTGTCGCACTTCGACGGCGGATGCCCGTGCGAAAGCGGCCGTCCGGTGACGCTGGCCGGGGGCGGGAGCTGCACGCCCGAACTGCTGGCGGCGGCGATGGCTCCGCGCCCTGTGCTGACGGTGAGCGACGGCGGCGACTGGACAGCGACCTACCCGGAGCTGGAATATCCTTTCCTGCGCCGGATATGGGAATTTTACGGGGCGGGGGAGCAGGTGCGCAACGTGCACTTGCCCGACGAACGCCACGACTACGGCCCGAATAAACGCCGGGCGGTCTATGAATTTTTCGCCGACGCGCTGGGGCTCGACCTTTCGCAGGCCGACGAATCGCGCGTGGAGCTCCTGCCCGAAGCGGCACTGCAAAGTTTCGCCGACGGTCTGCCTGCCGGGGCGATCCGTTCCTGCGAAGAACTGAATCGAATAATCAACAATCTACGATAGTATGAAATCTCTTTTTCTGTTGTTGGCGGCGTGCGCCGTGTTCGGTGCTGCGGAAGCCAAGACCGTAAGCGTGCATTACCGCCTTTCGGCCCCCTACGGCGGCGGCTCGACGTGGGCCGTGGTGCGCGATATTCCGGCCAATGTCCAGGGGGCGACGGTCTACATGCCCAAGACGACCTACGAGGGCGAGTACGTCTATTCTCCGGCCGAAATCGTGGAGGTGCCCTCGCAGCTGGACGACCTGGACGGCGACGGCCGTTTCGACGAACTGGTTTTTGCGGTCGGGCTCAATTGTGACGAGCCTGTGGAGGCTTGGGTCGAGTATTCGACTGAGCCGGTCTTGCACGATTACAAGCCGTTGGTCAACGCGCAGATGTGGTGGAAGAATCCCGACAAGACGCTTACGGAGAAGTCGCAGCTTGCCTCGGACAAGGACGACATGTACCATAAGCTCCACCACCACGGCCCGGCCTTTGAATCCGAATATGCCGCCTACCGCATCTATTTCGACAAGAAGCAGAGCATCGACACCTACGGCAAGAAGCGTCCGGGGCTGGAACTGCGCGAAACAATGTGGTATCCGACCGACGAGCAGCTCGCGGCGGGCTGCGGCCACGACAATCTGCGTGTCTTCGGAACGGTGTCGGTGGGGGCGCTCAAGGGCTGGAATCCCGAGAAGCGCCGCATGGAGCATATCGTCGGCATGCGCCGCCGCGAAGCGACCATCCGTGCCTACGGCCCTCTGCGCACGGTGGTCGACATGCGGGTCGAGGGCTGGAACTACGGCGGCCGCGAAATCGACATGACGTCGCGCTACATTCTCTACGGCGACGGTTCGGTCGTCAAGGCCGAAAACTACATTTCGGGTGCGTGCGCCGATTCGCTGGAGTTCACTACGGGAATCATGAAGATGCGCGACAACCGGACGGCGGTTTGGTATAATCGCGAGGGAGCGTACATGTATCCGGATTGCTGGACGATGCAGAGCGTCGGATGCGACTACCCCGAAAACGACACGCTCCGCTGGGAGCGCGAAACGGTGGGGCTGGCCTTGTGGGTTCCGGCCCGGCATGTGGTGTCGCAGACCGACGATTCGCGCAACTACCTCTTTCAGGTGCGGCCCGTGGAGGGGCGCATCGACTATTGGTTCGTCATGGGGTGGCGCAAGAGCGAGGAGAACGGTTTGGCCGATGACTTCGAGACGACGTTCGGGGTCAACTACACTTCGTTCGAGTTTCCGATTCCGGGCAACTATCCCTATGCCGAAGTGATCGTCGAGCGGCTCGAATAGCCCTCTTGCGGGCTGTGGCGAGGGAAAAGGCGAAAGGCCGCATCGGTGAAAAGTCCGTGTTTTGCGTCAAAAATTCCTATTGCGTCCTGCCGCCTTTGCGTACATTTGTACAACAAGCCGACGAAACGATTACGAATCCATAAAATCTACCTTATTATTATGAATCTGAAACATCTGTTGATGCTTCCGGCAGCTGCGGCCCTCGCCGCCGGCTGCTGCTCGTCCGGTGCCCGGAGCGGTTCCCTGCCTGCGGAGATGCCTTTCGAGATGCCTGCCGTCGTGCAGCCTGCCATCCCGGCGCGTTCGGTGAGCGTGGCCGATTTCGGCGCTTCGGGCGACGCCCATACGCTTGCGACCGGGGCCTTTGCGGCCGCCATCGACGCCCTCGCGGAGCAGGGCGGCGGCCGCGTGGTGGTTCCGGCGGGCGTGTGGTACACGGGACCCATCGTGCTGAAAGACAAGATAGAGCTGCACCTGGAGCAGAACTCCATGATTGTGTTCAGCGATGACAAGTCGCTCTATCCGCTTGTGCAGATTACTTTCGAGGGGCTCAATACGTGGCGCTGCCAGTCGCCCATTTCGGCCACCCATGCCAAGAATATCGCCATTACCGGCTTCGGCGTCATCGACGGCAACGGCGACGCGTGGCGCGCCGTGAAACGCGGCAAGCTCACCGCCGGGCAGTGGAACGCCAAGGTCAGGAGCGGCGGCATCGTCTCCGAGGACGGCAATACGTGGTATCCGTCGGAGAGTTTCCGCTTCGGCGCGACGTCGGGTTCGGACCAGAACGTCTCGACCTGGGCCCGCACGCGCGAGGACTTCGAGAAGATGAAGGACTTCCTGCGTCCGGTGCTGGTGGCGTTCCACCACTGCGAGAACGTGCTGCTCGAAGGGGTGACCTTTCAGAATTCGCCCTGCTGGCATATCCATCCGGCCATGTGCACCAATCTGACGGTGCGCAACATTACGGTCCGCTGTCCGGACTATGCGCAGAACGGCGACGGCATCGACATCGAATCGTGCAAGAACGTGGTGCTGACGGGTTCGCGCTTCGACGTGGGCGACGACGGCATCTGCATCAAGAGCGGCAAAGACAAGGCCGGGCGCGACCGCGGCATTCCGTGCGAGAACATCTATGTGAACGACTGCATCGTTTTCCACGGCCATGGCGGTTTCGTGGTGGGCAGCGAGATGTCGGGCGGCGTGAAGAACGTGCTGGTTTCCGACTGCACGTTCTCGGGCACGGACGTGGGACTGCGTTTCAAGTCGACGCGCGGCCGCGGCGGAGTGGTCGAGAACATCCATATCCGCAACATCGCCATGAACAACATTTTGCAGGACGCCCTGCTGTTCGACCTTTTCTACGGGGGCAAGTCGGCGTCGGAAGCCGCCGAAGAGGGCGGCGAGCCGACCGACATGGCGCTCAGACCTGCGGACGAGACGACCCCCGCGTTCCGCAACATCCATATCCGGGACGTGTGGTGCCGCGGTGCCCGTCGGGCCATGTATTTCAACGGGCTGCCCGAGATGAACGTCGAGCAGGTCGTGGTCGAGAATGCGTGGATGCAGGCCCGGACCGGCGCCCAGATTTGCGAGTCGACCGACGTCGTGCTGCGCAACGTGACGGTGGTGCCCGAGAAAGGTGCTGCGTTGATTCTCAATAATGTAAAGGATTTCCGGGCCGAGGATTTCTCCTGCCCCGCCGGGCTGAAATGCGCGCTGACCGTGACCGGAAGCCGCAACCGCAATGTGCGGGTTGCTTCGGAGGAGATCGACGCCGCCAATGCCTGCCTTTCTGCCAGGGCTGCGGCTGCCGTGACCATCGAATAGCGGCCGTTTCGGCTTTGCGGCCGAAGCACCCGAACGAAGATAAATAAGCAAGACGAGTGAGGGGGCTCCCTCACTCGTCGTATAACCGTTCCAACCATGAAATTGAAACATATCCTGCCGATCCTGCTGTTCGTCTGCGCGGTGCAGGGCGCCGGAGCGGCGGAAGCCGTGGCCGATACGCTGCGCGTCTACCTCGTCGGCGATTCGACGTGCGCCACCAAGAAGCTCGACAAGCAGAACCCCGAACGCGGGTGGGGCCACATGTTCCAGCCGCTGTTCGACGAAGCGGTAGTCGTCGAGAACCACGCCACCAACGGCCGTTCGACCAAGTCGTTCCGCGCCGAGGGGCGGTGGGCGCGCGTCTGCGACAGGCTGCGACCGGGCGATTACGTATTCATCCAGTTCGGTCACAACGACCAGAAAATCAATGATTCGACGCGCTATTCGACGCCTGCGCAATATGCCGAAAACCTGCGGCGCTATGTGCACGAAGCGCGTGCGAAAGGGGCGACGCCCGTGCTGCTGACGCCGATTGTCCGCCGCCATTTCGTCGACGGCGTGCTGACCGACACCCACACCGATTATCCCGATGCGATGCGCCGGGTGGCTGCCGAGGAGGGCGTTGTGCTGATCGACATGGAGCCCGCGACCCGTGAGTGGGTGGCTTCGTTGGGCGACGAGGCGTCGAAAGCGTATTACATGTGGGTGGCGCCGGGCCGCTGTCCGCTCTATCCCGACGGACGGCAGGACGATACCCATCTGAATGTCCGCGGCGCGCACGAGGTTGCGCGCATGGTGGCCGAGCGCCTTTGTGAGCAGCTCCCCGAGCTGGGGCAGCACTATCGTCCGGCCGATTTCGTGGTCGCCAAGGACGGTTCGGGCGACTTCTTCACCGTGGGCGAAGCCGTTGCCGCCATTCCCGATTACTGCGGCGCGAAAACCCGCATCGTCGTTTGCGGGGGGCTTTACCGCGAGAAGATAGCCATCCCTGCGTCCAAACGCAACGTGGTGCTTGAAGGGCGCGGCGATGCGACGGTTTCGTGGGGCGCCTATGCCTCGCAGACCGGGCCTACGGGCCATCCGACCGGCACTTCCGGTTCGTCGACCGTCTACTTCGGCGGCGACGGCTGGGAGGTGCGCAGCCTGACGTTCGGGAACACGGCCGGACGCGTCGGGCAGGCGGTGGCGGTGCAGTGCCTGGGTACCGGACTGCATTTTTACAACTGCCGTTTCCTCGGTAACCAGGATACGCTCTACCTCCACGGCCGGGGTAACTGCGACGGCAAGGAGGTCGACGACAATTCGGTCTGCATCTTCGAGGATTGCTACGTGGAGGGGACGACCGACTTCATCTTCGGCTCGGCCGCGGCGCTGTTCGTCCGGTGCGAAATCCGCTCCAAGGCCGATTCCTACATAACGGCCGCTTCGACCTGCATGGGGCAGTCCGCGGGTTTCGTCTTCCTGCAATGCAGGCTCACGGCCGACGAGGGGGTGGATGCCTGCTACTTGGGCCGCCCGTGGCGCGACCATGCGCAGACCTGCTTTCTGTCCTGCGAATTGGGCGCCCATATCCGGCCTGCCGGGTGGCACGACTGGAACAAGCCTCACGCCCGCAAGACGGTGCGCTACGGAGAATTCGGCTGCACGGGCCCCGGCGCTTCGGCGGCCGGACGGGTGAAGTGGGCGCGGAAAATGAACTCCGGCGATGCCGCCGAAGCTCTCCGCTTCTTCGGGCTGCCGGACGGGTTCGCCCGGCGATAAATTTCGTAATTTTGCAACGATGAAACGGCTTTTGATTTTGCTGCTGCTCTGCTGCGGAGCGCCGCGCGTCGGCGCGTCCGAGCCGCCGCAGTGCCTTTTTCAGTTCTACACCACCTTCGACGGGCTCACGCACGACCGCATCGCCGACATCTACACCGATTCGCGGGGCTTCGTGTGGGTCTGCACGTGGTACGGGGTAAGCCGTTTCGACGGGTATGCGTTCCGCAACTTCAACGCCGTGCCCGGCGATTTCTCGCCGCTGTCGCACCACCGTTTCGTCTCGGTGAGCGAGGACGCCAACGGCCACTTGTGGTTCACGACCTACAATCTGCATGTCTACCGTTTCAACCGCTTCACGGAGCAGTTCGAGGACGTCGCGGCCCTCATCGAGGGGTTCGACGCCAAGCACTACCGGACGACCCACTGCCTGCACGACCGTGAGGGCGGCACGTGGGTGGCCATCGCCGGACAGGGCGTGGTGCGGTTCGCCGGGCGGGCCGACGCTTCGCCCGTGCAGGTCGATGCGCTGCTGGACGAGCCTGTGCTGGGCGGCGACGTCACGGCCATGTTCATCGACGCGGGCGGCGCGGCGTGGATCGCCGCGGCCGACGGCCAACTTAACCGGGTGGCGGCGGACGACCGCCGGCGTGTCCGCACCGTGTGCGAACTTCCGGCCCCGGCGTTCGACTTTGCGGCCGATTCGGCGGGGGTCTACTGCGCCACGTCGCGGGGAGTGGTCCGGGCGGACCTCCGGAGCGGCAAGGCAGAGCGGCTGGCTGGCGGCAGCAACATGCTCACGGCCATCGCCGCCGATTCCGTCCGCCGCGAAATCTACGTCGGGTCGCGTTCGGGCGAGCTCTACCGCGTGGCGGGCGGCCGCCTGGCACCCCTGGCCCCGCGGGGGCCCAAACCCCGCCGCATACGCAGTCTGACGGCCGATTCGCACGGAGTGGTGTGGGTCACAACGACCGAGGCGGGCATCACGCGCTACAACCCGGCTACCGACGACTACAAACATTTCGAGCAGGAACCCTATACGGTCTCTTACAACCTCGACACGCTGACCCGCATTGCCGAGGGCGGGGGACGCCTTTGGGTGAAGATGAACAAATACGGCTTCGGCTACTACGACCGCAAGAAGGACTGCATCGAACCGTTCTACAACGACCCCCGGCGCCCCGACTGCCAGATGACCAACGCCGTGGTCCGCTTCGACGTGCAGGACGATGTGCTGTGGCTCTCGACCTATTACGAGCGCGGCCTGCGCAAAGCCGTGCTGCTGGAACAGCCTGCCGAGGTCTTCACGCTCGATTCGCCGGGCGGCACCTCCTTTTCGGGCGAAATCCGTGCGCTGCTCAGCGACAGCCGGGGACGGGTATGGGTCGGCACGCGCGACGGCGAACTGATTGCCTATGGCGGGAACGGGCGGCCGCTCTACCGGCTGCCGCTCAGGAATCCCGGCATGATTTACGCCCTGCGCGAAGACCGTGCGGGCCGTATCTGGGTGGGAACCAAGGGCGAGGGGCTCTACAAGCTGACCCCGCGCGGCGAGGGGTTCGCCGTGACCCATTATGTTCACTCCGAAACCGACCCCTATTCGCTCAACGACGACCGGGTCTACTCGGTCGAGGAAGACGACCGCGGCCGCATCTGGGTGGCGACCTACGGCGGCGGCATCAACGTGCTGGACGACCCGCAGGGCGACCGTTTCATCCATGCGGGCAATCAGCTGACGCACTATCCGCTGGACGAGGCGGGGCGCGTGCGGTGGCTGCTGTTCGACCGCCCGGACCGCATGTTCGCCGCGACGGTCGACGGACTGCTGATTTTCGACCCGGGAGCGGGCTACAAGCAGATGCGTTTCCGGCTGGTGCAGAAGATTCCGGGCGACGCGTCGTCGCTGGGCAACAACGACATCATCCACATGCTCAAGGATTCGCAGGAGCGTATCTGGCTGGCGACCTATGGCGGCGGGCTCAACTGCATCGAGCGCTACGATGCCGACGGGACGCCGCGCTTCCGGTGCTACGACCTGTCGGACGGACTGCCGAGCAATATCTGTATGGCCATCGCCGAGGACAGGCAGGGCGACCTGTGGGTGTCGACCCACAACGCCGTGTTGCGCTTTCGTGTCGGGCGGGGCAGTTTCGACGCCTACAATCTCTACGACCGGATGCGCAACGCCATTCTGAGCGAAGCCACGGCGCTGACCTTGCCCGACGGCAGCGTGCTGTTCGGCGGCGGACGCCGTATTTACCGTTTCGAGCCGGACCGCATCCGTTCGGCCCCGGCCGACTGCAATCTGCGCTTTACGTCGCTCGACGTGCGGAACAAGCCGGTGACTGCCGGGCCCCGTTCGCCGCTCGACGTAGCGGTACCCGAAGCGCGGGAAATCGTCCTCCCGCACGACTATGCCAACTTCCGGGTGGGCTTTGCGGCGCTGAACCATGCGGTGCAGCATGCCGTTCGCTACATGTACAAGCTGGAGGGCTACGACAGCGACTGGAACCTTTCGGGCGCTGTCAACCGGGCCTCCTATTCCAATGTTCCTGCGGGCCGTTATACGCTCCATGTCAAGGCGTTCGTAGGTCATGCCGATACGGCCGGAGAGGGCATCCGGCTGGGCATCGAAATTCTCCCCCCCCCTTGGTTATCGTGGTGGGCCAAGACGCTCTACGTACTGCTGGCGCTCGGAATCGCGTTCGTATGCCTGCGGGTCTTCGGATCGGTGGTGCGCATGCGCCGCGCCGCGAGCGTCGAACAGGACATGACCGACCTCAAACTGCGCTTCTTTACCGACATATCGCACGAACTGCGGACGCCGCTGACGCTGATATTGGGCGGCATCGAGGACGTACAGCGTCACGACCAACTCTCGCCGCGCGGCGAAAACAGCCTGACGCTGGCCCACCGCAACGCCAAACGGATGCTGACGCTTATCAACCAGCTGCTCGACTTCCGCAAGATTGTCAAGGAAAAGATGGAGCTGAAGATTTCGCGCGTCGACCTGGTGCCTGTGGTCGAGGATGCGCTCGACGATTTCCGCGAAATGGCGGCCGAGCGGCGAATCGAGCTGCTTTTCACCGTCTCGCGGCGCTCGGTGCTGGTGTGGGTCGACACGGAGCGCATCGAGAGCGTCATCTACAACCTGCTTTCCAATGCGCTGAAATTCACCCCTGCGGGCGGCAAAATCGAGGTCATCATCGCTCAGCGCGACGCCGAGGACTGTGTAACCCTCACCGTGCGCGACACGGGCATAGGCATCCCGCGCGACAAGCAGAATCATATTTTCGAGCGTTTCGTGCAGGCGTCGCGCGCCGTCGACAGCAACATGAAGGGTTCGGGCATCGGTCTTTCGCTCTGCCGCGAAATCGTGGCGCTGCATCATGGCGAAATATCGGTGGTGAGCACCCCGGGCGAGGGGTCGGCCTTTACGGTGAAACTCAAGACGGGCAACGCCCATTTCGGGATGGAGCAGATCGACTTTTCGGGGTCGGCGGGGCCCGACGGCAAGGCTGCCTACATGGTCAGCGACTTCACGTCGGTCGACAGCCAGCGCCGGACCGACGTGCGGCCGCCTGCCGATGCGCAGAAAATCCTGCTCGTCGAGGACAACCGCGAGCTGCGCGTCTTTATCTATAATAGCCTCATTGATACCTATGCCGTCATCGAGGCGGACGACGGGGTGGAGGCGCTGGAGAAAATCCGCGCCGAAATGCCCGACGTCATCGTGACCGACCTGATGATGCCCCGCATGGACGGAATCGAGCTGATCGACAAGGTGCGCCACGACTTCACGATGAGCCACATTCCCATCGTCATGCTGACGGCCCGCCATTCGCCCGACGACCGGCTGAAGGCCATGGAATTCGGCGCGGACGGCTACATCACCAAGCCGTTCAGCATCGAACTGCTGCTGGCCCGTATCGACAACCTGCTCACGCGGCGCCGGACGCTTTTCGAGAAGTACTCCGCGCAGTCGGCCCGCAACAAGATTGCCGAACTGGTGGTGGAAGACGTGGTGGTGACCGACCGCGACGAAGAGTTCCTGAAGGAGGTGATGTCGTGGCTGAGCAAGAATATCGAAAATTCCGACCTGACCATCGACCAGCTGGCGTCGCACCTCGGGCTGGGGCGCACGACCATGTACAACAAGCTCAAGAGCCTGACGGGCAAGTCGCCTGTCGAACTGCTCAAGGAATACCGCATCACCAAGGCCAAACTGCTGCTGCACACGGGGCAGTTCTCCGTGTCGGAAGTGGCCTACAAGGTGGGATTTTCGGATCCGGGCTATTTCAGCCGCTGTTTCCGCGAGCAGTTCCACATGTCGCCCGCCGAGTATCTGAAAACCCACAATCTCAAACAAAACCAAGACCCCAAATAAGATGAAACGAACCTTGTTCTTTGCGCTTTCTGCGCTGCTGCTTGCCGCTGCTGCCTGCTCGGGACGTCGCAGCCTGCTCGATTCGCCCGTACCGCTGGCCGTGCGGATGGCCGAAAGCGAAATCGCCCGCAACCCGTCGGCCACGTCGCTCGACGGAATCGCCCCGGGCAAAATCAAGTGGAACTACACGACAGGGCTTGAACTGCTGGCCATGATCGACGCGGCCGACGCTTACGACCGCCCCGATTTCTACGAGTATGCCCGGCGCTATTACGATACCATCGTGCGGCCCGACGCGTCCGTGCTGACCTACAAGAAGGAGAAGTACAATCTCGACCATATCTGCCCCGGCCGGCCCCTTTTCATCCTGGCCGAGCGCACGGGCGAGGCACGTTACGCCCAGGTTCTCGACACGCTTTTCTGCCAGTTGCAGGAGCATCCCCGCAACGACGACGGGGGATTCTGGCACAAGCTGGCCTATCCGCACCAGATGTGGCTCGACGGCCTTTATATGGCCGAACCGTTCTATGCCGAATATGCGGTGCGCAAGATGGGCGGAAGCGAGCTGTTCGGGAATCTGAAAGCCGATGTCGTCAGCCAGTTCGTATTGGTCGGCAAGCATACTTATGACCCGGCTACGGGACTTTATCGCCACGCCTGCGACGTTTCGCGCCAGATGTTCTGGTGCGACAAGACCTCCGGACAGACGCCCCACGCATGGGGCCGCGCAATGGGGTGGTACGCCATGGCCCTTGTCGAGACGCTGCAATATTTCGGCGTGGACGAGACGACGCAGCCTATGGCCGATATTCTGAATCATATTTACGAGGTGCTTCCCAAGTTCGCCGACCCCGAAACAGGCATGTGGTACCAGGTGCTGGACCAGCCCGGCCGCGACGGCAACTACCTGGAAGCCACGGGTTCCATTATGTTCGTTTACGCCATGCTGAAAGGCGTCCGGCTGGGCTATCTTCCTGCTGAGATGCAGGAGGAGGCGATGCGGCTGTACGAACGTTTCGTGGAGCGTTTCGTGCGGGAAAACGAGGACGGCACGATTTCCATAACCGACTGCTGTGCGGTGGCCGGACTCGGCGGAAAGGACATGCGCGACGGTTCGTTCGACTACTATATCTCCGAGCCCATCATCGAGAACGACTGCAAGGGCGTAGGCCCCTTTATCTGGGCTTCGATGGAATACGACCGCGCCCGGGGACGGCTGACGAAAAAGTAGGCGGGGCACTTTGCCCGCTCTCGCGGATATGAAAACCGCCCCGGAATTCCGGGGCGGTTTTATGGTTTGAAAAGTTGAGCCGCTATAAGATATAGCGGATGTCCTCGGCCCGATAGGCGGCGGGCAGATGGTGGTTGTCGACCAGCACCGTGGGAGTTTCGGCGATGCCGATACGCCGGCAATATGCGATTTGCGCCTCCAAGTCCTTGCGGGCCATGGGGTGGACGGTCGCGTCGGACGGCAGGGTGCGGGTTTTGTACCAGCCTGCAATCAGGCGGTCGGTCTCGGGCCATGTATCCTGGATGCCGGAAGAAACGATCCGCAAGGCTGCGTCGTAGGAACGGCTGTCGCCTTTGTTGACTAAGAAAATCAGGTCGATACGGCAATTCTGCACCGAGGAAATCGCCCGGTGTACCTTTGCGCAGCTGGGACACGCGGGGTTCATGATGACGGTCAGCGTATGGTCGGCTTCCGCGTAGTTGCTGATAGGCTTGGCCTCCTCGGTATCCGTCTCCATCTTGGGCTGCTGGGCCAGCAGATACCAAAAAGTTTCGGGCGAATTCAGCAACTTTTCGTGCGTGTATTTCAGCTGTTCGGCTTCGCTCTCTTTTTCGGCCGTATCGGTACGTTGCCGGAACGTCAGCAGTCCCAAAGCGGAAAGAAGCCCGAGGGTAACCCAGTCGATGGCTTCGTGTGACCGCAGGACGGTCCAGCCGACCAGCGCGGAAAAGATTCCTGTTACCCAATAACGGGCTTTCCGGTCGATGTGGTCGAGACATTGCCGAAAGAAATAGGCGATGCGGGCCTCGACCCTTGTCCGCTCGTCCTTGCTGACCATCAGCACGTTGCCGTCCCAGATGTCGCGGAACTGCTCGAAAGAGAGGACGGAACTCTGTCCCGATGCGTCCCGAAGCAGAATACGCTGCGTAATTTCGTCCGTTTTCTCGACCAGGAAGAACGGGAATTCGTCGTGCCCGGCCATGATAATGACGGGTTTGCCGAGGGCCGTGAACTGGTTGAACTGCAGCCGGCAGATTCTGTTCGGCACCCGCAATTCGTCCAGCGTGTCGCAGAGCGCCCGGATGCTGTGCGGCAGGGGATGCCTCTCATAAATAGTCCGAATCCGCAGTTCGCTGATCCGGATGCCGACACGGGACAACAAAAGATAAAGCAGATAGGACATATTCCGTAGTTTTAGGTTATTGCAATAACGATCTTTCCCGGCGGCATTCGTTCCCGTCCGGGGGAAAATTGGCTGCGGCAAACATTTGCCGCAGCCATGAAAACATGAAAGAGGAAGCCTTACGGCCGACTAATTGCGGCTATACTCTCCGTAACCCTTGAAACCGGCTCCTTCCAGTTCAATCCGATAAAAATCGGGGTCGGTCGGTACAATGAGGATGGTCATCGGCTCGAAATCCGTGTTGCAGGTGCAGGCGCTCACGACCTGACCGCAGGAATTCGTTACCGTAACGACCACTTCGCCTACCGGATCATCGAAATAGAAAGCCAATTGGTCAGCGAACAATTCGGCCGTAATAGACGGTTGAGGTACTACCGAACGAGGACGCAAATTGGGATCGTGACCTCCAATAAAATTTAGATCAACTTTTGTTTTTTCAGTTTCATCCGGCCCTTTATATTTAGTAGCTCCAAATGTATTAATCCCATTGCTTAAAAATAAGCTTAAGATAAGGATCACGATTTTCTTCATCTTTTATTTGATTTAGATTAGTAAAATTTCCAGTTGCAAAAGTAGTAGTTCGGGACGAAATATGCTACCGAATTCTGTTAAATTTGATATGATAGGGCCTTTTGTAAATGCTTAGCTATAAGTTGTTTGTAAATATATAATCATATAGCTGGATTTTGATTTGCTTTGTTTGTATGTAATATGCTGAATATTAATATATTACATTGTTTGATATTCGGTTTTTTAGTTATATTATTTGTATCTTGTTGATTTATAGCCTATTGCTTTTTATTATATATTTTGGCCTAATTCTTTCATTGTATGAAGAATGTGATTTTCCAAGTTTTCAGTCTGATTGACCAATCCTAATTTGTGCCGGATTTTACTCCGCATGGTATAAATGCTGTAGACATTCGTATGGTTGTAGAGAATACGGATGCTTTCTGCTGAGAAGCCCAAACAGATAAAACCGCAATAACATAGTTCATGCAGCGAAAGCGCCGGATAATTGTTTTGCAAATAGTCGATGATTCCATGGCATGAGATGTTGGCGATGGCAATTACGTCTTCTGCCAGTTCGCGGTTTTTGCCGGATGCAACTTTGATATGCTCTTTGAAATGTTTGTAGAAGTTATCCGTGTTTTTTTCGTAGAGCGAAGCCCATTCCAGGAGTTGCTGCAAACTTCTGATCCGGTTGCCTAACAGAGCGAACAAAGCTTGCGACTGCTCGTCCTGTACATGGATGTTCTTTCTGATTTCATTGTATTGCTCCGTCAGTCGGGCGTAGTGCTCGTTTCCTTCCTCCACATAACGTTTATACTCTGCGATTTTCCGGTTCTTTTTCCGTAAGGTTCTTCTATGGGAAGCGATAAGAACGCTGCAGCCGCTTAGAATAATAAGAGCGATTAATGCGAAAGAGGCTATTTCATATCGGTGAATAAGTTGTAATGTTGAATATTCTTTTTCTAAGTTTTCAGTTGTGTATCTTTGTTCGTAGTATTGTAGTAAATTATTTTGAAAAATAGTATTGAGAGAATCGGAATATCGGATGTATAATTGTTTATATTCTAATGCTTTTTTGTCATTTTTCGATAGACTCTCTATTTGAGACATGACGGAAAGTATACCTACGTTAAAGTTGGTAATTTCCGGGCATTGCAAATAATAATTGTGATAATACCAACGGGCCGAATCAAGATTTTTCTCCAGAAAATAAGTATAACCGACTGTGGGATAATGGTTGAACGGAATTTTCCCATCGGTATATTTCTCATATAGTTTGAATAAATCATGTTTGTAGGATGACGAGGTTACGCTGTCTGATAGCATTTGTACTCCTCCTAAGGATGACATGATACCTAATAGTGAACTAACATCATTAGCCTGGATAGCGATTTCTTTGGCTTCGGACAAACAAGCGAGTGCTTCGGGCTTTTTGTCGATAAGGCTGAGCGAAACGCCTTTCCGCCGCATGGCGTAGAGCAGGTAGAATGTTTGTCCGGTATTCTTGAAAGCGTCGACGGCTTCGGAATAGGCCGTCGCGGCATCGCTGAAGCAGAATTGTTCGTAGTAGAGGTTGCCGAGATAGGTGTAAATCAGCGCCTTCATCCGGTCATCGTCGGTTTTGACGACGTGTTCGCGTGCCATAAGCAGCGCCTTGATGGCTGTTCCCGATTCGGCGGCATTGCCTTTGACTACTGCGTAATAGTAGTGGGCTTTCGCCCGTTCGATGTCGTTGCCGCGGCGCGAGTAGTAGCGAACTGCTTGGTCGACAAGCGAATCGTTGTCTACGTCGATATAGTTTTTGTCGAGAGCCTGCGACAGCAGCAGCGCATGGCGGGCTTTCTTTTCGGGTGTTGCGAGGGCCCGGCGGTCCATCGAGTTGAGAATCTCCAGTGCGCTGTCCGGATGGTCGATCATCAGCGCGTCTGCGCGGTCCAGCTGTTGTTTGATATGTCTCTGACCGCCGCAGGCCACGGCCAGCATTGCAAGGAACAATAGGGCTAAAGATTTCTTCATGGTACTAAAGTCTGTAATCCTACTTAATACAAAGATACGAAAAGTCGAGTGCAGAAGCAAACGCAGTATGATTATGCCGAGACGGAGTATCTTCGACGAAGTCAAAGATAGAAAACATATCGGTCTTTTTCAGCTATCGGCATCGCTTTTATTTGCGATTCATTGAAAGGTTTGCGGGATTCTTCGGTTTGAAACCCTTTCAGAGAGCACGCAGAAGCCGAATAATAACGGAAAAACGGGCTGCCGAAATCGGCAGCCCGTTTTTGCAAAACGGTTTTACGGATACGGATTTATTCGTAATACGTATATTTGATGCTGAAGAAACGCAGTCCGTTGCCCGAAGGATAAACATAAACCGGAGTTGCTCCGCTGACCTCTATCTCGAATTCGCAGGTCGTAGGTGCGTTCGACGACGTGCCGCCGACCTGGGTGAAGGTTTCGCCGTTGACGGTAACGCTTACCAGGCGGGTCGCATCTTCGGAAGAACCGGTATTCGATGCCACAACCGTCAGCTTACCCGAGGCGGGAGCCGTAAAGTAGCACGACCGGTCGCCGTTGGCCTTGCCGCCGCCCCATTGGATGAATTTTTGGGATTCTCCGTTGACGGAGGCTGTTCCGTATTTGGTCTTGGAGCCGGTCAGAATCGTGAGCCCGTTCCATACCAAATCGGAAATCGTTTCAGTAAGCGAGCCATCGGAGCCCATCTTGTCGCCGATTGCGGTGAAGCTCGGGTCGTCTCAGTCCCATACGAGTTCTTTCTGCGTCGGGCCGGCATCCGGATCGACATAGGTATATTCAAATTGCTTGTAGCGAATACCGCCGCTCGTGTAGATGTAGACTACATCGTTGGCTTTGAGTTCCTCTCCGTCGAAGATGACGACTTCCTTGATGCCTTTGCCGACGAGTTTGCCGGTCAGAATCTTCTCTCCTTTGTTGATATTTGCGGTTATGGTGAGCTCGGTTTCATCGGTCGTGCTTCCGCTCGGGTTCGCTCCGGTTACTTTCAGCGTGCCCGGTCCGGTTTTCGGTACCACGAACGATACACGGCGCGAGTTTATTTTGCCGCCACCGCCGGTACGCAGGAACCAGCCGTCGTCTCCGCGGTTTTCAACTTTCAGCGTGCCGCCCAGCGATTCGATATGCAGGCCGTTGAAATAGGTGTCTGCGGCCTTGTTGTCGGTCGTTCCGATGACCGCCTTGGCATCTGCGAATGCTTCGTCGTCGAAGTTCCATTTGAGCGAAACCAGACCGCCTGCGATAACCTTTTTAATCTTGAACTTGGCTTCGCCCGCTTCGGACGGCGCGTACTTGGTCGAAGTGGAGGTCGGCTGGGCTACTACCGAAATCGTGTATTCGCCGGCGGCCAGCGCGGCAATCGTTGCGGCAGGAATTTCAAACGCGGGTTCGGTGACCTCCGTCGTCGTGCCGTTGAACGTTACGGTGTATTTTTCGGCGTGGGCATTGCGTTCCCAGATTGCGGTAACAGCCTGCTGGGTTCCCTCGTCGATGCTGGTTTCATTAAGCGTCAGCACAGGGGTAGCCAGTGCTGTGACCGTATTCTCCGGGGTGGTGTCCTTGGTCCAGGCGATACGGGTGAACGACGTGTTGTCCGAGCCGGGCAGTACGTAGATGCTGTTTACACCGACGAGGTCGCCCAATACTACCTTGTGGGGTTTGCCGTCGGCGATAATCGAGTAGGTGTCGCCGCCTGCAACGATCTGAACCGTCGAGGTGACGCTCTTGCCCTGTGCGGTCATTTCGATGGACCCGTACCCGTCGGCCTTGAACTCGAATGCGCTGGCGGTCGGTACGCCCTTGTTGGTGATGGTCGCAGCCTGGGCGAAAGAGATACCCGTGCTCATGACGATTTCGGCAGGGCCGTAGATACGGATGTTCTCGATAATCGTTTGGTTTTCGACCGTTTCGGTGTCGAACTTGGTCTTGTCGGTGAAGTCCCAGGCGGCAGCTTCGGCGATGGGTTCCAGTTCGGTCGGACGTACCACTACGGGTGCCGATGCGTTCCACCAGCGCGGGTCGCCCGCCTTGTTGGCGGCGATGGCACCGTTTTTCAGATACAGCTTGCCTGCGATGGAGTTGGTGCAGGGGTCTTCTGTAAGCATCATACCTCCCTCGGCCAAAGCCAGTTCCTGGGTAAGCGCCTGGCCGTTCAGGTCTTTGGACTTTTGGTTGAGGAAGAAATTTTTCCCGTTCTTGTCCGTGGTGCCGACATTATAGAAATAGTTGCCTGCGCAAATGGGGGCGATATTCGTGTCCTTGGTGCCGGTCAGTTTGACCCATTGCTTGCCGTCCTGCTCGGGCACTTCGTTGGGGTGGTTTTCGTTGAGGAAAACGCACTTGGTCAGATTGACGGCCGCAGGCGTGAATTTCTGCAACTCGAAAATGCCGGAGTTGTTCGACGAGCTGATTGTCGCCGTAACCTGGTTGAACGTGCAGTTGGCAATGTTGACCGTGCCGACCGAACCGCCCTCGCGGCAGCGGAGGAACGTGCGGGCGCATGCGTAGAACGTGGAATTCTTGATCTCTATCGTGCCGTATTTGCTGCCGGCCTTGATACGCAGGTCGATGAAGTCGCCGCCGGCCGAGCCGATGGGGTTGATGTCGTGGGCATAGATGCCGTCATAAATCAGGTTTTCGACGTTGAACTTGTCGGCTCCGCTCCAAAGGCCCTTGGTGAAGCCCGTGAATTCGCAGTTGATGAATTCGGCATTGCCGAGCGTCGCGCCCGTAGTTATGAAGTAGCCGCATTCGTTGCCGCCGTCGATCAGCACATCTTCAAAATGGATGTTCGTATTTTCGCCGGTCACCTTGAACGAACCTTTCACTACGGGTTTCGCTCCCTCGGGGCTCGATTCGCCGTAGATTTCCAGCCCGTAAGCGAACGTATAGGGGTCGAATTCCGGGCTGTCTGCCGGTTTGGTCATGCTGCTGGTCAGGTCGTATGCTTCGCCTCCGTTGTAGGCAAGCAGGAGTTTCAGATCGGCTGTCGCACCCGTAATGGCTGCGGCGAAATCGGCGCTGTTCGCGATTTTCGTAGTTCCCTCGGTGCTGGGACGGGTATAGGCCGTGAAGTGGCCGCGCGAACCCGACTTGCCGAACAGCAGCGTGAACTTGTAGTTGGTGCCGGGTTCGAGGTTTTCGATTTTGGCTTCGCAGGCGCTGATCTGTTCGTCGCTGAGCGGCATGACCGTAGCCGTAGCACCCTCGACCGGAACCACCAGCTCGTAGCGGATGGAGGTCAGGTCTTTCGGGTCTTTGGCATTCTGGTCCCACTGCACGGTCACCGTCGTTTCGGTACGTTCCTTGGCTTTGGGGTTGAGTGCCGAGCGGACGGCCGACGTCGAAACGGCTTCGACCAGATAAGCCCAGCGCGAGCTCTCGATTTTGGCGCTGACGCCCTGCACACGTGCCCAGAATGTCTTGTCGACAGCCAGGTTCTTGACCGTGAAAGGCACGCCGTCCTTGGCCACTTCGACGGTTTGGTAGGCGTTGCTCGAATCGAAGTTTTCGGGCATTTCGTATATCTCGACTTCCTTGCCGTCTTCTTCTTTGATGGTGGGAACGGCCTCGAAGAGTTCCAGAATGTAGGCGTCGGCGTTCGACACGGCGCTCCACGAGAATTTGATGTCCGTGCCGACCGCAGCGTCGACGTCCGCCTCGAAGTTCAGCGGGGTCAGCACGCGGGTGTACGGAATCTCGTTCATGGCTTCATCGACGTCCGAGCAGGAAGCGGCGAACGCACCCGCGCAGAGCATGAGCCCGAATTTCAGATTTCTGAATATCTTTTTCATAATTGTACTGTATGATGCTTAACCGATTTATTTCTGCGGGTAACCGAAGTCGTTGACCAGCGAGCCCTGCGCATTGCTGAGGTTGTGGGCGAACAGAGGCCACGTCGAACGCGGATAGGGGTCGTCGTAGTCGTTGAAGTAGAAGTACATCCAGCGGTAGGAAGTTTCGGCTTCCCAGAGTGACGGATCCGCCTGGCAGAAGACGCCCTGCGAAAGGAAGTCGATCCGGTTCCAGCCGCCGTTGTCCGCTTCGCTGTTGTAGTCCGCGGGGGTCTTGGCGATTTCGTCCTTTTCCAGGCCGAAGATTTCGATGCCCTGTCCTTTTTGACGCCAGAAAGCATAGTAGGTCGGGAACGTGGTCAGCACGTTTTTGCCGCTCTTGTCCTTGAAATCCTTGGGTTCGGTCAGCTTGGCGTAGTCAGCATAGGCTCCGCGCATGTAGGCCAGGTCTTTCAGGTCGTTCTTGGCTTCGTCCAGCTTGATTTTGAGCAGGCCCCAGCGGATGAGGTCCTGTTTGCGGAGGAACTCGCCTGCGAATTCCAGCGCGCGCTCGTCGATGATGGCTTTCATGATGGTGCCTTCGGTCTTGCAGTCGTTGATGGCGGCGTCATCGCTGCTGGCGGCCGAACCGATGGTCAGCGCGTCGACATAGGCGTCGACCATGCCTTCGTTGCCTTTGTAGGCACGTTTGCGGACTTCCTTGAGGTAGCGTTGAGCCCGGCTCAGGTCACCTTCCCAGGCAGCCAGTTCGGCGGCCATAAGATAGATGTCGGCATAGCGCATGACGATGGGTTTGCAGCCGTCGCCCGTACCGCCCGGATAGTTGTTCATCCATTCGTAGCGATACTTGCCCCAATAGAAGCTCGTGGCGTTGCGCATCTCCCAGCCGCCTTTGGTTCCGTCTTCGTTCTCGACGTCCTGGTTCCAGCGCATGGGCACGCAGGTGATGTCGCGGCGGGTGTCCTGTTTCTCGTATTTCCACCACAGCGTGGGGTTGGGGCCCGTCTGGCCGCCTTTCGACGACTTGTCGCCGATGAAAGGCGAGTTGGCGGTGTGGGGGTAGGCGTGGGCGTAGTTCCAGCGGCCGCGGGCATCGCCGAACGGCTGCACGTAAATCACTTCGCGGGAGCCGCTCACGTGCGAGAAGTCGTTGAATTTGTGCCACAGCTGCTCGAAGTCGGATTCGAGAGCCAGCGAGCCGCTGCCGATGACGTCCTCCAGGTGCCGCAGCGCCTTGGGATAGAGTTCGGCCTTGGACATTTCCTGCTTGGTCGAGAGACGCAGTGAACCGAAGTTGCCGGTTCCGGTCTTGCCGTCGTCGGGACGCCATGCGTAACCTGCGGCGTTGAGTGCGATACGGGCGTAGAGACCTTTGGCGAAAGCCTTGTTGATGCGGTCGGTACGCATGGTCTGCGTTGCTTCATAAGGCCAGTAGAGCATGGGGATGGCTTCCTCGAGGTCGGCCAGCATGGCCTTGTAGAGGTCGTCGCGCTCGGCCTTGGGGTCGTAGAGCGTGGCGGAAGTCAGCGGTTCGAGGTGCAGAGGCACTTCGCCCCACATCTTGATAAGTTCGTAGTAGAAGAACGCACGGTAGGTGAGCGATTCGCCCAGCAGATAGGCCATGTCGCGGTTGTGGGCGACGTTGCCGTACTGCTTCAGTCCCTGGATGGCAAGGTTGGCGCGCTCGATACCGATCATGATCTCGTTATAACCGTTGTTGGTGGTGTTCAACGAACTGTTATCGGTCTTTGTATCGTATTCGGCGAGGTTGCGTTCGTCGACTTTGGCGCCCGAAGCCGTCGACCCCGTTTTGAGCTCGATGTCGGTGTTGTAGCCGTACATGTGGTTCAGACGGGCGTTGTAGGAGTTGGTGTGGGCGAAGATTTCGCTGATGCCGAGTACCGTGTATTCGGCCGTGGTGTAGTTGGCGAATACCTTGGAGGCGTCGAACGACGACTGCGTTTCGACTTCCAGTATGTCGTTCAGACACGAGGTCGCCAAACCTCCCATCAGCAAGAGCGTGGAAATGCTGTATAATATCTTTTTCATATAGGTATGTCTTCTTGAAGTTTTTCAGGCTTTTAGAACGAGAGGTTGAGACCGAATACCCACGAGCGGCTCTTCGGGAACGCCGAGTAGTCGACGCCGGGGGTCAGCGGGGTCGCACGGCGCGTGTCGACCTCGGGGTCGTAGCCCGTGTAGGGGGTCAGGCAGAAGAGGTTGGTGCCCGTTGCGTATACGCGTACGCGGGTCAGCCGGATTTTGCGGGTCAGGTGTTCCGGAACGGTGTAGCCGATCGTCAGCGACGCCAGACGCAGGAACGAACCGTCTTCGATGGCCCAGCTCTGAGCGACGCGTTTGGTCGAGTAGGGGGTCCACATGGTTTTGCCTGCGTTCATCTGTGCCAGCAGGGCGGGGTCGTTCACCAGTTCGCCCGTCGCCCAGTCGATGTTGGTCCAGCGGTTGGAGGGCGCCATGGTGTTCAGTACGTTCTGACCCTGCGTGGTCTTCGTGGTCGAGAATTCGATTTTGTTGGCGTTGTAGATTTCGTTGCCGTAGGAATAGGTGAAGTTGGCGGCAACGTCGAAGCCGTAGGCATAGGCCGTCAGCGAGAAACCGCCGGTGAAGAGCGGCTGCGTGTTGCCGATGCGCGTGATGTCGTTGGTCGTAATCTTCGTGGGGTCGTCGTCGCTCACCTTGGCCAGACGGGGCGCACCCGGACGCAGGCCGTAGTCTTTGCCGAGGATGTCTTCGCTGCTGGCGATACCTTCTTTCAGGGTCCAGGTCTTGCCGTCGTAGTCGAAGTCGTCGACGGTGTACATGCCTTGGTTGACATAGCCGTAGATGTCGCCCAGCGGACGGCCTTTCTTTACGATGTAATCGTAGCCGATTTCGGTCGAGAACATACCTGCCGAGGCGGTGATCTGGTCCAGACCGCCCAGGTCGACTACTTCGTTCTTGTTGAACGAGATGTTGGCGTCGAAGTTGATGCCCCACTTCTCCTTGCGGACCAGCGCGGCGCCCAGCGTTACTTCGATACCGCGGTTCTGCACCTCACCGAGGTTGCGGTATTGTTCCGAGTAGCCGCCCGTGACGGGGAACTTGATCAGCAGGTCCTTGGTGTTCGATTGGTAGAGTTCGACGCTACCGGTCAGACGGCTGTTCCAGAATCCGAAGTCGATACCGATGTTGTGCGAGTAGGTCGTCTCCCACTTCAGGTCGGGATTCGACATCGTCGTGCCGTTGGACCAGATGACCGAACCTTGCGAAATCCACGAGGTCTGCGATGCGCTGAAAAGCGTCTGGGTCTGACCCGAGGGGATGTTGTTGTTGCCGGCCGTACCGAAGCTGTAACGGATTTTGAGGTTGTCGATCCACGTTGCGTTCTTGAGCCATTCCTCGCCCGAGAGACGCCACGAAGCGGCTACCGAGGGGAAATAGCCCCATTGGTTGCCCTTGGCGAACTTCGACGAGCCGTCGGCACGCATCGTGGCCGATACCATATATTTGCCTTTGTAGTCGTAGTTCGCGCGGCCGAAGAACGAGAAAAGAATGTCGTCGTTGGCGTATTTGTTGGCTACCGACAGCGGGTGCTCGCCCGAGGCCATGAATTTCCAGGCCATGTTCGAGTCGAAGAAGTCGGGCAGACCCTCGACTACGGTGTTCATCGTGTTCTGGCTCGTGCGGAGATACTCCATGCCGACCAGCAAGTTCAGATTGTGGTCCTTGGGCAGCAGTTTCTTGAAGTCGTACTGCAAGGTGTTGGTGTTGCGGATTTTATCGCGGTAGATGCCTTCCCACTCGGCCAGCGGCTTGTTCTGATAGCCCGCCGACGCGTAGCGCGATGCGTAGGACGAAATGCCGTAGAAGCGGTCCTTGACTTGTTTGTAGTCGTCCAGACCGGCTTCGATGCGCAGACGCAGGTTGTCGATGATTTCCCATTGGAAGGCGGCGTTGGCGTTCCACGTCGTGCGGTTGTAGCGCGAATCGTTTTCGCGGACGGCCTGGATGGGATGTACGTAGTTGCTGTAGTCGTCGGGGTTGTCTTCTTCAATGATGGCCGCATAGCGCGGAATCGGCGAGTAGACAATGGCGTTCTTCAGTCGCGAGTTGCCCGACTGCGAGCCGCGGTCGTTGAGACCGTTGGCGCCCGAGCCCGTCACATGAACATCCGAATAGCGCACGTTCACGTCGATGGACACACGCTTCACGGGTTTGAACTGGCCTTTGAAGCTGAGGTTGTTGCGTTTGTAGTCCGAGCCGATCATGATGGTCTTCTCGTCGTGGTGCGAGTAGCTGGCCGTCCACTTGTATTTGTCGCCGTTGCCCGATACCGAAAGGTTGTGATCGAATACCGTACCCGTGCGGCCGAACACCTGTTCCACCCAGTCGTTGGCCGGCATGTTGCGGTAGAGGTCCATGTCTTCCCAGGTGCCGTAGTTGGGCGTGTAGTAGCTCTTCGTGTTGCCTTTGAGTACCGAATATTCGTATTGCGTGCGCACGAAGTCATAGGTGTTCTGCGGAACCAGCGCATCCTTGTTGGCCATGTTTTTCACACCGCCGTAGATGTTGTAGTTGACCGTTATGCGGCCCGATTCGCCGCTCTTGGTCGTGACGATGATTACACCGTTGGCACCGCGCGAACCGTAGATGGCCGTCGAGAAAGCGTCTTTCAGCACGTCGATGGACTGGATGTCCGAAGCCGGGATGTCCGAGATGCTCTCCACCGGGAATCCGTCGACAATGTAGAGGGGCGAGCTGTCCTGCGTGATGGAGCCCGTACCGCGTACACGGATGCGGACGTCGGCATCGGGGTCGCCCTCGGTTGCGGTCACCTGCACACCGGCCATACGACCCGACATGGCTTCGCTCACCGAGGCTACCGGCATCTGGGTCAGCGCTTCGCTGTTGATGGACGATACCGAACCCACTACGTCGCGGCGTTTCACGGTGGCATAGCCTACCACCACCACGTCGTCCAGCTGGTTCGAGCTTTCCGAGAGGGTCACTTCGTAGTCGGTCTGCGAGGGTTGGAGCGTCACATAGCTGTCGTCATAGCCGATGAAGCTCACCCGGAGCTGCTTGGCCGAGGCCGGGACTTCGATCCGGAACTTGCCGTTCAGGTCGGTACTCACACCGAGCGTCGTCCCTTCCACCACGACCGATGCGGCCAGCACGGGCCCCATGGAATCCTTGACGGTGCCGGTGACGGTCCGGCTTTGGGCCGAAGCGCTCCCTGCCGCCAAAGAAACGAACGCCAAAACGAGCGCCAAGCGTAGTGCCGCCGTCTTGGTGAAAGAGTAGAATTTCTCTGTCATAGTCAGAAGTTTTTAGTTAGAGTTTTGGGAAATTTTTATCAATTCGTCGGGTTTCGGTTAACGAAATTAAGGATTCCGGTTCCGGCGGGCAGGTAAATTTTATCAATTGTCTGGTAGATTTTGTCAGCCCTGCCATGACAGACGGATACTCCGTCGGCCGGACAGAGTAGCCGGACGGTGCGTATCTCGTTCGTTTTTAGCCCTTAACTTCGTTTCGGCGGCTAAAAACAGGCCGCGGCATCGGTAAAGACATTTATTTAATTTGTCTTTGCCGATGCCGGCCCCGGTTCTTACTTGATTTCGGCGTAGGTGCCTGTCGCAGTCTGCGCTTTGGTGATGTCTTTCACCAGGTAGTGGAGGTAGATTTCCAGATTGGTGTAGAGACCTTGCGGGTCGAGCGTCTTTTCGTTGCCGTCGGCCTTGTTGTCGCTGTCCAGACCGAACAGGTCTTCATAGTAGTCCGGTATGCCGTCGCCGTCGGTGTCCTTGATGCGGTCTATCTCTTCTTGGGTAGCCGTCAGCGTCGGATAGCCTCCCTTGTCGTCGGGCGTGTCGATCAGACCGTACCAGCTTCTCTTCAGTCCGTTGGCGTTGGTCGTCGTTGTGCCTTCGCCCGAAGTGCCCGTGCCGTTCTTTACGTCGGTCAGTACTCGTGCATCGGCTTCATCCTGCCGGAGCGAAGCACCGCAGTACTGCATCATCAGGTTGAATGCTTCGTCGGCCGTGTGGGTCGTCACGCTGCAAGCCTTGCCGTCAGCTTCCACCGGGTAGGCGCTGCTGTTGTAGACGAACTGGTTCAGGTCGGTGGAGGCCGGATGTTTCGTGTTGATGTCCATCGCCTTTTTGTTGTCGGCGGTCAGCGTTTGGCCTTTGGATGCGTCGCCGACGGTGGTGTCGAACTTGTTGTTATTCTCAAGATAGAGGTGCGGAGCTCCCGTTACGGGCGTTGCCAACCCGTTTCCGTCATAGTAGACGTCCGCGTAGAAGAACCACAGACGCTGGCATGCCTTGCTTGCGCTTTCTACGCCGTTCTTGTAGCTCGGGCCGGTTCCTTTGTACGAAGCGGGGCCCCATTTGTAGTAGTTGCCGATGTAGTTCATCTTGATGCCTACGCCGCCGTATCCCGGGAAGTTGCAGAAGTTGTAGACTACGTTGTTGCGGAAGTCCACCAGACGTTTGTCGGACGTGATGCCTTTCTTCTTGGAGTTCTCGCGTCCCTGTTCCTGGTCGCCGTATTGTTCCGGGCCGTCGAAACGCGGGTTGCGCGAATCGTGGTGGGCCAGAATGTTGTGGTGGAACGACGCCGGAGCACCGCCCCAGATGCCTCCGTAGCCGTGCGAGCCTTTGCCGTGCTTGCCGTTGCGGAGCGATTCGTACATCATGCACCATTGCATGGTCATGTTCTTGTTCACATAGAACGAGGCGCATTCGTCGGTCGACCACGACATCGAGCAGTGGTCGATGATGATGTTCTGCATGTCGCGGGCTCCGATGGCGTCCAGACCGTCGTTCCCGGCCTTGTCGCCCGGGCGGATACGCAGATAGCGGATAATCACGTTGTCGGCGGCAATGTTCAGCTCGTAGTTCTTCAGACAGATACCGTCGCCCGGCGCCGTCTGGCCCGCGATGGTCACGTCGCCGTTCTGGATTTTCAGCGTCTTGGCCAGTTCGATGGTTCCCGCTACGTCGAAGACGATGGTTCGGCGCCCTGCTTGTTCGACCGCCGCACGCAGCGAGCCTGCGCCGCTGTCGTTCAGGTTCGTGACGTGGATTACCTGTCCGCCGCGGCCGCCCGTGGTGAACATGCCCGCGCCCTCGGCTCCGGGGAACGCGCGGATTATCCCGTCCTGTTCGTGTTCGGGCAGTTCGGCGTCAAAGCCGATGGCTGCCGACGACTTGGTACGGAACTTGACCGGTGCCGATTCGTCGGAATCGCTCATGTAGGGGTCTGTTTCGTCCGCTACGGCACGAAGCGTGAAATAGTAGTCGGTCAGTTCTTTCAGTTCGCCCAAGGTCACGTTCGTCTCGGTAGTTTCGCCCTCTTTCACGGGGGTGCTCTCTACCGTTGCTTCGTAAAGTTTGTAGGCGTATTTCTTCGCTTTCGCGATGTTGGGCCAGTTGACGGTGGCCGATACCGCCGTGCGGTTGCTCACGGTCGCCGTCGGGGTGGCCAGTTTTTCGTGCGCCCGGGTCTTGAAGCTCACGTATGCCGACCACGGCGAGTCGGTCTTGCCCGTTTCTTTCGAGACGGTCATCGCCCGGAAGCGGTATTCGGTGCCTTCGGCCAGGTCGTCGAACGTGACGCTCAGGGCCGTTTCCGAGCCTTCCTTGATGATTTCGCCGCTCTTGTCGGCCAGTTGGTACTTGTAGCTGCCCGCTCCCTCGACCTCCTGCCATTCGAGCGTCGCCGAGGTGTCGGTCAGTGTTTTCGTGTCTACGGCGGGTTTCGGGGCCGGGAGCATGTTGCTCGATGCGGTCACATACTCCGACCACTCCGAATCCTTGAATTCCGAGTTGGGGCGTGCTTTCGACATGACGCGGACCGAGTAGAGCGTCTCCTCCTTCATCGTGAACGAGTAGGCCGCGGCGAAGACGGTGCCGGTTTCGACCGTTTCGTCAGCGTCGTTTTTCACTTCCCAGCCATATTGGTGGGCGTTTTCCACAGCGCTCCAGCGTACCGTCGCCGTGTCGCCGTCTACCGTGACTACCGGGGACGGGGCCGCAAGCGGGGTTCCTCCGTTCATGGGGTCGGTCCCGTCCGAGCCGCACCCTGCCAGCAGGGCCAGCATGCAGGCTCCGAAGAGCCGTTCGATCAGTTTTTTCATAGATTCCTAATAGGTTATTTGTTTGTTTCGTGTTTCGTCCGGAGAGTCGCAGAAGTTCGGGCGGCGCCTGGTTGGTTCGGTTTCGCCCTCGGCCCGGGAGCCTTTCAGCTGTACAAAATTATTTATCGCTCCGGCCCGGATATTGGATTTTTTGACGTAAAACCGGGACTTTTTAACGGCGCTCCGAAAGGGCCGCACCTATATATTATATGGTATCGTCGGACGGGGTTCCGTTTTCGGCTGTCGCCGGGGCGCAATTCCGTTTCGGCCGTGCGTCGTTCCGGCCGCAGATTTGCTCGGCCTTATTATGAAATTGCGAATTCATTTCGTACCTTTGCATGTTATTCCGTAGCTATGGCAGAAAACGAAAAAGAGTTGCTGGAGCATATCGGCGGGCAGGAGTACAAGTACGGCTTCACCACGCAGATCGACACCGAGCTGATCCGGAAAGGGTTGGACGAGGAGGTCGTGCGCCTGATTTCCGCCAAGAAAGGCGAGCCGGAGTGGATGACCGAGCGGCGCGTGGCGGCTTTCCGTCATTGGCTTACGCTCGAGCCTCCCACGTGGGCCCACCTGACCATACCCCAAATAGATTTCCAGGATATTATCTACTATGCGGCTCCCAAGCCCAAGAAGCAGTTGGAGTCGATGGACGAGGTCGATCCCGAGCTGAAGCGCACGTTCGACAAGCTGGGTATTCCCTTAGAGGAGCAGATGGCGCTCGCGGGCGTCGCCGTCGACGCCGTCATGGATTCCGTTTCGGTGAAGACCACTTTCAAGGAGACCCTCGCCGGGATGGGCATCGTCTTCTGTTCGATCTCCGAGGCGCTGCGCGATTATCCCGACCTGGTGCGCAAGTACCTCGGGAGCGTCGTGCCCTATACCGATAATTTCTACGCTGCGCTCAATGCCGCCGTCTTCTCCGACGGGTCGTTCTGCTACATTCCCAAGGGGGTGCGGTGTCCCATGGAGCTCTCCACCTATTTTCGTATCAATGCGGCCGGCACCGGGCAGTTCGAGCGCACGCTCATCGTCGCTGACGAGGGGGCCTACGTCAGTTATCTGGAGGGCTGCACGGCTCCGCAGCGCGACGAGAACCAGCTGCACGCCGCGGTGGTCGAAATCGTCGTCGAGAAGAACGCCGAGGTGAAGTATTCCACCGTCCAGAACTGGTATCCCGGCGACCGCGAGGGCCGCGGCGGCATCTATAACTTCGTCACCAAGCGTGGCATCTGCCGCGAGAACGCGCGTCTTTCGTGGACGCAGGTCGAAACCGGTTCGGCCATTACGTGGAAATATCCGAGCTGCATCCTCGCGGGCGACAATTCCGTCGGCGAGTTCTACTCCGTCGCCATGACCAACAACCGTCAGCAGGCCGACACCGGTACCAAGATGATTCACATAGGGCGCAATACCCGCAGCCGCATCGTCTCCAAGGGCATTTCGGCCGGGCGCAGCGAGAATTCCTACCGCGGACTCGTCCGCGTGGGCAAGGGGGCCGAGGGGGCGCGCAATTATTCGCAGTGCGATTCGCTGCTCATCGGCGACAGGTGCGGGGCGCACACGTTCCCCGAAATCGACTGCCGCAACCGTTCGGCGGTCGTCGAGCACGAGGCCACCACCTCGAAGATTTCCGACGACCAGTTGTTCTATTGCAACCAGCGCGGGCTCTCGACCGAGGATGCCGTCGGGCTTATCGTCAACGGCTATGCCCGCGAGGTGTTGGCCAAGCTGCCCATGGAGTTCGCCGTCGAGGCGCAGAAATTGTTGGCTCTCAGTCTGGAGGGTTCGGTAGGATGATGCGGGACTCGGAGATGAAAATCGTCGTGTTGAACGGAAGCCCGCGCCGCGGGGGCGTGGTGTCGCAGATGCTGGGGCATGTTGCGGCCCATCTGCCGGAGCAGTGCCGGGCCGAGGAGTTCTTCGTCCACGACTTGCAGGTAAAGCCTTGCACGGGGTGCATGCGCTGCCGCACGCTCGGACGCTGCGTGCTCCCGGAAGACGATGCGCACCGTGTTGCCGAATTGTTGCGCGATGCCGACGCGCTCGTCGTCGGATCGCCTTGTTATTGGGGTAATATGACGGGCGAATTGAAAGTGTTGTTCGACCGGGTGGTCTATGTGATGATGGGCGAGCGGGAGAACGGAATACCCGTGCCGTTGCACCGGGGCAAACGGGCCGTCGTGGTCTCTGCCTGCAATACGGTGTGGCCGTTCAACGTTTGGTTCGGCCAGACCGGCGGTGTGTTCCGTTCCGTGCGCGAGATTCTCAAGTGGAGCGGCTACAAGGTGGTCGGCACCCTGGCCAAGGGCGGTTGCCGCAAGCAGGGCGGGCTGACGCCGCGGGAGATAATGAAATGTAAGAAATTGGCAAAAAAGATATGTTGAGCATTAAGAATTTACATGCGTCGGTCGACGGCAAGGAGATTTTGCGGGGCATCGACTTCGAGGTCAAGGCCGGCGAGGTGCATGCCATCATGGGGCCTAATGGTTCGGGTAAGTCTACTTTGGCGTCGGTGTTGGCCGGTAATGAAAAGTTTACCGTCACGGAAGGTTACGCTACTTTCTTGGGGCAGGATTTGCTGGCTATGTCCATCGAGGATCGTGCCCGTGCAGGATTGTTCCTCGGGTTCCAGTATCCCGTCGAGATTCCCGGCGTCACCATGGCCAATTTCATGAAGCTGGCCGTCAACGAGCAGCGCAAGTTCCGCGGCCAGGAGCCTTTGTCGGCTGCGGAGTTCCTCAAGCTCATGCGAGAGAAAAGCGCAGTTGTCGAGTTGGATGCCAAGCTCACCTCGCGCGCCGTCAACGAGGGGTTCTCGGGCGGCGAGAAGAAGAAGAACGAGATTTTCCAGATGGCCATGCTTGACCCCAAGCTGGCCATCCTCGACGAGACCGATTCGGGGCTCGACATCGACGCTCTGCGTATCGTCGCTACGGGCGTCACCAAGCTGCATACGCCGCAGAACGCCACGGTGGTCATCACCCATTATCAGCGGCTGTTGGATTATATCGTCCCCGACGTGGTGCATGTCCTCTATAAGGGCCGCATTATCCACTCAGGCGACAAGACGTTGGCCCTCAAGCTCGAAAAGGAGGGTTACGACTGGTTGATAAACGAGTATAAGGAGTAATGGCCGCCCTTACCGATATTCTCAGCGGGTTCCGGTCCGTCGGGAGCGAACGGCTCCGCATCGGGGACGATTCCGACGCAGTGCAGCCTTTCGTCGCCGTCGATTCCGCGAAGTTGCGCGTCGAGGTCGCTGCCGGGGTTTCGGCGCGGCTCGTCGTCGTGCACGAAAAGCCGTTGGCTTCGTCGCTCTCTTTCCTGTTGGAGCGCGGGGCGCAGTTGGAGGTCACCGAGGTCTTTCTGGGCGAGGCTTTCGCCGAGGTCCGGACGGTCCAGGCGGCCGACAGTTCGTGTTGCCTGACAGCCGTACAGCTGGCCGGCGCCAACGTTTCCTATCGGATAGACCTCGACGGTGCGCATGCCGCCAGCAGGGTGGGCGGGCTTTTTCTCGCCGCCGAGAGCGAGCATTGCGTCATGGAGCTGCGCACGGCGCACAACGTGCCGGACTGCACGAGCGATTCGCTCATGAAGGGTATCGCAGGCGGCAATGCCGTCGGCGAGTTCCGGGGGCTGGTCTACGTTGCTCCCGATGCCCAGCGGACCGATGCCCGCCAGCAGAGCCGCAATATCTTGTTGAGCGAAACGGCCCGCATCGATGCCAAGCCCCAGCTTGAAATCTATGCCGACGACGTCAAGTGTTCGCACGGCGCCACGGTGGGGCAGATGGATGCCGAAGCCATTCTCTACATGCGGCAACGCGGATTGAGCCTGGCGCAGGCGCGGCGGTTGCAGATAGAGGGTTTCGCAGGCGACGTCGTGCGCCGTTGCGGAATCGGCGAGTTGGGCGAGGTGCTCATGGAGGCCGTCGCCCGTAAAATGGAAACCATGTAGCCATGTTCAGCGTCGACGACATACGCCGGGAGTTCCCGGTGCTCGGCCGCGAGGTCTACGGCAAGCCGCTCGTCTATCTGGACAGCGGCGCGACGGCGCAGAAGCCGTTGCAGGTGCTTGACACCGTCGACCGGCTCATGCGGGAGCAGAACGCCAACATCCACCGCGGTGTCCATTTCCTCTCGGAGGAGATGACCGAGTTTTACGAGGGTGCCCGCTCCCGCATTGCAGGGTGGCTCGGTGCCGCCGAGAAGGAGGAAATCATCTTCACTTCGGGTGCCACCGCGTCGCTCAATACCGTGGCTTACGCATGGGGCGACAAGTTCGTCGGGCCGGGCGACAACATCGTCGTCAGCGAGTTGGAGCACCATTCCAACATCGTTCCGTGGCAGCTGCTCGCCGAGCGCAAGGGGGCCGAAATCCGGGTCCTGCCGTTCGACGACGAGGGTGCGTTAAGAACCGACCTCCTGCCGTCGCTTATCGACAGCCGAACCCGTGCTGTCGCCGTTACGCAGGCATCCAACACATTGGGCACCCGGCCCGACCTGCGGCCCGTGGTCGACGCGGCGCATGCTGCCGGGGCTATCGTCGTGGTCGACGGGTGCCAGGGGGCCGTCCACGGCGGGGTCGACGTCCGGGCGCTGGACTGCGATTTCTATGCTTTTTCCGGCCACAAGCTCTACGGACCTACCGGCATCGGCGTGCTCTACGGCAAGCGGGCCCTGCTCGAATCCATGCCCCCGTTCATGGGGGGCGGCGACATGGTCGACCGGGTGACTTTCGCCCGCACCACGTTCGCTCCCGTGCCGCTTAAGTTCGAGGCCGGCACGGCCAATTTCATCGGCGCCATCGGGTTGGGCGAGGCCGTGGCGTTCATGCAGCGGTTCGACCCGGCCGAAATCGAAGCCCACGAAAGCGCCTTGCTGCGACACGCCGAAGCGCGCCTGCGCGAAATCGACGGTCTGCGTATCTACGGCAGCGCGCCCGGCAAATGCGCCATCGTCTCGTTCAACGTCGAGGGGGTGCATCCCTACGACATGGGGATGATCCTCGACAAGCTCGGCATCGCCGTGCGCACGGGCCAGCATTGCGCCGAGCCCGTCATGGACCATTTCGGCGTCACCGGCATGTGCCGCGCGTCGTTGGCCCTCTACAACACCCTCGCCGAAGTCGATGCCTTGGCCGACGGGGTGCGGCGCGCCGTGCGGATGCTGCGCTGACCTGATATACCTTATATATAATAAAGGAAGAATCCCCTATGTTTATCGTTCTCGAAGGTCTGGACGGCGCCGGCAAGTCGACGCAGATAGCTCTTTTGCGCGACTTTTTCGCACGGCAGGGCGTCGAAAGCGCCTATATCCATTTCCCGCGTTTCGACGCGCCCGTCTACGGCGAGCTGATAGCCCGTTTTCTGCGGGGCGAGTTCGGCAGTGCCGGGCAGGTCGATCCTTATCTGGTGGCGCTGCTCTTCGCGGGCGACCGGGCCGACGCCGCGCCGCAGATTCGGGAGTGGATCGCCGCGGGCAAGGCCGTTATTCTCGACCGTTACGTCTTCTCGAACGTGGGGTACCAGTGCGCCAAGCTGCCTCAGGGCGACGGGCGCCGTCGGCTGGCCCGATGGATTCTCGACCTTGAGTTCGGGCGCAATGCCTTGCCGCGCCCCGATTTGTCGCTCTTTCTCGACGTTCCGTTCGCCTTTACCGAGCGCAAGCTCACCGCCGTGCGCGAGGGCGACGACCGCAGTTATTTGCAGGGTGCCGACGACATCCACGAGGCGTCGCTCGCCTTGCAGCGCAGCGTCCGCGAGGTCTATCTCGACGTCGCCGCTTCCGACCCCGCCTTGCAGGTCGTCGATTGCAGCGATGCGTGCGGCGGCATGGCCGCGCCCGAGACGATTTTCGCCCGGATATGCGATTTGTTGAACCCTCTGCTCCACGCCGATGCGAAGTAACCGGATTTTCAAGTTGTTCGCCCACGTGTGCCGGCTGGTGCTGGCTTGCACTTTCATCTTCTCGGGTTTCACCAAGGTGATCGACCCGTGGGGCACCTCGCTCAAGGTCAACGAGTATCTATCCATCTACGGGTTGGAGCAGCTGCAGGGGGCCAGCATGGCCTTTTCCATCTGGTTGTGCGGCGCCGAGCTGATGATGGGCTGCATGTTGCTTTTCAAGGTGCGCATCCGGCTGATTTCGATTTTCGCCTTGTTGTCGATGTCGTTCTTCACCGTGCTCACCCTGCTCAGCGCGACGCTCATTCCCGTCGAGGATTGCGGGTGTTTCGGCGAGGCCGTCAAGCTCACGCCGTGGCAGACTTTCTTCAAGAATCTGCTTCTCCTGCCTTTGGCACTGGTTGTCTGGTGGCGTTACAGGCCCGACAAGGTTTTCGCATTCAACGCCGTCGAGATCGCGTTGACTTGTTCGTTCTTCATCATGTCCATGTATTTGGGCTATTATTGTTATCGGCATCTGCCGCTCATCGACTTTCTGCCCTACAAGGTCGGGGTCAATATCCGCGAAGCGATGCAGGCCGCCGAGGCCGAGACCGACGCGGCGGAGACCGTGCTCGTCTATCGCAACCTCCGTTCGGGCAAGGTGCGCGAGTTTTCGCTCGATGATACCGAATGGCAGAACGGCGGCGAGTGGGAGTGGGTCGACACCCGTACTTCGGGCGGCTTCTCTTCCGTGCGGCTGATTATCGGCGAGTTCGCCTTGCACGATGCCGACGGCGATGCCACGGAGCAGGTGCTTTCCACGCCCGGGCGGCTTTATATGTTGTGCGTCACGCGCTTCGACCGCCTTTCGCGGCGCTGCGCACGGCGCATGGAGGCGCTGGCCGCCGCTGCTGCCGTCGAGGGGGCACAGGTCGTCTGCCTGACACCCGATCCGCTTTACGGCCGGAAGTGGCATGCGTTCGGCGGGCAGCAGGTGCGCTGTTACAACATCGACGCTTCGACCATGAAAACCATGCTCCGGGCCAACAACGGGTTGGTCGTCCTCGACGACGGAACCATCTCGGCTAAAATGAATTGTCGGGATATTCGTCCGTAGGGGCCGCCGGGTGCGTGTGGTATGAAAGTTGACTTCCGCAGGGGAAGTCAGCTTTTTTCGTATGCGTATTTTCCCCGTTTTGTTTCTCTTGTTGGTTTCGGCCGGATGCGGCCGTCGGTCGGCCGTTCCCGCCGCGGCCGTGCGTCCGGTCAAGGTCGCCGAGGCTTCCGGCGCCGGGTTCCTGCGTAAGGATTTCGCAGGGATGGCCACGCCCGACGATGCAGTGACCCTCGCTTTCAAGCTCTCGGGCCAGCTCACGGAGTTGCCCGTGGCGCAGGGCGAGCGGGTGCGGCGGGGTGCTTTGTTGGCCGAGCTCGACCCCCGCGACGTCGAGTTGCAGGTGTCGGCCACCCGTTCCGCGTTCGAGGAGGCCCGTTCGCAGCAGCAGCGCATGGAGCGGCTGCTGGCCCACGAGGCCGTTTCGCGGCAGGATGCCGAGGCGGCCCGCACCCGTTTCGCGCAGGCCCGGGCGGCTTACAACAATGCGCTCGACCTGCTCAAGGATACCAAGCTCAAGGCTCCTTTCGCGGGCGTCATCGAGGACACTTACGTCGACAATTACGAGCGGGTGCAGGCCGGGCAGGCCATTCTCCGGTTGGTCGATCCGCATACCACCACCGTCAAGTTCACCATGCCCGAGCGCGGGCTCGCCGCCTTGGCCGATTCCTCGACCCGTTTCGAGGTCGTGTTCGACAACTTCCGCGGCATCCGTTTCGCCGCCCGGCTCAAGGATTACGCCCGCACTTCGTCCGACGCGTCAGGTTTTCCCGTTTCGCTCACGTTGAGCGGGACCGATACGCTCCGTTACGACATTTCGCCCGGCATGTCGTGTACCGTCACCATATTTTCGGCCGACCCCGTGCCCGACGCCGTGTCGGTTCCCCTGTCGGCCATCTATGCCCCTACCGAGGGCGGCACTTACGTGTGGGTCGTCGGGCCCGACAGCCGGGTCGAGCGACGGACGGTGACGCTCGGCGAGTTGTTCGGCAGCGACCGCGTTGTCATCGACAGCGGGGTGGTTCCGGGCGAAACGGTCGTCACGGCTGGGGTGTATCAGCTGCATGCCGGCGACGAGGTGCGGATTCTGAAATGATACGGCCATGACCCTCCCCGAATATTCGCTGCGTTATCCGAAAGTCGTCTGGTTCTTTCTGCTTGTGCTGTTGGCGGGCGGTGTCGCCGGGTTCTTCACGTTGGGCAAAAAGGAGGATTCGGTCTTCGTCATCAAGAGCGCGTCGCTCGTCTGCTCCTATCCCGGCGCCACGCCCGAGGAGGTCGAATCGCTCATCACCGAGCCCATCGAGCGCGAGGTGCAGTCGATGCGCCGCGTCCACAAGGTCACTTCCGAATCCTATTACGGGCTCTCGAAGATTCTCGTCGAGCTCGATCCCGCCACTTCCGCGCGCGAGATTCCCCAGCTTTGGGACGAGCTGCGCCGCAAGGTGCTCAACGTCCAGCCGCGTCTGCCCGCCGGGGCTTCGCCCATCACCGTGGCCGACGATTTCGGCGATGTCTACGGCATCTATTACGCCCTCTCGGTCGACGAGGGGTTCACGTGGGGCGAGCTGCGCGAGCAGGCGCAGCGGCTCAAAACCTTGCTCGTCACCGTCGACGGCGTGCAGAAAGTCGCTCTGTTCGGCGAGCAGAAGCCCGTCGTCAACGTCTATGTCGGATTGGCGTCGTTGGCCAATTTCTCCATCCGGCCCGAGACCATCGTCTCTACCATCCGCCAGCAGAACGCCGTGATCGGCAGCGGCGAGAAGCAGGCCGGCGCGCTCGAAATCCGCATCATCGAGGAGGGTTCCTACCGCAGTCTCGACGACATCGCCGACCAGCTCCTGATTTCTTCTTCGGGCAAGCAGTATCGGTTGGGCGACGTCGCGCGCGTGGAGCGGGGCTACGCCGAGCCGCCGCAGACCCTCATGCGCGTCAACGGCCGCCGGGCCATCGGCATCGGCATTTCGACCGAGGCGCAGGCCGATGTCGTGAAGACCGGCGACCGCATCGGCCGTGTCCTCGACGCCGAGACGGCCCGGATGCCCGTGGGTATGGAGCTCACCGTTCTCTATCCCGAGAACCGCATCGCCCGTGAGGCCAATACGACGTTTCTTATCAATCTGGCCGAATCGGTCGCCATCGTCATCGCCATCATCATGCTCGTCATGGGGTTCCGCGCCGGGGTGCTGATCGGCAGTTCGCTGCTCTTTTCCATCGGCGGAACGCTGCTTCTGATGCAGTTTCTCGGCGAGGGGCTCAACCGTACTTCGCTGGCCGGGTTCATCATCGCCATGGGCATGTTGGTCGACAACGCCATCGTCGTCACCGACAACGCCCAGCAGGCGATGCTTCGGGGTGTCGAGCGCATCCGCGCCATGATCGACGCCGCCATCGCTCCCCGCTGGAGTTTGCTGGGGGCTACCTTGATTGCCATCTTCTCGTTCCTGCCCCTCTACCTCGCTCCGTCGTCCGTCGCCGAAATCGTCAAGCCGCTTTTCGTCGTGCTGGCTTTGTCGCTGTTGCTCAGCTGGGTGCTCGCGTTGACGCAAACCCCGCTGTTCGGCAATTTCATGCTGCGGGTCAAGCCCCGCGAGGGCAATCCCTACGACAGCCGTTTTTACCGGGCGTTCGACCGGCTGCTGGGGCGGCTGCTGCGCTGGCGGTGGGGCGTCATCGTCGGGGTGGTCGCTCTTTTCGTCGTGTCGCTCGTGGTCATGGGGCTTATGCCGCAGAACTTCTTCCCCGCGCTCGACAAGCCTTATTTCCGGGCCGACGTCTTGCTGCCCGAGGGGTTCGGCATCCGCGAGACCGAGCGCAGCCTGCTGCGGATGGAGCGGTGGCTCCGCGAGCAGCCCGAGGTGAAGAACGTCTCGATGACCATGGGTTCCACTCCGCCGCGCTACTATCTCGCCAGCAGCGCCGTTTCGCTCCGTCCCAACTTCGGCAATATCCTCGTGGAGCTGCACGACAAGAAGCAGACGGCCGCCGTCGAGGAGCGTTTCGACGCTTATGTCTCGGCGGAGTTTCCCGATGTCTGGCTCCGGTCGTCGCTCTTCAAGCTCTCGCCCGTGCCCGATGCCGCCATCGAGTTCGGGTTCATCGGCAACGACATCGACACGCTCTGCCGTCTGACCGCCGAGGCCGAGCGAATCATGTGGCATACGCCGGGAGCCGTGCGTATCCGCAACAGTTGGGGCAACCGCCAGCCCGCCTGGATGCCCGTCTATTCGCAGATGAAGGGGCAGCGCATCGGCATCGGCCGCAGCCAAATGGCGCAGGGAATCACCATCGCCACCCAGGGTTATACGCTCGGCGAGTACCGCGAGGGCGACCTGTTCATGCCCATCCTGCTCAAGGACGAGAACATCGGTGCCTACAACCTCACCAACTTGCAGGCCCTGCCCATTTTCAACCCCTCCGGGCGCGTCTTTTCGCTCGGGCAGGCCGTCGAGGATTTCCGTTTCGGGTTCCGCCAGGGGGTCATCAGACGCTTCGACCGCCAGCGTGTCATGAAAGCGCAGTGCGACCCCGGACGCGGGGTCAATACCATGCGGCTGTTCGCTGCCCTGCGCGATTCCGTCGCCCGGCAGGTGGTGCTGCCCGAGGGTTATTCGATGAAAGTTTTCGGCGAGCAGGAGAGCCAGCAGGAGTCCAACGAAGCGCTGGCCCGGTACATGCCCTTGACTTTGGTGCTGATTCTCATCGTGCTGCTGCTGTTGTTCCGCAATTACCGTGAGCCGGCGGTCATCCTGTTGATGATTCCCCTTATCTTCATCGGGGTCGTGCTCGGGCTGGCTGTTTCGGGCAAGGTCTTCAACTTCTTTTCGTTGCTCGGCCTGCTCGGGCTCGTGGGTATGAATATCAAGAACGCCGTGGTCCTCGTCGAGCAGATCGGCGTGCTGCGAAGCAGCGGGGCCACGCCTTACGATGCGGTCGTATCGGCCGCCCGCAGCCGTATCGTTCCGGTCGCCATGGCTTCGGGCACCACCATTCTGGGCATGCTGCCCTTGCTGTTCGATTCCATGTTCGGCGCCATGGCCGCCACCATCATGGGCGGGCTTTTCGTGGCTACGCTTCTGACCGTCTGCGTGCTGCCCGTCGTCTATGCCGTGTTCTACAATATTCGCCAGTCATGAAACGTTTGCTTTTCCTTTTCGGGGCATGCCTTTCGTCGCCCCTCGCTGCCCAAACTCCGCTCGACGATTATCGGCAGACCGTTGTCGATTATAGCTGGCAGCTCAAGGCTGCCGCGGCCCGGAGCGAAGCGGCCGTTCAGACGCTCGGGCAGGCGCGCACGGGTTATCTGCCGCGGCTGGCCATGGAGGGGAGTTTCTCCGCCAACGTGCACCATTACGACGGCGTGGAACATTGGACGTTCAGTCTTTTGCCGCAGTTGGTGCAGACCGTCTACGGCGGCGGTTCGGTCAGGGCCGGGGTCGACTATGCCGCGGCGGGTTACGATGCGGCGCTCTGCGACGAGGAGTTTTCGCGGCTGCAGGTGCTCTATGCGGCCGATTATGCTTACTGGAACCTCTCGGCGCTCAATCTCTACGCCGCCGCCATGCGGCAGTATGTTGCGCTGATCGTCTCGCTCAAGGAGGTTGTCGACTGGCGTTTCAAGGAGGGATATATCGCCAAGGGCGATGTGCTGATGACCGATGCACGGTTGAGCGAAGCCCGTTATCAGTTGGTCACGGCCGAGCAGCGCGCCGAGGTGGCGCTGCACAATTTCAATATTTTGCGGGGTGCCGCTGCGGCCGACAGCGTGCGGTTGGCCGACAGCATCCGCGATTCGCTTCCGCTTCCGCAGCGGGTGCCTTTCGGCGAGGCGCTTTCGCTGCGGCCCGATTATGCCGCTGCCGTGTTCAGGGCGGCGCAGGCCGAGGCCGGGGTGCGGGTCGCACGGGCGCCTTTCAATCCGCAGATAAGCGTCGGGTTGGGCGGTTCGTGGAAGCCTTATACGCCCAACCGCACCGGCGCTACCGTGGTCGACGGTTCGGTTTTCGTCAATCTTTCGGTGCCGATCTTCCATGGCGGCGAGCGGCGCAGGGCCATGGGTGCCGCACGGGCCCGGCAGCTCGAAAGCGAGTGGAACGCCGCGCAGATTCGCGACGACATCGAGCGCGAGGAGATGAACGGGTGGACGGCCATCGTCCAAAGCCGCGCGCAGGTCGATGCGTCGGAACGGAGCCTGCGCATCGCCGCCGAGAATCTCGAAATCAGCACCTATTCCTACCGCGAGGGGCTGGTTACGATTCTCGACGTCCTGCAGGCGCAGCTCAGCTGGATTCAGCTCTATACCAACGACCTCACGGCGCGTTACAATTACGCCCTCGCCATTTCCGATTATCGGCGCATCACCGCGGCCGAATAGCGTCGCTGTCCCGTGAGGCCGTCGGGCCGGGGTTATCTTGCCGGTTCCGGTTCGGTGCTCACGATGGCCGTTTCGTGCGATACGGGGGCTATGCGGCGCAGCATCTGCGTCAGTCCGCAGTATTTGTCGTGCGTGAGCGCAATGGCCCGGCTCGCTTTTTCCTGGTCGTCGCCCGTGGCGCATTCGACGTTGTAGACTACATGAAACGAGCGGAACATGCTTTCGGGCAGCACTTCGTCGGTGTTCAGGTCGCCCGAGTAGCTTATTTCCAGTCCCTTGGGTTTCATGTGCATCTTTTCCATCAGGTGCATCGCCGTGCGGCCCGAGCATTGCGCCGCCGCATGGAGCAGCAGTTCCTTGGGGTTCATCTCGTCGCATTGCGGCCCGTCGATGGCCCGGAATTTCCCTTCTTCGGTCAGTCGTACCGTTACTTTTTCAATCATTTTCTTTCGTTTTTTAGTGGTGCGTTTCCCTGCACCGGGCAAATTCCGTTCCCGGAAGGCCGGACAAACAGGTAAAATATTTATCTTTGTACCCGGTTAACTGCTGCTTCGGCGGGCGGTTTCCGGTCGCGGCGGCTTTTGCCCCTGCGGACCCGGATGCCCGCACCGCACGGGCGGCTCATTTGGTTACGGTTCCTATGCGAAAATTTCTTTTGCTGCTGGCTTTTTCGGCGTGCGGTTTCTCCGGCGCCGCGGCCGCACCCGGTTCTCCGCGCGAGTTCATTGTCCGCGGGCACGAGTTGTTCGATCTGGGGCGGTGGAGCGAGGCGCGGCACGAATATTTGGCTGCGCGCGACGCGTTGCGTCCCGGGCAGCGGGGCGATGCCGAGGAGATCGACTTCTTCCTGGCCGCCTGCGCCGTCGAGTTGGGCAGCGACGATGCCGAGGGGGCTTTGATGCGCTTTGCGGCCGAGTATCCCCGTTCCGTCTTCAACAACAACGTCCACTTTGCGCTCGGGTCGTTCTATTGCGCCAAGGGCGAAACCCTCTTGGCCCGCGAGGCTTTCCGCAAGACCGATTACAAGGCGCTGAGCGCTTCGCGGCGCGAGCAGTTCGACATCCGCATGGGGTGCGTCGAGTTCGCCGACGGCAATTACGATTTGGCTTACGGTCATTTCGACCGCATCGGTCCGCGCAGCCGGTACTTCGACCACGCGCTTTATTACAAGGCTTATATCGACTACGCCTGCGAGCGTTCGGGACGTGCCAAGAAGGGCTTTTTGCAGTTGGAGCAGAGCGACGCCTACCGCGAGCTGATTCCTTATTACCTGCTTCAGATCGAGTTCCGCGAGGGGAATTACCAGTATGTCGTCGAGCGGGGCGAGGAGTTGGCCCGGCGTTCCGTGCCCGAGCGGCGGGCGGAGTTGGAGCGCATCATCGCCGAGTCGTGGTTCCGGCTCGAAGATTATTCGCAGGCCATCGCGCACCTCGAATTGCTCCGTCAGTCGGGCGGCGAGTTCGACCGCGAAGCCAATTATCTCATGGGTTTCTCGCTCTACCGTATCACCCGTTATCCCGAGGCCGCTGAGTGGTTGCGCAAGGCGTGCGGCCCCGAGGACGCGCTCACGCAGAATGCGTCGTACCATCTGGCCGACTGTTATCTGCGGGCCGGCGACAAGCAGAGTGCCATGCAGTCGTTCGCCATGGCCAACGACGAGCGGTTCAACGCCGTCATCGCCGAGGACGCCTTGTTCAATTACGCCAAGTTGCAGTACGAGTTGGGCGGCGGGGCTTTCAACGGCGCCATCAACATGCTCACCAAATATGTCGAGCGGCATCCCTCGTCGGCCCGTGCCAACGAAGCGCGGACGCTGCTGATAGCCGCCTATTACAATTCGCGCGATTACGATGCGGCTTACAATGCCATCAAGGCTTCGCCTGCGGGCGATTCCGAGGTGCGGACCGCCTTGCAGAAAATCGCGTACTTCCGCGGGCTGAAGGCTTACGCCGACGGGAATCTGACCGAGGCACAGCGTTGTCTCGAGGAGTCGGCGGCCGTGGGTGTCAGTTCCAAATATACCGCGCTCAACAACTTCTGGCAGGGTGAAATCGCCTTTGCCCGGGGCGACAAGGCGGTAGCCGCCGCCAAGTACAACGCCTATCTCAAGCGCGCTCCGCAGTCCGGCCGGGAGTATGCTTTCGCGTGGTACAACCTCGGTTACTGCGCTTTTTCGCGCGGGCAGCTCTCGTCCGCTGGCGAGGCGTTCGCCAAGTTCCTCCGTTTCCATAAGGCCCGGGACCGTTACCGGGCCGATGCCCACAACCGCCAGGGCGATATTTGTTATGCCGAGCGGCTGTTCGAGGCTGCGGTCGAGGAGTACGAAAAGGCCATCGCCATCAATACCGCGCCCGAGAAGCATTATGCCGCCTACAAGCGCGCCATTACGTTCGGTTTGCAGGGGCTCACGGACCAGAAGCTCCGGGCGCTCCGGCAGATTGCCGACGCCCGAACGGGCGAGTATGCCGATGCCGCTTCCTGCGAGTTGGGCCGTTCCTACATCGTCATGGAGCGTTACGCCGAGGGGGCCCGGCAGCTCGAAAAGTTCCTCGCCGATTATCCCGCTTCGCCCCATCGCGTGCAGGCTTGTTCCGACCTCGGGCTCGCTTACCTTAATCTGGGCGACCGTAAGAAGTCGCTGCACTTCTACGAGTTGGTCGTCACGTCGGCGCCCCATTCTCCCGAGGCCCGCGAGGCTCTGCGGGGTATCCGCGAGATTTACGTTTCCGAGGGCGATGTCGACGGTTATTTCAAGTATGCCGCCGAGGCGGGTATGGAGAGCGACGTGACTTCCATTTCGCGCGATTCGCTTTCGTTCGCCGCCGCGCAGAAGCTCTATCTGACCAACCGCCACGAGGTCGCCGCCCGTTCGCTGCGCAGTTATGTGCGCAGTTATCCCAAGGGCAGTTACCGGGCCGATGCCCTTTATTATCTGAGCGATTGTTACCTCCGGCTCGGTCAGCGCAAGGAGGCCATAAGTTCCCTTTCGGAGTTGGCCGCTCTGGGTACCAACAAGTATAGCGTCACCGTGTTGGAGCGCCTTTCCGAGATGACTTGGGCCGACCGTCAGTACGACAAGGCCGCCACGGCCTATCGCAAGCTCTACGACGTCGCGCCCACGGCCGCTGACCGGCAGAAAGCCATGACCGGTTACGTCCGGGCTACAGTCGCTCTCGGCGATCCCGCCAAAATCGCCGACATGGCGGCTGACGTCTGCGCCCGTTCCGATGCCGGAGCCGTGGCCTTGCGCGAAGCGCGTTTCGCATGGGCCGAACAGCTGCGGACCGACAAGCGGCGCGACGAGGCTGCGAAACTCTACAAGACGCTTTCCGCCGACGTTCAGACCCGCGAGGGGTCGGCCGCGGCTTATTATCTGATCGAGGATACTTTCGCCGCAGGCGACATGGACCGGGCCGAGAAGGAGATTTTCACCTTCTCCGAGCGTGAGCCGCAGGCTTACTGGCTCGCCAAGGCTTATATCCTGTTGGGCGACGTCTACGCCCGGCGCGGCGACGACTTCCAGGCCCGCGCTACCTGGCAGAGCGTGGCCGACGGTTATTCGCCTGCCGACGACGGCGTGGTGGCCGAAGCCAGGGCCCGGATTCAAAAAATGAACTGACCATGAAAAAATGCTTCATAGCCGCCGCCTGCATCGCGGCTTCGCTCGGGACTGCTTCGGCGCAGGTCGAAAAGGTGGTCGAGGTGACCAAGACTTACGTGCCCGGGTTGCAGAGCGCCGTCAAGCTCCCGGTCCAGCCCGACATGACCGATACGGTGCTCATGTATCCCGACATCGACTATTCCATCGCGCCGCTGTCCATCGAGACTTCGTTCCGCACTCGGCCCATCCGCCCCGCTTCGGTCACTTATTGGGAGTTCAACCGTCCGCGGAGGTGCTACCTCAAGGCCGGGGCGGGGTACCCGCTCAATTCCGAGCTCGATTTCTACGTTTCGTCGCAGAACCACGATACCGGTTACGCGTTGGGTTATCTCAACCATGCGGGGCGTTATGCCAACATCCGCAACGACTTCGGTTCGGTCTGGAATTCCATCCGCATGACCAACCGCGTCGGTGCCGCCGCAGGGTATTATGTCGGCAAGCATGTTTTCGAGGGCGAGCTCTCCTATGAGAACCGTTTGTTCCATCGCTATGGCCGTCACATCCCCGTCGGCGTGGCTTTCACAGACCTGCCGTCGGCCGGGGCGGTCGTCGATTACGGCGATGCCGACCTCAAGCTGCGTATCGGCGACGATTTTCTCGATTTGAGCCGGTTCAATTTCGAGGTCGCGCTCGCAGGGGGTATCTTCTTCGATCATTCGGACGTCGCCCGGCGGGCCAGCCAGAATCATCTCGGGGCTTCGGGGCGTTTGGCCCGGGCGTTCGGCAAGCATTGGTTTTCGCTCACGGCCGGGTACGACCGTTTCGACGGGCGCAAGAATCTGAAAGGCGAGCGGCAGCAGCAGATTCAGGCCGGGGTGCGTTACGGTCACGACGGCGAGGTGCTGCGGCTGGAGGTCGGCGCCGATTATTACCACGACAACAAGAAAGGGGCGGAGAATCAGAACTATATCCTGCCTTTCGCACGCGTCCATTTCACCCTCGGGGCCCGCGAGTTCAAGCCTTTTGTCGAGGCCGACGGCAAGGTTCGCGAGAACAGTTTCCGTTCGCTCACGCGGCAGAACCCCTACGTCGCAGGCGGGGTGCAGACCGACGACGGGCGGGGGCTTTGGCTCGACAAAAGTTCGGTCGACTACAACGCGCGGCTCGGTTTGGGCGGTACGCTTTGGCGCAACCGCTTCGATTACCGCGTCTATGTCGGTTTTTCCATCCGCGACCACCATGTTTATTGGTACGGCGAGTTGGCCGCCGACCGTCAGAAGGAGGGTTTTTCGGGGGCTTTGATGCCCGTCCAGTCGCGGCAGACCGTCTCTTCGCTGCACGGCGAAATCATCTATCGGCCCGTCAGTCAGATGCGTATCGACCTCGGCGTGCACGGGTTCATCTATAACGACGAGCCTTTGCGGTTCGACGGCCGGCGCATCGGGCTCGGCAATGGCGAGCCGCAGTTCCGGGCCGACGGAGCCGTGAGGTACCAGGGGCGGAAGATCGCTTTCGGAATCCGAGCCCTCGCCGAGAGCAAACGGCTGTGGACCATGTTCATTTCCCGCAACGGCGAGCATTCGGCCGGGCGTTACGTCGTGCCGTTCGCCGTCGACCTCGGGGCCGATTTCGAGTGGAAGATTTCGGGCCGCGTCGCCGTTTTCGTCGAGGGCCGTAATTTGCTCGACCGCAAGCTCTACGAGTATCCTTGGTATCCCGAGTACCGCGTCAATTTCACCGCAGGGGCCAAGGTCGTATTTTAGCCCGCTTCCTTATAGCGTCAAAGGCGGAATTCCCGAGGGAATTCCGCCTTTGCGTATGGGCATGAAAAAAGGGTGAGCTACTTATATCGCACCGCTGCGACCGCATACCCTTGCTCGATTCCTCGCCTGGGGGATTCTGCAGGAGCTGGTCGTATAAGACTCACCCGACCGCAAAAGTAGGAAAATTTTATATCTTTGCAAAAAATCCGCGGACAATGCGTAAAAAAATCTTTTTCATCCTGGCGGCTTGCGGCGCGGCGGTTCTGCTCGCCGGGGCGGTCGTCTTCTTCCAGTTCAAGGGCAATGCCGTGCGCGCCGAAAGCGAGTTCTTCGTCAGTGCGCAGGCCGATTACGGGCAGCTTGCCGATTCGCTGATGCCCCGTATCAGGCACCGCGCCGCGTTCAGGTTCTACGCCCGCCGAATCGGTTTGGCCGACAGCTTCAAGCCGGGTCATTACGTCCTCAGCCGCGGTATGAACGTCATCCGTATAGCCCGCATGCTCAAGCTCGGGTTGGAAACTCCCGTCCGGGTCACCATCAACAACGTGCGCACTCCCGCCCAGCTGGCTCAGAAGCTCTCCCGTCAGCTCGACGCCGATTCCGCCGCCTTGATGCAGGTTTTCACTTCTCCCGAGCAGGCCGCCAAGGTCGGTTTCGACAGCGTCACGTTCTTTTCGATGTTCATTCCCGATTCCTACGAGTTCTATTGGACCGTCTCGCCCGAAGAGTTCGTGCGCGGTATGAAGCGGGAGTACGAGCGCTTTTGGACACCCCGGCGCGATTCGCTGCGCAGGCGCAGCGGGCTGAGCAGGCTGGAGGTCTTGACCTTGGCTTCCATCGTCTACGAGGAGACCCGGCAGTCCGACGAAATGCCCCGCGTCGCCGGGGTCTACGTCAACCGGCTCAACTGCGGGATTCCGCTTCAGGCCGATCCTACCGTCAAGTACGCCATGCAGGATTTCACTCTCCGGCGTATCCTCTACAAGCACCTCCGATTCCCCTCGCCTTACAATACCTATATTAATAGGGGTCTCCCGCCGTCGCCCATCTGCATGCCCGGCAAGAACGCCATCGACGCCGTGCTCAATTTCGAGAAGCACGATTTCATCTTCTTCTGCGCCCGGCCCGAGTTCGACGGTTACCACAATTTCGCCCGCACGTTCGACGAGCACATGAGGAACGCCCGTGCTTACAGCGCCGAGCTCAACCGGCGCAATATCAGGTGACCGGCGGTTCGGTCGACTGAAAAAGCCCTCCTGGAAAGGCGGGCTTTTCGGTTCGGCCGCGGGCGGGCTTCTATTTCCGGACGGTGTCGGAATTTTGGTTGTAGGCTTTCGCCACACACTTCCATTCGCCGTCAATTTTCAGCAGCAGGAGATAGTCGGTGAAGTCGATGCGGCCTCCCCAGCCCTCTTCGAGCACGCGGACGACGGCGAGCGTCTCCTCGACGGCCACAACGTCGATGCGGGCCTTGAACCCTTCGCCGCCGCTGACGCTGTCGACGTTGCGGTAGAATTGTTCGATGGAGCCGCGTTCCAACGCTCCGTCGAGAAAGCCGAACAGCACGGCATCGTCGGTGAAGAGTTCGCGTGCATGGCTGCTGTCGCCCTCGGCCACGCTTCTGACAAATTTCATGGCGGCTGCCTCGACAGCCTCGTATTCCTGGATCGGATTGCGCATGGAGATTGTGTTTTTTGGAGTTTTACGGCTGCAAAGTTAACGGGTGCCGCCGACCGGTGCAAGTACCGAAAAATGATTCGGATACTGAAAAAATTATCGGTATACTTCCCGTATGGAGGAATATCATTATTTTTGTGTCGTAACCCGATTGAACGGCTATGTACGAAAGAAAAATACCCGTCGACCTGAGTTGTCCTCTGCGGCTGACCATGAGTCTGATCAATTCAAAATGGAAGTCGTGCATCCTCGATGAACTGCGGCACGGACCGATGCGCCCCAGCGAACTGCATAAAGCGCTGCCGGAAGCGGCGCCCCGCGTGTTGGATCTCCAACTCAAAGAACTGGCGGAAGACGGTTTGGTCACGAAAACCATCTTCGCGGAACTTCCGCCGCGTTCGGAATATGCCATCACCGGGCTGGGGCGGTCGCTGCTGCCGATCATAGATGCCATGATTGCCTGGGGTGCGGAGAATCGGCTGCTGTTCAAACGGAAATTCGGGAAAACCGACTGACCGATAGGTTGTCATGTTTGCACCGGCGGGGCATTGTCGTGTTCGGCAGGCGGGCGGACGTTGCTGCAAAGCGTTTTATTTACCGATAGTTGCCCGTTTTTCGCCGTTTTTTACCTATATTTGTCGGCGATGCTTTGTAAAATCTACGGACAGAATCCTTCGGAGCGGGAATTGCAGCGGGTCGTCGGTGCGCTCGGCAGCGACGGCATCGTCATCTATCCCACCGACAGCGTCTACGCTTTCGGCTGTTCGTTGCGTTCGGTCAAGGCCATCGAGCGGCTGCGGCGGCTGAAGGGGAAGAACGAGTTCGCCCTCGTCTTCGCCGACCTCGCGCAGGTCGCCGAGTTCTGCCGCGTCGACAACGCCGCGTTCCGGATTTTGCGGCGCAATCTGCCCGGTCCCTTTACTTTCGTCTTGCCCGCTTCGTCGCGCGTGCCCGACAAGACGCTCGGCAGGCGCAAGACCATCGGCGTGCGGATTCCCGCCCATCCCGTGGCCCGGGCGGTCGTCGGGGCGTTGGGGTGCCCGTTGGTCACGGCTTCGGTCCGCGTGGACGACGATGTCACGGAATACATGACCGACCCCGAGTTGCTCCACGAGCGTTACGGCCGCGAGGTTTCGTTGGTCGTCGACGGCGGGGTGGGGGACCTCGTCCCGACTACGGTCGTCGACCTCTCGGACGGCGAGCCCGAAATCCTGCGCGAGGGCAAGGGCGAGTTGCAGTAGTGCATTTATGTAAATTCAGATATTCGACATGAAAAATTCTTTTTGGGGCGATGCCGCCCTTTACGGTGCTTTTCTCGGTTTGGCCGAAATCGGGTTCGTTACGTTGAACCTTGTTTGCCCTTTCAAGGGGCTCGGTCTGTTGCATTTCGTCGTCTTCGTCGCTTTGTTGGTGGTCTTCACCCGGCGTCGGGTCCGGCTTTACGCTTCGGAGGAGCTGGGTTACAGCTACGGCGAGTGCCTGTTGTATATTTTGTGCATGTCGCTTTTCGCCGGGGTGCTCGTAGGGGCTTATACGGCTCTCGCCGCCAATTTCTTCTTCCCCGAAAAGTACCAGGCTTTGGTCGACCAGTCGCTTTCCGTGCTCTCGCAGACCGGGGTTTATAGCACCGACATGCTCCGGCACATGCAGTCCATGATGCGGCGGATGATTTTCTCGCCGCTTTGGGTGCTCTTTTCCAATGTTTTCGGCTATGCTTTGAAGGGTACTTTCTTCGGGTTGTTCGTCGCGGCTTTCACCAAGCGCAATCCCTCCATGTTCGGTCCCGAGCACACTTCCGGCCATGAGTAATCCCGATATTTCGGTCGTCGTTCCTCTCTACAACGAGGAGCAGTCGCTGCCCGAGCTCGCCGCGTGGATCGACCGCGTGGCCCGCGACCACGGCCTTTCCTACGAAATTATCTTCGTCGACGACGGTTCGTCCGACGGTTCGTGGGACGTCATCGGACAGCTCCGGCAGCAGTTTCCCGCCGTCCGGGCCATCGGTTTCGCCCGCAATTACGGCAAGTCGGCCGCGCTCTTTTGCGGGTTCGAGGCCGCGCAGGGCGAGGTCGTCTTCACCATGGACGCCGATTTGCAGGATTCGCCCGACGAGATTCCCGCCATGCGGCGCATGATTCTCGACGAGGGCTACGACCTTGTCTCCGGGTGGAAAAAGAAGCGTTTCGACCCCATCGGCAAGCGGTGGCCCAGCAAGTTCTTCAATTGGACCGCGCGCGTTGCGTCGGGTATCCGGCTCCACGATTTCAATTGCGGTCTCAAGGCTTACCGCCGCAAGGTCGTCAAGTCCATCGAGGTCTACGGTGAGATGCACCGTTTCATCCCCATCCTCGCCCGCAAGGCCGGGTTCCGCCGCATCGGCGAGAAGGTCGTCGAGCACCGTCCCCGCAAGTACGGGCAGTCCAAGTTCGGGCTCGAACGCATGCTCAAGGGTTACCTCGACCTCATCACCGTCTTGTTCATGTCCCATTTCGGGCGGTCGCCCATGTATTTCTTCGGCGGGCTCGGCACCCTCATGTTCCTTTTCGGCGGCGGCACTACCGTGTGGGTCATCGCCGCCAAGCTGTGGAAGCAGGCCCATGGTCTGCCGCTCCGGCCCGTCGCCGACCAGCCGCTGTTCTACCTCGCCATGTTGGCGGTAGTCCTCGGTGTCCAGCTCTTTTTGGCCGGGTTTCTGGGCGAGCTCATCAACCGCGGTTCTTCCGACCGCAACAAGTATCTGATCGATAAAAATATGTAGTTATGATACAGCGTATTCAGACCCTTTATCTGTTCATCGTCTCGGCGCTCATGGCCGTCACGCTCTTCGTGCCGTTGGCTTGGTTCGCAGGCGATGCCGGGGAGTTCCGGCTCTGCGCCTTTGCGCTCCGCGAGGTCGGCGGCCAGGCCGTTCAGCCGACCCTCTACATGGGAGTGCTCCTCGCCGTTGCGTGTGCCTTGCCTTTGGTCACTCTCTTTTTGTTCCGGCGGCGGTTGCTTCAGTTCCGGCTGTGCGTCGCCGAGGCCGTCCTGCTGGTCGGGGCCGCCGTCATGGAGGGGGTCTACTATTTCCTCAGCTGGCGGGTCTTCTCCGGGCTGACATTCCATTTGCAGGGTGTCTATGTCTCCATCGCATTGCCCGTCGTCTGCCTTGTTTTCGTGTGGCTCGCCGCCCGTGCCATTTTGCACGACGAGTTGCTCGTCCGCGCTGCCGACCGCATCCGTTGAGGGGTGTTTTCTCCGTTTCGCACCGGTTCGTTTCCGCGAACCGGTGTTTTTTTGCCCGTCCGGTCCTTTTCCGATATAAAAAAGGTGGCAGGAACTTTGTTCCTAAATAAAAAAAAATTATCTTTGGGGTAGTTTTCTCAGGCCGGGTGCCGAGCTCCGTTTTCGGGTGCTTTGCCAGGGCCGGAAAACCTATATGAATGTGAACAATATTGTTATTATGTAATGGTATTGGTCGTGTGAACGGAATCCTCAAATTGTTTTATTAAAAATTGCGTGTTTATGAAAAATTTTAATTTCTGGCGTTCGCTGTTTTTCGCAGCGTTGGCAGTTGTCGGGTTCGCCGCCTGTTCGGACGACGATGACAACGGCGGAAACAGCAATGGCGAAGCTTCGCTTACGGTCAACGGCAAGCAGTCCACGACTATCGGCGTAAAGGCTGCCGCCGGCGATACCGAGGCTGTCGAGGTCGTTTCGTCCAATCCGTGGACCCTCGCTTTCGAGACCGAGCAGGATTGGTGCGTGCCCAGCGTTACGGCTGCCAAGGGCGGTACTTCGTCGCTCAAGTTCACGGTCACCGCTTTGCCCGAGGGCGTCGAGGAGCGTTCCGCTACGGCTATCCTTTCGTCTAACGGCGAGATTCTCGGCGTGCCTTATACGGTTAAGGCAACAATCATCATCCAGCAGTCACCGAGTGGTCAGGCGCCTGTTCTGATTTACAAGGAGACATTTGGTACGGATAAAGTCGGGTCCAATACCGATGTCGATAAGTATACGAAATGGAACAAGACGGGCGAAGGTGCCGCAGATGTCACCTACACCGGTTCAAAAACTTCCGTTCGTGATTCAAACCCCAACAATTCGGATAGTTACGAAGGTGCTTCGGGTGCTCCGATCCTCTTTTTCGGTGCCTCTCCTGCTACGTTCATTGTGCAGAACATTACGTTGACGCCTGAACAGACTAATCTCCAGTTGACGTTCGGCGGTCAGCAGACCATTAATTATAGCGCAAAAGACTATACGTGGTCGAACGCGAACTTGCTTGTTGCGCTCAGCGCTGACGGTACGACTTGGTCTACTATTCAGTATACGACCAACGATGGTGATCAGAACCGCGATGGGAATAACTGGGTGTTGGCTACCGCCAATTTCACACTCAAGGCTCCGACGACCAAACTCTTTATTCGTTTCTTGTCGCCTGTGCTCTCATCGAACCTGCGTATTGACGATATTACCTTGGAGACGGGTCTGGGGGGCCAGGTAGTTGATTTGGCAGCCGGTGATCCCATTCCGACCGTGACTATTTCCGAGATTACCGCTCCCGGCACCTACGAGGTCAAGGATGCTACGGTTATCGCCAATTATGCTACTGGGTTCCTCATGCAGGATGCTACGGGTATGATGCTGGTTTATTCGGGTAATGGTGTTACCCCTCCGGCTGTCGGCAAGATTGTAACCGTTAAGGGTACTGCGGCTGCTTATGGCGGCGTGTTCCAGTTCAGCGATGATTCTACGGTGACGGAAACCGGTCAAGGTACGGTTCCGCCTGTTCCCGCAGTTACCGAAATCACGGCGGACAACATCGCAGAATTCATGACTTCTCCCAAGGTTACGTATGTTAAGCTGACGGGAACTTTTGTTATCGACGGCAGCTATCGCAATCTGATTTTTCCTTTCGAGACCTCTTATAAAGGGTCTATTCAGGCTCCGGCTGCCGATTTCCCGCACGACTTGGCTCCTTTCGATGGTCAGTTGGTCGATATTACCGGATGGTTCCTCAATAATGCCGCAGGTACAACTTACCTTTCGGTTCTCATGACGAACATTGAGAAGAACGCTAGCGTTCCGGTGCTTGCTTTCACTACCCAACCTAAGCCTTTTGCCGGTAATGATCCTCAGATACAAAAGATTGAGTTCGAGGCAACGAACATTCCTGCCGATCAGCTTGTTACTTTTGAATTCACTGGAGACAATGCCGACAAATTCAACGTAGAAAGCCAAGATGCTACTTCTGTTACGATCAAGGCTGTCGGTAACAACGATTCTGATGAGGTTTATACCGCTACGCTCACTGCTTCTTATAATGGTACAACGTTGGCACACGTTGCGGTAAAACAGACTAATACTACCAATACGAAGGGTATTTTTACTTCGATATCCGGTACGCTTCCGACTGCAAATAATACGACAGCTGGTTATTATGCGGATAACGCTAAAATTAACGATAGCGAAGAGGCTGTCAGTGTTTTGAAACTCGGTACGGGGTCTAAAAACGGCGCATTTACAACTGCAGCTTTGGGAATTACGGGTAGTAAAAAACTCTCGTTCTACGCAGCTGCATGGAGTGGAAAAACGGCTACGTTGTATGTTCGGGTTAATAATGGCGGTTCTGTTGCACCCGGATCGGTGGCATTGGCGTCCAATAGCGGTGTATCCGGTTCTTCGCCTTATACCATTACTTTCAACGATGCTACTGAATACTTTACTGTCGAATTGACCGATCTTACGGCAGAGTCGACGATTACTTTCTCGACAAATGCCACATTTGAGGGCGGAAAAGAGGATAAGAATACGGGTCGTGCGCTTATCGCTGGTATCCAGATTTACTAATTCGTTTTCTACCTTTCCTAAACCCAACTCTTGGCGGGGCATTGTCTCCGTCAAGAGTTTGGTTTCTTTGAAACTCTTTTTTCTCTTTCGTAATTTCCCGGAATGTCTCTTTTCAAGAATTTCCATTTGCCCGCGTGGTTGTTTGCGGGTGTTCTTCTCCTTTTCGCGGGATGCGGCGGGAGCGATGACGATTCTCTTATCGTCGTGCGGCTCGACGCAGAGACCGTGAATTGCAACACTACATCGAACAGAATCATCGCCGTCGGCGACGCCATGACGTTCGTCGCCACCATCCTCTCGCAGGACGTCGGCGATGCTTGGTGTTCGTTTTCTTCGTTCGATACATTGATCGAACCCCAGTTCTCCAAATCGGGTCATGTCGGTACCCCGATGAACCTCTACCTCCTCCGCAACGAGACCGACCAGGTCCGCGAGGCGCTCATCCGCGTAACGTTCGCCAACGGTTTCAGCGCCGATCTCACTTTAAGGCAGGGTGCTTTTTCGCCTACCGCCGACTTCGACCGTCAGTGGGGCGAGCAGCCTTTCTTCCGCGAGGGCGATACTTATATATATAAGACTTATTATACCACCCTCACCCGCGGCGGGTACGTCCGTAATTACTCCGTTTGTTACGATACCCAGAAGCGCGTTTCCCATTGGGTTGCTTATCCCTTGACAACCAATTATGTGACGCCTAATCTTGGGCGGCCTAAGCCCGAGCCGTGGGCCTACGATCCGAATAAGTATTTGCCTGTTATTCCGGAATCGGCGCAAGCCTATATTCTCCAAAGTTATGGTTCCGGCGATGCGCGCGGCCACCAGCTCCCGTCTGCGGATCGGTACAGCACCAAGGAAACTAACGCCATGACTTATTATGCGGTCAACATCATGCCTCAGAACGGCAATTTCAACGGCGGTGTTTGGTTGGATTTGGAGAATAAGGTTCGCGATAACATGACGCGCAATCCGTCCGATACGATTTTCGTGGTAACAGGAACTTATTTCGCCAGCGGACGCACGATTACCGACCGCGCAGGCAAGACGGTGGCCGTTCCGTCCAATTGTTGGAAGGTGTTGCTGCGCGGTTCCGGCGGCAAGGCTGTTTGGGATTGTTCTGCCGACGAGCTCTACGGCATCGGGTTCTGGTTCGCCAACGATGCTTCCAATACCGCGTCGTTGCGGAGTTACGCCACTTCCATCGCCGACATCGAGCGCAAAACCGGGTTCGCGTTCTTCCGCAACATCCCCGCCGGGGCTGCCGACGCCGTCAAGGCGCAGAACCGTCCCTCCGATTGGAGCCTATAAAATTATTCAATATCATCCGTCATGAAGAAAATCCTTTTCACAGGTCTGTTCGTCGTCTTGTTCGCGGCAGGCATCGCGCAGAAGCCGTACAAAATCGTCTTCTACAACTTCGAGAACCTTTTCGATACGGTCCGCGATCCCGACATCTTCGACGAGGAGTTCACTCCCGGGGGGCTCAAAAACTGGAATTCGGCCAAGTACAACAAGAAAATCGGCAACCTTGAGCGCGTCTTGTTCGACATCGCTGCCGCGGACCGTGATTTCCCCATCGTCATCGGCGTCTCCGAGATAGAGAACCGCAACGTCATGGAGGACGTCATCGCGCAGCCCAAGTTGGCCCCGGCCAATTATCGTATCGTCCACTTCGATTCGCCCGACGCACGTGGCGTCGACGTCGGTTTTTATTATCGGCCCGACAGGTTCAAGTTGGAGGGCAGCGCGCCCATTCCGTTCCGCATGCCCGAGTTGCCCAATTTCCGTACGCGCGACTTCGTCACCATGTGGGGAACCATCGAGGGCGAGCCCTTTTTCTTCCTCGTCAGCCATTGGCCCTCGCGTCTTGGGGGCAAGGAGGCTTCCGACCCCAAGCGTTTCGCCGCCGCCCGTCAGGTGCGGGCCATCGTCGATTCCGTCCAGCAGGCCAATCCCGCTACCAAGGTCGTTGTCATGGGCGACCTGAACGACGACGCTACCGACGACAGCATCGTCATCGGTCTGAGTGCCAAGGGCAAAATCAAGGATTTGCAGCCCGGCGACATGTTCAATCCCTATATCGCCTTGCTCAAGGCCGGTTACGGGACGTTGGCTTATCGCGATGCGTGGAACCTCTTCGACAACATCATCGTCTCCGGCAACCTCGTCGATGCGCCCGCCGGGACCCTGCGTTTGCTTTCCGTCGGTACTTCCAAGTTCTACGGCGGCATCTTCCGGCGGCCTTACATGCTCCAGCGCGAGGGTCAGTACAAGGGTTATCCCCTGCGTACGTTCGTCGGCAACAATTTCCAGGGCGGGTTCAGCGACCACTTCCCCGTCTTCATCTATATCGGCAAACAACAGTGCAAACAATAACCTTATGAAACTGAAATCTTTACTTCTCCTTCTCTTCGCTGCGGCCGTTTGTTCCGGCGCGTATGCGCAGGACGGCGGTATCCGTGGCAAGGTCGTTTCGCGCGGCAGCCGCGAGGCGTTGGGCAACGTGCGCGTCACGCTCGAATCCACCGGGTTGTCCGCCGTCACCGACAACAACGGTAATTTCGTCTTCGAGAACCTCCCGCAGGGCGATTACCGCGTCGCGTTCGAGGCTCCCGAGTTCGAGGAGCTCGAGTTGCGCGTCCGCGTCGGGCAGAACATGCGCGATTTGTCCGCGGTCGTCGTCTCGCCGTTGATGACTTCCGACGGTTTCGACGATTCGGTCTTCGCCGAGTTCGACAGCGATTCTTCGGCTTCCGACGAGCAGGCCCTGCCGTCGTCGCTTTCTTCGTCCAAGGACCTCTTCAACAGCGTCGCTTCGTATCGTTTTTCCGAGATGCGTTTCAACGTCCGGGGTTACGATTCGCAGTATTCCGACATCTACCTCAACGGTATCCGCTTCAACGACGCCATGACCGGTTACGGCCCTTGGTCTTTGTGGAGCGGTCTCAACGACGCTACCCGCAACCAGAATACCGTCGCCGGGCTCGCTTCGTCCGATTTCGGTATCGGAGGCATCGCCGGTATGACCAACGTCAACGCGCGTGCTTCCCAGATGCGTAAGGGGTTGCGCGTCAGCGTCTCCAACGGCAATCAGATGTATCGTTTCCGCGCCATGGTCTCCTATGCTTCCGGGCAGTTGGACAACGGGTGGTCTTACGGTGTTTCCGTCGGTACGCGCCAGGGGGGCAATGGTTACGTCGACGGGGTGTATTACAATTCCTATTCGTATTTCCTCTCCGTCGAGAAGCTCTTCCGCGACAGCCATCGGTTGGCCCTCACCGCTTTCGCTTCGCCTTCGGAGCGCGGCGCGCAGCAGGCTTCGACCGACGAGGCTTACCGGCTCTTCGGCAGCAACTATTACAATCCCAACGTCGGTTACCAGGACGGTAAGCTGCGCAATTCCCGCGTTCGCAATACTCACGAGCCTGTCGTCATGCTCAATTATACGTGGGATGCTTCCGAGCGTACCCGTTTGAACGCCGCTACCGCCCTGCGTTTCGGTAAGAACGGTTATTCCGCTCTTACTTGGAAGGACGCCAGCGACCCCCGCGGCGATTACTACCGTTATCTGCCTTCGTCGCTCCTCAGCCAGATCGTTCCCGGCGTCACGTCGCCCGAGACCGAGTACGAGTACCGTTTCCGCGCCCAGCAGCTCGCGCAGAATTTCACCGGTATGTTGCAATACGACCGTTTCTTCCGCGAGAACCGTTTCATCGACAATACCTTGGCCGACCAGTTCGCGTCCAGCACGGACGAGCAGTTCAAGAATACCATCGGTTCCCAGTTCCGTTCCAACCTCATCCTCGAGGAGCGCCACACCGACCAGCTCGACTATAACCTCGCGCTCGACGTCAACCATCAGATTCGCAATAATATGCAGATTGTCGCCGGGGCCAACCTCCGCGTCAACCGTACTTGGTATTACGACGAGGTGAAAGACCTGCTCGGCGGCGATTATTGGTACGACATCGACAAGTTCGCCGAGCGCGACATGTCGCACAGCGCTGTCAATTACCAGAACGATTTGGATTATTATTACCAGACCGGTCACGCCCGCATCGCCCGCGTGGGGGACAAAATCAGTTACAATTACCGCGCTCACCTGCTCGAAACCAGCGCTTGGGCGCTTTATACCTACGCTGTCGGCGGGTTCTCGATGAACGTCGGCGGTAAGGTCGGTTATTCGTCCATGCACCGCGAGGGTCTGTGGCGCAAGGGTCTGTTCCCCAACAATTCGTTCGGCGATTCCAAGACGCTCGATTTCCTCATTTACAGCGGTAAGCTCAATCTGTCGTACCGTTTCTCCGGTGCCCATTCGCTCGAAGCCGGGGTCGCTTTCATGCAGAACGCCCCCAAGTTCGTCAATTCGTTCGTCTCGCCCCGTACCCGCAATACGACTACGCCGGGCGTTTCCGCCGAGCGGATTTTCGGTGCCGACCTTACCTATAACCTCAATCTGCCTTATATCAAGGCGCGGGTTTCGGGTTATTACTCCGCCATGACCGACCAGACCAAGGTCATTTCGTTCTACGACGACGTCGAGCGTTCGTTCACCAACTTCGCCATGAGCGGTATCGACAAGCGTTATTACGGTGCCGAAGCTGCCGTCTCCGTGCCTATCTGGAACGGTATTTCCGCCGTCGGCGCCGTCAGCTGGGGCGATTACACCTATACGTCCAATCCCGATTTCATCCAGACCATCGACAACAGCGAGGTCGTCGCCCGCGGTGACCGCGTCAATTGGAAGGGCATGCACGTCGAAAGTTCGCCGCAGTTGGCCGTCAACGTGGGGCTCGATTACCGCGGCCCGCGCAATTGGTTCGCATCGGTCAATTTCAATTACTACGACAACCTCTACCTCTCGATGAACCCGTTGTACCGTACTTCGCAGGCGACGCAGTATTATTCCAACATCATCGCCAGCGAGGTCAACAAGCCCGACATGGACATCGCCAAAATCAAGGCTGCGGCCAAGGGTATCGAGGAGATGCGGGCCCAGGAGAAGTTCGGCGGGTTCTTCACGCTCAGCGCCAGCGTCGGCAAGAATTGGTACATCCGCCGTCAGTACATGTTGGGTTTCAGCCTCGAGGTCAAGAACATCCTCAACGACCAGGACATCCGCACCGGCGGTTACGAGCAGATGCGCCTGCGCCGCGTGCGCACTCCGGAGGGTGTCAAGTTCTCCCGCTTCGATTCCAAGTATTTCTACATGCTCGGGACCAATTATTATCTGAACGTCTATTTCCGTTTCTAACCTCGTTTAGCGATTCTGCATTATGAAAATCAATAAGTTATTTTTCGTCGCGGTGTTCGGCATCCTGTGCGCGGGGTGTTACAACGATTTCGATACGCCCGCTCCCGCCAAGGTCTGGACCGACGAGGATATGTCCGCGCTCGGGCTCGAACCCATTTCCATCAAGGAGATGAAGAACGTTTTCATCAACGAGTTCGGTTCGTTGGAGAACACCGGGTCCAACAATAGTTGGGCTGATACCAAAACCGTCAAGTTCGGGGCTCCCTCTACGTCCATCGAGGCCGATTTCTCCAACATCCGTTTCCGCGAGGACATCGCCAGCCGTTATATCAAGGGCAAGGTCATTTCCAGCGATGCGCAGGGCAATGTCTATAAGTCGCTCTACATCGACGACGGCACCGCCGCCATCGAGCTCAAGCTCTGCGGTACGCTCTACACTACTTTCAGGCTCAACCTCGGGACCATGGAAAGTACGTGGGTCTACGTCAAGCTCAAGGATTTCTACCTCGGTAATTACCGGATGATGCTTTCGCTGGGCGACGCTCCCTCCAATGCGCTCAATACGGGTCTGCGCGATAAGTATTACGCCAATTCCAATTTCGAGAGCGTCGATATGTGGGCCAATCTCAACAATCCCACTTTCAACCGCGTGCTCGCGGGTGGTCCTTGTCAGTTGGATGCTACCAATATCAAGGTCGTCAACGCTTCCAATTATGCCCAACTGGGGCAGGACGATTACGGTCGTCTGATTCGTTTCGAGGGGGTGAAAATCCGTTATGCCAACGTCACTTATCAGGACGAGGAGCGCGACGCCGAGGGCAATATCAAGCGCGACGCCGAGGGCAAGATTATCTGGGGCCCTACCATTACCGCTCCCGCGTTCGGTTCCAACGGCGACCCGTTCCCCAATTGGATCGTCACCGATTCGGGTTCGCCCGTCTTCAGCGCCTGGTATCATTGGGCTTATACGCGCAACAACGTCAGTCTCTACGGTGCCGTCCTCATGACTTTGAACGACGCCGCTACGGGGTCGGCTTCTCCCGGTGCTTACTCCATCCGCACCAGCGGTTATGCCCGCTTCTCCATGCAGCCCGTTCCGCGCAACGGTACCATCGGCAATGTTTTGGGTATCTACAGCATCTATTCCCAGCGGCTCAACGATTACGCGCAGTATCAGATTACCGTCAACCGCATCGAGGACCTCGAATTCCCCGAGGAATCGTTGCTCTCGCAGGAATGGATCGACCACAATACGCCCGACGCTTCCTACAATCCGCCCGTCAAGGACGGCAGCGGCGAGTACGACGAGTAGTCCCGTTTTCCCGGGACTGCGGTCTTTCCGCCGCGTTCCCGTTTTCTCCAAGAGGTGCCCGAAGGGCACCTCTTTTTTCGTGTTCTTATCTTTCCGCCCATCCCGACCGCCTCGTCCTGTTGCCCCTTCTTCTGCTATTCCGGATTCTCATCCACGTCATCCCGGATGCCCCCTCCTTGCCATTCTGGGTACCTTTCCCCTCTTTGTCATTTTGAGCGTCCTCTCTTTGTCATTCTGAGCGTCCTCTCCTTGTCATTCTGAGCGCAGCGAAGAATCTGTTTTCCTGCCCTGTCATTGCTGGAAGCAAAAGTGCGGGCGCCGTCGTAAATATTTTTCGTCTCTCGCTGTCGGATTCGCCGTAAAATCGTTACCTTTGTCTCCGGCAGTCTTCTCTCGGGGTTGCCGACATTCGGACTTAAAGCGCATCGGCTTTACTTTCTTACTGATGAAACTTGGCGGTTTTTGACGGTGTAGGAGTAGCAAGGTTGGTGCTCGCGTCGTTTTTCGGCGTGGGCATTCGTATTGTTCTCTACACCGGGTACGCCAAGACCTCATCAGTGGATCGTGCGAAGTGTCCCACGCTTTTTTGTTGTCCGGGAAACGATGAACCTAATCCGAATTCGATGAAGATTCTTGTTTGTTTGCTGGCCTTCGCGTGTCTGTGGGCGCCCGGCCGTTCCTTCGCCGCGCAGCGCGACAGCCTCGGGCACGGTCGTTTGGCCGTCGCTGCCGTTCCTTTGATCATGGGCGGTGCTGCCATGACTTTCTGCGACCGCGATTTCCGCGATTTGCGCAATAGTTACGCCGTCGGGTTCCGCCACGATTACGACGATTATCTCCAGTACGCGCCTTTGGCGTTCGCTTGGGGGTTGAAGGCTTGTGGCGTCAGGAGCCGCAGTTCTTGGGGGCGGATGATCGTCTCCAACGCCTTTTCCGCCGCTTTGATGGCTGCCATGGTCAATTCGCTCAAATATTCCGTGCGGGCCGAGCGCCCCGACGGCTCCACCCGCAATTCTTTTCCGTCGGGGCATGCCGCTACGGCTTTCATGGCTGCCTCTATTCTCCATAAGGAGTTCGGCCATCGCAGTCCGTGGTTCAGCGTCGGGGGGTACGTTGCCGCCGCCGCTACCGGCATCACGCGCCAGCTCAACAACCGCCATTGGATGAGCGACATCATGGTCGGCGCAGGCATCGGTATCCTCTCCGTCGAGTTGGGTTATCTCTTCGCCGATTTGATTTACCGGGAGCGGGGTATTGCCGACATCGGTTCTTTCCCCGATTTCGACCGTTTCCGGCGGCCGTCGTTCCTTTCGTTGCACGCCGGGGCTACTACCGCTTTGGGAAGTTATCCCGTCTTGTCCGGCAGGGAGGTCCGTTTCGCAGGCGGCCCTACGGTCGGGGTCCGCGGCGCTTGGTTCGCGACGCCTTACGTCGGGGTCGGCGGGCGGCTCGCCGTCGGCAGCATGCGGTTGGCCATCGACTCGGAGGCGCAGAACGAGTCGCAGTATGGGGCGTCGGTCGCCGTCGGGCCTTGTTTTTCCTATCCGCTCACGGCCCGTTGTGCCGTCGGGTCGCATTTGTCCGGCGGATACGAGTATTTCAAGCGGATGCGCAGTTCGTTCGGCGATTTGGGCGACCGCGGCGGTGCGTCGATAGGAACCGGGGTTTCCGTGACTTGCGTTGCCACGACAGGTTTCGGCGTGCGGTTTTCGGTCGATTACGACCTTGTTTCGCCCGTGCTCCGCGGGTCCGAGGAGTGGCTGCATAAGCTGACCGTCGGCATGGAGGTCTGCACGCTTTTCTGAGCAGTCGTTGTTTGCTGAGCCCGGCAAAACATTGGTGCGTAGTTCGCATAGCAAAACGTCCGCCGCTCGATTGAGCGGCGGA
>NZ_CALPDD010000010.1 GCF_943193205.1 Alistipes muris
TCGGTCGTTCGCTGAGCGGGCACGGAAGACTTACGCTGTTCCGAACACCCGCTCCGGGCGCTCGCTCCCTCGACGAATGAAACCCCGCCATTTCCACGAGTGCGGGATTTCGCAAGAATCATTCGCGGGCCCGGCCGGGGCGGTCGCGCTGCAAGCGCGAGCCGGGCTCCGCGCAGAATTGTTCTGTCATTCTGAACGAAGTGAAGAATCTAATATCCACAGATGTTTCACTACGTTCAACATGACAAATACCCCATTATTCCCTATCCATTAGGAATAAAAAAAGAGAGACTTCCGTGGAAGTCTCTCTTTTTCTCTGGTTGAGCTACCAGGACTCGAACCTGGAATGACAGGACCAGAATCTGTTGTGTTACCATTACACCATAGCTCAATTTTTGTGAGTGCAAAAGTAGCACATTATTTTGCAACTGCAAAGAATTTGTCCGAAATTTTTCATATATTTGTTTTCACGCAGCTTTCCGCAAGCCGCACGCAACCCGAAAAATACTTATAAAACCAATAGCTCATGGGCATCAAATTCCGTCTCATCGTCATGAACTTCCTCCAGTACGCCATCTGGGGGGCCTACCTCACCTCTATGGGGTCTTACTTGGTCAGCGCCGACCTCTCGTCGCACATCGGCATCTTCTACGCCATGCAGGGTATTGTCTCGATCTTCATGCCCGCCGTCATCGGCATCGTCGCCGACCGTTGGATTCCCGCCCAGCGGCTCCTGGGCATGTGCCACCTGCTCGCCGCCGTCTTCATCGGGGCCGCAGGCTATTACGCCCATTCCGCGGGTGCCGGCGTGCAGTTCGGGCCGCTCTTCGCGCTCTATTCGTTCAGCGTCGCTTTCTACATGCCCACCATCGCGCTCTCCAATTCCGTGGCTTACAGCGTCCTCGAAAGCAAAGGATTCGATACCGTCAAGGCGTTCCCGCCCATCCGCGTGTGGGGAACCGTCGGTTTCATCTGTTCGATGCTCGTCTGCGACGCCGCCGGATTCCAGACCACTTACATGCAGTTCGTGCAGTGCGCCGTGCTGGGGTTGACACTCGCCGTCTACGCCATGACGCTGCCCAATTGCCCCGTCAGCCGCGGCAGCGAGAAGAAAAGCGTCGTCGAGGCGCTCGGGCTGCGGGCTTTCGCATTGTTCAAGCAGAAGAAAATGGCCTTGTTCTTCATCTTCTCCATGCTCCTCGGCGTGTCGCTGCAGATTACCAACGGGTTCGCCAATCCGTTCATCACGTCGTTCCGCGACGTGCCCGAGTTCGCGTCCACGTTCGGCGCCAACCATGCCAATGCCTTGATTTCGTTATCGCAGGTCTCCGAGACGCTCTGCATACTCTTGATTCCGTTCTGTCTCAAGCGTTTCGGCATCAAGAACGTCATGTTGATGGCCATGTTCGCCTGGGTGCTGCGCTTCGGGCTGTTCGGGCTCGGCAATCCCGGCGGCGGCGTATGGATGTTCATCCTCTCGATGATCGTCTACGGTGTGGCGTTCGACTTCTTCAACATCTCGGGTTCGCTCTTCGTCAACAACGAGACCGACACCGCCATTCGTTCTTCGGCGCAGGGACTTTTCATGATTATGACCAACGGCATCGGCGCCACCATCGGTACGCTCGGCGCACAGGCCGTCGTCGACCGTTTCGTTTATTCGCAGTCGTCGGTCGAAGCCATGACGGCCGGGTGGTCCGCTTCGTGGCTCATCTTCGCCGGATACGCCCTTTGCGTCGCCATCGTCTTCGCCTTGGTCTTCAAGTACAAGCACAATCCCGAAGCTATCGGAGAAATCGGCCATTAGTGCGGTTCCTTCCGAAACAGAGGTGCGCCGGGTCCTTTCCCCGGCGCACCTTATTTATTAGGTATCCATCCTATTCATAAAAGCAGCCCCGCAGATGCTGGACGCAGCGCACGGATTTGCCGCCTGCCCGCCACCCGTTGTTCAGCGGGTTCACAAGGCCCGACAAGAAGTCCAGAAAGCCCGCGTTCCGGTCGCCGGCCGCATAGGAGGATGACGACCAGCAGAGACCGCGGTCGCCGACTTCCGTCAAGGCTCCCGTCGCCGTGTGGCGCCAGCCCGCAGCAGGCGTGCATAGCGATCGCTCAGCTGAATATACCGAAGAGGCAAACCCGTTTCGGTTTCCGGCTCCGGCATAGACTGGATTCCACAACTGGCAGCGTGCTTTATCGTTTCAACAACCTGCTAAAACGTTTTAACATTCCGTAAAACACCGCCAGTGGACCGCTGAATCTGCCGACCGCACCGGCGGAAGCCGTGACCTCCGCCGTTCCGGGTCGTACAAGGCTGCAAAAAACCGCGCAGTCCGAAGACCGCGCGATTTTTGCCGAAGGGGACTATCCCCGACTGTGAACTGTGAAATTCAATTCGCTTTCTTCAATCCCATCTTCTCAATCAGCGCCCGGGTTTCGGGTTTGTGACCGCGGAAACGGACATACAGGTCCATCGGGTCCTCGGTGCCGCCCTTGGAGAGTACGTTGTCGCGGAACGAGCCCGAGACTTCGCGGTTGAAGATGCCTTTTTCCTTGAACAGCGAGAACGCGTCGGCTTCCAGCACCTCGGCCCATTTGTAGCCGTAGTAGCCCGCCGCATAGCCGCCCGAGAAGATATGGCTGAACGCCGGGGCCATCGCCGTGCCGTCGACAGCAGGCAGTACCTGCGTCGGAGCCATCGACGCCCGCTCGAAAGCCACCACATCGCCCTCGTAGGGTTCCGCAATCGTGTGCCATGCCATGTCGGTCATGCCGAACGACAGCTGGCGGACATTGCCGTAGGCCGCCAGGAAATTCTTCGCCGCCACGATGCTCTCCACGATTTCGGCCGGGATGGGTTCGCCCGTCCGGTAGTGTACGGCCCACAGGTCGAGGAATTCCTTTTCCGTCGCCCAGTTTTCCATGATTTGCGAGGGCAGTTCCACGAAATCGCGGTAGACGCTCGTGCCCGTCTGCGATTCGTAGCGTCCCTCGGCCAGCATGCCGTGCAGCGAGTGGCCGAATTCGTGGAGGAACGTCTCCACTTCGTCGAACGTCAGCAGCGAGGGTTTCTCCCCGGTGGGCTTCGTGAAATTCATCACCAGCGACACCAGCGGCCGCGTCTCCTCGCCGTCCACGATTTTCGTACCGCGGTATTCGGTCATCCACGCGCCCGAACGCTTCGACGCACGCGGGAAGAAGTCGAGGTAGAGCACCGCCATGAAGCGGCCTTTTTCGTCGGTCACGTCGTAGGCCGTCACATCCGGATGGTAGACGTCGATTTCCGGGTTGGGCGTGAAGTTCAGCCCGTAAAGTTTGTTCGCCAGCAGGAAGACCCCTTTCTTCACGTTTTCGAGTTGGAAATAGGGTTTCACCACTTCGTCGTTGAGCGCATATTCGGCATCGCGGTACTTCTGGCTGTAATAGCCCCAGTCCCACGGCATGAGCTCACCCTCGAAGCCGAGTTTCGCGGCATAGTCGCTGACCGTCCGGCACTCGCGGTCGGCATGTTCCTTGGTCGCCGCCAGCAGTTCTTCCAGGAACGCCTCGACCGTCGGGGTGTCCTTGGCCATGCGGCGTTCCAGCACGTAGTCGGCATAGCACTTGTAGCCCAGCAGGTTGGCTATCTTCAGACGCGTGTTGGCTATCTTTCTGACGATTTCCGTGTTGTCGTATTGGCCGCCCAGCGCGCGCGAGTTGTAGGCGCGCCAAAGTTTTTCCTTGAGCGCACGGTTCGACGAGTAGGTGACGAACGGCACATAGCTCGGTGCCTGCAAGGTCACGGTCCAGCCCTTTTCGCCGCGGGCCTTGGCGTCGGCCGCCATCCCCTCCTTGACGAAAGCAGGCAGTTCGGCCACCTGCTTCGGGTCGGTGATGTTGAGCGCGAACGCGTTGGTCGCCGCCAGCGCATTCTGCCCGAACTGAAGCGTCAGGGCCGAAAGTTCGGAGGTATACTGGCGGTAGAGTTCCTTGTCTGCGTCCGACAGCGCCGCGCCGTTGCGGGCGAAGCTCTTGTAGGTGTCTTCCAGCAGTTTCTTGTCGTCTTTCTTCAGGCAGCAGCCCGGGTGTTCGTAGACCGCCTTTACCCGCGCGAACAATTCGGGATTGAGCGAAATGTCGTTCGACAGCTCCGTCAGTTTGGGCTGCACGCGCAGGGCTATTTCCTGCATCTCGTCCGACGTGTCGGCGCTCAGCAGGTTGTAGAACACCCCCTCGATGCGGCCGAGGAGTTCGCCGCTCCGTTCCAGCGCCGCAATCGTGTTGCCGAACGTCGGCTTGGCCGGGTTGTTCACAATGGCGTCGATTTCGGCACGCTGGCACGCGATGGCCGCCTCGAACGCAGGTTCGTAGTGGGCGAGCTCGATTTTCGAGAACGGCGGCGTGGCATGGGGCGTCTCCCACTGGGCCAGCAGCGGGTTGGTGGTGTCCAGTTCGGGCAGCTGGGCCCGCGGAATCGAGTTGTCGGCGCATCCTGCCGCAAAAGCTGCAAGGGTCATTATCCAAAACGTTTTTTTCATCTTTTCAGCAATATTATTCGGATTTCTTCCATTTGTGTTTTCGAGACTCCATCTCTCCCAACGGGGCCCGCCGAGAGCGGGATCAATGAGAAAGGAAACAAGGGGAAACGCTGTCGACTATCCGTACAACAGATTCTTCACTTCGTTCAGAATGACAGAGGAAGTTCAGAATGACAGAGGAAACCTTTGTTGTGTACAAGAATGATTTTTAATTCTTAATTTTTCATTTTTCATTGCAAAGTCGGTACCGCCAGCGAATCGGCCGCAGGACGGGGCCGTTCCATCAAACCGCGGGCCACGAGCATCGCCGTCTTGTCGGGGTCCTTGCCGCGGAACGTACGGTAGAGGGTCATGCCGTCTTCCGAGCCGCCGCGCGACAGCAGCCGGCGGAAGCGTGCGGCGGTCTGCTTGTCGAACAGGTCGCCGCTCTCGCGGAAGGCCTCGAACGCATCCTTGTCCAGCACCTCGGCCCACGTATAGAAATAATAGCCCGCCGAGTAGCCGCCGTCGAAGATGTGGCTGAAGTAGGGGTAGCGGTAGCGGGGTTCGATTTGCGGAATCAGCCCGCGCTTTTCGTTGAGCGCCCGGCGCTCGAATTCCGCCGCGTCGAACGGCTCGTACTCCTCGACCGAATGGATGTCCATGTCCGAGAGCGACGCGGCAATCAGCTCGGTCGTCTGGAACCCTTGGTTGAAAAGCGAGCTGCGGCGCATCTTCTCGACCAGGTGCTGCGGCATCACTTCGTCGCTGCGGTAGTGTACGGCATAGTGGCGCAGCATCTCGGGCTCGAAAGCCCAGTTTTCCATCACCTGCGAGGGCAGTTCCACGAAATCGCCCTCCACTTCGGTCAGCCCGCGGTACTTCACGTCGTGGAACAGGAAGTGCAGCGCATGGCCGAATTCGTGGAAAAGGGTCGCCGCTTCGTCCATCGTCAGCAGGGCCGGGGTGCTGCGCGTCGGGCGGGTGAAGTTCGCCACAATGGAGACCACGGGCGCGATGCGCTTGCCCTCGTCGTCGTAGCTCTGTTCCACATAGTTGCCGCACCACGCGCCCTGGCTCTTGCCCTCGCGGGGAAAGTAGTCGAAATAGAGCACCCCGAGGTGCGATTCGTCGGCATCGAGCACTTCGTAGGCCGTCACCTCCGGATGATAGACCGGCACGGCGATGGGGCGGAACGTGATTCCGTAGAGCCTGTTGGCCAGGAAGAAGACGCCCGTCTGCACGTTCGCCAGCGAGAAATAGGGGGTCAGCATCTCCTCGTCGAGCGCATAGTTTTTCTTGCGCAGTTTCTCAGCATAGTACCACCAGTCCCACGAAGCGAACGTCTCCCCGGGATAGTCGGCCTTGAACAGGGTCTCCATTTCGGCCAGTTCCTCCCGGGCCTTTTTCAGCGCCGGGGTCCATATCTCGTCGAGCAGTCCGTAGACCGCCGCCGGGGTCCCGGCCATCTCCCCGTCGGTCACATAGGCCGCATAGGAGGGATAGCCCAGCAGGTGCGCCTTTTCGGTCCGCAGGCGGATGAAGTCGTTGATAAGTTGGTTGTTGTCGTGTTCATCGCCGTTGCTGCCGCGGTTCAGATAGGCTTTGTAGGCCTGTTCGCGCAGGTCGCGGCGCTTCGAGTAGGTCAGCAGCGGAATCAGGCTGGGTTTGTGGAGCGTGAAGACGTACTTGCCGCCGCGGCCCAGTTCCTGCGCCTTGTCGCGCGCCAGCTCGCGGGCGTTGTTCGGAATCCCTTCGAGGTCTTCGGCCGTGAGTTCAAGCACGAACTTGTTGTTCTCGGCCAGCAGGTTGGCGCTGAACTTCACCGACACGAGGGCCAGTTCTTCGTTGATGGCCTTGAGCCGCGCTTTCTCTTCCTCGCCGAGCAGCGCGCCCGAGCGGACGAACGCGCGGTAGGTCTCTTCCAGCAGGCGAGTTTCGTCGGCTCCCAGCCCGAATTCGGCACGGCGGTCGTAGACCGCCTTGACCTTGGCGAAAAGCCGTTCGTTCATCCCTATCTTGTCGTCGTGGGCCGTCAGCAGCGGCATCGCCTGCTCTTGCAGCGCGCGCAGCTGTTCGCTGCTTTCGGCCTCGCACAGCATGCCGAACACCAGCCCCACCTGTTCGAGCATCCGCCCCGAACGGTCGTAGGCCGCGATTACGTTCTCGAACGTCGGTTCGTCGTGGTTCGAGACGATGGCGTCGATTTCGGCGTCGTGCAGCGACATCGCACGCTCGAAAGCGGGCATGAAGTGCTCGGGCCGGATTTTGTCGAAAGGCGGTACGCCGTAGGGCGTCTCCCAGGCGGAGAAAAAGGGATTCTCCGCCGTCTTGTTTTGCGTGTTGCACGATGCGGACATAAGCAGGATGAATGTGAAGAAGAGCATGCGTTTCATCGGGTCGGAAGTTTTATGCGTTTTTTCGTTCCTTATTACCTATATAATGTATACCTTTGCGGCCGCGCGCGGTTATGCGTGCCAAATATACGAAATCCGACAGAGCCATGCAACTTTTTTACGATCCCGATTTCGTTCCGCCCCTCCACACGCTCGGCGAGGAGGAGTCGCGCCATTGCGTGCGGGTGCTGCGGCTCGCCGAGGGCGACTCTCTCCACCTGACCGACGGGCGGGGTACGCTCTACCGCTGCCGCATCGTCAGCGCCGACCCGCGCCGCTGCACGGTCGAGGCGGTCGAAACGGTGCACGATTTCGAGCCCCTGCCCTACCGGCTCGTCATGGGCGTCGCGCCGACCAAGAACGCCGACCGCTTCGAGTGGTTCCTCGAAAAGGCCACCGAGGTGGGGGTCACGGCCATCGTGCCGCTCGAAACCGACCACAGCGAGCGGCGGGTCTTCCGGCCGCAGCGGGGCGAAAAGGTCATCACGGCGGCCATCAAGCAGTCGCTCAAGGCGTTCCGGCCCGAGCTTCGGCCCCTCGCACCCCTGCGGGAGGTGCTCGAAGCGCCGTTCGAGGGGCGCAGGTTCATCGCCCACTGCGACCAGGCCCGCAGCCAAGCAGGCAAACGGTATCTGCCCGCGGCGCTGCATCCCGGCGAAGCGGCCTTGGTGCTCATCGGTCCCGAGGGCGATTTCTCGCCCCGCGAAATCGACGCCGCAATAGCCTGCGGGTTCGAGGAGATCACCCTCGGCACCCAGCGCCTGCGCACCGAAACCGCCGCCCTCACGGCCGTGGTCATGGCGTCGGTAGTCAATACAATTCACAATTCATAATTAAGAATTCACAATTGAATGATTTCAACCGGACGCTTTCTCTGCCATATTTGAAAAGACGAGCAGCAATTATGAATTGTGAATTCTGAATTATGCATTGAATAACAAACTTTCACCTCGCAACAGATGTTCTTCCTCTACACCCTTTTCGCCCTCGCAGGCATCGCGGCGGCCATCTGCGCCGCCCCGCTCCGGACCAAGGTCTGGACGGCGCTGGCTTTCACCGCTGCCGGAGCCGTCGCGCTCTCGGCCTGCGCCGTGGGCGTGTTGGCCGGCGGTGAGCCCCGGCCGCTCTGGGCATTCGACAGCTTGGTGCTGGGGCGCGACAGCGGGTCGCTCGACCCCCTGTCGGCGTTCTTCGTGCTCCTCATCGCTATTGGCGCCGTGGCCGCCGTGCTCTATTCGCGCGGTTATCTGAGCCACGCCCTCGACCGCAAGTCCCCGGCCCACGTCTCGCTCCACTATACCGCTCTGACCGTCATGTCGCTCTCCATGTTGGGCGTCGTGGCTTCCGACGGCGGCTATTCGTTCCTCTTCTTCTGGGAGTTGATGACCGTCGCTTCGTTCATCCTGATTCTTTTCGACGCCGAGCGGCGCGAGGTCCGGCGCGCGGCCTTGTCGTACCTCATCATGATGCACATCGGGTTCGTGCTGCTCGTCGTCGGGTTCGTCCGGCTCCACGCCGCCACCGGGTCGGCATCGTTCGCCGCGCTGGTTCCCTACTTCGCCGAACATCGGTTTCTGCCGCTCTTTCTGGTCTTCCTCGCCGGGTTCGGCATGAAGGCCGGGCTTTTCCCCATGCACGTCTGGCTGCCCGAAGCGCACCCTGCCGCTCCGTCGCACGTCTCGGCGCTGATGTCGGGCGTCATGATAAAAACGGGTGTCTATGGCATTCTGCGCGTCGTGGCCGCTCTCGATACCTCTGCCGCGCTCCACACCGCGGGAGTGATCGTCCTCGTCGCCGGTATCGCCACCGGGCTGTGGGGCGTCATCCTCGCCGCTTCGCAGAACGATGTCAAGCGCCTGCTGGCCTATTCGTCCATCGAGAACGTCGGCGTCATCCTCATCGGTGCGGGCGTCGCGCTCCTCGGCAAGGCGTCGGGGCACCCCTCCGTCGCCCTCTGCGGCATGGCCGGAGCGCTGCTCCACACCCTCAACCACTCGTTCTTCAAGTCGCTGCTGTTCTTCGGCGCGGGCAACGTGCTGACGCAGACCCACACCACTTCGCTCGACGCGCTGGGCGGGCTCGCCAAGCACATGCCCCTCACGGCCCTGCTCTTTCTGGTCGGCGCCGCCGCCATCTGCGCCCTGCCGCCCCTCAACGGATTCGTTTCCGAGTTGTTGATTTACCTCGGGCTGTTCAAGGGCATCGCCGCAGGCGGCAGCGTCCTCGCATCGGTGGCCGGAGTGGTCGCGCTGGCCCTTATCGGCGGCATCGTCGTGCTCGCCTTCACCAAGCTCTACGGCACCGTCTTTCTCGGTTCGCCCCGCACCCACGAGGTGGCCGAAGCCGCCGAGGCCGACAGCTTCCGCATCGCCGCCATGGCCCTGCCGCTCGCAGGCATCCTTTTCGTGGGTTTCTTCCCCGCGACCGCCGTGGGTATCGTCGGCCGTGCCGCCGGGTTCTTCCTCGCCGCACCGCCCGCCGTCTCCGATTTTCTCCTCTCGCCCGTCCTCTCGGCCGTAGGCCGCACGGCGTGGCTGCTCGTCGGGGTCATCGGCCTGCTGGCATGGCTCCGCGCCCGCACCCTGCGCGGCCGGACCGTCGCACAGGGGCCTACCTGGGGCTGCGGCTTCACTTCGCCCAACGTGCGGATGCAGTACACGGGCGAATCCTTTTCCGAGGGACTGCAATCCATCGTTCCGTCGCTCACCCAGCAGAAAGGCGAGGGCGACGCCGTGGCCAAAAGCGAGATTTTCCCCTCCGCCCACCGCTACGACATCCGCCGCAAGGACCGCATCGACCGGCTTTTCGCCGCCTGGTGGGTCGAAGCCCTGCGGCTGCTGAACCAGCGCGCCATGCGCCTGCGCACGGGTAAAATCAACAGTTATATCCTCTTCGCGCTGGCGTTCCTCGTGTTGGTATTCCTCTTGTCCGTTCTTCATCTGCTCTGACCATGACCTTGCTCAATACTTTTCTGCTCTTGGCGGTCGCGCTCGCCACGCCGGGCCTTATCAACCGCATCCGGGCCCGGCTCGCAGGCCGCCGCGGCATCCGTTTCATGCAGCACCTCTACGACCTGCGCCTGCGTCTGCGCAAGGGGGCTGTCTATTCGTCCACGACTACCGCGCTGTTCCGCACCGCGCCGTCGGTCTACCTGGGGGCGGCCATCGTCGCCGCGCTGACGATTCCCGTCGGCGACCTGAGGCCCCTGCTCGCGTTCGAGGGCGACCTCGTCTGCATGGCCTACACGCTCGCCCTCGGGCGCTTCGCCCTGATTCTCGCCGCCATGGACACAGGCAGTGCGTTCGAGGGCATGGGCGCCAGCCGCGAGGCGCTCTACGGCGCGTTGGTCGAGCCCGCGCTGATGCTTGCAGGCGGTACGCTCGCCCTCCTGACGGGCTGCACGTCGTTCGCCCGCATCTTCGACCCCGCCGTCATGCCCGGCGCGCAGTTCGTCATCGTCCTGCTGCTCACGGCCTACGTCCTCGTCAAAATCGTCTTCACCGAGAGCGGCCGCGTGCCCGTCGACGACCCGCGCACCCACCTCGAACTGACCATGATCCACGAAGTCATGTGTCTGGACTACTGCGGCGTCGACCTGGCGATGATCAAGATGGCCGGCTGGCTCAAAACGGCCCTCTTCTCGCTCCTGGCCGCCGACACGCTCGCCGCGGCGTTCTGCCTGCGCTGGTGGATAGCTGCTCCGCTGGCCCTCCTGCTGACCGGGGTTTCGGTCGGCGTGGTCGAATCGACGCAGGCGCGCAACAAACTCGTCCGCAACACCACTTTCATACTCACCGTCGCAGCGCTGGCCGCGCTGGCTTTCTTCACGGCCTACCTGCTGCAACTCAACATCGGACTGGCATGATTCTCCCGCTCGTAATCCTCTACGTCGTTTCGCTCGTCTACCTCTCCATCACCGAGCGGTTCCGCAACTTCGCGTCCATCATGATGCTGCAAGGGTGGCTGCTGTTCGCCATCGCCCTGCTGCGGCTGCACACCATCGCGCCCGCCGAGCTCGGGTTCATAGCCCTGGAAACCTTGATTTTCAAGGCTATAGTCGTCCCAGCCATCTTGTTCCGCATCATCCGCAAAACCAAAATCAACCGCGTCCGCACGTCGGGCACCTCGCAGTTCCACGCCCTGCTGCTCTCGCTCGCGGCGCTCGTCGTCAGCGCATCGGTGACCTATTACATCGCCGATTCGACCGTCGACCTCGTCTTCTTCGGCGTGGCGCTCTACGCCCTGCTGAGCGGGTTGATTCTCATCGTCCTGCGGCAGCGGCTGTTCTCGCATCTGGTCGGGTTCCTCGTCATCGAGAACGGCGTGTTCCTCTTTTCCACGGCCATCGGGGTCGAAATGCCGTTCCTTATCGGCATCGCCATCCTGCTCGACATCCTCATGTCGGTGCTCATGTTAGGGGTCTTCTTCACCAAGATCGACGGCAAGATCCACGCCGACGACGCCGACGCCCTCACCCACGTAAAAGACTGACGCCATGACCATTCCCATACTCACGTTTCTGCTTTCGGGGCTCGCCGCCGCTTCGGCGCTGGCAGCCCGCAGCCGCCGCGCCGTCCACTTCGCAGGGCTCGTCTTCTACCTCGTCCAGGCCGCTTTCGCCGCGTGGCTCTTCGCCGCCGGAGGTTACGGTTCGGCGGTCGGGACGCTCTTCGCGTTCGACGCCGCAGGGTCGTTGTTCTACCTGTTGCTCGTCGTCGTTTCGTTCTGGGTCTTCCACCATTCCGAGACTTACCTCTCCGAGTGCGACCTGCGGCAGACCCGCACCTACTTCGCCCTCGTGATGCTGCTCACCGTGGCCATCGCGGGCGCTTACTTCGCCGCCAACATGGCCGTGACCTGGATTTTCCTCGAAGCCACCACCCTCTGTTCGGCAGGCATCATCTACCACCGCCGCACGGCGCAGACGCTCGAAGCGGCCTGGAAATACGTCTTCGTCTGCTCCACGGGCATCGCCATGGCCTACCTCGGCATCCTGCTGCTGGCCGCCGCCACCAAGTGCGAGTCGCTCTCCTACGGGGCGGTCGCCGCCGTCGCCGCGCAGGGCAATCCGCTCTACCTCAAAATCGCGTTCCTGCTCATCCTCTGCGGTTACAGCTGCAAGATGGAGCTTTTCCCGCTCTACACCGTGGGCGTCGACGCCAATTTCGCCGCTCCGGCTCCCGCCGCCGCGCTGATTTCGACCGGGCTCGTCAACGCCGGCTTCCTGGCCATCCTGCGCGTCTACCGCCTGTTGGCCGGAACCGAAGTCTTCGGGTGGGCGAAGTCCGTGCTGCTGTTGGTGGGCGTCCTGTCGCTCGCCATTGGGGCCCTGTTCCTGCGCCGCACCAACAACTACAAGCGCTTCCTCTCCTACTCCACGGTCGAGAACATGGGCATCGCCGCCATCGGACTGGGCATCGGCGGCGCCGGGGTCTGGGCCGCCGTCTTCCATGTAGTCTGCCACACCTTCGTCAAGAGCAGTCTTTTCCTCCAGATGGGGGTCGTGCGACAGGTCTACAACGGCTACCGCATCAACCGCATCGGCGACTACATCCGCATCAACCGCGTCGGGGCCGTCGGACTGCTCGTCGGCATGGTCGTCGTGATGGCCTTTCCGCCCTCGCCGCTCTTCATCTCGGAGCTGATGATTCTGCGCGAAAGCATCGCCGCCGGCAAATGGTGGCTCGTGGGGTGCATGCTGCTGCTCCTTTGTATCGTCATCTATTCGTTCTGCCTGCGCATGCTGCGGCTCTGCTACCAGCCCAACCAGGACGAGCTGCACCCCTCCAAGGCCGACAAGGCCCTTTCGTGGTCGGCTCTCCTGCTGCTGCTGGCTGCCGTGGTGCTGGGGCTCTGGCAGCCCGAAGCACTGCGCACGCTCATCGACCAAATCGCCCTCCTATGAACTGGCTTATAACCGACAACACCGCTCCGGCCGCAGCCCTCGGCAAGATTCCCGAGGTGAGCTATGCCGACTTTTATAACGACCTGGCCGCCAAACTCGCCGACGTGCGCTACCACGTGGCCCATTATTTCGCCCTGCCGTCCGGCGACCGCCTGCGTTTCTTCTGCCTGCTGCTCGATGACAACACGGGGCAGGTGCTCCTCGCTTCGCACGCGATGGGGTATCACGACGAAACGGCATTGCCGTCGCTCACGGCCCTGCACCCGGCGCTCCATCCTTTCGAGCGCGACATCGCCGAACGCTACGGCGTGCGGTTCGACAGCATGCCGTGGCCCAAGCCGCTGCGTTTTCCGTTCGACCGCTTCGACCGCAGCAGTTCGATGGACAACTATCCGTTCTACACCATGAAGGGCGGTTCGCTCCACGAAGTCAACGTCGGGCCCATCCACGCGGGCATCATCGAGCCCGGAGCATTCCGCTTCATCTGCAACGGCGAGCAGGTGCTCCACCTCGAAATCGCCTTGGGCTACCAGCACCGCGGCATCGAACATCTGTTCGAGCACACCGACAACCTCCTGCGCCGGATGTGCCTGGCCGAGACGGTCGCGGGCGACAGCGCCGTAGCACACGCCACCGCTTTCGCCGAGGCCGTCGAAAAGCTCACCAAGCGCGAGCGGCCCGCCGAGCTGGAGCGCGAACGCACCGTAGCCCTCGAACTCGAACGCATGGCCATGCAGATTGCCGACACGGGCGCCCTTTCGATGGACGTCGGCTACCAGCTGGGACAGGTGGCCTGCGAAGCGCTGCGCACCCTCACCATCAACACCACGCAAGCGTGGTGCGGCAACCGGTTCGGCAAAGGGCTCGTCCGGCCCCACGGCACCGACCACCCGCTCACCCCCGAAAAGGCCCGCATGATTCGCCGCAACGTCGGCGAAATCGCCCGCCGCTACGCCGAGGTGTGCCGCGACATCGAGTCGTCGCCCACCCTTTTGGCGCGGTTCGAGCAGTGCGGCATCGTGCCGCGCGAGGAGATGCAGCGCATCGGCGGCGTGGGCCAGGCCGCCCGCGCCAGCGGCCTCGCGCGCGACATCCGCACCTCCCACCCGTGGGCTTCGTTCGCCAAGTGCCTGCACCACCGGAGCATCGTCCAGCAGCAAGGCGACGTCATGGCCCGCCTGACGGAGCGCTGCCGCGAAGCGGCCCAGTCGGCCGGCTACATCGACCGCCTGCTGGAACTCTACGAACAGAAATACGCCGCAGGGCCCACCCCCTGCCCGGCTCCCGACTACACCGCCGCGCTGGCCCCGTCGTCGCTTTCGTTCGGGCTGGTCGAGGGCTGGCGCGGCGAGACCTGCCACGTCGCCGTCACCGACCCCGAGGGGCGCATCGCCGCCGTCCGCATCAAGGACCCGAGCCTCCACAACTGGCTGGCTCTCGCGCTGGCCGTGCGCGGCGAGGGGATTTCCGATTTCCCCATCTGCAACAAGAGTTTCAACCTCTCCTACTGCGGTCACGACCTATGACAACCCCGGATTTCAGCCGTTGGAACGACGAACTCGACTGCGCCGTCACCGTGTGCGACACCGAAGGCGTCGTCCTCTATCAGAACCGGCGTTCGCGCGAGGTCAACGGCGATGTGCAGGGCCGCTCGCTCATCCCCTGCCACAACGAACGGTCGCAGGCCATCATCCGCCGGCTTCTGGACGAGGGCGGCCGCAACGTCTACACCATCCAGAAGCGCGGCGTGCGCAAGCTGATCTACCAGACCGCCTGGCGTCAGAACGGCGTCGTAGGCGGATTGGTGGAGTATTCGATGGAGCTTCCCGACCCGATGCCGCACTACGTTCGGGAATGATTCCGAAAGATTCTTCGCTCCGCTCAGAATGACAATGAAAGCGGGGAATAATCGGCCGATTATTCCCCGCTCTTGCTATTGGGCACTCCTCGTTACTCCGTCCACTGGGCTTTCTTGGTGTAGCCGCTCAGCACCGTCGCGCGGTCCTTGTAGTGGCTTTCCACATCTGCGGCCGTCAGTCTATAAGCACACGACAGACGCGACGTCAGATCGTAGGCGCCGCCGCTGAGCGTCGTGGTGCCGTACTCCTTCAGTCCGTGCTCGGCCGTCATGGGCGACGGCGTGAACTTCAGTTCGTCGTTCTTGTACCAGCCCTCCTTGGCAATATGGCCGTCCATCTTGCAGTCGACGAACGTCACATTGTCGTTGCTCTTGTCCTCGCCGTGACGCGCCAGCCACGAGGAACCCGCGCTCACTCCAGCGTCCTTGGTCAGCCGGCAGCCCAGGAAGACGAATCCTTTGCGGTAACCGTTTGCCTGGTTGACACGCGCGTTGACAATGTAGGCGCCGCTGTTCATCACCCGGATTTCGCACTGCTCGAACAGGGCCGCCGTGGCACCGCCCCAGATGAAGTCGACGTCGCCCGCCACCAAGCAGTTGTAGAACCAGCAGTAACCTTTCAGATTGAGCGTATCCTGATAGCCCAGGAACTTGCAGTTCACGGCCACCAGCCCGCAGTCGCCGCTGTTGTCGTTGTTGTAGAGCGCTTCGGCCTGCGCACCGGCGCCGCGGGTGTTTTCGAGCGTCAGATTCTCGAAGCGCAGGTTGTCGCACGATTCCACGAGCATCACCCCGCGGCCTCCGGCGTAGCCTATCGCGTCGCCGACCTTGGGCTTGTCGGCATCGTTGCCCGCCACGCTGGTCGAACCGCCGACACCGCCGTTGAGGTCGTCGCCGTTGCAATAGAAAATCCGCACGTCGTCGGGTCCGGCACCCATACCCTTGAGCGTGATGTTGTTGTTATAGCGCATGAACAGCTGTTCCTCGTATTGGCCCGGCAGAATCCGGATTTCGAGCGCCGCATCCTTGCCCAGCCCGTAGCCGTAGTCGAGCGCGGCCTGCACCGTGCGGAAATCGGCATTCTCAGCGCCCACGGTAACCACGGCGCCCCGCGGCTTGGCCTTGGTCGAGAAGCTCCACTCCTTGGCCGCGATTCCGGCGAATCCCTCGGCCGTCAGAGCGCCCTTGTCGATGGTCACATAGTACTCCGTGCCGTACTCCAACACGTCGTAGTGGGGACGAATCGTCACGGTGTTGCCGTCGAGCGTCACAGGTTCGTAGTTGACGATACGGTAGCGCTTCAGCCCCTTGGGACCTATCACGTCGTGCATCGTATTGATGATTTGGTTTTTCTCCATCCGTTCGTGGCCCTTGGCCACTTCCGCCATGTCGATGCGGTCTACCTCCGTATCGTCGTCGGCCCGGAAAATCCGGATTTCACCGCTCGTGCCCAGCGTCGGGGCAGCCTCGAATTCGAGCGTCAGATAAGCGTCCTTGAACGCCCCCGCACCTACCGGGGAGACCGTACACGGACCCAAATCGCCGGGTTCCGGTTCTTCCGGTTCGCCGGGCGTCCCGGTCGTCCGCACCAAGATGACGGTGCGCTCCGCCGCGTCCAACGCCAGGCGGCCGCTTCCGAGCTGCTGGATATGGAATTCGGTGTCGCCGATTCGCAGCGACGCATGCTGCACGTCATAAACATAGGCCACCGCTTCGGCACGGCCTATGGTCACCTCCGTATCGGTGAAAACCCAGAACGTGCCCACGCGGTCGGCATCGGGCGTGTCGCCCTCGATCCACGAGAGGGTTTTCCAGCTGCCCGTCAGCTCAACGGGCTCCGTGAGGGGGGGGGTAGCAGGGTCGTCCTTATCGGCGCACGAGACTGCGCCCGCACCGACGAACAACGACAAAAGCAAGGTCAGAAGTTTGAAACGTTTCATGGTTAAATAAGTATTGAATTAGGTTGTCCGATATGGGTTTCGGTTATCGGTTTACAAAATTAAACCCGGCCCGCTCTCCCGACTTGGACAAATTATTAAAAGGCAGGGATTTTTTCTCCGCACGACCCGTCAATTACCCGCCGTATCAGTTCCGTCTCCAACCAAAAAAGGGCGGGACGCCCTGCGCGCCCCGCCCCGACCGGAAATCCGGCCTTTTATTTCACCAGCTCCTGCCAAATCAGCGCCGAAGCGCCGAGGATGGCGGCGTTCTTGCTCTGAATGCCGCTCGGGAGCAGTTTGACCTTGTTCTTGAAGGTGAACATCATGTTCTCCTCCATGTACCACTGCGTAGGCTCGAAAATCAGCTTGCCCGCTTTCGACAGACCGCCGAACAGGAAAATCGCTTCGGGCGAAGTGATGGTCACCACGTCGGCCAGCGCCCGGCCCAGCATTTCGCCCGTGTAGCGGAACGCCTCCTTGGCCACGGCGTCGCCCTGCTCGGCCGCCACCGAAATCATCGAAGCGTCGAGGTCGGTGAACGCGATGTCGCGCAGCTTGCTCGGCTCGCTCATCGTAGCCATGAGCTCGAAAACCGTGCGCTTGATACCCGTGGCCGACACGTAGGCTTCCAGACAGCCGCGGCGCCCGCAGCCGCACTGACGGCCGTTGCGCTCGACGCACACATGGCCGAACTCTCCGGCAAAACCGTCGTGGCCGTAAATCATCTCGCCGTTGGAGACGAACCCCGACCCCAGGCCCGTGCCGAGCGTAATCATGACGAAATCGCGCATGCCCCGGGCATTGCCGTAGACCATCTCGCCGATAGTCGCGGCGTTCGCATCGTTGGTCATCAGCGTGCGCGCCCCGTTGAAGCACTTGGCAATATCGTCGACCAGCGGGAACACGCGGCGGCTCTCGTCGGGGTTCTTCTCGCCCTCGCGGAACTTCCACAGGTTGGCCGGATTCTCGATCGTGCCGCGGTGGTAGTTGGCGTTGGGGGCTCCGATGCCGATGCCCGTGAGCTCGTACTCGAACGACAGGCTGTCGGCCAGCGCCCGCATCGCTTCGCAGAGGTCGCGCACGTAGGCGGGATAGTCGTCGAAATAAGGATATTTTTTAGTTGAAATGACCGATTCGGCGTAGAGGTCGCCCTGCTCGTCGACAAGTCCGAAAGCCGTGTTGATGCCCCCGATGTCGATTCCGATAGCCAGTTTTTTCATGGGAAAGATAAGATTGTGTTTGGATTTGCTATTTCAAAGGTAAGCAAAAATTCGGGAACTTCAAACTTTTTCGCTATTTTTGGAGCCGATTATGAACGTTTTCGATAAGCCGAGGGCAGAGACCGCTGGCGGGCTTTGCCGAGGCGAGAAAACCTGCATGTAAATGAACCTACGGAAACATGTACACGAACGAGCAGCTGCAAACCCTTATCGAGAATTACCTGGCGCAGACCGAGTTTCCCGCCGAACCGGAACTCCTCTACGCCCCCATCGCCTATTCGCTCTCCGGCGGGGGCAAGCGCCTGCGCCCCATGCTGGTGCTGCTGGCGCACGCCGTTTTCGCCGACAACGTCCAGCAGGCCCTCCCGGCCGCAGGGGCCGTCGAGGTGTTCCACAACTTCACCCTGCTGCACGACGACATCATGGACAACGCCGCCATCCGCCGCGGCAAACCCTCGGTCTTCGCCAAGTGGGGGCAGAACGTGGCCATTCTCTCAGGCGACGCCATGCTGATCTACGCCTACCGGCTGCTGTGCGGACTGCCCGCCGACAAGCTCCCGCAGGTGCTTGCCACGTTCGACGACATGGCGCTCGAAGTATGCGAGGGACAGCAGTACGACATGGATTTCGAGAAGAAGCAGAAAGTTTCGGTCGTCGAATACATGCACATGATCGAACTGAAGACCTCCGCCCTGCTCGCCGGGTCGGTGCTCATCGGGGCCCTGCTGGGCGGCGCTTCGGAGAACGACTGCCGCAAGCTCCGGCGTTTCGCCATCGAGCTGGGGCTCGCGTTCCAGCTGCAGGACGACCTGCTGGACAGCTACGGCGACGAACGCCTGGGCAAGGCCATCGGCGGCGACATCCTGGAGGGCAAGAAAACCTATCTGATGGTCACGGCCATGAGCCGCGCCGACGAAGCCACGCGCAACGAGCTGCGCAGCCTGCTGGCCGACAGCAAGATGCCGGCCGAGCGGAAAATCGCCGCCGTGAAAGCCATCTACGACCGGCTCGACGTGCCCCATCTGACCGAACAGCAAATCGAACTGCGTTTCGAGCGGGCGCTGGCCCAGCTGGAGACCCTTTCGGCCGACCCGGCCCGCACCGCGCCCCTGCGCGAATTCGCCGCCGGACTGATGGGCAGAAACAAATAATTTATAATTAAAAATTCATAATTCACAATCAGAAGCCTGCAATTAAAACGTTTTAGCAAAGTCCGTCCCGCTAAATCATGAATTCTGAATTGTGAATTCCACATTGAACGCAATGCTGCGCAGCGACATCGAAATCATGGCCCCGGTAGGCTCCTACGAGGCCCTGGCGGCCGCCATCCAGGCGGGCGCCGACTCGGTCTACTTCGGCATCGGACAGCTCAACATGCGGTCGGCCTCGGCGGCCAACTTCACCCCCGACGACCTGGCCCGCATCGTCGCCATCGCCCATGAAGCAGGGCTGAAAGCCTATCTGACGGTCAACACCGTCGTCTACGAGGAAGAGATAGCCACCGTCCACGAGGTCATCGACCGCGCCAAGGCCGAGGGGGTCGATGCCATCATCGCCACCGACATGGCCGCCATCCTCTATGCCCGCCGCGTGGGGGTCGAGGTCCACATTTCGACCCAGAGCAACATCTCTAACTCCGAAGCCGTCAAGTTCTTTTCGCAGTGGGCCGACACGGTGGTGCTGGCGCGCGAACTGACGCTGGAGCAGGTGGCGCGCATCCACCGCGAAATCGCCGAGAACGACATCCGCGGCCCGCGGGGCGAGCTGGTCGAAATCGAAATGTTCGCCCACGGAGCGCTCTGCATGTCGATTTCGGGCAAGTGCTACCTTTCGCTCTACGAAACGGGCTGCTCGGCCAACCGCGGCGCCTGCCGCCAGCTGTGCCGCCGCAAATATACCGTCACCGACCAGGAGACCGGGGCGGCGCTGGACGTCGACGGGCAATACGTACTCTCGCCCAAGGACCTCTGCACCATCGACTTCCTCGACCGCTTCGTCGCCGCGGGGGTCCGGGTCCTCAAAATCGAAGGACGCGCCCGGGGCGCCGAATACGTCAAGCGCGTGGTCGAGTGCTACAACCGGGCCCTGCGCGCCATCGAAGCAGGAACTTATACGCCCGAATTCGCCGCCGGGCTCAAGGAGCGGCTGCAAACGGTTTTCAACCGCGGATTCTGGGAGGGCTACTACGCCGGGCGCCCCGTCGCCGAACACAGCACCCACTACGGTTCGGCCGCCACACGGCGCAAGGTCTATGTGGGCAAGGTGACGAACTTCTTCAAGAAACTCTCCGTGGCCGAAGTCCTTGTCGAAGCGGCCCCGCTGCATGCAGGCGAAGAAATCTTCTTCATGGGACCGACTACGGGCGTAGCCGAACAGCGGCTCGACGAACTCCACGGCCCCGACGGCACGCCCGTGCCCTCCGTCGTGCAGGGACAACTGTGCGCCATCCATACGCCCGGACTGATCCGCCGCGGCGACCGGCTCTACAAGTTCGAGAAGTCCGCCGAAGACTGACAATCAGAGAGTAACATAATTTTCCACCTGTCTGCCGACCTCCGCAACCGAAGTTGGCACAAAATTGCCTGTGCCTGCTTGGCGGTTTGAAAAGAAATCACTACTTTTGTAAGATTTCGTACTCCGGAAACTTCCGCAAACAGAACAACCTATGGATATAGTTGCCAGTCTTATCAAGATGGTCTTCGGCTCGAAAGCCGACAAGGACCGCAAGGAAATCGAGCCTTACATTCAGAAAATCAAGGCCGTATACCCCGAAATCGAGGCACTCTCGAACGACGGGCTGCGCGCCCGCAGCGAGGAGCTGAAGCGCCGCATCGCCGACTACATCGCCGCTGACGAAGCCCGCATCGCCGAACTGCGCGCCCAGCTTGAAAAACCAGAGACGACGCTCGGCGAAAAGGAGAAGATTTCCAAGGAAATCGACGAACTGACCAAGCGCATCGACGACCGCATCGAAGAGAAGCTCGACGAGATTCTGCCCGAAGCGTTCGCCATCATGAAAGACACGGCGCGCCGCTTCGCCCAGAACGAGACGGTCGAGGTGACGGCCAACGACTTCGACCGCGAACTGGCCGCAACGAAAGATTTCGTGCGCATCGAGGGTGACAAGGCCGTCTATGCGACCCACTGGCTTGCGGGCGGCAACGACGTGAAGTGGGACATGATCCACTACGACGTGCAGCTCTTCGGCGGCGTGGTGCTCCACAAGGGCAAAATCGCCGAGATGGCCACGGGCGAGGGCAAGACCCTTGTCGCGACGCTCCCCGTGTTCCTCAACGCGCTGGCCAAGAAAGGCGTGCACTTAGTGACGGTCAACAACTACCTGGCCAAGCGAGACAGCGAATGGATGGGCCCCATGTACGAGTTCCACGGCCTGTCGGTGGCCTGCATCGACGACACGCAGCCCAACTCCGACGCCCGCCGCGACGCCTACATGGCCGACATCACTTTCGGCACCAACAACGAATACGGCTTCGACTACCTGCGCGACAACATGGCTTCGTCGCCCAAAGACCTCGTGCAGCGCAAGCACCACTTCGCCATTGTCGACGAGGTCGACTCGGTGCTCATCGACGACGCCCGCACGCCGCTCATCATCTCGGGCCCCGTGCCCAAGGGCGAGGACCAGCTCTTCGAGCAGTACCGCCCGGCCATCGAAAACCTCTACAACCTCCAGAAGAACCTGGTCACGGCGCTGCTGGCCGAAGCGCGCCAGCTTATCGCCGAGGGCAAGAACGACGAAGGCGGCGTGAAGCTCTACCGCACGCACAAGGGACTGCCCAAGTACAAGCCGCTCATCAAATACCTCTCGGAACAGGGCATCAAGGCGCTGATGCAGAAGACCGAAAACGTCTACATGCAGGACAACAACCGCCGCATGCCCGAGATCACGGACGACCTCTACTTCGTCATCGACGAGAAACTCAACTCCGTGGAACTCACCGACAAAGGCCACGAAGCGCTCTCGAAATACTTCAACGAAGACGGGTTCTTCGTCCTGCCCGACATCGGGTCGGAGGTCGCCGAGTTGGAAAAGAGCGACCTCACGGCCGAGGAGCGGGCGCAGAAGCGCGACGCGGTCATCAACGACTACTCGGTCAAGTCGGAACGCGTCCACACCGTCCACCAGCTTCTGAAAGCCTACGCCATGTTCGAGAAGGACATCGAATATGTGGTGATGGACAACAAGGTGAAGATCGTCGACGAACAGACGGGCCGCATTCTCGAAGGGCGTCGCTACTCCGACGGCCTGCACCAGGCTATCGAAGCCAAGGAACATGTCAAGGTCGAAGCCGCGACGCAGACCTTTGCGACCATCACGCTGCAGAACTACTTCCGCATGTACCACAAGCTGGGCGGCATGACGGGTACGGCCGAGACCGAAGCCTCGGAATTCTGGTCGATCTACAAACTCGACGTCGTAGTCATCCCCACGAACCGCCCGGTCATCCGCGACGACCGTGAGGACCTGATCTACAAGACCAAACGCGAAAAATACAACGCCGTCATCGAAGAAATCGTGCGGCTCGTCGGCGAGGGCCGCCCGGTGCTGGTCGGCACCACCTCGGTCGAGATTTCGGAGCTGCTGAGCCGCATGCTCAAACTCCGCGGCATCAAACACAACGTACTGAACGCCAAACAACACCAGTTAGAAGCCCAGGTCGTGGCCGAAGCCGGACGCGCCGGGCAGGTGACCATCGCCACCAACATGGCGGGCCGCGGTACCGACATCAAGCTCACGCCCGAAGTCAAGCAGGCCGGAGGTCTGGCCATCATCGGCACCGAACGCCACGAAAGCCGCCGTGTCGACCGCCAGCTGCGCGGACGCGCCGGACGCCAGGGCGACCCGGGTTCGTCGCAGTTCTTCGTCTCGCTCGAAGACGATCTGATGCGTCTGTTCGGCTCGGGCCGCATCGCCGCCATGATGGACCGCATGGGGCTCAAGGAGGGCGAAGTAATCCAGGCAGGCATGATGACGCGCGCCATCGAACGGGCCCAGAAAAAGGTCGAGGAGAACAACTTCGGCATCCGCAAGCGCCTGCTGGAGTACGACGACGTGATGAACTCGCAGCGCGAAGTCATCTACACGCGCCGCCGCCACGCCCTCTACGGCGAGCGGGTCGAAATCGACCTCAACAACATCATGTACGACTTCGCCGACAACTTCGTGGAGACGCACGAAGGCTGCGACTTCGAGGACTTCCGGTTCGAGCTGATCCGCGAAATATCGGTCGAACCGACCTTCGATGCGCAGACCTACGAAGACGCGAAGCCCGCCCAGCTGGCCGAACTGCTCGTCGCCGACATCCGCGCCGCCTACGAACGCCGCGCCAAGGCCGTGGCCGACACGGTGCGGCCCGTCATGCAGCGCATCTACGAGGACAAGAAAGACCAGCTCGACAGCAACATCTATTTCCCCATCACCGACGGCCACTTGGGCTACAACGTGCCGGTCAACCTGCGCCGCTGCAAGGAGAGCGACGGGGCCGAAATCTACAAGGTCTTCTCCAAGGTGGTCATGTTCACCACCATCGACGACGCATGGCGCGAACACCTGCGCGAGATGGACGACCTGCGCCAGAGCGTGCAGAACGCCACCTACGAACAGAAGGACCCGCTGCTGATCTACAAGTTCGAGTCGTTCGGGCTTTTCTCCAAGATGCTCATCGAGGTCAACCGCGACGTGCTGGCCGTGCTGAACAAGGCTTATATTCCGACACGCGACCAGAACGCCGAAGCCGTGCAGCGCGAGCGTCAGCAGCGCGCCAAGGTCGACGTCAACAAGTTGCAGGCCTCGCGCATGCAGGCCGCCGCACAGGCCGGACAGGGCGAGAAGCAGAAGCCCATGCCCGTCCACGTCGAGAAAAAGGTGGGCCGCAACGACCCCTGCCCCTGCGGTTCGGGCAAGAAGTACAAGAACTGCCACGGAAAAGGGATGTAAGGTGGGTTACAACGAAGAAAAACAGCGGCAGCTGGACATGCGCTACCTGCGCATGGCGCGCATCTGGGCCGAGAATTCCTATTGCGTGCGGCGCAAGGTCGGGGCGCTGATCGTCAAGGACAAGATGATTATCTCCGACGGCTACAACGGCACCCCCTCGGGTTTCGAGAACATCTGCGAGGACGAGGAGGGCAGGACCAAGCCCTATGTCCTCCACGCCGAAGCCAACGCCATCACCAAGGTGGCCAAGAGCGCCAACAACTGCGACGGCTCAACACTCTACATCACCGCCGCACCGTGTCTCGAATGCTCGAAGCTCATCATCCAGGCCGGTATCCGGCGCGTCGTTTACAGCGAGGATTACCGTTCGGAGGAGGGGTTGAACCTGCTGCGCAAGGTCGGCATCGAATGCGTACAGTATTCCGCCGACACACTTTGACAAATTCCGCATCCATGAAGCGTATCGTCATCGTCGGGGCTACCTCGGGGCTGGGGCAGGAAGTGGCCCGGCTCTGCATCGGCGCAGGCTGGCGCGTGGGAGCCGCAGGCCGGAATGCCGAGGCCCTCGCACAGCTCAAGGCACTGGCACCCGCCCAGGTCGAAACCGCAGTCATCGACGTCACACGCGACGATGCCCCGCAGCAGCTCGCCGAGCTGGCCGGGCGTTTGGGCGGCATGGACATCTACTTCCACACCTCCGGCATCGGCAAGCGCAACACCGAACTGACGCCCGACATCGAGCTGGCCACGCTCCGCACGAACGGCGAAGGCTTCGTGCGTATGGTGACTGCCGCGTTCGGCTGGTTCCGCGCACACGGAGGCGGTCATATCGCCGTCGTCAGTTCGGTCGCAGGCACCCGCGGGCTGGGTTCGGCCCCGGCCTACTCTGCCACCAAGCGGATGCAGAACACCTACATCGACGCCCTCGCGCAGCTCGCGCGCATGGAAAAGCTGCCCATCCGTTTCACCGACATCCGCCCCGGATTCGTTGCTACACCGTTGCTTTCGGGCGACGACTATCCGCTGCTCATGCAGCCCGGACCGGTCGCCCGGCGCATTTTCCGCGCCATCCGGCAGCGCAGGCGCCGCATTGTCATCGACAGGCGTTATGCCGTGCTCGTATTTTTCTGGAAGTTGATTCCCGCCTGGCTGTGGGAGCGGCTTCCGGTTCGCAAAAACGCCTGATTTCCGTTGGACGGAAGATAGAAAAACGAGATGTGCCGGAGTGCATCTCGTTTTCAGTTGTGCGGCGGGTCCGGATTCAGCCGTTCTTCTCAGCCCATTCGAGCAGCTGCCGCAGCAGCGGCACCAGCGAACCGCCTTTCGGCGTCAGCGCATACTCCACCCGCGGCGGCACCTCGGGGTAGACCGTGCGGGCCACCAAGCCCGCCTGCTCCAGGTCGCGCACCGTGGCGGCCAGCATCCGTTCCGAGATTCCGCCCGGCACGGCCCGCGTCAGGGAACTGAAACGCAACACGCCCCGTTCGTCCAAGGTCAGCAGGACCAGCAATGCCCAGCGGCTGCCGAAACGCTCGAACAGCGCGCATGCAGGCGACAATGCAGAATTGTTTTCCATTTTTTTCATCCATACAACCGCTTCGGATTCAGCGAAACTATCCTCCGCGTAAGTAGCTGACACGCAGGTGCGTTCTTGTTTCGCACGCCGAATCGGTCTATCTTGCAGCCTACAAAATTACAAAAATTATGACCGACTTGGTACAACAGCATTTCACGGGCACCGTCTGGCGCCCGCCCTACGAAGCCCATTCCGTCCTGTTGCAGGCGACGGTCGGCTGCACGCACCACGCCTGCAAATTCTGTTCGCTCTACGGCGACCTGCGTTTCCGCCTTTCGCCCCCGGAGGAAATCGAGGCCGACCTGCGAAGCATCGCACGCTGCCAGCCGCGCGCCCGGCGTCTCTTTCTGGTCGGTGCCAACCCTTTCGTGCTGAGTTTCAACCGTCTCGTAACGTTGGCCGACCGCATCCGCGACTTCCTGCCCAGAGTGCAGACCATCGGCATGTTCGCCCGGGTGACGGACATCGCTACCAAGAGCGATGCCGAGCTGCGCGAACTGCGTGCCCGCGGCATCACGGGGCTGACCATCGGCACCGAAACGGGCGACGAACCCTCCCTCGCATTCATGCACAAGGGCCACACGGCGGCCGACACGCTGACGCAGTGCCGGCGGCTCGACGCGGCGGGCATCGAATACTATTTCACCTACATGACGGGGCTGGCGGGCGCCGGAAACGGACTGCGGGCGGCCGATGCAACGGCGGCGCTTTTCAACCGCCTGCATCCTTATATCATAGGCATCGTCTCGCTGACGCTCTTTCCCGAAGCTCCGCTGGCCGCCGACGTCGCCGCCGGGCGGTTCGTCGAAGCCGGAGAGCGGGAGCGACTCGAAGAACTCCGCGCATTCATCGCCGCCCTCACCGTTCCCGCCACCTTGATGGGCCACACCGTGTCGAACACCGTGCCGCTGCTCGGGCGCCTGCCCGAAGACCGTGCCCGCCTGCTCCGCGAACTCGACGACGCCCTGGCCCGTTTCGACGAATCGGACCTCGCCGCCTACCGCCGCGGCATCGGCCACCTGTGACCGCGGCACAAAAAAGCGCTTCCGACGGTCCGGAGCGCTTTTTCAAACTACATGTTCAGGTATTCCTTCAAGGTCTCCACATACTCCTCGAAAGCCCGGCGCCCGGCCGCGGTCACCCGGCAGAGCGTCCGCGTCTTCTTGCCGACGAATCCTTTTTCCACCTCGATATACCCGGCTGCCGAGAGCTTGTCGAGCTGGACGCTGAGGTTTCCGGCGGTGGCGCCGGTCTTTTCACGGAGATAGACGAAGTCCGCTTCGGCAAGGTTCATCAGCACGGACATGACCGCCAGCCGCAGCTGCGAATGAAGCAGCGGGTCAAGCTCTTTCATTGCCTTTGCGCGCCAGCCGCCGCATTTCCAGACCGGGAATGATCATCATCAGCACGAAACAATGGATAAAGCACGGCATGACCCACGTCATCGAGAGCTTCACCCCGGAAAAGATGCAGCCCAGCAGCACCATGCCGAAAGCGACGCTGAGGATTCCTCCGGCCACCATGCTGCGGATTTTCAGAGCTGCGCCCGAACCGATGATGCCGAACCCCACCACGAACAGCGCATAAAAGAACATGACCAGCCACGGCGAATTGCCCGTTGTCAGATGGAGAATCGCGCAAACGACGACCCCGGCCGCACCGAGAATCCCGACCGACTTCCAGATGGCGGCGCAGAGCTTGTCGGTATAGGAGAGGCAGCCGCGGCTGCTTTGCTTCACGGCCAACCTGCGATTGAAAAACCAACCGAAGGCCATCAGCGCCCACAGGCCGTTGAATGCAGGATTGCCGGTCGCGGAAACCGCTGCCCATACTACGGTGGCGATGGTCGCCGTGAGGATGCCCCAGTTCAAAAGAATATTGCCGTCGCCGACCTCGAAACGGCTTTTGGTCTCGGAAATCATGCGGGCTATCAGCTCGATGCTCTCCTTTTCGTTGAGTTTCCCGCCTTGGCTGAGTTCACAATCTTCCCTTTCGGGCAGGTTTTCCCCGCCTTGGCAAAGCCCGGACGAATTCGGCTTATCAAAACGTCCATCCATAACAATAATTTTTAATCGGTTTGCAATATAAACTTCACTCGGAAAAGAAAAGAGCAAACCCGCGCGACGCTGCTCCTGCCTAATCTGTATTGCAAATATAAATCGGTTTATTTAATAAACCAAATATTCCGGCAACTTTTTTCATGCGGATGTCCGTTCCTCGCCAGAATAGCAACGGCATAAGAATGAGTTCATAGGGCACAATCCTCCCTTGCGACCGCTCCGGAACGGCTTTTGCCGCTCACACATCAAAAATATCATCCCGAAGTGTCAGTTGCAGCCACTCGAACAGGCGAAATGGTTGTTCCGCAAAGTACAAGAAAAAAGAGAACTGCGAGTTGCTCGCAAAAGTTTCAGGGCCGGAATAGATTCTTCGTCAAGGCGATGCCTTTCCTCAGAATGACAACTTGTTTTAGATTCTTCGTCGGTCTTGCGACCTCCTCAGAATGACAGAAGGGGAGGGCTCTTCAGAATGACAGAGGAAAGGCCACAGAATAACGGGAGGTGCTCGGAATGACAGAGGAAAGACACCTCGGAATGACAGAGGGGAAGAGCTCGGAATAACAAGAGAGACCCTCGGAATAACAAAGCGGATGCTTGAAATAACAAAATGGGAACAGCCCTGCGATGAAGAAACAAAAGAGCGCTTTTCTGCCCGGCGACGAAGAATCGCTATTGTGAATTGTGAATTATGAATTAATTTTGCCCTATGGATTTCCAACTCGTATCGGACTACGCCCCCACGGGCGACCAGCCGGAGGCCATCGCGCAGCTGCTCGGGGCCATCCGCGACGGGTCGCAGCACAACACGCTGCTGGGCATCACCGGTTCGGGCAAGACGTTCACGGTGGCCAACGTCATCGCCGGGCTCAACCGCCCGACGCTCGTACTGAGCCACAACAAGACCCTCGCGGCGCAACTCTACGGCGAATTCCGCAACTTCTTCCCCCACAACGCCGTCGAGTACTTCGTATCGTACTACGACTATTACCAGCCCGAAGCCTATCTGCCGGCGTCGGACACCTATATAGAAAAGGACCTTTCGATCAACGACGAAATCGAGAAGATGCGGCTTCAGACCGTGGCCACGCTCCTCTCCGGGCGCCGCGACGTCATCGTCGTGTCGAGCGTCTCGTGTCTCTACGGCGCGGGCAACCCCGCCGACTTCCACGCCACGGCCATCCACATCGAAGTCGGCCAGACGGTCAACTACAAACAGTTCCTTTACAAGCTCGTCGAAGCGCTCTACACCCGTACCGAGCGCGGGCTGGAGCCCGCCACATTCCGCGTCAACGGCGATACGGTCGACATCATGGCGGCGTTCGGCGAGTTCGGCAACCAGTGTTTCCGGGTCATGTTCTTCGACGACGAGGTGGAGGCCATCTACGCCATCGACCCCGTATCCGGCCAGCGCATCCACGCGCTCGATTCGCTGACGCTCTACCCCACCAGCCTGTTCGTCACCACCAAGGAGCGCATCGCCGCGGCCGTGCAGCAGATTTACCTCGACCTCGGCAAGCAAATCGAGGTCTTCGAGCACGAGGGGCGCACGATGGAGGCGCAGCGCATCAAACAGCGGGTCGAGTACGACGTCGAAATGATTAAGGAACTGGGCTACTGCCCCGGCATCGAGAACTATTCGCGCTACTTCGACGGGCGCGCCGCGGGGACCCGGCCGTTCTGCCTGCTGGACTATTTTCCGCAGGATTATCTGATGGTCGTCGACGAAAGCCACGTCACCATTCCGCAGGTACACGCCATGTTCGGCGGTGACCGCGCGCGCAAGGAGAACCTGGTCGAATACGGCTTCCGGCTCCCGGCGGCCAAGGACAACCGGCCGCTGACATTCAACGAGTTCGAGCAATTGCAGGGCACGACCATCTACGTCAGCGCCACCCCCGCCGACTGGGAGCTGGCCAAAAGCGAGGGGGTCATCGTCGAACAGCTGATTCGTCCCACGGGGCTGGTCGACCCGCCGCTGGAAGTGCGTGTGACGCTCAACCAGATCGACGACCTCATCGAGGAAATCGACAAACGGGTCAAGAACGACGACAAGGTGCTGGTCACGACCATCACCAAGCGCATGGCCGAGGAGCTCTCCAAATATTTCGACCGCGTGGGGGTCCGCAACCGCTACATCCATTCGGACGTCGATACGCTCGAACGCATCCAGATTCTGGACGACCTGCGCGCCGGCATGTTCGACGTGCTGGTCGGGGTCAACCTCCTGCGCGAGGGGCTCGACCTGCCGGAAGTGGCCCTGGTCGCCATTCTCGACGCCGACAAGGAAGGCTTCCTGCGCAACGTGCGTTCGCTCACCCAGATTGCCGGGCGCGCCGCGCGCCATTCGCAGGGCCATGTCATCCTCTACGCCGACACCTGCACCGAATCCATGCGCACGACCATCGCGCAGAGCAACCGCCGCCGCGAAATCCAAGTGCGCTACAACATGGAGCACGGCATTCTGCCCCACCAAGCCCGACGAAGCGGCACGGGACAGAGCGCGCTGCTGGCTACCAAAGCCGCCGCCGAAAGCACCGCCTACCCGTTGGAAGAAAAGCGCTACATGATAGCCGCCGACGTCGAGAAACCTTTCAACGCCGACACGGAACCCTCCCTCGACCAGCAGATCGACCGCGCCCGCGAGGATATGGAACGCGCCGCCAAGTCGCTCGACTTCCTCGCCGCCGCCCGTTTCCGCGACCGCATGTACGAACTGCAGAAGCTCCGCGACGGAAAATCCAAGAAATAAAAGCAGCCCGCAGATGCTGGACGCAGCGCACGGAGAAGGCGTTCGCCCGGTTGCTGTTGTCCAAGGGGTTCACGAGACCCGAGTGGAACCACATGAGCCCCGCGTTGCGGTTGCCTGCGTAGTTGGACGACGAAGACCAAACGTGGCCGCGCTCGCCGACGTAGCCCAAGGCTCCCGTCGAATTGGCGCGGTAGCCCGCAGCAGGCGGTCGGAGCAATCGCTGGAATGAATGGCAAAAAAAATGAATAATGAATAGTTAATAAGGAATAATCGGCAAAGACATAAGAGAACCAATTATTCACTATTCATTCTTAATTATTCATTAAACTAAGTTTTCTGCCAGACTGGGATGAATAACTGACGGCGTATTGAAACGTTTTCGATAAGCCGAGTGCAAAGCCAAGTTTACCTGAGCTATGCCGAGGCGAGAAAACCTGCCTGAAAAGGAACGTTTTAGCGGTTTGTTAAAACGTTTTAACATCCGGTAACCGCCGCCAGCGGAGTGCTGAATCTGCCTTGCCGCGCTGGCGGGAGCCGTAACCCACCGCCACTCCGGGCCCGGCTGCTTTTATTCCATCGGATAAATATAAGACGTGCGCAGCGCCGCGGCCTTCTGCGGGTCGTCGAAAAGCCCGAACACCGCCGAGCCGCTGCCCGACATCGAAGCGTAGAGCGCCCCGGCGGCCAACAGCTCCTCCTTGGCGGCCCGGACGGACGGATGGGCCGCGAAGACCGTCGGCTCGAAATCGTTGATCACCAGCCCCTGCCACTCGCTCACGGGCCGCCGAAGCCGTTCGGAGAGCGGCACCGCAGGCACCCGCGGCGTCACTCCGGCGTAGGCTTCGCGGGTCGAAACGCCCTCGGAGGGCTTCACGATGGCCAGCCACAACCCCTGCAAATCGAGGGCGACGGGCGACATGATTTCCCCGCGTCCGGTGCATAGCTGCGGAACGTTCCGCACGAAGAACGCCGTATCGCTGCCCAGCGCGGCAGCGCAGGCAATCAGTTCCTCCTCCGGCAGCCGGAGCCCGAACAGCTCGTCGAGCGCCAGCACGACCGCCGTAGCGTCGGACGAACCGCCGCCCAACCCGGCACCGAACGGCACCCGCTTGTCGAGCCGGATTTCCACCCCGTCGACCCCATAGCGCTTCCGCATCAGCCGGAAAGCCTTGATACACAGATTGTCTTCGGGGTCGCAGTCCACCGCCAGCCCTTCGGCCCGGAACCCGACGCCCGGAACCTCGCGGCGCGTCACCTCCACCTCGTCGGCCAGTCCCCTGACCGGGACCATGACCGTCTCCAGCTCGTGGTAGCCGTCATCGCGGCGGCGCAGCACGTCGAGCCCCAGATTTATCTTGCAGTTCGCACGCAGAATCATACTGCAAATTAAAAATTAAAAATCAGAAATTAAAAATTTTCGGCCGAATTTCCCCTACCTTTGCCCCATGAAATTCCGCACCGAAATCAACGTCGCGCCGCTGGGTCTCGGGCTCGGCTACGCCGACACCGTGCTGCTGTTCGGCTCGTGCTTCGCCGACGAAATGCGCCGCCGGATGCAGGAGCTGAAGTTTCGCGCCGAGGGCAACTTCACCGGGACGCTCTTCAACCCTGCGTCGGTCGCCGCCCTGCTGCGCCGCGCACAGGACCCGGCACCCGCCACCCTCGCCGAACTCCGGCAGGACGCCGACGGCTGGTGGTTCCACTACGACGCCAACACTTTGCTGAGCGGCCCCGACCCGGCCGCGGTTCTCGGGCGTTACAACGACGCGCTCGACCGCCTGCGCAGGCTCCTGCCCGCCGCCCGCTGTCTTGTCGTCACTTTCGGCACGGCGTGGGTCTACCGGCTCAAGGAGAGCGGCCGCGTCGTCGCCAACTGCCACAAGCAACCTCAGACACTTTTCGACCGTACACGGCTCTCGGTCGAAGAAATCGCAGCCGAATGGTCGCAGCTCCTCGCCGGGCCGCTGGCCAACAAAGAAGTCGTCTTCACGGTCAGCCCGGTGCGCCACCTCGGCGACGGCGCGGAGGGCAATTCGCTCAGCAAAGCTACCCTGCGGGTTGCTGTCGGCGAACTGACCGAACGGTTCGGCCATGCGCACTATTTCCCCGCCTGCGAACTGCTCGCCGACGACCTGCGCGACTACCGTTTCTATGCCGACGACCTGGTCCACCCCTCGCCGCAGGCGGTCGGCTACATCTGGGAGAAGTTCGCCGGAGCAGCCCTCTCGGACGAAGCGCAGGCACTCCTGCCCGAAGTGGAACGCCTTGTGACCCAATCCCTCCACCGTCCCCGCCGCACCGACAGCGACGCGTGGCAGGAACTATGCCGCCGGACCGTCGGGCGGATGGAGGCCCTGCGACGAAGCGCCGGAATCGACTTTTCGCAGGAAATAGCCCGTCTGAACAGCGGAAATTCCCGTTAAATTTCGTAACTTCGGCCTTTCGGAACGACATCGAACGATGAAAAAACTGCTTCTGCTTCTTTTGGGGGCGCTCTGCTCCCTACCCATACAGGCGGCCCGCCCGCGGCTGATCGTCCAGATCGTCGTGGGGTCGATGCGCGCCGAGGACCTCGACCGCTACGCCGGCCACTTCGGCGAAGGCGGGTTCAAGCGGCTTGCCGAAGGGGGCGTCCGCTACGCCGGGGCGCGCTACGATTTCCAGCAAACCACCACGCCCGTGGCGCTGGCCACCCTCACCACCGGAGCCATGCCCTCGACCCACGGGGTCATCGGCTCGCGCTGGCACGACTACACCGACAACAAGACCGTCTGGCTGACCGAAGGGCGCCAGGGCCCCGGACCCTACCAACTCATCGCCCCCACGCTCGGCGAAGCACTGCTGCGCTGCCTGCCCGGCAGCCGCTGCGTGACCGTTGCTGCCGAAGCCGAATCGGCCGTCGTCATGGGCGGCCGCACCGGACAAGTCTACTGGCTCGACCCGCAGCACGCCGGCTGGGCCACCTCCTACCACTATGCGCCCGAACTCCCCGAATGGATCGCCCGCACCAACCGCGAACGCTACAACCTCGCGCTGCTCGCCCCCGAGTGGCGGATGCTCTACGACCGCAACAGCTACCGCAACACCCGCCACTGGGACATTCTCCCGCTGGGCCGCGGCCGCAAGGACGCCGCATCGTCGGGCGCGCGGCGCCTCACGCCCGACAACGACTACGAACGGCTGCTCTACACCCCGGCAGGCAATACGGCGGTGCTGGCTTTCGCCAAGCAGGCCATCGCCCAATGCAAGCTCGGCAGCGACGCGACGCCCGACCTGCTGAACATCTGTCTCGACGCATCGCGCCGCATCGCGGAGGTCTACGGCCCCGAATCGGTCGAGGTGGAAGACATGTACTGCCGGCTCGACCGCGACCTGGCCGACTTTCTGACCTACCTCTTCGCGCAGACCGACGAGCAGGAAGTGCTGGTCGTGCTGACCTCCGACCACGGCACGAGCCCGTCCTACGACCTGGCCGCCCCGGCCGCCGACCGCTTCAATGCACGGCAGTTCGAGGTCATTGTCAACGGCTTTCTCAACGTCCGCTACGGCGTGGGCGACTGGGTCTGCGACTACAATGAAAACTGCATCTGGCTTAATCACAATCTGATATACGAACGCGGGCTGAACCTGGCCGACGTGCAGAACGAAGTGGCGATTTTCGCCATGCAGTTCGGCGGCGTGTCGCACGCGCTGGCTGCCACGGCCATGCGGACCAGCTACTTCGGCAGCGGCTACGCCCGGCGGCTGCAAAACAGCTTCTACCCCCGCCGCTCGGGCGACGTGGTGCTCAACCTGATGCCCGGCTGGATCGAGGAACGCAACCGCTGCCACTCCTCGTCGGGCTCGATGTACGGCTACGACACCGAAGTGCCCCTGCTTTTCTACGGCGCCGGGATTCCGCCGCAGCGCATCCGCCGCCCGGTCGACATGACCTGTGTGGCCCCCACCGTGGCACGATTGCTGGAAATTTCCGAGCCCGCCGCTTCCGAGGGCGAGGTGCTGGAAGAAATCGCAGAATAAACGAGACTATGGACAAAATACAAGACCAAATCATCGAAGAATTTTCGGTTTTCGACGACTGGCTCGACCGCTACGACTATCTGATCGGGCTGGGCGAAGGGCTTCCGGCCATCGCCCCGGAACACCGGACCGAACAATACCAGATCGCGGGCTGCCAGTCGCGGGTGTGGGTCGATGCCCGGCTCGACGACCAAGGGCGCGTGCACTTCGCGGCCGACAGCGACGCCATCATCACCAAGGGCATCATCGCCCTGCTGGTACGCGTGCTGAACGGCCGCACGCCGCAGGAGATTCTCGACACCGAACTCTACTTCATCGACGCCATCGGGCTGAGCGCCAACCTCTCGCCCACGCGGGCCAACGGCCTTGCGGCGATGGTCAAGCAGATGCGGCTCTACGCCCTGGCCTACGCCAACCGGACCGAACCCCGAAACGACTGAACCATGACACCCGAAGAGATATTGAAAGTCGAGCAGGAGATAGTCCTGACGCTCAAAAACATCTACGACCCCGAAATTCCGGTCAACATCTACGACCTGGGGCTTATCTACGAAATCGACTACACGCCCGACGGCACGGCCGAAATCCGCATGACCCTCACGGCGCCCAACTGCCCGATGGCCGACATGCTGGTCGAGGACGTCAACGTCCAGGTGGGCAAGGTTCCGGGAGTGAAGTCGGTCAACGTCGTACTGACGTTCGACCCCGTGTGGGACCGCAGCATGATGTCGGAAGAAGCGCTTCTGGAACTCAACATGCTGTAGGATGGCGCCACGCATTGCGGAAGCCTTGGAACGGCTGCAGGCGGGCGCCTGCAAATATGCCTGCGGCGGTTATCTGACGGGGCTGGAGCCGCTCGCGCGCCACGAAGTCTGCACGGCGCTGGTCTTCGACCGGCTCGGGCGCAAGATGCGCATGGTCGGCGAACTCCACGCCGCGGCGGGCGAGAACTGGAACGAAACGTTCTACCGGCTCTATTTCCGCACCTTGGGCGACCGGCTCAACCTCAGGGCCTACCTGCGGCTGGCCGGACTGGTACCCTACAAGGCCATCCTGCGCGAACGGCTGACGCCCCATGCCGTCGAAGCACTGCTGCTGGGAGCGTCGGGGCTGCTGGCACTCTGCCCCGACGACGAATACACCTCGGACCTCCGCGCGACGTTCGCCCATCTGAGCGCCAAATACGGCATCGACGCGATGCAGCCCGGCGAATGGACGCTCGACGGGCTGCGTCCCGCCAACCACCCGGTGCTGCGGCTGGCGCAGGCCGCGGCATTCTTCGCGCAGGACCAGTTCGTCATGGCGCGGACCCTGGCCTGCCGCACGGAAGCCGACATCCGCAAACTTTTCTGCATCGACGCCCCCGACTACTGGCAGAAACATTGCGCGGCGAACGAGGGGCCCCGACGTCTCGGCGCGTTCAAGGCCCATATCATTGGCATCAACTTGGTGGCGATCCTCCAATTCGCCTACGGCAGCTATACGGGCAAGGAAGCCATGCGCGACAATGCGCTGACGCTGCTGGAACAATTGCCCGCCGAGGAAAACCGCTATGTCTCGGCCTGGAGCAACCGCGGATTCAACCCCCGCAACGCATTCGAGACGCAGGCGCTGCTGCAACTGGCCACCGAATTCTGCATGCCGGGCGCCAACGACCCCGGCCCTGCCGCCCGCCGCTCCGAACCGCCCCGCTGCAACGTCTGCCCCGTCGGGCGGCGGATTCTTCATGCCGTCCGGCAGTCGCTTCCTACGGAAGTGTAGGTCCGAACAAAGAAACGTCGGCCACCTAACAAACAATCGGCCCTGCGCCCGCAAAAAAACAATCGGCCCCTTTGGAGCCGACTGCACGATTTTTCATCCGGAAACTACCTGCAAGCCATCTTCCCGATGCGCCGCTCGTGACGCCCGCCCTCGAACGGTGTGCGGAGGAAAAGGTCGAGCATGGCCACGGCCTCGTCGTTGCTGATGAACCGCGCCGGGAAAACGATGACGTTGGCGTCGTTGTGCTGGCGCGTCAGCGTTGCCACCTCCGTATTCCAGCACAGCGCGGCCCGGATGCCCTGATGCTTGTTGAGCGTCATGGCCATCCCCTCGCCGGAACCGCACAACCCGATGCCGCGCTCCAATTCACCCTTTTCGATGGCTTCGGCCAACGGGTGACCGAAATCGGCGTAGTCGACGCTCTCGGGCGAATGGGTGCCGAAGTCGAGCACCTCGTAACCCATGGCGTCGAGGTAACCGACCAAAAACTCCTTCATCTCGTAACCCGCATGGTCGCAGGCGATTCCTATTTTTTTCATGGTTTTCGGTTTTGGTACGAACTACTGCAAAAAACGTTCATTTCAAACAAATTTCCTACGCCTTAGCTACAAGAAACGCTCGGCGACGGCAATCAACAAGCCGAACAACAGCGCATTGAACAGCACCACGGGAGCGGCCTTGCGCTCCTTTCCAGCGAAGGTAAGCACCACCGGAAGCGCCATCATCAGCGTCACGGCCATGCCGTCGGCCCACCAAGGCAGATAAGGCAGGTCGCTGTAAAAGATGATGACAGCGGCGAACAGATAAGTACAGAACGCCGAGAGACACGAGCGGAACGAAAGCCGCCGCGCGACCATCGGGATGACGTCGAGTGCGCCTGCCACGGCGCCGACGCAAAGCGAAAGCATGAAAGTTGTCATAGGTTCGGGTCTATTTGGAGGCTCGTTTGCGGTCGACTTCGTGCAACAGAATCTTGCGCAGGCGCATGGCGTGCGGCGTGACCTCCACGTATTCGTCCTCCTTGATGTATTCGAGCGCCTCTTCGAGCGTGAAGACCTTGGGCGGCACGATGACGGCCTTGTCGTCGGAGCCCGAAGCGCGCATGTTCGTAAGTTGTTTCGACTTGGTCACGTTGACCGTGATGTCGTTCTGGCGCGTATGTTCGCCGATGACCTGCCCCTCGTAGACCTGGTCCATCGGGCTGATGAAGAAACGCCCGCGGTCCTGCAACTTGTCGATCGAATAAGCGTAGGCCGTGCCCGTCTCGCCCGAGATGATCGAACCGTTGGTGCGCATCTCGATTTCGCCGATCCACGGCTCGAAGCCCTTCAGCCGGTGGGTCATGATGGCCTCGCCCGCCGTTGCGGTCAGCATGTTGGAACGCAGGCCGATGATGCCGCGCGAGGGAATCGAGAATTCCAGCCGCACGCGGTCGCCGTTGGCTTCCATGTTCGTCAAGGTGCCCTTGCGCTTGGTCGCCAACTCGATGACCGTGCCCGAATGTTCCTCGGGGCAGTCGACGGTCATCTCCTCGATGGGCTCGCACTTCTTGCCGTCGATTTCCTTGACGATGACCCGCGGCTGTCCCACCTGCAACTCGTAGCCCTCGCGGCGCATGGTCTCGATGAGCACCGAGAGGTGCAGCACGCCGCGGCCGAAGACGTTGAAGCTGTCGGCCGACGGTCCGGGCGTCACGCGCAGCGCGAGATTCTTCTCCAGCTCGCGGTCGAGCCGGTCCTTGATATGGCGCGAAGTGACGAACTTGCCGTCCTTACCGAAGAACGGCGAATTATTGATGGTGAAAAGCATCGACATCGTAGGCTCGTCGATGGCGATGGGGGGCAGCGGTTCGGGGTTCTCGTAGTCGCAGACGGTGTCGCCGATCTCGAAACCCTCGATGCCCGTGATGGCGCAGATTTCGCCGCACGGCACTTCGTCGACCTTCTTTTTGCCGAGCCCCTCGAAAATCATCAGCTCCTTGATTTTGGTCTTCTGCATCGTCGCGCCGTCGCGTTTGGCGAGCGTCACGTTCTGCCCGGCCCGCAGCGAACCGCGCGTCACCTTGCCCACGGCTATGCGGCCTGTGTAGGCCGAATATTCGAGCGAGGTGACCAGCATCTGCGGCGTTCCCCCGACGATGGCCGGTTCGGGAATCTCGTCGATGATGGCGTCCAGCAGCGGCACGAGCGAATCGGTCGGCTCGTTCCACTTGTGCGACATCCAGCCCTGCTTGGCCGAGCCGTAAATCGTCTTGTAATCGAGCTGCTCCTCCGTGGCGTCGAGCGAGAACATCAGGTCAAAGACCTGCTCGTTGACCACCTCGGGGCGGCAGTTGGGCTTGTCGACCTTGTTGACCACCACGATGGGCTTCTTGCCCAGCGCGAGCGCCTTCTGCAGCACGAACCGCGTCTGCGGCATCGTACCCTCGAACGCGTCGACGAGCAGCAGCACCCCGTCGCACATGTTGAGCACGCGCTCCACCTCGCCGCCGAAATCGGCGTGGCCCGGGGTGTCGATGATGTTGATTTTGTAGTCCTTATAGAGGACCGAAACGTTCTTGGAGAGAATCGTGATGCCCCGTTCGCGTTCCAGGTCGTTGTTGTCGAGTATGAGTTCGCCGCTCTGTTTGGCGTTGTCGCGCAGGATGTTGCCTGCCAGAATCATCTTGTCGACGAGCGTGGTTTTGCCATGGTCGACGTGGGCGATGATGGCGATGTTGCGCAGTTTCTGCATGGAATGGATTTTTATTCCGCAAAGGTAGGAAAAACAGAATTAAGAATGGAAAAAATCGGGAACTAAAAATTCGGGCGCCGAATTTCGCTTCCGCCCGAACACCCCATTCGTCCGGCCGTTTGCGCTACGCTCCGGTGTTGCAGATAAGCGCGAATTGTCCTACATTTGTGCATCGCTATCATTCCGATTCGAGAACCCATGAAACCCGCGTTCACCATCCGCCAGCAGAGCCCCATCTATGTCGGCCCGACGGCCGACCTGCTGCCGGGGCTGCTGCCCGAGGGGCGGGTCGTCGTCGTGTGCGATGCCACCATCGACCGGCTCTACGGCCCGCTGTTCCAGAGCCACGACCGCATGCTCATCGGTTCGGGCGAGAGTATCAAGACCTTGCAGACGGTCGAGACGCTCTACCGCCGGTTCATCGAAGCGGGCGTCGACCGCCGGACCTTCATCCTGGCCGTCGGAGGGGGCATCGTCACCGACGTTGCCGGATTCGCCGCTTCGACCTACATGCGCGGTCTGTCGTTCGGATTCGTGCCCACGACCCTGCTGGGGCAGGTCGACGCAGCCGTCGGCGGCAAGAACGGCGTCAACGTCGACGGCTACAAGAACATGGCCGGAACCTTCACCCAGCCGCGCTTCGTCATCTGCGACCCCGCCCTGCTCCGGTCATTGCCCGACCGCGAATTCCGCGCCGGGCTCGCCGAGGTGGTCAAAACCGCCGTCATCGAGGATGCCGGGCTCTTCGCGCGGCTGGAGAGCACGTCGTTCGGCGCCCTGCGCACCGACACCGACTTGCTTTCCGACGCGATTTCGGCTTCGATTCGTGTCAAGGCGGGCATCGTCGAGCGCGACGAACGCGAAACGGGCGAACGGCGCAAGCTCAACTTAGGCCATACCCTTGCCCACGCCATCGAGAAATGCTCCGCCCGGATGAACCACGGCGAAGCGGTGGCCGTCGGTACGGCCATGATTGCCGACGTCGCCGTGAAGCTGGGGCTGCTCTCGCCCACCGACCGCGACCGTATCGTGGCCCTGCTGCTCGCCCTCGGGTTCGAGCTGACCCCTCCCGTCGACGTCCGGCGCCTTTTGAAAGAGGTAGGCAAGGACAAGAAAAGCGAGGACGGCCTGCTCCGCATCGTCCTGCCCGTCGGCATCGGCGACTGCATCGTGCGGCCGATACCGGTCGAAGAGTTCGCGGCGCTGGTTCTGCCATAAAACGCAGCGGCACCTATCGCTGCGGGCGAAGCACGGAAATCAGCTCGGAACGGCTTTCCAATTTACCCCTTTTGTTCAGTTTCTCGGCGCGGACGCTGCCGATGCCCGGTGCATACCATGTTCTGGTCTGCGCCGCAGCTCCGACCACCGACCATTTGACATGGACCGTCTCGGTCAGACACACCGTTTCGTATGTCCCGGCCGGCACGGTCGTCGTATCCTGCGCCACGACCCGGCGATCGGCAATACGTATCGACACCTGAGTCCTGAATCCGTTTTCGGTGCGGATGTGCAATGTCATCGCCAACTCGGGAAGCAGCTGGCCGGCATGCAGGACGGCAGGTATGAGATATTTGTCGCCCCGACATTCGACCGAAGCCTTCCAATCGTCTCCGGAAACCATATCGAGCCAGTCGTCCGGACGCAGACAGATTCCCTCGGCACTCACGACAAGCCGGTCGGTCTGCAACGCGCTGCGTCCTTCGGCGGGTTCGACCGGCCGACGGTCCGCATCCAACATGACGGTGCGGGTCTCGACGATGAGCCCGTCGGGACCGGATTCGCTCGCAACAACGACCGTCTGCGTGTAACCCGTCAACGCGCCCCGGGAATCGTAGTCGGCATATTCGAGCTGCGTTCCTACTTCGGTGCAGGCAAGCGGAAGCGACTGGGCGCCGGCGGATGCCGCAGCACCGAAGCCGGCGAAAACAAGGCAAAGGATTTTCTTCATGGGACTCGGAAATCGGAACCTTGCAAATATAAGCAAACTTTCCGACCCTGCATCCCTTCGCCTCGATTTGAGGGTACGGAAACCCGCCACCCACGCTACATCGGATTCATCCGGCGCAACGCTTCGGCATAGGCATCCCAATCGTCGACAGGCTGCCGGGCCACGCCCGATTCGACGGCCGCCCGGGCCACGGCGGTCGAGACCGTACAGAGCAGCCGCGGGTCGAGCGGCTTGGGTATCAGATACTCGCGGCCGAATTCGAGCCTTTCGAGCCCATAGGCGCGCAGCACGCTCTCCGACACCGGACGGCGGGCCAGGTCGGCCAGCGCGCGGGCCGCGGCCAGCTTCATGGCGTCGTTGATTTGCGTAGCCCGCACGTCGAGCGCCCCGCGGAACAGAAACGGGAACCCCAGCACGTTATTGACCTGGTTGGGATAGTCCGACCGCCCTGTGGCGAAGATGATGTCGGGACGCGAACGCATCGCCGCATCGTAGGCGATTTCGGGGTCGGGGTTGGCCAGCGCGAGCACCATGGGATTTTCGGCCATCGTGCGGACCATCGAAGGTGTCAGCACATCGGCGACCGAGACCCCCACGAAGAGGTCGGCGCCGTGCAGCGCTTCGGCCAGCGAGGCCAGCCGCCGCGACGTGGCGAACTCCTCCTTTTGCGGAGTGAGCCCCTCGCGGTAACGGGTGACGACACCCCGGCTGTCGCACAGCACGATCTGGCCGCGCGGAATGCCGAGCGTCAGGAACATACGCGCGCAGGCGATGGCCGCAGCGCCCGCGCCGTTGACCACCACCCGCAATTCAGCCACCTCCTTGCCTGCGATTTTCGCCCCGTTGATGACCGCCGCCGAGACGATGATGGCCGTGCCGTGCTGGTCGTCGTGAATCACGGGAATATCCAGCTCCTCACGCAAACGGCGGTCTATCTCGAAGCACTCGGGCGCCTTGATGTCCTCCAGGTTGATGCCCCCGAAAGTCGGGGCGATGGCCTTGACCACGCCGATGATTTTTTCGGGGTCGGTCTCGTCGACCTCGATGTCGAACGCGTCGATTCCGGCGAAGCGCTTGAACAACATGCTCTTGCCCTCCATGACGGGCTTGGCCGCCAGCGGCCCGATATTGCCCAGCCCAAGCACCGCCGACCCGTTGGAGACGACGGCCACCAAATTGCCCTTGCCCGTGTAACGGTAGGCATCGGCCGGGTCGGCCGCAATGGCGCGCGCCGGAGCCGCCACGCCGGGCGAATAGGCCAGCGCCAGGTCCTGCTGGGTCTGTGCGGGTTTGGTGGGTTCTATCCCTATTTTGCCGGGACGCCCCTCGCTGTGATAGCGAAGGGCATCCGAATCGAGTGTATCGAACTGTCGTGCCATCTCTGCATCGGTTTTCGACGCAGAACGATGCAATTATTACGCCGCGGCCGTTCAGAACAGCGACCCCTCGCCGCCGCCGGGCGACCTGAAACCCAGATGACTGTAAGCCAGCTCGGTAGCCTCCCGGCCCCGGGGCGTGCGCTTGAGAAATCCCTCCTTGATGAGGAACGGTTCGTAGACTTCCTCGACCGTTCCGGCTTCCTCGCCCACGGCCGTGGCAATGGTGTTCAACCCCACAGGGCCGCCGCCGAATTTCTCGATGATCGTGCCCAGAATCTTGTTGTCCATGCGGTCCAGCCCGCGCGAGTCGATATTCAGCGCTGCGAGTGCGAAGCGAGTGATTTCCAGGTCGATATGACCCTCGCCCTTGACCATGGCGAAATCGCGCACCCGGCGCAGCAACGCATTGGCGATGCGGGGCGTGCCGCGCGAACGCAGCGCCACCTCGTGGGCGGCATCGTCGTCTATCGAGACGTCGAGAATGCGGGCCGAGCGGCGGACTATCCCTGCCAGTACGGGCGCATCGTAATATTCCAAGTGGCACTGTATGCCGAAGCGCGCCCGCAGGGGCGAGGTCAGCAGACCGCTGCGGGTCGTAGCACCGACAAGCGTAAAGGGTGCCAGCTCGATCTGAATCGACCGCGCCGAAGGCCCCTTGTCCAACACGATGTCTATCTTGTAGTCCTCCATCGCCGAATAGAGGTACTCCTCCACGATGGGGCTCAGCCGATGGATTTCGTCGATGAACAGCACGTCGCCCGGACTGAGGTTGGTGAGCAGACCCGCCAGGTCGCCCGGCTTGTCGAGCACCGGACCCGAAGTAACCCGCAGCTGCGCCCCCATCTCGTTGGCGATGATGTTGGCCAGCGTAGTCTTGCCCAACCCCGGAGGGCCGTGCAGGAGCACGTGGTCGAGCGAATCGCCCCGCATGAGCGCCGCCTTGATGAAGACGCGCAGATTCTCGACGATCTTGTCCTGCCCCGAGAAGTTTTCAAGCTCCTGGGGGCGGATTTTGTTCTCGAATTCGAGGTCGCTCTCGGTATTGCGTACGACAGACATCGGTATTAAGAAAAGAAAGTAACCGCGTGCGTCAGAACGTTTTCTCCGTCTCCGAAGTCATGCGGTCGAGCTTGAAGTAATCGACGTCGGAACCGTCCTTGTAACGGATACGGATGCCCTTTTTCCCGCCGAGCAGCTCTTCGAGGTCCTGCATGTCGAACGACACGTAGCTCTCATAGAGGTTCCACTGGGCATCGCCGCCGTTGTCGTGGCGCAGTTCGACGTCCAGATATTCTCCGTCGGTCTCGGCCGCCTCGCTGACCTTGTTGACGATCATCGCGAACTTGTGTTTCGAGGCGTCCGAAGCGGCATAGCGGACAACGAGCGTCGTCCAGCTGCCCAACAGACGGCCGTCGCGAACCAGCACGGCATCGTCCTTCAACTCTTCGAGCTCCGTTTCGCTGGTCACCACACGCGCAACCGACGAATAGATATTGGCAATGCCGTAAAGCGCCACGTTGTAATCGTAGCCGGGCGCGGGATTTTCCAGCACGTTGAACGTTATCAGCGCCCGCTGTCCGTCCTTGGCCACATACGAGCCGACGCGGCTCTTGTCGCCGGGATAGACCCGCTTGTCGGTGTCGGTCACAAAATAATAATCGCTCGTCGACAGCGTACGGACCGTCACGAAGCTCATGTTGCCCGGCTGGTCCACCTTGGTGTCGTTGCACGACGACAGCCCCGCCGCCGCAACCGCTGCAAGCAGCAGCAAACCGATTTTTTTCATCTGTTTGAGTTTTTCAATATATGGTTTTTTCATCTTACAAACGTGCGAAGACAAAAATACGGTATTTATCGTTCAAAAAAAATAGCGGCCCGCATTTTCTTTCGGACAGCGCCCGAAGCGCCGGACGGTCAAGGACCCCGCACTTACTCCCGTGCATGCCGAAAGGTGAAATACTTGGCGGCGAGATAGCTGTATACGGTCGTCATGCAGGTCGTGAGGATTTTGGCCGGAGTGGGCCAGACGCCGCAGAACTCGACGAAGAATTTCAGCCCCGCGTAAGTCAGCACCACCGAGCCCCCCACCGAGAGCGCATAGCGGAACAACTGCGTGCGGGTCCGCAGGGGCGACTGACGGAACGCCACATGGCGGTTGAGCCAGAAGCCGACAAAGAACGTCAGCGGGAACGTCAGCGCCAGCGCCGCAATATGGGGCGAGAGCACGGCAAAGCCCAGGCCGACAAACCGATGGGCGATGATGTAATTGTAAACCAGGAAGTAACACGCCGGGTCGAACAACCCGTAGGTCAACCCTCCGCAAGCCGCATAGCGGAACGTCTGGCGCGGCACCACGGCCGCCACCGGCCCGATGTAGAAGCGGTCTATCGCCCGCCCGATGGCTTCGGCCGGCCGCATCAGCGGGCGGTATAGATCCACGCGTCGCGCCAGCGGACCCGGTGGTCGCGCACGAAGCGCCGGCAGGCTTCCGGGTCGGCCGACTGGAACGGCGAGACCATCAGCTTGCTGCCGAAACGGAAGACCGCGCATTGCAGCGCCGGGTCCTGGCGGTTGATTTCCTCCGCCGTGCGGTCGGCGTTCTCGGGCGAAGCGAAGACCCCGGCCACGACATAATGATGACCCGACACCAGCGAGGCCGGAGCCTGCGCGGTCCCAAGCAGCCCCGGGGCAGGCGCGGCAGGAGCCGCCGTCGGTTCGGGCGTCGGATTCTGACCGACAGCAGGTGCTATCGGCCGGCCGTCGTCCGGAGCGGAGGTCGTCCGGTTATCGGCAGGCTCCGAAACAGCGGGCTGTCCCGCCACCGCCGAATCGTCGCCCAGCGCGGGAGCTGCGACCTCGGAAGCCGCGGGTTCGTATTGTTCTTCGTCCGGATTCAACCCGAAACGTTCCAGGAAAGCAGGCTTCTGCACGAACATCATATAACCGATGCCCAACGCCGCCACAATAGCCAGCAGGCCGACCCACACCGCCCAGTCGCGGCCGCCCGACCTCATCTTGACCGGGGCATGGCCCTGCGGGTTGAGCAGCAGGTCGAATTCTTCGTCGGGCGTGAAGTTGCGGAACCGCAGCTCGCCCACCCCGTCGATAGTCAGCGTATTCTCGCCCAGCACGTTATCGAGCCAGCGGTCGTAAATCGACTGCGCCCGGTCCACGTCGCAGCGGGCCGCTCCGGCGATTTCGTCCACCAACGACGCACCCCGCTCCTGCGGCGTGAAAAGCACCACGCGGCACGGCGGTTCGACCATCCGCTTCGACACACGGCGGGCGCCCCGCTGGTCGGTATAGAGGGAGCCGACGCCCGGCAGAAAAAGTTCGCATCCCGCCGCCAGGCGGTTGCCTATCAGACGGTTGACCTGTTCGGTCATCGGATTCTCGTTCATCGCTTCTGTTTTTTGGTCGTTGCGGCGGGCACGGGGGCCGGAACCTCGGCCGGACGGGTCATGCCGCGCCATATCATATACACGCCCAGCACGATAAAGGGTATGCTGAGCCACTGGCCCATGTCGAGCGCCCACCCTATCTCGAACGCCTCCTGCTCGGTCTTGATGAACTCGATCAGGAAGCGCGTGAGGAATATCCCCTCCAAGCCGATGCCGAACAGCACGCCGGGCCTGCGGCGCGCGAGGTCGCGGCCGAAGTAGAGCCAGCACAGCACACCGAAAGTGGCCAGGTAGCACAGCGCTTCGTAAATCTGCGTCGGGTGGACCGCCGCCGGAGCGAATTCATGCAGCCACTTGTACGACCGCACGAACTCGAAGCCCCACGGCAGGGTCGTCGCCATACCGAAGATTTCCGAGTTGAACAGGTTGCCTAAACGCACGAACGCACCGCCGATACCGACGGCGATCATGATACGGTCCAGCGACCAGATGTAGGGCAGCTTGTTCTTGCGCGAAAAGAGCCACAGCCCGATCAGCAGGCCGATGGCAGCGCCGTGGCTGGCCAATCCGCCGTCGCGGAATCCGGTAATGATGGTCCACGGGGCGCGCAGGTATTCCATCGTATCGTAGAACAGGCAATGACCCAGCCGCGCACCGATGATGGTGGCCAGCGTACCGTAGACGAAGATGGACTCCGACACCTTTTCGGGCAATCCCTCGCGCTTGCAGAAGCAGTCGAAAAGTTTGGCGCCGACGAAAATCGCCAGCACCCACATGAGCCCGTAGTAGCGGATGTCGAGCGACCCGATGCTGAAAAGCACGGGGTCGAAGTTCCAGACGATGCTGAGCGGTCGTATCATTTGTCGGGATAGGGTTTACTTGATTTCCTGCAAGGGTACTTTCTTGAGCGTGAACGAGAAAGTGCTGCCCACGCCCGGCTCGCTGCGCACGCTGATGCGCTCGCCGTGGGCCTCGACGATGTGCTTCACGATGGCCAGACCGAGCCCTGTGCCGCCCTGCTCGCGCGAACGGCCCTTGTCGGTGCGGTAGAAACGCTCGAAGACGCGCGGCAGGTCCTCCTTGCCGATGCCCTGTCCGTTGTCCTCGATTTCGACGAGTATCTTGTCCAACATGTCGCGGAAGCGCAGACGGGTCGTCCCGCCCTCCTTGCCGTAGCGTATCGAATTGATAATCAGATTGACGAACACTTGGCCGATGAAATGCTTGTCGGCCAGCACCCAGAACTGCGACGGCAGGTTCTCCGCTCCCTTGACCGAAATCTTGATGCCTTTCCTGTCGGCCTCCATCTCGGCCTGCTCGGCGATTTCCTTGGCCAGCGCCACCACGTCGAACTTCTCCATGTCGAGCCGGTTCATGTTGCTTTCGAGCTTGGAAATCGTGTCGAGGTCGTTGACTATGTTTATCAGCCGGTCGATGCTCTTTTCGGCCCGTTCGAGGAACTTGCGGTTGATGAGTTCGTCCTCCAGCCCTCCGTCCAGCAGGGTCGAAATATAACCCTGGATATTGAAAATCGGCGTCTTCAACTCGTGCGCCACGTTGCCCAGGTATTGTTTGCGGAAGTGTTCCGCTTCCTTGAGCCGGGCGATTTCCTTGTCGTTGGTATCGGCCCACGCCGTGAGCTCCTCGCCGATGTTCTCGACCCGCTTGTCGCGCAGTTCCGAGAAGATTTCGTTGGTATGGACGTCGCGCGACAGCACGATCGAATAGATGGGCTTGAGCTTGTAGGCCACATACTTGCGGATGATGAAGAGCGCCGCGAGCGCCATTACGACGAACACCCCGCCGGCCACGCTCAGCGTCAGCCACCACACCGCGCGGAACAGCCACATGCCCACCGCAACGATGACCGCCGCCAGCAGCGCTATCCACAGCGAAGCCCCTTCCTTGGTCTTGATATTTACCATAAAAACTACCTATATTGCTCCATCAGCCGGGCGATGTACTTGCCCACAATGTCGAATTCCAGGTTGACCACCGAACCCGTTTCCAGGCGGCAGAAATTGGTGTGCTCCATCGTGTAGGGGATGATGGCCACCCGGAAACTGCCCGCTTTCGAGTCGCAGACCGTCAGGCTCACGCCGTTCACCGCCACCGAACCCTTCTCGACCGTGCAAAGCCCGCCGCCCTGGGGTTCGTACTCGAACGTGAAGTACCAGCTACCGTCGGCGTCTTCCTTGGCCGTGCACCGGGCCGTCTGGTCCACATGCCCCTGCACGATATGGCCGTCCAACAGCGCATCGGGCTTCATGGACCGTTCGAGGTTGACCAGGTCGCCGACCTTGAGCAACCCCAAATTACTCCGGTCGAGGGTCTCTTTCATAGCCGTCACCGTGTAGGTGTCGCCCTCGATGCCCACGACCGTCAGACATACGCCGTTATGGGCTATGCTCTGGTCGATTTTCAACTCCTGCGCGAAGTCCGCGCGGAGTGTGAAGTCCCGGTTCTGACGGTCCGTGCGGATTCCTACGACTTCCGCCGTCCGCTCCACGATGCCTGAAAACATCCCTGCTACCTGTTGATTATCAACTTGCCATTCACTTTGTAGACCGCCATTATGTCGCTGACATTGAGAATCATATCATCGAACTTCTCCTTATCTCCCGGCACCAGGCGGAACTGTGCCTCGTTCTCCGTGGCACGAACTATACGCAAAGTTACAATTTTTCGGCTGACAATCACATATTCTCCACCCGGAATAATTGCATCCAGGTCAATATTTTTCAGCAGCACCACCGTACCCGGAGGCACCAGCGCACCCATGGCACGCCCTTCGTAGACCATCGCCAGGTCGCACTGGGCCACCCGGGGAACAATCATATCGTCGTCAGGCCGAAGACGTTCGAGGTCGGAGATTCCCTGCTCCACGTCCACGTCGTAAAACGGAATCCGCGTCCCCTGCGGCCGATCTTCCGCCAGCATCTTGCCCTCGCCTGTGAGCAGCCACAGCAGGTCGATCTGCGGAAATTTCGTTACGATCCGCCGCGCCACGTCGCGCGAAATACCGTTGTTGCCCCGCTTGATCTGGTAGAGGTTTTCGCCCCGCGCCAAACCGATATGGCGGGCAAAATAGTTGGTGGACATGTGCGCCCACTTGATTACGGCCTCGAGCCGCTGCCAATTATTCTGCTTTTCTCGCATTTCGGTTTCAAAGTTAAAAAAAATTCGTATATTTGCACTCCCGGTCCCGTAGTTCAATGGATAGAATATAAGATTCCGGTTCTTACGATATGGGTTCGATTCCCGTCGGGACTACTTCGGCAGGCACTGCGCAAGCGGTGCCTGTCTTTTTTTTGCGATGCCCGTGCCTTTCGTCGCATTGAGTTCGTTTTTCGTCGTTATCCTTTCTCCACGGCCGTTTTCCGGCGGACGACTGCGCTGCAACCTTCTCCCCGCCGCACGTTCCGGCGCGCTTACAATAGGACAAAAATAATAACAAAATTCTTGACGGCAACAAAAAATAACATTTTTAAGCCTTTTCATAGCAGATTCGGGTTTCAGTGACTTTTCCACGCTCGCCCAAGGCACACCTTGCGCCTTTGCGAAGACTTTGCCACTCCGGGTGTGTCGGCTGTCTTTTATCCGTGTTGTTCCGCGATACCTATATTATATATAAGGACACAAAAAAGTGTGCGGCGTCATCGAAACCCCGCACACTATCCATCGACGCCCCGCAAAGGCTACTCCTCCTGCGGGCTCTTTTCGTTGAAATTACGGACGAAATCGCGGACACCGAGAATCCACCCCGAAGCCAGCACGCCGCCCAGGAAAATGAATCCCACCAGTATCAGCATCTTCGAGGGCTTCGCCGCCCGCAGCGGCACCGTCGCAGGCTGTACCACCGCATAGACCGGCGTGCTCTCCTGCACCTTGGCCTTGGCCAACTGAAGCTGCTGGGCCATCTGGTTATAGACGTTGTAAGCCAGCGTCACTTCGTTTTGCAGCCGCTCCTGTTCGGTCCGCACCGAACGCCGCACCACATTCTGGTTGGCGTCCATATAGCGGGCGTAACGTTGCTGCGCGTGGTAGTACTTCTGCTGCGCTTCGTCGAAAAGTTGCTGCGTGAACGCCAGGTCGAGCCGCGCCTTGTTCGTGCGGTAGTCGGTCACGTAGTTCTGCAAATTGCGCATCACCGTATCGGCCAGCGTCGCCGAAATCAGCGGGTCCTGCATCGTCACCGAGAGGGTCACCAGCGACGTTTTCTTGTCGATGACCACGACCACGCGCTTCGCGAGATTCTCCGCCACCCTGCTTTGGTCGGGCGTCAGCCGGAACGGGTCCACCGGACCCTCTGTTTCCGCATCGCCGCGCAGCCGCTCAGCCACCCAGCCCAGCGCCTTAAACGGAGCCGAAAGCACCGCGCTCCACCACGGCGCACGCTGGTGGTCGAGCAGATAGTCGTAGAGGTCGGTCCGCAGCTTGCCGTTCCTGGTCTCCACCACCACCGGGAAAAGTTCCGTCACGAACGGCAGCGATTCCACGATTTCGGGGTATACGTCGGGATTGATGGCGTCCGCATCGGTCATGTTGCCCATGTTGATTCCCGCCAGGCTCGCCAGCGAACTCAACCCGCCCAGCGACCCTTTGCCCGACGAGGTTTCGGGCGCCAGCACAGTCTCCGTAGTGTACTCCTTGGGAATGCTGAATCCGATCACCAGCCCTGCGAGCGCCGCCATGGCGCACCAGCGCACGATGAGTTTGCGTTCGGCCCACAGCTTCCGGGCCACGGCCAGCAGGTCGATCTGTTCGTCGTCCGGCCGTGCGGGTATTTCCTGCATGTCGTTTTTCATCTTCAAAATTACTTCGCCAGGTTGGCTATCGTCGCGGCCATCGTGCCCAGCGACGCGGCCGAGGTGGCAAGGCCCATTATCTGCGTCACGCCCAACGGAGTGCGCTCGCGCTTGCGGGGCACGATGATTTCGCAGCCCGGTTCGATGCGGTTCTTCTTGCGCGAAATCGTGCCGTTCATGTAAATGATATAGGTCCGGCAGCGCTTGGCCCGGTTGGCATAGCCGCCCGCCTGGTCGATATAGTCCTTGTATTTCTTGCCCTGCGAGTAGAGCACCGTATTGGGGCGCATGACTTCGCCCATGATGCGTACCGTGCTCACATATTCCGGCACGAACAACTCGTCGCCCTCACGCAGGACCATGTCGTAGTCCGAACCCGGATTGGCCAGCGCCTTGTCCAGCTCGATACCCACCGTGTAGGTTTCGTTCTGACGCAGTTTCTCCACCGACACCGAATCGGTCCCGCCGTCGAGCTGGGCCATGCGGATCACATCTTCCAGCACGGCCTTTTCCTCCTTGTTCATCCGGCGGATCAACCGGCCGCCGCGCACATAGGCATCGCGGGTCACACCCCCGGCCCGGTTCACCAGGTCCGAGATGCGTTCGTTCTTGTGCAGCAGTGCATAGCCGCCCGAGAAGACCACCTCGCCCGACACCGAGACCATGCGCTGCTCCTGGTAGCCCGGGCTCTTGCGCACGGCCACCACGTCGAACGGTTCCAGCACGAACCGCTCCTCGCCGTCGACCACGAATCCGTCCTTGAGCGAGAAGGTGTAGACCTTGCCCAATTGGTTGTCGGCCGTCGTGCTCTTGGGGTCCTTCAGCCGGCGGGCCACTTCCACACGCACCACCGAAGCTCCGTCGAGCAGGCCGCCCGCTTGCAGAATGAGGTCTTCGAGCGTCATGTTCTCGACATAGGGATAGGTGCCCGGCCGGGCCACCTGTCCGTTGATGGTGAAGTCGCCCATCTCCGTCAGGTCATGACGGCTCGGGATGACCAGCACGTCGTTGCGCTGCAGCACCACGTCGGGCGAAGTGCCCGCCACGATGCCCGCCAGGTCGACCGAGACCATCCGCAGCAGCAGGTCGTCGCATTCGCGGTAGAGGAGCGCCCGGGCCAGGAACGCATCGTCCTTGAGCCCCTCGGCGCGGGCCACTAACTGCCCCACGGTATTCATGTCGTCGCTCAGTTCATACATCCCGGGGCGATAGACCGCACCGCGCACTTCCACCCGGTTGGCGAATCGGTCCAGCACCGGGTCGGCTTCGATCACGTCGCCGTCTTTAAGCACGAACGTATCGAACTTGGCGGCCGGAACGCTGAAAAATTCGTGTTCGCGGCCCGAACGGCGCGTCACCCGCACTTCGCGGTCGTAGGCGTCGCCCGCAAATCCGCCCGCATAGCCGAGCAGCTGCTGCATCGTCTCGCCCTCCCTGAGCTCGTAGAGCATCGGGCGTTTGAACGAACCCTTCACCTCGACCATCGTCCGGTAGGGATGCACCAAGATGACATCGCCCTCCTCCAGCCGCAAATCCTTGTCCGACCGGCCCGAGAACAGATAGTCGTAGAGGTCCAACACCGCGTGGCGGCGGCCGCCGCGCAAGATTTCGACGTTGCGGAGCGTACCGATGTCGGTCACGCCGCCCGCCCGGTAGAGGGCATGGAACAGCGACGCGAACGACGAGAGCCGATAGGTGCCCGGCACCTCCACTTCGCCCATGACATTGATAAGTATCGTGCGTATCTGGCCCAGCGTCACACGCACCTGCGAAGCGGGTTCCTCGCCCGAAATCCCCGCATACTTGCGGGCGATGGCTCCGCGGATGCGGCGCTCGGCTTCGGCGACGGTCAGTCCGTTCAGATAGACCGGACCTATCTCCTCCACCATGATGCTCCCCTCGGGCGAAATCAAGGCGTTCACCGTGTCTTCGTTGGCACCCCATACCTCGACGATCACTTCGTCGCCCGGGCCCAGGCGATAGTCTTTCGGCGTAGCCATGTTGCCGTTGGGCTCGAAAGTGAGGGTCCGGCCCGTGAACACGCTCCGGCCGAAAACCCGGCGGCGGCCCACGGTATCGCGGATTTCACCGTAATAACCGGGATTCATCTGCCCATAGGGGCCGTTCATCGTGGGAGCGGCCATGCCGTTCTGCATGGGCATCTGCCCCGCCACCGCGGCCGCATCGCCCGTCACGCCGTTCGGCTGGCTGTCGGTTCCCCGGCCCGTGGCCGCGGTTCCCTCGCCGTCCGATACGTCGCGGAAGACGTCGCTGCGCGACGAAGTGCTGTAAGCCGACCGTCCCTTGGCCGACTGCGAGCCTTTGGCTCCCGTGGCCGACATGTCCAGTTCGCCTTGTTCGTACTGCGTTTTGAGCCGCAGAAGCTGCTGCTGCGTAGCTCCGCGCAACAGCAGCTCCCGGCCCAGCTGCTGCTGGTTCTTGCCCGAGGAGACACCCTGCTGCACATACTCGATGATCTGCTCGTCGGTCATCTGCGCCTGCACGGGTCCGCACAGGGCCACCAGCGCCGCCAGAACAATCAGAAACTTATGGTTCATCGTCCGAATGATTTTTTTCGTGTCGTACCGCAACGTCCCGGCGGCGCATCCGCACCCCGGAACGCACGTATTCCGAATTTCACAAAAATAGGTCAATTTCTCTTTCCGGCCAAATATTTCCCCACAATTTGCGACCCGGCGCCCTTCGGGGAAACGTTTCTGCCGTTCCTACCCGGAGAACCCGCCCTCAAAAAGATAAAAAGCAGCCGCAGATGCTGGACGCAGCGCACGGAGAGGGCGTTCGCCCGGTTCGCGGTGTTCAAGGGGTTCACCTCGCCCGAACCGAATGCCAAGTGGCTGGCGTTCGGATTGCCGGCAGCGAAAGACGACGAACCGTAGTAGGCGCCCCACGTGCCGACGTTAGTCAAGGCTCCCGACGAGGGGTGGCGTAGACCCGCAGCAACAGCCATAAAGAGCAATCGCTGGAATGAATGACAGAAAAATGAATAATGAACAGTTAATCCGGTATACGAAAACAGCAATTATTCACTATTCATTGTTAATTATTCATTAAACTAAGTTTTCTGTCAGACTGGGGTACACAGCCGACGGCAGTTAAAACGTTTCAGCATGTTGCTAAAACGTTTTAGCGCTCCGGTGGAAATTCCGAAGCGCCACTGCGCCGGCGGATTGCTGAATCTGCGGCCGCACTGGCGGGAACCGTAATCCACCGCCACTCCGGACCGAAGCTGCCTTTTATCTATAACTTGATGTCGTAAATCTGAATCACGCCCTGCAACTTTCCGGCGTCGTCGGTCACCAGCAGCGAAGTCACCTTGTTGCCGGTCATCATCTTCTCGGCTTCGATGAGCTTCTCGGACGCGGCGATGGTCTTGGGGTTCGGCGTCGCGATGTCGGCCGCCACGATTCCGAAGAAGTCGGCACGGCGGCGCTCCATGGCGCGGCGCACATCGCCGTCGGTGACGATTCCTTCGATGCGGTCGCCGTCGCACACCACGATCAGCCCCAGGCCGCCTTTCGAGATGGCGTGTATCATCTCGACCGCCGGGCAGTCAGGCGCCACCACCGGCAAGTCATGCGAACGCATCACGTTACCCACGGTCATGAGCAGCCGCCGGCCCAGGCTGCCGCCCGGGTGCAGGCGCGCGAAGTCCACGCTCGTGAAACCGCGCATGCGCATCAACGACACGGCCAGCGCATCGCCCATGGCAATCTGCGCCGTGGTCGAAGTCGTGGGCGCCAGGTGCAGGATGCAGGCCTCCTCTTTCACGCCGACGTCCAGATGCACGTCCGAATTTTTGGCCAGCGCCGATTCGGGATTGCCCGTCATCGAAATCAGCTTGTTGCCGTTGGCGTGGATGAACGGCACGATTTTGAGTATCTCGTCCGTCTCGCCCGAATAGGAGAGCGCCACCACCACGTCGTCGGGCGAAATCATCCCCAAGTCGCCGTGGAACGCTTCGCCCGGATGCAGAAAGAAACTCGGGGTTCCGGTCGAAGCCAGCGTCGCCGCGATTTTGCGGCCCACCAGCCCCGATTTGCCCATACCCGTGACGATGCACTTGCCGCGGCAGGCCAGGACTGTCTCCACGGCGCGCGCGAATTCGTCGCCCAAAGTCTCCTCCATGCGGCCCAAGGCCAGCATTTCGGTGTGAATCGCCTTGCGGGCGGCTTCCAGGATTTGCGTTTTTTGGGATTCGCTCATAACTCCTAAAATTTACAGCAGGCTTTCTATCAGGGATTCCAGGTCGTCGAGCCGCAACATGTTGGGGCCGTCGCTCTTGGCATGGTCGGGGTCGGGATGCACCTCGAAGAAGTAACCGTTCGCACCGAACGCCTTGGCCGCACGGGCCATCGCAGGCACGAACTCGCGGTTGCCGCCCGTGGTGCCGTTGGCGGCCCCGGGGCGCTGGACCGAGTGGGTGCAGTCCATGATGACCGTCGGGGCGATTTGCAACATGTCGGGGATGTTCCGGAAGTCGACCACCAAGTTATTGTAACCGAAGCTGTTGCCCCGCTCGGTAAGCCAGATTTCCGGTGCGCCCGATTCGCGCGCCTTGTCGTAGGGATAGCGCATGTCGGCGCCCGACAGGAACTGCGCTTTCTTGATATTCACCGTCTTGCCCGTCTTCGCCGCGGCGACCAACAAATCGGTCTGACGGCACAGGAACGCCGGAATTTGCAGCACGTCGACCACTTGGCCCGCAGGCGCGGCCTGCCACGCTTCGTGGATGTCGGTCAGCAGGTGCAACCCCCACTTCGACCGCACGTCGGCGAGCATTTGCAACCCCCTGTCGATGCCCGGCCCGCGGAACGACCCCAGCGACGTGCGGTTGGCCTTGTCGAACGAAGCCTTGAAGATAATCTCCGTACCCAACCGGCGGTTGATGGCCGCCAGGCGTTCGGCCACGGCGTCGAGCAATTCGGCCGATTCGATGACGCAGGGACCAGCGATGAACTTTGTCATAGGTTAAAGGTTAAAATTGAAAGGTGAAAGGCATCCCGGCCTTTCACTTTTCACCTGTCACTTTTCACTTTGAAGAAATTTTTCGGCCCGCGCGAGGTCCTCGGGGGTGTCGATGCCGATGGTTTCCAACTCGGAAATCCCCACGCCTATCCGGTAACCGTTTTCGAGCCAGCGAAGCTGTTCGAGCGATTCGGCCTGTTCGAGCGGCGACTGCGGCAGCGCTGTCACGGCCCGCAGCACTTCGGTCCGGAAAGCATAGAGACCGATGTGTTTATAATAGGTATGGCGCGAGAGCCATTCTTCGCGCGGCACGCCCCGCAGGTAGGGAATCACCGAACGCGAAAAGTAGAGCGCCCGCATCTGCGCGTCGACCACGACCTTGGGCGAATTGGGATTCTCCAGCGCAGCCAGTCCGTCGGCCGCCGCAAAGGGTTTCACCAGCGTCGCGATGTCGGTCGCCGGGTCGTCGAAACAGCGTTTCACGGTCTCGATCTGCGCCGGGTGGATGAAAGGCTCGTCGCCCTGCACGTTCACCACCACGTCGTATTCCCGGCCTTCGCGCGCGCAGACCTTCTCGTAGGCTTCCCGGCAGCGGTCCGTGCCGCTCCGGTGGTCGGGCGAGGTCATTTCGACCTTGCCGCCGAACGCCAGCACGGCATCGCGGATACGCTCGTCGTCCGTAGCGACCACGGCGTCGTCCAACACTCCGGCGACCTGCTCGTACACGCGCTGAACGACGGGCTTACCGCCCAGCAGGGCCAGCGGTTTGCCCGGGAAGCGCGTCGAAGCATAACGCGCAGGAATGACTGCTAAAAAATTCATAATTCAGAATTCACGATTCAGAATTGCGGCTTTTCCATGGCTCCGGCGAATGCCTTTCACCTTTCACTTTTCACCTTGGTTCCAGCGCCAGGTCCAGCACCTCGTCGTTGCTGCGGACATAGTGGAACGTCAGCCCCTCGATGTACTCGGGCTTGATGTCGGCGATTTCCTTGCGGTTTTCCTCCGAGAGAATCAGCGTTTCGATACCGGCGCGCTTGGCGGCCAGAATCTTCTCCTTGATACCGCCCACGGGCATTACCCGACCGCGGAGCGTCGTCTCGCCCGTCATCGCCACCCGCTCGCGGACCTTGCGGCCCGTGTAGGTCGAGACGATGGAGGTGACCATCGTGATACCCGCCGAAGGTCCGTCCTTGGGGATGGCACCCTCGGGCACGTGGATGTTGATGTCGTTCTTCTCGAAGACGGCCGGGTCGATGCCCAGCTCCTTATAATGGGCCATGACCCACTCGTGGGCGATGGTCGCCGATTCCTTCATCACGTCGCCCAGGTTGCCCGTCAGGCTCACCTTGCCCTTGCCGGGCGTCAGGCACGACTCGATGTAGAGGATGTCGCCGCCCACTTCGGTCCACGCCAGTCCTGTCACCACGCCCGTCAGCCCGCTGACGTCGTACTCCTCGCGCAGGAACTTCGGGATGCCCAGCATCTTCTCGACATCGGCTTCCGTGAGCTGAGGTGCGAACGCCTCCTCGAAAGCAATCTGCTTGGCCCGCGCGCGGGCAATCTTGGCCAGTTGTTTGTCGAGCGTGCGGACGCCCGCTTCGCGCGTGTAGCCCGTGATGATTTTCTCCACCAGCTCGGGGCTCAGTATCAACTCCTGCTCGCGGATTCCGTGCGCTTCGCACTGCTTGGGCAGCAGGTGTTCGAGCGCGATGCGGACCTTCTCCTCGGGCAGATAGCCCGGGATGTTGATCATCTCCATGCGGTCGCGCAGCGCCGGGGCGATGTTGGCGATGTTGTTGGCCGTGGCGATGAACAACACTTTCGAGAGGTCGTACTCCATGTCGAGGTAGTTGTCATGGAACGTGGTGTTCTGCTCGGGGTCGAGCACTTCCAGCAAGGCGCTCGACGGGTCGCCGTGGTTCGAGGCCGTCACCTTGTCGACCTCGTCGAGGATAATGACGGGATTCGACGAACCGCAACGACGGATGGTCTGGATAATCCGGCCCGGCATCGCGCCGATGTAGGTGCGGCGGTGTCCGCGGATTTCCGACTCGTCGTGCAGACCTCCCAGCGAAATGCGGCCGAACTTGCGGTCCAAGGCGGCGGCCACCGACTTGCCCAACGAGGTCTTGCCCACACCCGGAGGGCCGTACAGACAGAGTATCGGCGACTTGAGGTCGCCCTTGAGCTTGATGACGGCCAAGTGTTCCAGGATGCGCTCCTTGACTTCGTCGAGCCCGAAATGGTCGTGGTCGAGCTGCTCGCGGGCGCACCGCATGTCGAGGTTGTCGGAGGTGAGGGTGTTCCACGGCAGCTCCAGCAACAGCTGCAGATAATTCATCTGGACCGAGTATTCGGCGACCGAGGGGCTCAGCCGCTCGATTTTCTGCAACTCTTTCTCGAAAGTCTCGGCCACTTCGCGGGGCCAGTTCTTCTTCTTGGCCGTTTCGCGCATCTTGTCCACATCGGCGTCCGAACCGTCGCCCAGCTCGTCCTGGATGGTGCGCATCTGCTGCTGGAGATAATAGTCGCGCTGCTGCTTGTCGATCTCCTGCTTCACACGCTCCTGAATCTGGTTCTTCAGGTCGACGAGCTGCTGCTCGCGGATGAGGATTTCGAGCAGCTTGCGGGCCCGGGCCAACAGGCCGGGAGCTTCGAGCAACGACTGGCGGTCTTCGTCCGTGAGCTCCATGTTGGAGCAGATGAAGTTGATGATGCCGCGGCGCGAGTCGATGTTCTTGATGGCGAACGCCGCCTCCTTGGGCATCGTCGGCGAGACGTTGATGATGTTGAGCGCCACGTCGCGAATCGAATCGACCAACGCCTCGAACTCGATGGTCGTCATGTCGGGCGGAGTGTCGCGCAGGGCCGTCACCCGGGCCTTGAAATAAGGCTCGGTGGCCACGTACTCGCAGATTTCGATCTTCTCCAACCCGTTCAGTATCACGGTCAGATTGCCGTTGGGCATCTCGAGTATCTTGATGATGCGCGCCGCCGTACCGACCTTGTACATGTCCGAGGGCGAAGGGTCCTCCACCTCGCTCTCGCGCTGGAGCACGGCGCCCAGGATACCGCCCTCGGCGTTGACCGCCCGCACGAGCGATATGCTCTTGTCGCGGCCCACCGTAATGGGCGTGATGGCCCCCGGAAAGAGCACCGACGAACGCAGCGTCAGAATCGGAATGACCTCCGGAACTTCGGTTTCCTCCTGCGGCTCGTCGCCGCCTGTCACAATGGGGATGACCTTGTGCTTGCCGTCGAAAATTTCGGGAAAGAGGCCGGCATCGTCCGCCTCGCCCGTCAGGTTCTTATCTTTTTCGTCCATGATTCCGTTGTTTCGTATGTGTATATCGGTGCAAAGGTAACGATTTTTTACGAATATTTATTTCATTTTAACGGATTCTTAATAACTTTGCGCTTCCCGATAACACTGTCAAATATCCGCATCATGCAAATCGCAGACAAATACGCCCCGCAGCAAATCGAGGCCAAATGGTACGACTACTGGACCGCCCGCCGGCTATTCCACTCGGAGCCCGATGCCCGCGAACCCTATACGATTGTCATCCCCCCGCCCAACGTCACGGGCATGCTCCACATGGGCCACATGCTCAACAACACACTGCAGGATGTGCTGGTCCGTCGCGCGCGCATGTTGGGCAAGAACGCCTGCTGGGTGCCGGGCATGGACCACGCGTCGATTGCCACCGAAGCCAAGGTCGTAGCCATGCTCCACGAGCAGGGGATCGAGAAATCGTCGCTCACGCGCGAGGAATTCCTCAAGCACGCCTGGGAGTGGAAAGAAAAGTACGGCGGTGTCATCCTCAAGCAGCTGCGCAAGTTAGGCGCCTCGTGCGACTGGGAACGCACCTGCTTCACGATGGACGACGCCCGCACCGAGAGCGTCCTGCGGGTCTTCTGCGACCTCTACGAAAAAGGCAAGATTTACCGCGGCGTACGCATGGTCAACTGGGACCCCTCGGCCAAGACGGCCCTTTCGGACGAAGAGGTGGTTTTCAAGGAATCGCACGGCAAGCTCTACTACCTGCGCTATAAAGTGGAGGGTACGGACAAGCATATCATCGTGGCCACGACGCGTCCCGAGACCATTCTGGGCGACACGGCCCTATGCGTCAACCCCGACGACAAGCGCTACGCATGGCTGCCGGCCGACGCGAGGGTCGTTGTCCCGCTCGTAGGCCGCTCGATTCCCGTCATCCGCGACACCTACGTCGACATCGAATTCGGCACGGGCGCGCTGAAAGTCACCCCGGCCCACGACGTCAACGACTACATGCTCGGCGAAAAATACGGACTGGAAACCATCGACATCTTCAACGACGACGGCACCATCAACGACAAGGTGGGCATGTACGTCGGCGAGGAGCGTTTCGACGTGCGTCGCAAAATCGAGGGCGACCTCGCCGCGGCGGGCCTGCTTGAAAAGACCGAAGACTACACCAACAACGTAGGATACTCCGAACGCACGGGCGTGGCCATCGAACCCAAGCTCTCGATGCAGTGGTTCCTCTCGATGTCCGAACTGGCGAAACCCGCCACCAAAGCCGTTTTGGAGGACGCTATCCGCTTCGTACCCGAGAAATACAAGAACACCTACCGCCACTGGATGGAGAACATCAAGGACTGGTGCATCTCGCGCCAGCTGTGGTGGGGCCAGCGCATCCCGGCCTACTACCTGCCCAAGGGCGGTTTCGTCGTGGCGCTCACGCCCGAAGAAGCGCTCGAAAAGGCGCGCGCCAAATCGGGCGACGCATCGCTGCAACTCAGCGACCTGCGGCAGGACGACGACGTGCTGGACACGTGGTTCTCGTCGTGGCTGTGGCCCATTTCGGTGTTCGACGGCATCCGCAACCCCGACAACGCCGAAATCAACTATTACTACCCCACCAATGACCTGGTGACGGGCCCCGACATCATCTTCTTCTGGGTGGCCCGCATGATTATGGCGGGCTACGAATACCGCGGCGACAAACCGTTCGCCAACGTCTACTTCACAGGCATCGTGCGCGACAAAATCGGCCGCAAGATGTCCAAACAGCTGGGCAACTCGCCCGACCCGCTCGACCTGATCGACAAGTACGGCGCCGACGGCGTGCGGCTGGCGATGCTGATGTCCTCGTCGGCGGGCAACGACGTGATGTTCGACGAAGCGCTCTGCGAACAGGGCCGCAACTTCGGCAACAAGATATGGAACGCCTACCGCCTGGTCAACGGCTGGACGGCCGACGAAACTGCCCCGCAGAGCGAGAACAACCGCCTTGCCGCCCAATGGTTCCGGCAAGTGCTCGGCCGCACGCTCCGCGAAGTGGCCGACGACTTCCGCTCGTACCGCATTTCGGAAGCCTGCACCACGGTTTACCGCCTTTTCTGGGACGACTTCAGCGCCCAGTACCTCGAAATGGTCAAGCCCGCGTTCGGACAGCCCGTCGACCGCCGCACGCTGGACGAGACGCGCGGGTTCTTCGACGCCCTGATGCGGATGCTCCACCCCTACATGCCGTTCATCACGGAGGAGATATGGCAGGACCTCGCGCCCCGTGCCGAGGGCGAATCCATCTGCGTGGCTCCGATGCCCGAAGCCGAAGCCGCCGACAGCGCCCTGCTGGCCCGCTTCGAGCTGGTCCGCGAAATCGTCTCGGCCGTGCGCAACATCCGCAATCAGAAGAACCTGCCGCAGAAAGAACAACTGACGCTGCAAGTCATCGCCGACGACAACTACCCGGCCGAATATGCCCCCGTACTGATGAAGATGGCCAACCTTTCGGCCATCGAAACCGTCGCCGGGAAAGACCCGGCCGCGGCGGCGTTCATCGTCAAGACGACGCAGTACTTCGTACCGCTGGCCGGGATGATCGACGCCGACGCCGAACGCAAGAAACTCACCGACGACCTGGCCTACTACGAAGGATTCCTCTCGTCGGTGATGAAAAAGCTCTCCAACGAACGGTTCGTCAGCTCCGCGCCCGAAAAGGTCGTTGCCAACGAACGCGCCAAGCAGGCCGACGCCGAAGCGAAGATCGCGGCTATCAAGGAACAACTGAAAGCCTTGGGCAATTAAGAATTAAAAATGAAAAATTAAGAATTTTGCGATTAAGCGAAAGCAGAGACTGCCTGCAAGCTCCGCCCATGCAGCGAGTAAAGGAAACAAACGCATCGAAGAAACGATTTTTAATTCTTCATTCTTAATTTTTCATTGATTGGAATTGTGCCGACAATTACAATATATACCGACGGCTCGTCGCTCGGCAATCCCGGGCCGGGAGGCTATGGCGTCGTCATGATTTCGGGACCCCACCGCAAGGAGATGTCGCAGGGGTTCCGGCTCACGACCAACAACCGCATGGAACTGCTGGCCGTGTGCGTCGCCCTCGAAGCCCTAAAATTCCCGGGGTCCGAAGTCACCGTCTTCTCCGACTCGCGCTATGTGGTCGACGCCGTCGCGAAAGGCTGGGTCTTCGGGTGGGAGAAGAAAGGGTTCGCCAACAAGAAGAACCCCGACCTCTGGATGCGGTTCCTGCGCGTCTTCCGCCGCCACCGCGTCCGTTTCGTCTGGGTCAAGGGCCACGCCGAGACGGCCGAGAACAACCGCTGCGACATGCTGGCCGTCGCCGCCGCCAACGGCACCGATCTGCCCGACGACGCGGGCTATCTGCCCGAATAGCAAACCGAAGCGATAATCCCACGGATTCCGTACCCGGCGCCGGACCCTCCATTGCGGCCCGAACGCGGCATTTGCTTTTGCGCTTGGCTTTTCGTACCTTCGCGTCGGCTTAAACATTCGTCTGCATGTTCAAAACATACCTCCGGCTCCTGGGTTTCGCCCGGCCCATCGGGCGCTACGCCGTCCCCTACTTCTTCTACTCGCTGCTCTACGCGCTGTTCAATTCCTGCACGTTCCTGCTCATCATACCCATCCTCAACACCATGTTCCGGCCCGACTTCACGTTCCGGACCGTCGAGAAGCTGCCGCCCCTGACCTTCGACGCGGCCTACCTCGAAACCCTGTTCAACTACGGCTATTCGCACATTTTCAACGAATACCGCATCGAGAACGTGCTGATTCTGCTGGCCGCCATCGCCATCGTGTCGAGCCTGCTGAGCAATCTGTTCCGCTACCTGGGCGCATGGACCGTCGAGAAACTCCGCACCACGACCCTCCAACGCATCCGCAACGAGATGTTCACGCGCGTGGTCGACATGCACGCCGCCTACTTCAGCGACCAGCGCAAGGGCGACATCATTTCCAAAATCACCTCCGACGTCAACGTCGTGCAGTTCTGCATAACCAACACCTTGCAGGTGGCGTTCCGCGAACCGTTCCTTATCATCTTCTACCTCATCATGATGGTCGGCATTTCGTGGGAGCTGTCGCTTTTTTCGCTTTTCTACCTCCCCATCGTCGCCCTGCTGATAGGCAGCATCGTCAAGCGGCTGCGCCACCCCGCGCTCACGAACCAACAACGCATGGGCGAACTGGTCTCGGCCCTCGACGAATCGCTCGCAGGCATCAAGGTCATCAAGAGCTACAACGCCACCGGCTACGTCAAACGCAAGTTCTACGAACTCAATGCCGACCTCTCGCGCATCACGCTGTCGATGGCCCGGCGCCAGCAGCTGGCTTCGCCCATGAGCGAATTTCTCGGCATCACGGCCGTCGGCATCATGCTTGTGTTCGGCGGCGCACTCGTCGTGCGGGGGGCGCTCAACCCCGGCGGATTCATCGCCTTCATCGCCATGTTCTCGCAGATTACGCGTCCGGTCCGCACCTTCATCGACCAGTTCGCCAACATCAACCAAGGCATCGCCGCGGGCGAACGCATATTCTCCATCATCGACACCCGCAGCGAAATCGAAGACAAACCCGAAGCCCTCACGCTCAACGGTCTGAAAGAGAAAATCGAATTCCGCGACACCCATTTCTCCTACGACGGCAGCCGCGAGGTCATCGACGGCGTGTCGTTCGAGATCCGGCGCGGCGAGACCGTCGCGCTGGTGGGTCCCTCGGGCGGCGGCAAATCGACCCTCAGCGAACTGATTCCCCGCTTCTACGACCCCACGGCAGGCGACGTGCTGATCGACGGCGTATCGCTGCGCGACTACTCGCAGGAGAGCCTCCGCGCCCACATGAGCGTCGTCTCGCAGGACACGGTCCTGTTCAACGACACCATCGAGGGCAACATCGCCATGGGACGCCCCGGCGCCACGCACGAAGAAATCGTCGAAGCGGCCCGCATCGCCAACGCCGACGACTTCATCCTCGAAGCCCCCGAGGGCTACGCGACCAACATCGGCGACCGCGGCGCCAAACTCTCCGGCGGACAGCGCCAGCGGCTCTCCATCGCCCGCGCCGTGCTGAAGAACCCCGATATTCTTATCCTCGACGAAGCGACTTCGGCCCTCGACACCGAGAGCGAAAAGCTCGTGCAGGAAGCCCTCAACAAACTGCTCGTCGGGCGCACCTCCATCGTCATCGCCCATCGGCTTTCGACTATCCACAACGCCGACCGCATCGTTGTCATCGACCACGGGCGTGTCGCCGAACAAGGCACCCATGCCGAACTGATGGCCAAAGGCGGCATCTACGCGAAACTTATCGAAATGCAGTCGTTCGAGTAAATTCACAATGCACAATTCAGAATTCACAATTATTCAAGGAGGGTCATGCTCTCCTTTTTTTTGTACCGACTTTTGCGATGCTTGCGAAACGTTTGTCATCCGAAAAGAACGCGAATCTATCGCCCGCTCCGACAAGAAATTGTGAATTGTGCATTGTGAATTCTGAATTCCTTTTCCTATCTTTGCATTTTCGAGCAAAACAGCAACACGCGATATGAAGTTCAAGGAGTACAAGGGTCTCGACCTGGCAGGGCTGGCCGCCGAGGTCCTGGGCGAATGGGACGCCCGCGACACATTCCACAAAAGCATCTCCACGCGCGAGGGGCATCCTACGTTCGTCTTCTACGAAGGTCCCCCGTCGGCCAACGGCCTGCCGGGCATCCACCACGTCATGGCCCGCACGATCAAGGACGTATTCTGCCGCTACAAGACGCAGCAGGGCTACCTCGTCCACCGCAAGGCCGGGTGGGACACCCACGGACTTCCCGTCGAACTGGGCGTCGAGAAGAAATTAGGCATCACCAAGGAAGACATCGGGCGCAAGATTTCCATCGAGGAATACAACCGCACTTGCCGCGAAGCCGTCATGGAGTTCACGGGCGTGTGGGAGAACCTCACCCGCAAGATGGGCTACTGGGTCAACATGGACCACCCCTACATCACCTACGACAACAAGTACATCGAAACCCTTTGGTGGCTTCTCAAACAGCTGTTCGACAAAGGGCTGCTTTACAAGGGCTACACCATTCAGCCCTATTCGCCCGCAGCAGGCACCGGGCTTTCGACCCACGAACTGAACCAGCCCGGGTGCTACCGCGACGTCAAGGACACGACCTGCACGGCCCAGTTCGCCGTCGTCCGCGACAAGCTGAGCGAAAAACTCTTCGGCAACGACGACTGCCCGCTCTACTTCCTGGCCTGGACCACCACTCCGTGGACCCTGCCCTCCAACACCGCGCTTGCCGTCGGTCCGTCGGTCGAATACGTCAAGGTGCTGTGCACCAACCCCTATACCGAGACGCAGCAAGCCGTCATTCTCGCCCGCGACCTCGTCCCCGCCTACTTCACCAAGAAGATGGAGGGCACCTACGAAGTCACCGGACAGAGCTGGCGCGGCGACGAACTCGTCGGCATCCGCTACGAACAGCTGATTCCGTGGGTCCGCCCCGACGGCGATGCGTTCCGCGTCATCGCGGGCGACTACGTCACCACCTCCGACGGTACGGGCATCGTACACATCGCCCCCACGTTCGGTGCCGACGACGCACGCGTGGCCCGCGCCGCTGACATTCCGCCGCTGTTCATGGTCGACAAGGCCGGCAAGAACCAGCCGATGGTCGACAGGCAGGGCCGCTTCTTCCTCCTCGAAGACCTCGACCCCGAATTCGTCCGCACGCACATCGACCGGAAGCACTACGCCGAATATGCCGGCCGCTATGTCAAGAACGCTTACGACGACAAACTCACCGACGCCGATTCGACCCTCGACATCGACCTTTCCGTCATGCTCAAGGCCGAAAACAAGGTCTTCAAAATCGAGAAGCACACCCACTCCTACCCCCACTGCTGGCGTACCGACAAACCCGTGCTTTACTACCCGCTCGACTCGTGGTTCATCCGCACCACGGCCCTGCGCGACCGGATGATCGAACTGAACAAGACCATCCGCTGGCGTCCCGAATCCACCGGGTCGGGGCGTTTCGGCAAGTGGCTCGAAGGGCTGGTCGACTGGAACCTGTCGCGCTCGCGCTTCTGGGGCACGCCGCTGCCCGTATGGGCCACGGAGGACCACGCCGAACTGAAGTGCATCGGTTCGGTCGCCGAACTGATGGCCGAAATCGACAAGGCCATCGCCGCAGGGCTGATGCAGGAAAACCCCTACAAGAATTTCAAGGTCGGCGACATGTCGGCCGAAAACTATTCGACGGCCAACATCGACCTCCACCGTCCCTACGTCGACCAAATCGTGCTTGTCGCGCCCGACGGACGGCCCATGTACCGCGAACCCGACCTCATCGACGTGTGGTTCGATTCGGGCGCGATGCCCTATGCGCAGGTCCACTACCCGTTCGAGCACAAGGAAGAATTCGGCCAGGTCTACCCCGCCGACTTCATCGCCGAGGGAGTCGACCAGACGCGCGGCTGGTTCTTCACGCTGCACGCCATCGCTTCGATGCTCTTCGATTCGGTTGCGTTCAAGAACATCATCTCCAACGGGCTGGTACTCGACAAGAACGGCAACAAGATGTCCAAGCGACTGGGCAACGCCGTCGACCCATTCGAGATTCTCGACACCTACGGCGCCGACGCCACGCGCTGGTACATGATTTCCAACTCGCAGCCGTGGGACAACCTCAAGTTCGACCGCGAAGGGGTGGACGAAGTGCGCCGCAAGTTCTTCGGCACGCTCTACAACACCTATTCGTTCTTCGCCCTCTATGCCAACGTCGACGGCTTCACCGGCCGCGAAGAGACGATACCCGTCGAGAAACGGCCCGAAATCGACCGCTGGATCATTTCGCTCCTGAACACGCTTGTCGCCGACGTCACCCGCTGCCTGGAGGACTACGACCCGACGCCGGCAGCACGCGCCATCCAGGAGTTCGTCTGCGAGAACCTCTCCAACTGGTACGTGCGGCTGAACCGCAAACGTTTCTGGGGCGGTGAAATGACCGCCAACAAACTGGCCGCCTACCAGACGCTCTACACCTGCCTGGAAACCGTGGCCTTGCTCGCCGCACCGTTCGCACCGTTCATCGCCGACCGGATTTTCTGCGACCTGAACGCTGTCAGCGGCCGCCACAGCGACAAATCGGTCCACCTCGCGGCATTCCCCAAAGCCAGCCCCGCCGACATCGACGCCGAGCTGGAGGAGACGATGGCACTGGCCCAGCAACTCTCGTCGATGGTCCTGGCACTGCGCCGCAAGGTCTCCATCAAGGTGCGTCAGCCGCTGCAAAAAATCGTCGTACCCGTCCTCGACCCCGCCATGGCCGCCCATATCGAAGCGGTCCGCGAACTGGTCATGGGCGAAGTCAACGTCAAGGAAATCGAACTTATCCAAAACACCGCAGGCGTCATCACCAAGCGTATCAAACCCAATTTCAAGACCCTCGGGCCCCGCTACGGCAAGTACATGAAACAGATTGCCGCCATGACCGCGGAATTCACGCAGGAACAGATCGCCGCCATCGAGACCTCGCCCGAAACGGTGCTCGACATGGGCGGCGAACGCATCGGCGTCACCGCGGCCGACTTCGAGATTTCGTCGGAGGACATGCCCGGGTGGCTCGTTGCGTCCGAAGGCAAGCTGACCGTGGCGCTCGACATCACGCTCACCGACGACCTGCGCGCCGAGGGCGTGGCACGCGAGTTGATAAACCGCATCCAGAATATCCGCAAGGATTCGGGATTCGAGGTCACCGACCGCATCCGGGTCGAAATCGCCGACTGCGAGTTGGTGGCCGACGCCGTGGCCCGGCACGCGGGATACATCGCCTCGCAGACGCTGGCCGTGGAGGTCCGCACCGCCGCCGAACCCGCGGGAGCCGTTGTCGCCGATGCCGAAATCGACGAACAGCCCCTGCGCATCGCCGTGACCCGAGTGTAGGCGGATGCAGTTTCGGTGCGAAATGCTTGCATTATCGGAATATAATGCTTAATTTTACACTAAACCTAACGCGAAAAGCCATGGCAGACGAAAGAAGCAGATACAGCGACGCCGAATTGGAGGAGTTCAAACAGGTAATCCTCAAGAAGTTGGAAAACGCACGGGCCGACTACGAGCTTCTGCGCGCCACCATCACCCACACGGCCGACAACGACACGGAAGACACTTCGCCCACCTACAAGGTACTCGAAGAAGGCGCCGCCACCCTCTCCAAGGAGGAGAACGGACGGCTGGCCACCCACCAGATGAAGTTCATCCGCAACCTCGAAATGGCCTTGGTCCGCATCGAGAACAAGACCTACGGCATCTGCAAGACCACCGGGAAACTGATTCCCAAGGAACGGCTGATGAAAGTTCCCCACGCCACCGAGTGTATCGAGGCCAAGGAAAGCCGCCGCTGAGCCGCAGGCCCCTGTCTTAGGAAATTCCTTGGTCGGGAACTCTGGTCCATATTTGCCGCGCTTTTGCGCGGCTTTTTTTGTTACGTCGGGCTCTTCTTGGTACCGCCGGTATGCCCGCTATCAACTCTCCGGCGGCCTTTGAAACCCCGTCCGGCGCGGCTTGGCATACGATTTTCAAGGAAAAAATCGTTATATTCGCGGAATATTATACCATTTTTCGACCCATGTCCGGCCGGCTGTGCATCTTGTTGTTCGTGCTTGCGGCAGTGCTGCCCCTCACCCGGGCGACAGCCGCATGGCCCGGCACATACCACCCCGACCGCATCCCGCGCGACAGCCTGTCGAAAATCAGCGAACAGCGCAACCAACGCCTCTATGACAGCATCCGCGTGAAATCGAGCCGCCGCGCCGTGCCACGTCTGCTTTACGGCTGGTTCTTCGTGCGGCCGCGCACCGACACGGCGCAAAACGGCCGCGTGCTCGACGAAAACCGCGCGCTGGCCGCCTACGCAGGCAAAACCATCGGCGACATCCACGTCGAACGGCAGCAGGTGTTCCGCTCCGACGGCAACTGGCTCCGGCGCACCGGCAACAAGCTCCACGCCCTGACCGAAGAACGCGTCGTGCGCCGCGACCTGCTTTTCAAATCGGGCGACACGTTCGACCCGCAGCTTATCGTCCGCACCAAACAACTGCTGCGCTCGCGCCGCTACATCTCGGGCGTAGAAATCGCCGTGCGCCCCGACACGCTCGACACCACGCGTGTCGACCTGCTTATCCGCACCCGCGACAGCTGGACGATCACCGTCGACGGCGGCGCCTATTCGGAGGGCCGCACGATGGTGGCGCTCGAAGACGCCAACATTCTCGGCACGGGCAACATGCTCAAGGTCAAGACCAACTTCAGCCGCCGCGACTTCTCCTACGGCGGCAACGAAGTGGAGTACGAAATTCCCAACGTGCTGGGAACGTTCTTCACGGCGGAATTCGCCGCAGGGCGCGCATTCTACAACTCGACCCTCGATGCGAAGCTGTGCAAGGAATTTCTGCGGCCCACGGACTACGAAGCGGGCGTGAGCTACAACAATCTGAAGTTCAAGGAGTACATGATCGAACAGGACACGTCGCTGCTGGTACGCGCCCGCAATTTCGATGCGTGGGGCGGCTACTCGCACTTCCTGCCCTCGGTCTCGTCGAGCGTATACCTCACGGGCCGCTACAACCACCGCCGTTTCCTCCTGCGCCCGAACGACGTGACCGCCAACCATCACCCGTCGCTGCACGGCCACGACGCGGCGCTTTTCGGAGCGGGCATCTACCGCGAAAAATTCCTCACGGCCAACATGATATACGGATTCGGCTCGGACGAGTATCTGGCGACGGGCTACAAGGCCGAAATCGTCAGCGGCTACTCGTGGGGCGAATTCAACGACGAAGTCTACCTCGGTCTGAGTTACCGCACCGGCGGATTCCGGCGAGCGGGCTACATCATGGGGGGCCTCACCTTGGGCAGCTACATCGAACCCCTCACCGGCAAATGGAACCACAGCGCCGTCGACATCGACCTGCGGTGGTTCTCCCACCTGTTCATTGCCGGACGCAGCCGCCTGCGCCAATTCCTGATGCTCAACTACACCCACGGCTGGAACCGCGGCACGGGCAACGACGAAAGCATCCGCTTCACGCGCCGCAACGGCTTACAGGCGCTCAAGGAACGGGTTCTGGGCACCAACCGCGCGGTGCTGAACACCGAAACGGTGCTCTTCACCCCGTGGCAGCCGCTGGGTTTCCGCATCGCCTTTTTCGGATTCGCCGACCTGGGGCTGATCGGCTACTCGCCCAACGCGTTCAAGAACGACTTCTTCGCGTCGCTCGGCGGCGGCATCCGCATCAAGAACGAACGGCTTATCTTCAGCACCGTACAGATTCGGCTGGGCGTTGCGTTCAACAAGAACGGACTTGCCGACAGCGAATATTTCCGGCTGTCGAATTCCACCCGCCTGGAACAATACCGCTATCGCCCCACCCGCCCCGAAATCGTAGGGTTCGAGTAAGCGTCAGCCGATACGCTGCACCTCGGTCGATTGCTGTCCCTGCGTATAGCGCTGTTTATGACCGCCGTTCGTCCCCCGCAGCAGGTCGTGCCCGAACAGCGAGAACTGCAACCGCCCTATATTGCGCGATTCCGACCTACGGGACGGCGACACGAAAATAAACCACGAACCGGGAAAAAATTTTGCAGAACGGCGCGAACGCACTAATTTTGTAAAGAAGACGCGAAAATTTACCAAGAGAAATGAAACCGCTGTTCACGGAGAGGGAGATACGAGGAGTGGCGATATTCCTGCCGCTGGCACTGCTGGCACTGGGAGTGGCTCTGCTTGCGCGCCCGAGAACGGACGCGGGCGCGGCACGGGAAGCGGAAACGAACCAACGCCACGCAACCCGGCGGGACACGCTGCGCCCGAAACCTTTCGACCCGAACACAGTGACTTACGAACAACTGCGCGAAATGGGCCTGACGCAAACCGAAGCGGCGAGCCTGGTCCGCTACCGCTCCTATGACAAGATATTCCGCATACCGGAAGACGTGGCGGCATGCTACGGAATCGACGATTCGCTCTACCGGGTGCTGAAACCCCACATCCGCATAGCCCGCCGCTACACCACTGCGCCGCAGGGATACCGCCCGGGCCGGATGGTGGCGGAACCGCTGCCGCCGGAACAATTCCGCATAGACACGGTGAGCGCCCGCTACCTGGAAGCCATCGGCGCGCTGACGCGCCAACAAGCCCGGACCTTCGTGAAGTGGCGCGACACCCACCCCATCTGCGACATGGCGGAACTGCGCAAATGCTATGCAGTGAGCGATTCGGTAGCGACGGCGCTGGAACCCTACATCATTTTCAGCGAACGCGAACCGGCCGCCCCGCGCTATCCGATCGAGCTGAACGACGCGGATTCGGCGACCCTGCTGCTGGTAAACGGCATCGGCGAAAAGACCGCGGGCCGGATTGTCCGCTACCGCGAACGCCTGGGCGGCTACTGGCGGACGGAACAGCTGACCGAAGTGGAAGGCGTGACGGAGAGCAACTACGAAAAGATTTCGGCACAAATTTGCTGCGACAGTTGCAGAATTCGGAAAATTCATATTAACTTTGCGCCCGCTTCGGAGTTGCAGCGGCATCCCTATCTGACGCCGCAGCTGCTACGGAGAATACTCAAAACAAGGCAGTTGAAAGGAGGTTGGAGCACCCCGGAAGCATTTAACGAAGACAACAGACTCAAACCCGGAGAAGCCGCGAGGCTGGCTCCCTACTTGAGTTTTGCGCCTCCCGGCGGTGACGACGACGAGTAAACGACCGACGAAAGGGACGCGGAGGAACGCAGATTCCCCGGCCCGAAGAACCCCACGGCGGAAAGCCCGCGAAAAAACAAAAGAACGAAAGTTCTCGATAAACCGAGAGCAGAGCCGAATTTATTCGGGCTATGCCGAGGCGAGAAAAGGTAAAAAAAATTGAACTAAAAAAGCGAATATCATGATTATCATGCAGGTAAAAGAGGGCGAAAACATCGAACGCGCCCTGAAGAAATTCAAACGCAAATACGAACGCACGGGCGTACTGAAGGAACTGCGCCGCCGCCAGTATTTCACCAAGCCGTCGGTACAGAAGCGCGAGGCGATGATGCACGCCGTCTATGTAGCCCACATGGACCGCGACGACGACTAAAAACCGCATGCGCAACAACGCAAAGGGACCCTTGCAAGGGTCCCTTTTTCGTTACGAAAACGTCCCGAAACCAAAGAAATTCCTTACAATATGATATGGCAACGAAGAACCCGGAGCAAAAACTGAAAGCGAAAGCCCGGACGGAATATTTGGAAAACTCGAATATATTTCATTTCTTTGCAACCTAACTATGTTCTAAGAATCGCACTAATGCAAAAAACCAAACTTTTACTCACGGTTCTTGCTCTTGCACTGTGCTTCGGCCCGGTAACGGCCGCCGCGCAGGGGGGGGGTAAAATCCAGGTGAGCGGCACGGTCACTGCGGCCGAGGACAAACAGCCTCTGATCGGAGTGAACGTGATCGCAGGAGTCACGACGGGCGTCTCGACGCTTATCGACGGCACCTACACCATTTCCGTGCCCGCAGGAACCCGACTGCTGTTCCAGTACATCGGCTACAAGGACGTAGAATTCGTGGTACCCGGCGGAAGCCCGGCCGTCCGCTACGACGTAGCGATGGAAAACGATTCGCAGGCTCTTGAAGACGTGGTGGTGATCGCCTACGGCGTCCGCAAGAAAGGCACGGTAGCGGGCTCGGTCGCGACCATCAAGGCCGAGAACATCGAAAACACGCCGACGGCGGCTTTCGACCAAGCGCTGCAAGGCCAGGTACCGGGTCTGTCGGTGATGGCCGTATCGGGCGAACCGAGCGAATCGACGATCATGAAAATCCGCGGCGTGAACTCGATAAACTCGGGCACGGCACCGCTCTATATTCTTGACGGCGTAGCGATTTCGAGCGCCGACTTCAACACGGTCAATCCGGCCGACATCGAATCGCTGTCGGTACTCAAGGACGCCTCGTCGACCTCGATCTACGGCGCCCGCGCCGCGAACGGCGTAATCGTCATCACGACCAAACGCGGCCGCATGGCCGACCATCCGACCATCAACTACCGGATGCAACTGGGTTTCTCGCAGATAAACCAGCAAAACTGGAATATCATGAACACCGAGGAACGCATCCGCTATGAAAAGGAAATCGGCCAGACGGCGGGCAAGAACTACGACCTGCTGAGCAAGACCGACATAAACTGGCTGGATGCGGTCTACAACAATGCGGCACTGCTCCAGAACTACGAACTCTCGGTATCGGGCGCCACGGAAAAGACCAACTACTATGTTTCGGGCGGCTACTACAACCAGGAAGGTACGGCCATCGGCTCGGGATTCGAGCGCTACTCGATACGTGCGAACGTAGAACAGCGCGCGGCGAAGTGGCTGAAAATCGGCACCAACACGGCACTGAACTACCAGGAAATACAACGTGCCGACGACGGGGTGATGACCTTGGTGACGCCGATTTCGGCGGCGCAGTTCATGATGCCCTACTGGAACCCCTACCGCAAAGACGGCTCGGTGGCCTCCATCGAAGACGGCAGCTGGAAAGGCCAGGGCCAGAACCCGCTGGAATGGACGGCGAACAACCCGCTGACATTCAAGAAATACAAAATATTCTCGTCGCTCTTTGCCGAAGCGACCATCATCGAAGGACTGACCGTCCGCTCGCAATTCGGCATCGACTACTCCCACACGACGGGATTCGGCGTATCGTACCCCGAATACTCGCCCAATCTGAACGACGGCACGGCGCAGCGCAGCTCGACCGACGGACTGAACCTCCAAATCACCAACACGATCAACTACGCACTGAAGCTGAACGACAAACACTCGTTCAACTTCCTGCTGGGACACGAGGGAATCAACTACCACTACGAAGATTTCTCGCTGATAGCCAAAGGCCAGACGAACAACAAACTGACCAACATCAGCAACGCGACGCGAGTGACGAGCTGGAACGACATGACGGACGACGACTACGGCTACCTGTCGTTCTTCGCCCGTGCGGAATACAACTATGACAACCGCTACATGGTCGAACTGGCGGCCCGTACCGACGCCTCGTCGCGCTTCGGCAAGGACAACCGCTGGGGCCGCTTCTGGTCGGTGGGCTTCATGTGGAACATGCGCAACGAACGCTTCATGGACAACGTGGGCCACTGGCTGACGAACGCCCAAATCCAATTCTCGACCGGAACCTCGGGCAACTCGGCCATACCCAACTACGAACATCTGGCCCTTATCGGCGGCGGTGCGAACTACGCGGGCAATGCGGGCGTAGCGCCCATCCAACAAAGCACCGACGGACTGAAGTGGGAAAAACCCTGGACGACGAACCTGGGTCTGCACTTCGGATTCTGGAACCGCTTGGAAGTAGACCTCGAACTCTACAACAAGAAGACCACGGACATGCTGATGGAAGTACCCCAGTCGTACTCGGACAACGGCTACGGATTCCGCTGGGACAACGTGGGCGGCATGGTGAACCGAGGTGTGGAACTTACCCTCTCGGGAACGCTGATTGCCCACAAAGACTTCCTGTGGACGGCCAACGCGACGGTCTCTTACACGAAGAACAAAATCACGGAACTCTACAACGGAGTACGGGAATACGAACTCGCCAACACGAGCAAGAAACTGGTGGTGGGCCACGACGTAGGCGAATTCTACATCAACCGCTTTGCGGGTGTGAACCCTGCGAACGGCGACGCCCTGTGGTACACGAAAGACGGCGCGCTGACGACCGAACTGCGCGACGAAGACAAGGTGATGATCGGCAAGAGCATGTATGCCCCGTGGGAAGGCGGCTTCGGCACGTCGCTCTCGTGGAAAGGGCTCTCGCTGACGGCCCAGTTCAGCTGGGTGGCCGACCGCTGGATGATCAACAACGACCGCTACTTCAACGAATCGAACGGCCGCTTTGCGTCGAACAACCAGTCGCGCCGCCTGCTGGAACGCTGGAAAAAACCGGGCGACGTGACCGACATCCCGCGCCACGGAGTATACACCGAATTCGACTCGCGCCTGCTGGAAGATGCGTCGTTCCTGCGACTGAAGAACCTGATGCTGAGCTACTCGCTGCCGAAGAACCTGCTACAGAAGACGCGCGTACTGAACGGAGTGAGAATCTATGCGCAGGCGCAGAACCTCTTCACCTTCACGAAATTCTCGGGTCTGGACCCCGAAAGCCCGTCGAACATCTACATCGCCCAGTACCCTGCGGCGCGCCAGTTCACGTTCGGGCTCGACCTAACTTTCTAAACAGCGGACCACAAGATAATGAAAAGAATAGAACACCATATCAAAATCTGCTTCGCGGCGTTCGCTCTGCTGATGGGTGCGGTCTCCTGCCTGGACAAGTTTCCGGGGCAGTCGATACCCGAAAACGGCGGGATGCAGAACTACAACGATGCCGAACAGCACGTGGTCGGCATCTACTCCAGTCTGAAGAGCGCGGCCCTCTACACGGGCTATCTGACGCTGCTGCCGGACATCCAGAGCGACCTGGTATATGCGGTGGAAGGCAACAGCAACATCTACGGCAACCACTACCTGTGGACCGTGCGCTCGACCAACTCCGAAATCGAAGCGGTCTACGGCTCGCTCTACACGACCATCGGCGACTGCAACTTCTATCTGGACCGCATCGACGCGGTGAAAGCCAAGGAAACCGACGACGAGAAACTCGACGAACTGGACATCTACACGGGCGAAGTGTACGCCATCCGTGCGCTCTGCTACTCGGAACTGCTGAAATGCTTCTGCAAAGCCTACGACCCGGCGACGGCCGAAAATGAACTGGGAGTGGTACTCCGCACGAAATACTTCGAGAAAGAACCCGTGCGCCGTGCATCGCTCTACGATTCGTATGCGCTTGTGCTGGAAGACCTGGCGAAAGCCGAAGCCCTGCTCTCCGATGAAGAAAAGAACAACGAAGCCAACTCGATCTACTTCACCCTTGCGGCGGCCCAAGCGCTCCATGCACGTGTGGCCCTCTACATGCAGGACTGGGAGACGGCCATCGAATACTCGTCGAAACTTATCGACGAACACAACTTCACGCTGGCCAATGCGAAAACCGCCATCACGTCGGACGGCTTGACACAGTTCGACTACATGTGGTTCTACGACAAAAGCCCCGAAGTGATTTTCCGCATAGATCTTCTCGTAACCGACAAGACGGGCGACCTGGGTGCAGCGTTTCTGAACTTCACCCGCGACTACCGCTACTTCTACCCGGACTTCGCTCCGGCGCAATGGGTACTCAGCGCCTACGGCCAAAACGACCTGCGCTATGCGAGCTACTTTGCCGACAAGAGCAACGGCATTGTCATCGGCTATGGCAACGGCATGAAATCGCCGGTGCTGGTGAAGTACTACGGCAACCGGACATTCGTCCAAAGCAACATATTCCACCGCTGCATGCCCAAACCCTTCCGGCTGGCGGAACAATATCTGATTCGTGCGGAAGCCTACTGCAATCTGCCGACGCCCAACTACTCGGCGGCGAGCAAGGACCTGACGACTCTGAGCCAGAGCCGCCACCAGACAGGCGGCACGCTGAACGTCACGCAGGCCAACTGGAAAGAACAGATATCCAACGAACGGGTGCGCGAACTCTACATGGAGGGATTCCGCCTGCACGACCTCAAACGCTGGAAGATGGGCTTCGAGCGCAAGAAACAGAGCTACGCGATGGAAGAAGGAAGCACGCTGAAAATCGAGGGCGACGACCCGCGCATGGTCTGGCCGATTCCGCAGCACGAACTGGACGCCCCGGGCTCGGAAATCCTGCCCAACGAAAGCAACAAATAAAAGAAGACGAAACATGAAACGAATCATAACGGTCATATCGGCTGCCACGCTCCTTGCTGCACTCGTACCGGGCTGCAACCAGGAACGCACGACCTACTCCGACGCCGAATATGTGATGTTCGCCGACACGATGTCGCTGCACATGATACCCGACGATGCGGAACACTACTTTGCGGTGCAAGTAGCCTCGACGAAGTCGTGCGACTACGACCGCACGTTCGGCGTAGAGGTAATCGACAAGGGCAGCAAAGCCATCGAAGGGCTACACTACCGACTGAAGAGCAACACGATAACCATACCGGCGGGCAAGCTGGCGACGGAAATCCTGGTCCACGGCAACTATGCGGCGCTAGAAATCGCCGACACGGTGAACTTCAACCTGCGCCTGGTGATGCCGGAACAACTGGAATGGGAATTCTACGGCAACGGCACGAACGTGAAGATGGTCAAGAGCTGCCCCTTTGCATTGGAAAACTACACGGGCTGGTGTGTGGTCACCTCGACGTTCCTGCAAGACTACCCGGGAGTGGACAACAAGAGCATACAGAGACTGATCCGCACAGAAAAACACCCGACGGAAGAAAACCTTGTCATTCTGCATGACTGGCTGTTCAACGGCTACGACGTAACTCTGCGCTTCGACCCCACGGATCCTGCCGAACCGAAAGTGTCGATGGATTCGGACCAGGTGATCTCCGACGAAGCATCGGTATTCGGAATCATCCGCGGCGACAACAAAATCCTGACGGAAAGCGCCCAGAACTATGTATCGTACTACAGCGCGTGCGAAAACTTCGCAGCGCTCTGGTCCCACATGTATGTGGAGAACCTGGGTACGCCTGTGGGCTCGGTAGGCAACTTCTACACGATACTGGAATGGGTCAGCGACGAAGAAGCGGACCGTCTGCAACGAGAAGAAGGCATGTAATACGGGAAACGGCGAAAAGCGTTCTCTTTAATTATAGCGTTTAACGAAAAGTCAAAAATCATGAAAAAGAACTTTTTGCATTGGGCGATGCTTCTGACCGCAGGTCTGAGCCTTGCACTGGTGTCCTGCTCGGAGACGGGTGAAGACGGCCCCGCAGGAACCCCCGTATTCCCCGAAGCCATAGAAACCGCGATCATACCCGGCGAAAGCCATACCCTCGCATTCGAGGCCAACATGAAATGGGAAGTCTCGATTCCGGAAAACGCGTCCCAATCGTTCTACATTGCGGACGGCGAACACAAGGTGCTGACGCAATACGGCGAAGCCGGAAAGGCGGAAGTGACTATCGGAACCTATGAAATAGAGAACTTCGACGACGCACCCAAGTGCGAAGTGACGCTGACCATGGGCGGCCAGTCGAAAGTAATTGCGACGCTGAGCATCGAACAACAAGAACGCGCCTTGACGCTCTACACGAGCAAGATGGAAGGCGGCAGCTTTGTTTATGCTTCGGAAGGAGAACTGGGCTACATATACAATGAAACCCCGGCGCAGACCATCGAACTGGCATGGCCGTCGGGGCTCTCGGGCTACATGTACCCGATTCTGGTGGAAGCCAACTTCGCATGGCGCCTGGCCGAGAAATCGGAATGGCTGTCCGAAGCCGACTACAAAGGCGAAGCCGGCGAACAAGTGGAAATCCTGCTGAAAGCCGACCCGACGAAATACCCGCTGGACGGTGACCAGGAAGGCAAATTCGTATTGTGCGCCCGCAACAACCCGGACCTGAAATACGCCTACACGGTCAAGATACCCGCCTGCCGCAACCACTACGAAATGACGGGATTCGTGGCCGAAAGCCGCTTCAACGCCAAAGGCAAGTTCTTCAGCGCGGGCAGCAGCTCGGCAGGAGCTTGGGTCGACGGCGGAGCGCACGGCGACATTGTAAGCGTGGAAGAACCGGTAATTTTCAAGTTTGCCAAAATAACGGAAATGGGCGGCAACAGCTATCTGGAAGCAGACGCATCGCAGACAACGTGGCTCAAAATCGAAAGCACCGTATCGGATGCGAACAACGTACTCAAAGAACGCCGCTACACGATTACGGTAACGGAAAACGCAGGCGATGCCCGCGAAGCCGTGATTGTAGCTCTGCCCGCCTCGGTCGCCGAAGGCCTCCAAGCCTGGAAGCTTGCCGACATGGACATCAAGGAAGAATACCAGCCGTACATTATGACGCGGGTGAACCAAGGTGCGAAACCCGACCTTGTATCGGCGGTGAACCCGGAGGGTATGACCGAAGTAGGCGCGGAACTGAAAAGACTTTCGCCCGACGAATATGGCTGGATAATGACGGAATTCAAAGTTAACGATGGTTTCCAACTGACCTACACCAAGGGATGGTCGAATGAAGATTCCAAGTTGGAACTGGCTCAGGAATACACCGCATACAAAGCCTACGACTACAATCGGAAAGAAATGTCGCAAGCAGATTCGTGGCTGGCGGTACGCCAGGCCAACGACGGCTTTGTTATCGACATGACCCCCTCGAAAGACAAATGCGGAGCTCAGTCGCAGGCAGATGAACAACTGGCCCATGTAGGCTACATTGTCTTTGAAAATGCGGAGGGTGCATTCGTAATGATTCGCTGCATCTACGACGAAAACGCCAGCATCGGCGGAGACGACGGAGCAATCAAGGTAGAATTCCAATACCCGCAGTATGCCCCGATGATAGACGAATCGTCGCTCGAACTGCTGACCTCGGGCCCGCTTTTCGAGGAATACAACCCGGGCAACGGAGCACCGGTATATCACCTGACGTTCCGCAAACTCACTGCGACGATGTCGGCACTGAAAGGACTGCCGGAAAAAGGCAGCTCGAACGCCGACGAATGGCTGAACTACGAACCGGGCGACGGAACGACGATCATCTCGATGGACGCCACGAAACTCCCGGAAGGCCAGAAGACGATGACCAACAGCATTGTGTTCTACAATGCGTCGTGGCAGACGGCAGTAGTACTTGTCTGCACGCTTGACCTGACGAACTACGATTCGGGAGAAGACGAGGAATAACGCCCGAACCCGACCTGCGAAACGAAGGCCCCGTCCCACGGGGCGGGGCCTTTATACCGAAAGAACGATAATTAACAGAGAACACAGCACAAGGTTTTGAACATGAAACTTTTCAAACTCATCCTGCTTGCGACGGCGACGTGCATGGCGATGACCCTGCTGGGCGGATGCTCCGAAGACGGCACCGACAACCGGGAACTCGACTACGGCCATGTACAGTTCAAACTCTACAAGGAGGTCTCCTACGAAAAAACGACGCTGGCGGGCCGTGCGGTACAAACGCAGCTGGACTACCTGTCGGACGCGACGAAAGTGACGGTACGTCTGGACTACAACGGCACCATGCTTGCCCAGACCCTGACGCTGGATGCGGCGGACAAGGACGCGGCGGAATACGGCCTGCGAAGCACCAAACTCAAACTACTGACGGGAAATTACCGGGTAGTGGCGTTCTCGCTCTATGACAAGCACGACGAACTGCTCTACAACGGCCTGCCGCAACAGAACGAACTGACCGTGGCAGCGGGCGGACTGACGACCCACGACCTGACGGTGAACGTGACGCCGCGCGGCAAAGTACGCGTCACGCTGCTGAAAGACATGTCGGACTTTGTCCGGACCCGCGCCGGCAACGTAAACCGCCAATACACGTTCGACGAAATCAAACACACGGACCTGACGGTACAGAACACCGAAACGAACGACCTGACGACGTTCGAGAAACTGCCGATGGAATTTGCCATCCACTTCGACGAACAGAACGAAGCAAACGGCACGTTCGGCTACCAGACCTCGTCGAGCAAATGCGACTCGCTGCTGTCGCTGCCTGCGGGCGAATACCGCATAGTCTCGTATGTGACCTACGACAAGAACAAGACCGTCCTTGAGACGAACGCCCGGCCTGCCGCGGCGAACTTCACGGTGGAAGACAACGAAACGACCGAAATCAAAGCCAAAATCGCGCTCTACGAAAGCGACGAATATATCAAGGACTACTACGCACTGAAGGCCATTTGGGAAGCCCTCGACGGCCCGCGCTGGTCCTATGCGGGCGAAAGCTACAACCCGGGAGCCAACTGGGACTTCAACAAGGACCCCGACCTGTGGGGCGCCCAACCGGGCGTGCAGCTCCACGACAACGGCCGCGTAGCGCGTCTGGACCTGAGCGGATTCGGATTCCGCGGCGACATGCCTGCGGCCATCGGCCAACTGACGGAAATGATCGAACTCTACTTAGGTACGCAGAACGACAAAAACTACTATGACCCGACGGAAGACCTGGCGACGAGCATGGCGAACCGTGCGCGCAACCGGATGGCCAACCACAAGGCATACTACGAAAAACACCACCCGGCGACGCAGATGTCGTGGCCCTGTGCCCTTGCCCTGCGCGAACACGACATCCACACGCCCTCGACGGCACTCTATGACGAGGGCTACACGGAAAACCAGATATTCGACACCCAGGGCAACCAACTCAACATCCGCCCGGCGGCCAACCTCCACGGCAAAATCTGCAACGGTCTCAAATCGCTGCCCAAGGAGATCGGCAACCTGAAGAAACTGGAAATCCTCAACATAGCCAACAGCGAAATCAAGGAACTGCCGGCCGAAATGGTCCAGCTGGAGAGCTGCACCGACCTGGAACTCTACAACTGCCCGAAGATGGAACAATTCCCGCAAGTGCTGGCCGAAATGCCGAAACTTGTGTCGCTGAACATCTCGGAAAACAAACAATGGAGCGAACACGACCCGGACGGACTGGCCGCGGGCCTGGAAGCGATAGGCAACGGAAAATCGCAGAACGTACTGCAACTCTTCTACTGCCGCAACAACAACGTGACGGCCATACCGGACTCGTTCCGCAATCTGAAGAAACTGGGCGCGCTGGACATGTGCGAAAACAAAATCAGCAAACTGCCCGCGGGAGGTCTGGGAGAAGTGGCCCCGACGGAGATACGCCTGGACCACAACCTGATCGAAGAATTCCCGACGACGAACGGAAAATTCTGCCCGATGGAAGACATGGAGACCTTCTCGGCGACCTACAACAAACTGAAGGTATTCCCCAACATCTTCTCCTCGAAAGGCAAGTATGTGATAAAGACCGTAGACTTCTCCTACAACGAAATCGAAAAACTGCCGGACGACTTCAACGGAATTCTGGTCAACACGCTGACGCTGGCGAACAACAAGATAAAGGTATTCCCCAAGGAACTGCTGAGCGGAACGAACTCCTATGTGAGCTACATCATCCTGCGCGGAAACGGCATGACCGAGATACCGGAAGGCTCGTTCAAAGGCGAATTCGCGGCCTCGCTGGCCTCGCTGGACCTGACCTACAACCGACTGAAGGAACTGCCGAAGGACTTCACGGCCGAAGATCTGCCCTATCTGTACGGAGTGGACCTGTCGTACAACGCCTTTGCGTCGTTCCCCTACAAACCGCTCAACTCATCGGGACTGACGGTATTCGCCGTACGCGGACAACGCGACGACAACGGAGCCCGCTGCCTGCGCGAATGGCCGACGGGAATCTACAAACACACGGGACTGCGAGGGCTGTTTCTGGGGTCGAACGACCTGCGCAAGGTAGACGACAAGATTTCGTATCTGATCTACAACCTTGACATCAGCGACAACCCGAACATAGTATTCGATGCGTCGGACATCTGCATCTACTGGCGGAACGGAGCCTACATGCTTGTGTACGACAAGACGCAGAAGATCATCAACTGCGACGAAATGCTGCAATAAACAGAGCGACGAACATGAAACATCTGACATACATAAGCATCCTGCTCGGAACGATGGCCATGGCCGCCTGTACCGACGACAAGACGAACGCCCCGTTCGGACCGGACAGCAAGGAAATAACCATCGGAGCCGACGGAGGAACCCGCACGGTCCGCATAGCGTCGGACGATGCGTGGATCGCCACGACCGACGCGCCGTGGATCACCGTATCGCCTGCCAACGGCCGCGGAACAACGACCTGCCAACTGCTCATCGACTCGGCGCTGGTGGAGACGCCGCGCCAGGGCGTCATCCGCTTTCAGAACCAACAATCGCGCGACAACCAGGAAATAACGGTGAAGCAAGACGGCTACGCCTATGCCATCACGCTGGAAGAACCGGAAATATCGGTCGAAAACTTCGCGACGCTGGACGAACGCTACTTCGACGTGAAGGTGAAAACCAACGTAGACTTCAATGTAGCCATCCCCGACACGACGGGCTGGCTCCAATATGACAGCTACAAGGTGAACATCGACCGCGGAATCCGCCCGCGCGAAGTGACCGTACGCTTCAAATGGAACATCAGCTCGATTCCGAGAATCCGCAAAGCCGAAATCTCGTTCCTGCCGAAAGGGAACGTGACGCTCGACCAACAGGACAAACTGCGCGTAGAACAGAAAGCGGCGGAGAAAATCAAAGAAAACACCCGCGAAGGCGACTCGGTGGCGCTGCTGGGCGTAAACCGCTCGCTGAACTCGTGGCGCAACGTATGGGACGCCTCCGAAAGCATGGACAACTGGGAAGGCGTGGTCCTGTGGGAAGAAAACATGGAAGGCTACACTCCTGAAAAAGCCGGACGTGTAAAATCGGCCTCTTTCTCGTTCTTCACCACCAAGGAAGGCATACCGTTTGAAATACAATACCTGACGGCGGCCGAAGAAATCACCTTCTTCAGCAACTCCAACACCCACATGCTGAGCCTGAACACGGGCGATGCGATTACGAAACTGCCGCAACTCAAACGCCTGACCATCTCGGGCTACGGATTGACGGAGCTGCACCCGGACTTCAAGAACCTGAAGAGCCTTGAATATCTGGACCTGAGCAGCAACTCCTTCCAGAAACTGCCCTCGATACTGACGAAAGAAAACATGCCCAAGCTGCATACGCTGATCATGAACGCCAATCAACGCAGCTTGGTTTATGACCTGAGCAACTCGGTGACGACCGACATCGGAGGTCTGATCGAAGAACCGGGATTCCCGCGCCATCTGCTTGAATGGGAACTCGACACGCTGAGGCTGTCGGTAAACTACCTGCAAGGCTCGCTCCCGTCGTTCGGCACGGTCGACGCGCCACAGAACGGCTGGACGGAATTCTACACGGAAGCCGACATCGACAACTCGGCCAACGACAAAGGTGTGGACACGCTGCCGAGAAGCCTGATAGGCACTCCGAAAGTGATGGCCCGCACGAAATTCTTTGCCATCAACCTGAACCGCATGACCGGAGAACTGCCCTACTGGCTGCTCTACCACCCGGCGCTGAACTGGTGGGTGCCTGAAATCCTGATATTCAACCAGGAAGGAATCGACGCGAACGGCCGGACCGCCGGATTCAGCAACGAACCGGTCAACATGAACTACTACTATGATTTCTACCCGACGAAAACCCGGCCCTCGGACGAACGGGAAGAAACAAACACGACACGATGATGAAAAACACGCTATACGGAATGATGGCGGGCCTGCTGCTGGTGCTGGCGGCCTGCACGACCGACCCGCATACGGACCCGAACACGCAAGGCCCGGGAACACAACCGACGACGGCGGGCGAACTGCTGGTCAAATTCGACCCCTATGTGAGCGAAATCCTGGAACGCGCGACGGCGAAAACCCGCAACGGCGAAGCCGCGACGCGCTCGGGAATCCTCACGGTAGACGAAGTGCTGGAGCTCGCGGGCGGCTATGAAATCGAACGCGTATTCCCGGTGAACGCACGCACCGAAGCCAAGACCCGGAATGCGGGCCTGCATCTGTGGTACGTAATCCGCTTCGACGGCGACCGCACGGAGAAAGAAGTGGCGGAACAACTCGCGCAACTGGGCGAAGTGCAGAAAGTGAGCCTGAACCACACGATCAAACGAGCCTACGACGCCAAGAAAAAAGCCAAGCCGCTGGACCTTGAAACCCTCCGCGCGATGGCGCTGAAGACCCGGGCGGCGGACTTCCCCTACAACGACCCGCAGCTGCCGGCCCAATGGCACCTGATAAACCATGGCGACCTGTTCCAGAAAGACGGCGTGAGCAAGTCGATAGCGGGAGCCGACGTACAATGCGAAGAAGCGTGGGATCTCTCGACGGGCGACCCGTCGATCATCGTCGCGATACTGGACGAAGGAGTATGTCTGACCCACCCCGACTTGAAAGACAACCTGTGGGTGAACGAAGACGAAATCGAAAACTCCAACGAAGACAACGACGGCAACGGCTATGCGGGAGACCGCCACGGCTACAACTTTGTGACCGGCTCGGGCCGCATCACGTGGGACGACGCCTATGACACGGGCCACGGCTCGCATGTGGCGGGCGTAATAGCGGCCCGGAACAACAACGGCGAAGGCATCAGCTCGATAGCGGGCGGCACGGCCGAAAAACCGGGCGTGAAAATCATGAGCTGCCAGATATTCTCGGGCAACACGGAACCCAACGCCCTGGCGACGGTACGCGCAATCAAATACGCCGCCGACAACGGAGCCGTCATCCTGCAATGCAGCTGGGGCTACACCTCGGGCCTTGCCAACGGCTACGAATGGCAGCCGGCCTTCACGACCGAAGAACAATGGGCCGAAAACCGCCCCCTGGAACAAGAAGCCCTGGACTACTTCGTCCACAACGCGGGCTCGCCCAACGGCCCCATCGACGGAGGTCTGGCGATTTTTGCAGGCGGCAACGAAACCGCCCCGATGGCGGGATTCCCGGGAGCGGCCGAAATGTGTATCGCCGTATCGGCCACGGCGGCCGACTATACCCCGGCCGTTTACACGAACTACGGCCCCGGCACCACGATAGCAGCCCCGGGCGGCGACCAAGACTACTACTATGAATACGGCGAGGGCGCAGACCGCGGAAAAACGGGCAGCGTACTGTCGGCGCTTCCCTACACCGTGAGCGAAAGCGGCTACGGCTACATGGAAGGCACCTCGATGGCCTGCCCCCATGTGTCGGGCGTAGCGGCGCTGGGCCTGTCGTATGCGTTCCAACTGCGCAAACATTTCACGGCCGAAGAATTCAAGCAGCTGCTCTACGAAACGGTGACCCCCATCGACCAATACATGACGGGCCGCAAGCTCTACTGCCGCTACACGACGGACTTGGGCACGGTACACCCCAGCCAAATGCTACTCTCGGACTACCACAAACAAATGGGAGCCGGGCAAGTGAACGCCACGAAACTGCTGAACGCGATTAGAGGCAAAGGCACGCAGGTGAAGTTCCCCAACCTTTATGTACCGCTGGACGGAAACGTGACGGTGACACCGGGCAACTACTTCATAAACGGCGAACAACTGACCTACACGGTGACCATCGACGACACGACGGTGGCGACGGCGACCGCAGAGGGCAACAAACTGGTTGTCAAAGGAACGAAAGCAGGCGCGACGACGGCGAAGATTGCTACGTCGAACGACGAAACGCAGACTTTCCGCATCACGGTCCGCAAGGGCGCGAACGGCAACGGCTGGCTCTAAAAACGAAGATGCTCCGGAACGGCCGCATAATGTATCTGTGTCTGGCGACACTCTGGCTGGCACTGCCGACGCAGCTGCAAGCCCAATGGGTGACGCACCTTACGCGGGAAAAACTGGACAGCCTGACGAACCCGGCAACGGCGGCGGGCGGCGAGACGATGCGCTTCGACACGCGCCGAATCGAAACGCCCGAACTGCACGAAGACGGCGCGCCGACGACCTACACCTACCGCTGGCGCAACGACGGAAAAGAGCCGCTGGTGGTGACGCGGATACAGACGAGCTGCGGCTGCGCGAAAGCGAAGCACGACAAACGCCCCGTACCGGCGGGCGGGCAAGGCGAAATAAAAGTAACCTACCACCCCAAAGGCCACCCGGGCGACTTCCAACGGAAGATATTCGTCTACACGCAACTTTCGGACACCCGGCCGACGGCCGTACTGGAACTGACGGGCCATGTGGAACCCTCGGCGCTGCCGACCCACGACTATGCCCATGCGATGGGCCCGCTGCTGCTGAAGCAACGGACGGTGCGGCTGGCGGGAGACCGGAAACAGACGGAACGGATAGAATGTCTCAATGCGGGCGAAAAACCGCAGAGACCGAGAGCCGACGGAGGACTGCTGCCGAAATACCTGACGTTCGGATGCGAACCGGAAATACTGGAACCCGGCAAAACGGGAGACCTGGTAATCCGGCTCGACCCGGAACAAGCCCCGAAAACGCTGCCGGAACGGATTCCGATACTGCTTGAGGGACTGACGCTGCCGCCGAGCCAACGGATGCTTGAAGTAAGAATCGGAACGGGCACGGCGGAGTGAGCCGCGGGAAAGCGGTATCGAATGCCGACGAACCGAAACGGGAATGAAACCGGAAACAGATTCTTCGCTTCGCTCAGAATGACAAGGCTTTGAGCGACGAGACTTGCTCGAAATGGGAGACATGCGAATGAACAGCAGTCGAAGCAGGAAGAAGACGTTCAGACGAAGTTTGGTGCAGAAAGACAGCATAGAATGACGAAACTCTGCCCGAAATGGCAAGGCTTCGTTTTGAATGACGACCCTCCGACGGGCAATCAGGCACCCTACCGAGCAACCGGACTTCGGCCCCGGGCAAAAGGAAACGACAAAAACAAAAACAGATAGAAGACAAATGAAAAATCTTTGGAAAATCGCCCTCCTCTCGCTGGCACTGACCATCTGCGGAGCCTGCAACGATGACGACGAGGCAGACACCCCGCTGACACCCAATGCCAACAACATAGCAGGAACGTGGCAACTGACGCAATTCGACGGCGCGACGCTGGCCGAAGGGAGTTACATCTATATCGAATTCATCCGCAAGGATATGAAGTTCAAGATGTATGACAATTTGGACGCTTTCCAATTGCGCGTGCGAACGGGCGAATTCAACATCCTGGAAGAAGAAGGCCAAGGCACGGTTATCCGCGGCAAATACGACCACGCTGTGGGCGACTGGCAACATGTCTACCGAATCGACGAATTCACGGCCGAACGGATGGTCTGGACGGCGATGGACGACCCGCAAGATGTATCGGTATACGAACGGTGCGCGGGAATACCGGAAGACCTGGAATAACAAACGTCAACCGTCCATATACAAAACTTCATCCGGCATTTAAGAGGAAGCTCTCAACAAAATGCCGGATGAAGTTTTGACTATTTTACTTGGACTATTACTCTGATTCAGGCTATCAATTCTACGTGATTGCCCTCCGGGGCGGCAATGGCACTTTTATAGTACCCGTCGTCCGTGAAATCTCGGTTTGCTCAAGATAGTGTAACCGTCCACCGCTCTTAATCGCTACTTGCTGTTTCCCTCCAGCCATTGAGCCCTGCGCAAATCGGGCAAATGCCTGATCGAAAAACTCTCGAAATCAGCGTCGAAGCCGTCGCCGTCGGGGCTGGCTCCCATTACCCCGACCATGACAGGGCGATTGTCCTGCAACCAAGCGTTGCGCATCATTGCGTACTCCTTGTCATCAAAAGAATAGGAAATTTCCACCGCATCGAGCCTACGGACAGCCTTTATCCATACGAACGGCACGGACTTGTCCAAAGGTATGATGCTCCAATCGCTTGTGCGATGAGTTACCACGGTGCTGAGGTTGTATTGCCCGTCCACGAACTCGATACCCGCCTTGATATAATTCTCGTGGTCGATACGCAACATCAGCCCCGACTGGTCGAAACGGGTCTTATAGTCACCCGATATTTTCACCTTGACCTCAAACTCCCCGCCGCGCAAGGTGTACAAAAACGGGGCATCGTCCACGGTAAACCCATAATGGGATATGCGCCAGTAATCGGTTCGGGGAGTGACACGCATCGAAAGCGAACCCTCTTCGATTTCCCATTGTTCCGGCTCATTGAACCACTGCATTTTTTCCAATGACTGCGCCATGCAGGCGGCCGAAGCGGCAATCATCGCTCCGCACAAAAACAACTTTTTCATTTTCAAATATTTAATAACATCCGGAGGACCCGGCAGGAATTTCCGACAACCAACGAACCGGCCGGAATATCTATGTTCACGACGCTTTCAACCCGGGCTTCGGACGGCATTTTACGCTTCGCTTATGACAAATAACCATTTCCAATATTTATCTTTGCAAAGCTAAAGTATTGTTGCATACCATGCAATGATTACAAATAACCATTTTATTGCCGGCGAATGGACCCCAAAGATAGATTGAACAAGGAATTTTCCGCCCAGAACTTTGCGGCAAAACACCCCTATGCGGAGATGCTGGACCGATACAAGGAAATGGCTCGCAACTATGCGCGCATGGAAAATGCCGTTGCCGTATTGAGCGATTTACGCACCGATGCAAGCTACATCTATTACGGCGGATTTTCACGAATGCTGAGAACGGGCAAATGCGAAAAAGAAGGCGAAGTACCTTCCATCTGGGAAGAGGAAATCTTCAAACTTATTCATCCAGATGACCTGGCCGACAAACACTTGCAAGAACTCCGCTTTTTCCATTTTGTCAAACGCCAGCCCAAAAAGAAACGCAGCGACTATTATTTGACAAGCAAACTCCGCATGAAAAACGATACGAATAACTATATACCCGTACTGCATCGAATGTTCTATGTCCCTGCACCCTCCGACGAGACTTTGTGGCTGGCTTTATGCCTTTATAGCCCTCTGCCATTCGACATTCCATCCAAATGTCTGATAATCAATCCTGTCAATGGACAGACGACCGAACTGGGCAAACAACATGACACAAAAATACTGTCCGTCAGAGAAAAACAAGTTTTGAACCTCATAGACAAAGGTTCGACGAGCAAAGAAATAGCCGGAACACTCTCTATCAGCATCCATACGGTCAGCCGGCATCGACAAGGGATTTTAGCCAAATTACAGGTGAAGAACTCCATCGAAGCCTGTCGGATAGCAAAAGATTTGAAACTGATATGACAGGCCGACAAAAAAAGGAAAGACTTCGCTGAAAGTCTTTCCTTAATATATAGGTATAAGCGCAACCGAATCAGAACGGCAAATCGTCGGGATCGTCGGCAGGCATGGACGGAGCCGGAGCAGGCTGGGGCTGAGGTGCGGCCTGCGGAGCGGCGGACTGAACCGGAGCCGTTGCGGCGGGAGCGGCCTGCGACTGAGTGTAGGGTGCGGACGCGGGAGCCTGCCCGTAAGAAGCGCTGTCGGAAGCGGAATTGTCGCTGCGCCGCCCGAGCAGATTCATGGTATCGGCGAGAATCTCGGTAGTGAACCGCTTGTTATTGTCCTTGTCCATCCAATCGCGGGTACGCAAACGCCCCTCGATATAAATCTGCGACCCCTTGTGGACGTAACGGTCGACGACGTCGGCCAAACCGCGCCACAAAGTGACGGTATGCCACTCGGTATGCTCGCGCGTCTCGTTGGCCTGGCGGTCGAAGAGCCGCTCGGTAGTGGCGAGCCGCAAACGGGCGACCTTGACACCGCCCTCCGTAGTACGGACCTCGGGGTCCATACCGACGTTACCGATAAGAATGACCTTATTGACCATGGCTACAACTCTTTAATCATACGACGGAACAACAACTGCATCTTGACCCCGGCCTTCTTGCCCTGCAACTGCACGTCCTCGTGGTCGCCGATCTCGTCGGAGAGCCCGCAATTGGTGATGACGGAGACGCCGAAGACGGGGATGGACATGTGCCGGGCGACGATGACTTCGGGCACGGTGGACATACCGGCAGCATCGCCGCCGATGGCCTTGAAATAACGATACTCGGCCTGGGTCTCGAACGTAGGACCCGTGCCGCCGACGTAGACGCCGTACTGGAGCTTGATACCCTCCTGCTCGGCGATGGCGGTGGCGCGGGCGATGAGCCCCTTGTCGTAACAATTGTGCATATCGGGAAAACGCGGCCCGAGCTCGGCGAGGTTAGGCCCGATGAGAGGGTTGGGCATGAGGTTGATATGGTCGGTGATGACCATCAAATCGCCGACGCGGAACGAAGTGTTGATACCGCCGGAAGCGTTGGAGACGAACAACACGCGGATACCCAACTGCTGCATGACGCGCACGGGAAAAGTGACCTGCTGCATGGAATACCCCTCGTAAAAATGGAACCTGCCCTGCATGGCGACGACGCGCCGCCCCTCGAGCAAGCCGAAAATCATCCGCCCCTTGTGTCCCTCGACCGTAGAGACGGGAAAACCGGGAATCTGCTTGTAATCGAGCGAAAACCGAGCGTCGATCTGCTCGGCGAAATCCCCGAGTCCGGTACCCAGAATAATCCCTGCCTCGGGCTGGAACCCGGAAGTCTGCTCCCGGATCCAAGCGGCTGTCTGTTTAATTTCCTCGAACATCTTCTTCTAACTTTTGGAGAAAATCCGTTGCCGAATCCTCTATGAATGAAATATTGATGGGCTGGTAATAAAGGGCGCAACGCACCTCGGACGGAATCTTGGCCCGGTTGACCAACTTGACGGCGTCTTTCTCGGTGGTGACGATGACGGAGCCGGGATGCTTGGCGAGCAACGACGCGAGCAACCGGATGTCGCGGACACGATAGACATGGTGGTCGTCGAGCGTGACCTCGGCGACGACCTTATAACGCTCGTGGAGCGTCTTGAGGAACGGCTCGGGGTTGCCGATACCCGACAAAGCAATAACCTTGCAACCCTGCGCCAAAGGCTCGCGCGAAGCCTCGTCGGCGAAAAGGGGCTGGGGAATGAAACTCTCGAAACGGGTATAATAGACCTGCTGGTAAGCGATCTGAATCAAGACCTTACGCAAGATACGCCTGTCGATGGGCGCCATCTTCTCGGGACACTTGGTAACGATGAAATAATGGGCCCGGTAAATCTGAGACGGCAAATCGCGCAGAGAACCGACGGGCAACATCCTATCGTGCTGGATAGGCCGCGTAGCGTCGATCATGAGGACGTTGATTTTAGGCTCGACGTAACGATGCTGGAACCCGTCGTCCATGACGATGAGGTCGACCTCGGGATGCTCGGAACGAATCCGCCGGATGGCCTCGGACCGCTTCTCGCAGACCACGACGACCGTATCGGGAAACTTGAGCTTGATCTGGAGCGGCTCGTCGCCGACCTCGCGGTAATGCGACGAAAGCGAAACCTCGCGGTAACCCTTGGTTTTACGCCCGTACCCGCGCGAGAGGAGCGCGATATTATGCTTCTGGGACATGTAGGCGATAATCATCTCGGCCATAGGGGTCTTGCCGGTACCGCCGACGGTGATGTTGCCGATGCAGATGATGGGGATGTCGAACCGCTCGCTTTTGAGGAAGCCCCAGTCGAAGAGGCGGTGACGGAATGTCACCCCCATCTTGTAGAAAAAGGCTATCGGAGCAAGCAACGCTTTCGACATGGCAATCAACCGCAAGTATATGGAATTCCCAAAGATAACGAAATTTTTCGACCCTCCAAAATAAAACACGAAAAACCCCGAACACGAGGGAAAACACGCCCGACCGAGAGACCGCGCCGGACCACGGGGCGGGCATGACGAAAAAAAACGGCACAAAGCGTTCCAAACGGGAATTTCGGAGCGGAAAGGAACATATCCGAACCCGGATACAGGAGGAAACAAATCGGGGAAAGGGAGGAACTACACAACGAAAAAGCCGCCCGCTTTTCGCGGACGGCCTACAAACAGACAAGAACTGCGGGAACTACTCCTCGGCAGTCTCCTCTTTCTTGGACTTCTTGGCGGGAGCCTTCTTGGCCTCGGCGGCCTCCATAGCGCTCTTGAGAGCGGCGAGACCGGCGATGTCACCGAGCGTAGTTTTCTCGACAGAAGCGTTGATCTTCTTGACGGTCGACTTGGTAGCGTCGGCAGCGGCACGCTTTTCAGCCTTCTCGGCAGCGGCCTCGGCCTTACGCACATCGTCGTAAGTACGCAAGTGCGACAGAGTGATACGCTTCGTAGCCTTGGAGAACTCAAGAATCTTGAACTCGATCTTGTCGCCGACCTTCGGCACGGAACCGTCCTCCTTGGTGAGCTGACGCGTGGGGCAGAAACCCTCGACGTTCTCGTCGAGCGAAACGACAGCACCCTTGTCGGTCATCTCGGTGATGGTACCCTCGTGTACGGAATCGAGCGGGAACTTGCTTTCGATACCGGCCCAGGGATTCTCCTCCAACTGCTTGTGGCCCAACGACAGACGACGGTTGTCCTTGTCGATTTCGAGCACAACGACCTCGATGTCGGCACCCACCTGCGTGAACTCGCCGGGATGCTTGACCTTCTTGGTCCAAGAGAGGTCGGAAATATGGATCAGACCGTCGATGCCCTCCTCGATTTCGACGAAGACGCCGAAATTGGTGAAGTTACGCACCTTGGCCGTGGTCTTGGTACCGACGGGATACTTGGTCTCGATTTCAGCCCACGGATCGGCCGAAAGCTGCTTGATACCGAGCGACATCTTGCGCTCGTCGCGGTCGAGCGTGAGGATGACGGCCTCGACCTCGTCGCCGACCTTCATGAACTCCTGAGCCGAACGCAGGTGCTGGCTCCACGACATTTCGGAAACGTGGATGAGACCCTCGACACCGGTGGCAATCTCGACGAAAGCACCGTAATCGGCCATGACAACGACCTTACCCTTGACCTTGTCGCCGACCTTGAGGTTCTGGTCGAGCGCTTCCCAAGGATGGGGCGTAAGCTGCTTGAGACCCAAGGCGATGCGCTTCTTGGCATCGTCGAAGTCGAGGATGACGACCTGAATCTTCTGGTCGAGAGCGACGACCTCTTCGGGATGGCTGACGCGGCCCCACGAAAGGTCGGTGATGTGGATCAGACCGTCGACACCGCCCAAATCGACGAAGACGCCGTAGGAAGTGATGTTCTTGACCGTACCCTCGAGAATCTGACCCTTTTCGAGCTTGGACATGATGACCTGCTTCTGGGCCTCGAGCTCGGCCTCGATGAGCGCCTTATGCGACACGACGACGTTGCGGAACTCCTGGTTGATTTTGACGACCTTGAACTCCATGGTCTTGTCGACGTAGACATCGTAATCGCGGATGGGCTTGACGTCGATTTGCGAACCGGGCAGGAACGCCTCGATACCGAAGACATCGACGATCATACCGCCCTTGGTGCGGCACTTGATGTAACCTTTGATGATTTCGTCGTTCTCCAACGCCTCGTTGACGCGGTCCCACGACTTGAGCTGGCGCGCCTTCTTATGCGAAAGGGCCAGCTGACCGTTGCGGTCCTCGGCGGATTCGACGTAAACCTCGATTTTGTCACCGACCTTGAGGTCGGGATTGTAACGGAACTCGGAGACGGGGATGATAGCCTCGCTCTTGTAACCGACGTTGACGATGACCTCGCGCTTGGAAAGGCCCGTCACCGTACCCTCGACGACCTCGCCCACGTTGACGTTGGACAAAGTCTTGTCATAAGCCGCAGCGATTTCGTCCTTGGACTGGCTGTAAACACCCAAATCGTTCTCGAATGCGTTCCAATCGAAATTCTCGTTGGCGACCACGTTGTTGTTTGCTTCCATAGATGGAATGATGTGCGATACAATCGCTCGTTAAAAGGTTGATAATGTTATACATCCGCCGCTACGCGCACAAAGCGCCCGCGCGAAATGCCTGCAAAGATACGAAAAGCCGAGCGCAATGCCAAATTTATTTTGAGCATTGCCGAGGCGAAGTATCTTCGGCAAAGCCAAAATACGAAAAGCCGAGCGCAATGCCAAATTTATTTGA
>NZ_CALPDD010000011.1 GCF_943193205.1 Alistipes muris
AAGATGAACGTTTTCGATAAGCTGAGAGCAAAGACGAACTCGTTCGGGCTTTGCCGAGGCGAGAAAACCTGCATGAAAATGAACTACGAAATCATGCGCATAGCGCTGCCGAACATCGTGTCGAACATCACGGTACCGCTGATGGGCATTGTCTCGACGGCGATAGCGGGCCACTGGGGCGCGGACTCGGCGGCGACGATAGGCGCGCTGGCCATCGGGGTGTCGATTTTCAACTTCATCTACTGGAACTGCTCGTTCGTGCGCATGGGCACGAGCGGCCTAACGGCCCAAGCCTACGGCGCGGGCAACCTACGCGAATGCACGAACATGCTGGCGCGGGCGCTGGTAGTGGCGGCGCTGATGGGAGCGGTGATGGTGGCGCTGCAATGGCCCGTGGGCGAACTGGCGCTGTGGGCGATGAACGGCAGCGCGATGACCCGCGACTACTTCTACGCCCGCATCTGGGCCGTGCCGGCGGGAATCCTGCTGTTCGGCCTCAACGGCTGGTTCACGGGGATGCAGAACGCCGTGATACCGATGTGCACGGCCATTGCGGTGAACGTGGTGCACATTCTGTGCAGCCTGTGGTTCGCATTCGGACTGGACCTGGGAATCGTGGGCATAGCCTATGCGTCGGTGCTGGCCCAATGGAGCGGCGTGGGGCTGTCGGCGCTACTGCTGGTGACGGAATACCGCGCGATGCTCACGAAAATAGACTGGCCGGAAGTGCTGGACCTGCAACCGCTGAAGACCTTTTTCGTCATCAACCGTGACATCATGCTGCGCACGCTCTGCATTGTGGCGGTCTACACCTTTTTCACGGGGGCGTCGGCCCGCATGGACGACCCGGCGCTGCTGGCGGTGAACACGCTGCTGCTGCAACTTTTCACCCTCTTCTCGTACATGAACGACGGCTTCGCCTATGCGGCCGAAGCACTGACGGGCCGCTTCATCGGAGCCCGCGACGGCGAAGCGCTGGGCAAGTGCATGCGCCGCTGCATCTTCTGGGGCACGATGGTGTCGGTGGCGTTCGTGGGAATCTATTTGGTGGGCTGGCGCGAACTGGTGGGCCTTTTCGTGGACGGCACAACCCCGGACGCCGCGAAAATCACGGAACTGGCAGGCCGCTACATAGGCTGGATAATCGTCATCCCGATAGCGAGCGCGATGCCCTTCATCATGGACGGAATCATGGTGGGCGCGACCGAGACGCGCGTGATGCGCAACTCGATGTTCCTCTCGACAGCGGCCTACTTCGGAATCTACTATGCGGGCTACCCGCTGATAGGCAACAACGCGCTGTGGATGGCGTTCACGCTCTACATGTTCCTGCGCGGGGTGCTGCAATACTACATGACCGGGCGGCTGCGGACGATAGAGAGAAAAGCGGGATAAGGGAAATTCACAATTCACAATTCACAATTCACAATTCACAATAAAAATTTCCGACGGGTAGAGCCACCACCGAACAACACCCGAAAAACAAAGCCAGTCTCCGATTCGGAAGCTGGCTTTGTTTTGAATGTCGGAACCGGACTATTTGGAAGTGCGGAACCAATCGACGTCGATCCACCCGGCGTCGTTCTTATGGACCTGGGCATCGGCGAAGTAACCGACCTTGGCGCCGATCCAATGCCCGGCCTCGGCGGTGAAAGCGTCGCCCAACTCGCGGAAGCGCTTGCCGTCGGTGCTGAACGAAAGTCTGCAAACCAGCCGCGGCGTAGCGTCGTCGTTCCACTGCTGCTCGAAACGGCACCGGAACCACACGTCGACGGGCTCGCCCGAAGCAGCGAACGGCAGCGAAGCGTCGGCAGTCTCGGGAGCGCCCTTTTTCATGGCGCGCTTGCAGGTGGTCCGCTCGACGAAGAGCCTGCCGTCGGCATAACGCAGCCCGATGGTGGCATAATCGTGGCCCATGACAATCAACCCGGCGCGGTCGCCCTCGTAGGAGGGATGGAAACGGAGCTTCGTAGTGGCGGTATAGGTCGGGGCGTTGATTTTCTGCAAGAGCAGATTGCCGTTGTCGGAGAGGTTGCGCCAACCCTCGGGGCGGTTGCGGCAATAAAGCCGAAGCTCGCCGTCGGAGGGATTGGAGAAGTACCAACCGAGTTGGGGATTGGCATGCCACTGCCATTGCAGCCCAAGCGTGCGGCCGTCGAACTCGTCGCTGTCGGCAGGCGTGCGGACGGCGCTTTTGACGCGGGAAGCAGGCTTGTGGAAAGTATCGACGGGCTCGCCGATGCCGTCGCCGTTGCGGTCGACGCCGACGATGCACCAGTCGTCGTCGGACCACGTGACGGGCTGAAGATGAACGACCCGCCCGTAGGCATACATGTCGACGAAGTGGACGAACCACGAATTGCCCTCGACGTCGTCGACCAAACCTCCCTGGTGGGGGCCGGGGGTCTTGGTATTGCCCTGGTGGAGCACGGTACGGCACTCGTAGGGACCCCAAGGCGACTTGGAACGCAGGACGATCTGCCAACCGGGCTTGACGCCGCCCGCGGGAGCGAAGACGTAATACCAACCGTTGCGCTTGTAGAACTTGGGACCCTCGACGGTGGGATGGTCGCCGTGGCCGTCGAAAATCAGAACGTCCTCGCCGATGAGCCGCTCGCCGTCGGGCGTCATTTCGCAGACGCTCAACACGCTTTTCAACCCGGCGCACGACCCGGCCCAACCGTGGACCAGATAGGCCTTACCGTCGTCGTCCCACAAAGGGCAGGTGTCGATGATGCCCAGCACCTTCTTGATGAGGAGGGGTTCCGACCACTCGCCGCGCGGGTCCTGCGTCTTGGTCATGTAGATGCCGACGTAGGGATTGCCCCAATAGATATAGTACCAACCGTCGTGGAAGCGGATGGAAGGCGCCCAGACCCCCTCGCCGTGGCGGGGCTTGTCGAAATGGTCGTAGGGCGGCTGCCGGGTGAAGACGGTGTTGACGATTTCCCAGTTCACCAAATCGGTCGAATGGAGAATCTGCAACCCCGGGGCGCAGTTGAACGACGAGGAAGTCATCCAGAAATCGTCGCCCGTGCGGGTGACGTCGGGGTCGGAATAATCGGCGTAGAGCACGGGATTCTTGTACTTGCCGTTGCCCAAATCGGGCGTCCAGACGGTCTGTGCCGAAACGGCAGCGGCCGAAAAAAGGCCGAAAAGCAAAAAGAGTTTTTTCATAGGTCGATGGATTGGAAACGGCCCGTCCAGTCGCTGCGGAACTGCTCGGAACCGGTCTTTTTGGCGAAAATATGCTCGGGCGTGTAGTCGGCGGCCTCGTCGTCGGAGAGCTCGTGCGACCACGCCACGCGGCGGCTGCGGTCGGCACCGGGGCCGCCACAGCGCCACTCGGCGTAGAACGAAGTGCGCTCGCGGGCGGGGTCGCGCCAGTTGTGCCATCCCTCGGGGCGGATGGCGGCGGGAAACTCGCACCGGAGCCACACGGTGCGTGCGGTGGATTTCCAAGGCCGCCCGAGGTAGACTTTCGTCACGCCGTCGGCGGCCGTCACGCGGCAATCGCGGAAGACATAGCCGTACTTGTTGCGCTCGGTGGTCGATGCGGCTGTAATGTAGCTGTCGGCCTTGCAATGGATCGCACAGCCGTCGAACAAGACGATGGAGGGACCGAAGATGAAATCGGTGGTACCCTCGATATACGTATCGACGACATGGACACGCGAGACATAACCCTTGGTGAAGAACGTATCCTGGTCGCCGATGAGCGCACACCGCTCGATTCGGATGCGGTCGCCGCGGGTTTCGAGCGCCACGGCCTGCCCCACCCTGCCGGCGTCGTTGGCGACGGTAAGCCCTTCGAGCCACACGTCGTCGGCCTGGAGGGACATGGTATAACTATCGTAGGTGGTCAGCTCGTAACCGTCGACGACCTTGCCCGAGAAGTCGCTCCAAACGATGCGCACGCTGTCGCGACCGCCCACGCCGACGATTCGGACCTTGTCCTTGTAGACGTCCAAGGCGACTTTCTCGCGGTAAGTACCGGGCATGATGCGCACGGTGCGCCACGCGGCGGGCTTGGAAGGCAACGCATCGAAGCACGCCTGCACGGAGGTGAAATCCCCGCCGCCGTTGCAGTCGACGACATACACGGACTTCTCCTGCGCCGCAACGCAACAGCCGCACAGCAAAGCGAAGAAAAGGAGGATTCGTTTCATTTTACAAAGATTCTTCGCTGACGCTCAGAATGACACGATACTGCGAAAAAGACGATTTTCAATTCTTAATTTTTCATTTTTAATCACAACGTAACGCCCGTCTTGAAGATGGCGATTTCCTTGAACCCGGTCTTCTCGTGGAGCAGATGCTCGCCGTTGGCCGTGGCGAGAACCTTGGCGATGAAACGCTCCAGGACGGCCTGCGGCTCCTCGTCCTCGACGAGCGTTCCGGCGTTGAAGTCGATCCAATTGGACTTGAATTTCGAGAGCTGCGTATTGGTCGAAATCTTCATCGTCGGCACGAAAGCCCCGAACGGCGTACCGCGCCCGGTGGTGAACAACACGAGCTGGCACCCCGACAAGGCGAGGGCCGAAGCGGCGACGAGGTCGTTGCCCGGAGCCTGCAAGAGGTTGAGCCCCTGCCTGCAAATGGGCTGCGTGTACTTGAGCACGTCGACGACCTGCTGGGCCCCGCCTTTCTGCACGCACCCCAACGATTTCTCTTCGAGCGTGGTGATGCCGCCCTTCTTGTTGCCGGGCGAGGGATTCTCGTAGATGGGCTGGTCGAACTTGCGGAAATAACCCTTGAAATCGTTGATCAGGCAGACCGTCCGGTCGAAAACCTGCCGGCTCTCGGCGCGGTCCATGAGGATGGTTTCGGCGCCGAACATCTCGGGCACCTCGGTCAGCACGGTGGTGCCGCCCTGCGCGATGAGCCAATCGGAGAAAAGCCCGACGAGCGGATTGGCCGTGATGCCCGAAAAACCGTCGGAACCGCCGCACTTGAGCCCCACGCGGAGGCAGGAAAGCGGCAACGGCCGGCGCCTGTCTGCGCGGGTCTTCTCGACGAGCTCGCGGCAAATCTCGAAACCTGCGGCGATTTCGTCCTCGACCTCCTGCGCGATGAGGAACTTCACGCGCTCGGCGTCCCACTCGCCGATGGTCTCCTTGAGGGCCGAAACCTGGTTGTTCTCGCACCCGAGACCCAGGACGAGGACCGCCCCGGCATTGGGATGCTTGACCAAAGCGGCGAGGGCCCGCTGCGTATTGGCGTGGTCGTCGCCCAACTGAGAACAACCGTAATTATGGGTATAGACCCGCACGTCGTCGAGGTGCGAACAATCGCACTCGGCCTTGACGCGCTCGGCGATGGCCTGCGCCTGCCCGTTGACGCACCCGACCGAGGGGACGATCCACAACTCGTTGCGGATGCCCATCGTACCGTCCTTGCGGAGGTAACCCATGACCTTGGCGTCGCTCTTGGGATAACCGACCTCGTAGACCTTGGGCGCATAGGCGTACTCCAAGTCGTCGCGGAGGTTGGTTTTGAGGTTGTGGGAATGAATCCACGCACCGGCAGGAATCGGCTCGGCAGCGTGGCCGATGGGATAACCGTACTTGACGATGTTCTCGCCCTCGGCGATGTCGCGCAAGGCGAACTTATGACCGCGGGCGACGGTCTCGCGCAGGGTGACCTGCACGCCGTCGACGTCGAACGACTCGCCGGCCCAAAGGTTGTCGGCGAGGGCCACGGCGACGTTGTCCGCGGCGTTGATTTTCAGAAACCGTTTCATGGCTCTATACTCGAAAAAAGGGGCGGGCACGCTCTTCCTGCGAAGAACACCCGCCCCGGATGAACGATGGGTCTACTTGCTGAGGAACTTGTCCAACGCCTTGGCCATACCCAGTCCGCGGATGTCGGCGAGGTAAGCGGCGACGGCGGGAACGAAGCCCGGCACCTCGGAGAAATCGACGGTGAAGATACCGCTTTCTTTCACGAACTTCGCGACGGTGGCCTCCAAGTCGGCGGGATTCCAGTTCTTACGAATGAAATCGACGAACTCCTGCGTATCGTCGGGCTGGAACCCGCTTTCGGGACCGTAGAGCGACAACAACGCGGCGAACGTGAAACACTCGTGCTGAGCGACGCGCTTGGCCTTGAACCAATTGTCCTTGACGGTGGGATAATTGCGGGCCTCCCATTTCGACAGCGAATTGAGCGAAATGGACTTGAGCATGTGCTTGATATAGGGGTTGTAGAAACGCTCCAGAATCCCGGCGGCGAACCGCTTCAGCTCGGCCTGGTCCTCCTCGATCATGGGAATCACCTCCTCGGCGACCATGTCGTTGATGAACTTCTCGATAGCGGGCGTATTGAACGCGTCCATGACGGTCTCGCAACCCATCTGCAAGGCGATGGGCACCATGCCGGTGTGCGACCCGTTGAGAATGCGCACCTTCTTGTCGCGGAACTGCTTGATAGAGGGCATGAAGATGACGTGCAGACCTGCCTTGTCGAGCGGCAGCTCCTTCATGACCTCCTTGTAACCGGGACCGCCGATAGCCCAGAGGTGGTACAACTCGGCCTTGACGACGAGATTGTCGTCGAAACCTAACTCCTCCTTGATCTCGTTGATGGTGTCGCGCGGGAACCCGGGGACGATGCGGTCGACGAGCGTATCGCAGAAGTGGCAGTTCTGCTCGACCCAGTCGATGAAATCCTGCCCGAGCCTGTTGTACTCGGCGTGCTTGATGACATACTCGTGGAGCGTGGAACCGTTGTTCTCGATGAGCTCGCAGCAGATGATGCAAAGCCCCTTGGAGGGGTCGCCGCCGAAGTGCTTGAAACGCTTGTAAAGCAAGGCGGTCATCTTGGCGGGGTACGACTTGGGCGGGCAGGCCGTGAGGTCGTCGCCCTCCTCGTAACGGATACCGGCCTCGGTAGTGTTGGAGATGGTGATCTTCAACTCGGGCGAGAGGAAATACTGCTCGTACTTCGCATAATCGACATAGGGATTGAACGAATCCATGACGCTCTTGACGAGCCGCACGTTCTTCTTGGGCTGCTTGTTCTCGATACCCTCCAGGTAGACGTGGTAGAGGTTGTCCTGCTTGTGGAGCATGTCGATCATGCCGAGCACCTTGTGCTCGGGGTCGAGGATGGGCTGGCAGATGGCCACGCCCGAATTCATGACGCCCTTCTCGTTGGCGATGTCGATCTGCCAGTCGACGAACGCACGGAGGAAATTGCCCTCGCCGAACTGGAGGATTCTGACGGGCCGCTCCGGCTTGGAGACGGCAGACTTATTGAGCTGCTTGATCATTGCAATTGATTTGAGATTACTTCAACACGATAGGTTTGTACTTGGGCACGAGGCTCTTCATGATGAACCACGCGAACAGGTAAGCCACGGCGCAGATGCAGAAGACGATCATGTAACCTGCGGGCTTGCCACTGAACCCGAAGAACGAGAACGCCTCGCCCTGGGCGGCGGAATAATCGAACAACATACCGGCCCCCTTGTTGATGAGGAACGAACCGATACCCCCGGCCATGGCGCCGATGCCCGTGATGGTGGCGATGGTCGACTTGGGGAACATGTCGCCGATGGTGGAAAAGAGGTTGGCCGACCAAGCCTGGTGCCCGGCGCCCGCGATACCGATGATGACGGCGGGGAACCAGACGGAAAGACCCTGCAACGGCTGTGCGAACAACGCCAGCAAGGGGAAGAAAGCGAAAATCAACATAGCGAGCATACGGCCCGAATAAGGCTCCATACGCTTCTGCTCGACGAAGAACTTGGGCAGGTAACCGCCGCCGATGGAGATGACGGTGACGATGAGGTAGAGCACGAAAACGAGCATCTTACCGGTGGTAGTCTCCATCGAATAACCGCACTCGGAGAAGTAGGCCGGAGCCCAGAAGAGGTAGAACCACCACACGCCGTCGGTGAAGAACTTGCCGACGATGAACGACCAGGTCTGCTTGTAACCGAAGCAACGGATGAACGGAATGGCCTTTTCGTCGTCTGCGGACTTGGTCTCGGCGGGCTGCCCGGCCTCGTCCTGCAACATGTAATCGAGCTCGGCCTGGTTGACGAACCGGGATTCGCGGGGCTTGTCGTACATGAAAATCCAAAAGAACATCCACACGAAACCGAGGGCGCCGATGATGATGAAAGCCATCTCCCAACCCCAAGCCGAAGCGAGGACGGGAATGGAGAGCGGAGCGACGAGCGCCCCGACCGAAGCCCCGGCGTTGAAGAGCGACGTGGCGAATGCACGGTCCTTCTTGGGGAAATACTCGGCGGTGACCTTGATGGCGGCGGGGAAGTTGCCGGCTTCGCCGAGGGCGAGGATGGCGCGGCAGACGAGGAACAACCAAACGCTGACGGTGGCGATGGCTATGGCAGCCTCGGTGCCGTACTCGACGGCGCGCATGGCTTCGAGCGAAGCGTAACCCTCGATGTGCATGGTGGCCCAACCGCAAACGGCGTGGAGACAGGCGCCGAACGACCAGATGCCGATGGCCCAAAGGTAACCTTTCTTGGTACCCATCCAATCGACGAACTTACCCGCGAAAAGGCAGGCGACGGCGTAGAAGATGGAGAAGAAACCCGTGATGGTACCGTAATCGGAATCGGTCCAATGGAACTCGGGGGCGATGAAGTCCTTCCAGGTGAGCGAAAGCACCTGACGGTCGAGGTAATTGACCGTGGTGGCGACGAACAAAAGCAGGCACATCCACCAACGCCAGTTCGTCATGTTTTTCTTGATATCAGTCATTTAAGATTTCCGGTTAAAAGTTTCGGTTGAATCGGGACGGCGGCAGCCGCGCGGCGAAGAACTTCCGCGCCCCTGCTGTCGGGACGCGGGAAGTCCCCGTCTACCCTACTTGCCCCTTACGGCGGCGATGACGCCGAGGGCGAAGCGGCATTTCTCGGTGATGGCTTTCCACTCCTTGGCGGCGATGACCTCCTTGGGGAAGAGCTGCGAACCCATGCCCACGCAGAAGACGCCGGCCTTGAACCACGCGGTGAGGTTCTCCTCGGTGGGCTCGACGGCGCCCGTAGCCATGATATTGGACCACGGCAGCGGCGCCTTGACGTTCTTGACGAACGACGGACCGCCGACGTTGCCAGCGGGGAAGACCTTGGTGAGGTCGCAGCCCAACTCCTGCGCCGTACCGATTTCGGTGACGGAACCGCACCCGGGCGTATAAGGCACGAGGTGGCGGTTGCAAACCTTGGCGACGTCGGGATTAAGGTAAGGACCGACGACGAAATTAGCGCCGTACTGCATATAGAGGGCAGCCGTGGGCGCGTCGACGATGGAACCGATGCCCAACACCATGTCGGGGCACTCCTTGGCGGCGAACTTCACCAACTCGATGAAGACCTCCGAAGCGAAGTCGCCGCGGTTGGTGAACTCGAAAGCACGCACACCGCCCTCGTAACAAGCCTTGAGAACCTGCTTGGCGATCTCGGCGTCGGCATGATAGAACACAGGGACCATACCGGTCTTGCCGATGGCCTCCATGACCTGAGACTTATTGAATCTTGCCATTTTTTATAAAGTGAAAGGTGAAGAGTGAAAGGTGAAAAGTGAAAGGCGATTTACATTCATGCGGGGAAAATACGTCCGGGACTGCCGGACATTTCGCTTTTCACCTTTAACTTTTCACCTTGATTGAACTTATCGCTGTACGCGCCCGTTGGCGTTGCCGCCGGCCAGGCTCTCGACCTCCTCGACCGAAACGAGGTTGAAGTCGCCGTTGATGGTGTGCTTCAACGCCGAAGCGGCCACGGCGAACTCGAGGGCCTCGCCCTGCGTGGGCTTGGTCAGCAGACCGTGGATGATACCGCCGGAGAACGAATCGCCGCCGCCGACGCGGTCGATGATGGGATCGATGTCGTAACGCTTCGACTCGTAGAACTCCTGGCCGTTGTAAATCATGGCTTTCCACCCGTTGTGCGTAGCGGAGAACGATTCGCGCAAGGTCGAAATGACGTACTTGAACCCGAACGTCTCGGCCATCTGACGGAAGATGCCCTTGTAACCCTCGGCGTTGGTCTCGCCGCCCTCGACGTTGGCGTCGGGCTTGAAACCGAGACACAGCTCGGCGTCCTCCTCGTTACCGATGCAGACGTCGACGTACTGCATCAGAGGACGCATGATGGACTGGGCCTTCTCCTTGGTCCAGAGCTTCTTGCGGAAATTGAGGTCGACCGAAACCGTGACGCCGTGGCGCTTGGCAGCCTCGCAGGCCAGGCGGGTGAGCTCGGCGGCCTTGTCGGAGATGGCCGGCGTGATGCCCGACCAATGGAACCACTGGGCCCCCTCCATGATGGCGTCGAAATCGAAATCGGCAGCGTCGGCCTCGGCGATGGCCGAGTGGGCGCGGTCGTAGATGACCTTCGAGGGACGCATCGAAGCACCCGTTTCGAGGTAATAGATACCTACGCGGTCGCCGCCGCGGGCGATGAAATCGGTCCTGACACCGTATTTGCGCAGTGCGTTGACAGCCGACTGACCGATTTCGTGCTTGGGCAGTTTGGAAACGAAATAGGCGTCGTGACCGTAGTTGGCGCAGCTGACGGCCACATTGGCCTCGCCGCCGCCGTAGACGACGTCGAACGAATCGGACTGAACGAAACGGGTGTTGCCGGGCGTCGAAAGGCGCAGCATGATTTCACCCAAAGTGACGATTTTCATAGGGTTATTGACGATTGATTAAAATTGAAAATAATTCTTGGCATTGCGGTAACATACGCCCTCGACGATTTCGCGGCCGATGAACTCGATTTCCGACGCGGGCAACAGACCCTGCTCGATGTCGTTGCCCAGCAGGTTGCAGAGCGTACGGCGGAAATACTCGTGGCGCGGGTAGGAAAGGAACGACCGCGAATCGGTGAGCATGCCGACGAAACGGCTCAAGAGACCCAGTGTCGAAAGGGCGTTCATCTGCTTCTCCATGCCGTCCTTCTGGTCGAGGAACCACCAACCCGAACCGAACTGGATCTTGCCGGCGCCGTAACGGCCGTCCTGGAAGTTGCCGAGCATGGTAGCGACGAGCTCGTTGTCGCAGGGATTGAGGTTGTAGATGATGGTCTTGGTGAGCTTGTCGTTGCGGTCGAGCATGTCGAAGAACTTGGACATGGCCTTGCCCACGGTGAAGTCGCCGATGGAATCGAACCCAGTATCGGGACCCAACTGACGGAACATGCGCGAATTGTTGTCGCGGATGGCGCCGTAGTGGAACTGCTGGGTCCAACCCGTCTCGTGGTCCATGACGGCGAATTCGACCATCATGGCCGTCTTGAACTTGCGGATTTCCTCGCGCGTGAGCTCCGTACCGCCGAACACCTTATTAAAGATAGCGTCGATTTCGGCCTGCGTGTAATCCTCGGCGTAGAACTCCTCGATGCCGTGGTCCGAAAGGCGGCAGCCCACCTGCTCGAAGAACTTGTGACGCACGCGCAGGGCGTCGATGACGTCGGAGAACTTGCGGATTTCGACGCCCGAGACCTCGGAGAGCTTCTCGATGTAAGCGCGGAAATTGGCGGGCACCTCGACGGCCATGGCCTTGTCGGGACGCCATGTGGGCAGCATCCGCACGGCGAAACCGTCCTCGGCGACCTTGATATGGTGCTCCAGCGAATCGACGGGGTCGTCGGTGGTGCAGACGACCTCGACGTTGTAGTGCTGCATCAGACCGCGGGCGAAGAACTCGGGCTTCTGCAACTTCTCGGTGCACTCGTCGTAAATCTTGCGCGCGGTCTGCGGGCAGAGCAGGTCGGTGACGCCGAACGCCGTCTTGAGCTCCAGGTGGGTCCAGTGGTACAAGGGGTTGCGCATGGTATAAGGAACCGTCTCGGCCCACTTCTCGAACTTCTCCCAGTCGGAAGTATCCTTACCCGTGCAGAACCGCTCGTCGACGCCGTTGGTACGCATGGCGCGCCACTTGTAATGGTCGCCCTCCAGCCAGATTTTCGACAGGTTGTCGAAGCGGTGGTTCGAGGCCACGTACCCGGGAATGAGGTGGCAATGGTAGTCGATGATCGGCATCTTGGCGGCGTGCTCGTGGTAGAGCCTTTCGGCGGCACGCGTCTGCAACAGGAAGTTGTCGTCGTTGAACTGTTTCATGATAGGTATTTCGGTTTGGATTTCTACGCGGTTTTCGGAATGTAAAATTAGCACATTATCGGGAAACGCCAATGCGAAAAATTACCAAATTAAGTATAATATTTGCCAGTCCGATATATTAATTTGTCTTTCGGGTTGGCACGGAAGCGAAAAAGTACGTAATTTTGCAGTACAACCAACGCAAACAGATTCAACATCATGATTCGCAAAATCATTCCGGGCGCCGCCCTGCTGGCGCTCGCATCCTGTACGCAGAGCGTGCAGATCGAAGTAAGCAACCCGACGCAACATGCCCGCGAAGCGCAGACCGTGGAAATCGCATGGACGGAACTGCGGGGCGTAAAGCCGGAAACGGTCGTGGTAACGGACGCGGAGGGCAAGCAGATACCCTCGCAGGTGATCTACGCCGGGCACGAAAAACCGCAGGCGCTGATATTCCAGACCGACGCCGAAGCCGGGCAGACGCTGCGCTTCACCGTCGCCGAGGGCGAACGCGAAGCCTACCCGTCGAAAGCCTACGGCCGCCAGGTGCCCGAACGCTACGATGACTACGCATGGGAAAACGACAAGGTAGCCTACCGGCTCTACGGCCCGGCGCTTGAGACCTCGCCCGAAAAACTCATCACCCCGGGCATCGACGTATGGGTGAAGTCGACCGACCGCCTGGTAATCGACGAACGCTATGCCCGCGGCCACTATCACCACGATTACGGCGACGGCATGGACTGCTACAAAGTGGGCGTGACGCTGGGCTCGGGAGCCTCGCTGCCGTTCGCGGGCGGCAAGTTCTGGATGATGGGCCACAACTACGCCGCGCAGCGCACCCTCGACAACGGCCCCATCCGCACGACGGTGGAACTGACCTACGCGCCGTTCGACGTGGACGGCAAACAAGTGTCGCTGGTCAAGACCATATCGCTGGACGCGGGATCACGCTTCTCGCGGATGGAAAACCGCTACACGGGAGCCGCCGAACTGCCGATAGCCGCAGGCGTGGTACGCCACGACGTCAAGGCGTTCGCGCAGGGCGAGGGCTGGTTCGCGCTGCGCGAAGCGGCTTCGGATTCGGCCGACCCGGCGAGCGACGGCGACATCTATCTGGCCATCGTACTGCCGGGCGCCGAAATCCTGCCCGACACGCTGGGCCATGCGCTGGCCGTGAAGACGGCGGCCGACGGCCAACCGCTGGTCTACTACGCAGGCTCGGGCTGGAGCAAAGGCGGTGTGGACGGCATGGACCATTGGACCGCGACCACGGCCGAAGCGGCGGCCGCGCTGCAAACACCGCTCGAAGTACGCATCGTCCGCTGACGAAAACCGACAACCGAAGAGACGACGAGGTCCGGGACCCGCTCCCGGGTCTTGCCGCAAAAAGGCACCGAGAAAATGGAAAACACCCGAAAAATAGTCACCTTCGGCGAAATCATGCTCCGGCTGACGCCGCCCGCGAACCGCCGTTTCGACCAAAGCCCCGTCTACGAAGTCACCTTCGGGGGCAGCGAAGCCAACGTAGCGGTGTCGCTGGCCAACTACGGCGTCCGCAGCGAATTCGTCACGTGCCTGCCTGCCAACAAGATAGCGACGGCGGCCGTCGAAGACCTGCGCCGCAACGGCGTGGAGACCGGCCGCATAGTCCGCGGCGGCGACCGCATGGGGCTCTACTACATGGAAAAGGCGGCGTCCATCCGCTCCTCGCAGGTGGTCTACGACCGGGCGGGCTCGTCGTTCGACGCGCTGCGGCCGGGGATGATCGACTGGGAGGAGACGTTCCGCGATGCGGGCTGGTTCCACTGGTCGGGCATTGCGGCGGCTGTGAGCGCCGACACGGCCGAAGTGTGCGCCGAAGCCATCGGCGCGGCGCGCCGGCTGGAGCTGACGGTCTCGTGCGACATCAACTACCGCAAAAACCTATGGCGCTACGGCAAGACGGCCCGCGAAGTGCTTGTGCCGATGATGGGCGAATGCGACGTCCTTTTCGGCACGGACGACGAATACGCCACGGTAGCGGGCATCGGAGTCCCGACGCTGAAAAACCGCGAAGCGAACGACAAACTCGACCCGGCGGACTACGAAGCGGCAGCCCGGGAGACGGCGGCACGCTTCCCGAACTGCCGCATGGCGGTATTCGCCCTGCGCAACGTACTCAACGCCAACCACCATACCGTATCGGGCACCCTCAGCACCGAGGGGCGCCTGCTGACGACGCGGGTCTACGAAATCGAACCTGTGGTCGACTGCGTGGGCGTGGGCGACGCGTTTGTGGGCGGCATCATATACAGCCTGCATGCGGGCCGCACGCCCCAACAGGCGCTGGACTTCGGAGCCGCGGCCTGCGCGCTGAAGAACACCGTACCGGGCGACTACAACCGCTTCACGGTCGAAGAAGTCGATGCCCTGGTGGGCGGCAGTGCTTCGGGCCGGATTGCGCGATAAGGAAATTTTTTGGGCCACAGAAACGGCCGCGCCACCGATCAGCGCCATACCCGCAAAAACGGCCGCGCCTGCGCGGCGTATGAAAAACCACCCTACGACGCCCCGAAACGAAAAGGCTGTCCCGACAATCGGGACAGCCTTTCTAACAAACGGCCGGACGGCCTACTGATTGGCCTGGGCCTGCTGGAACAAAGTGTTGTAAGTGTTGTACTTGTCCATGATGCCCTCCTCGTCGCGCAGACGGAAGCAAAGCTGCTTGAGCAACTGAATCGTCTCGAAGTGGTCGGGCTTGAGCTGGTGCGCCTTCTCGAAATAAGGCACGGCGGCGAGGTAAACCTCGGTCACGGCCTTCTGGTCGGCATCGTAGGCCGACTGGCTGTTGTAAGTGTTCTTACCGATGGCGTCGTTCATAGCGTCGCCCTTGACCGTGTACATGTAACCGAGGAAATAATAACCCTCGAACATCTCGGGCTGCAACTCCACGACCTTGGCGAACGAAGCGATGCTCTCGTCGTAGTTCTTCAACGCGAAGAACGTACGGCCGCGGCTGAACCACAAGTCGATATTCTCGGGATTCTCAGCGATGGCGCTCTCGATCATGGCCACCAAATCGGCCGGGTCGCCGACGTTGGGCTCCGAAGTGTAGAGCTGCATCAGCCCTTCGAGAATCCGCTCGTTCTTGGGGAACTTCTCGATACCGGTGAGCAACGCATCCTTGGCGCGCGTCACGAAAGCGGGATCGTTGTCCTTCTGACCGTAATAACTGTGGAAGAGGTAATAATAGATATTGCCCTCCTCGTCGGTATAACCCCGATCGAGCGCCATGTTGAGGTACTCGGAACCGAGCGCGAACGATTCGGGGTGGTTGGCGCCGTCGAACGTACGCAGGTAACCCGCATAGTAGAGCAGCACGGGGTCGGCCTGCCCGTAAGCGGGACCGGACTGCGCCTCGAAAGCCTGCATGTAAGCGTCGGCAGCAGCCGCGGAATTGCCCAGGTCGAGCTCGGCATTGCCGGCCATCGAACAATAATCGCTGACCTGCTTGAGTCCGGCCTTGACCTTGTCGCCCGCCTTGGGGTCGATTTCGTAAGCCTTGTTGTAAGCCTCGATGGCCTGCGGAACGGCGTTGTCGACAATCTGGCGGGTCTGCTTCCAGGTAGCGACCTTACCGTTGCGGATATAGACCGTGAAATAGGGATACTCCCACGCTTCGCAGGGCTGCCCGCCGATTTCGGCCGCACTCACCGCTTTCGGCTCGCCGACGGCCAGCTTGAGCATCGGAGCGTCCATGTTGGGGAAGAGGTTCTTGGTAGGCTCGGCAGCCGCCTCGTAGAACGCCTTGCCGCGGTTGATCCACGTCGAAGCCTTGCCGTTCTTCTTGGCGTCGGCGATGTCGGCATTGCTCTTTTCGATCTTGGAGCGGAAAGCCGATTCGTTCACTTTCTGGGCGTTCGCAACGGGAGCTGCCAGCATCAACGCTGCAAAGGCCATCCAAATCGTTTTTTTCATAAGTATGGAATTTAAGGTTTTACATAGGTATGAGACTATTCCTCGGCGGGCTGCTGACCCTCGGCCGCGGGAGCCGCACCGGATTCGGGAACACCGCCCTCGGCAGGCTGCTGGTCCTCGGCCGTTTCGGGCTCCTCGTCGGAAGCAGGCACGGCCATGACCGAAGCGATGGCGTCGCCCTCGCGGAGGTTGATGATGCGCACGCCCTGCGTAGCACGCCCGGCCAGACGAATCTGCCCGACGGAAGTACGGATGGTGAGACCCGAACGGTTGATGATCATCAGGTCGTTCTCGTCGGTGACGGACTGAATGGCAATCAACTTGCCGGTCTTCTCGGTAATGTTGATGGTCTTCACGCCCTTGCCGCCGCGGTTGGTGATGCGGTACTCGTCGAGGTCGGTACGCTTGCCGTAACCGTTCTCGCTGAGCACCAACACGTCGCGCTTGTCGTCGGGCTCGATGCAAATCATACCGACCACCTCGTCGTCGCCCTCGAGCGAAATACCGCGCACACCGGCGCCGACGCGCCCGATAGGCCGCACCGTAGCCTCGTTGAACCGGATGGCCTTGCCCTCCTTGGCGGCGATCATCACCTCGGCCGACCCGCTGGTGAGCTTGGCCTCGATGAGCTGGTCGCCCTCGCGGATGACGATGGCGTTGACGCCGTTCTGCCGCGGCCGCGAATAAGCCTCCAACTTGGTCTTCTTGATGGTACCGTCCTTGGTACACATGATGATGTAGTTGCTGTCGACATACTCCTGGTCGTCGAGCCGCTTGACGTTGATATAAGCGCGCACCTTATCGTCGGGCTCGATGCGGATGACGTTCTGGATGGCACGCCCCTTGGACGAACGCGCCCCCTCGGGAATCTCGTAGACCTTGAGCCAATAGCAACGCCCCTTCTCGGTGAAGAACAACATGGTATTGTGCATCGACGCGACGTAGATGTGCTCGATGAAGTCCTCGTCGCGCGTAGCGCTGCCCTTGGCGCCGACGCCGCCGCGATGCTGCGTGCGGTACTCGGCCAACGGCGTACGCTTGATATAACCCATGTGCGAAATGGTGATGACCATGTCGTCGTCGGCATAGAAATCCTCGGGGTTGAACTCCTCGGAAGCGTAGACGATTTCGGAACGCCGCTCGTCGCCGTACTTGGCCTTCATCTCCAACAACTCGTCCTTGATAATCCGGAACTGCAACGATTCGTTTTCGAGCACCTCCTGCAAATGGGCGATGAGCTTCATCAACTCGTCGCGCTCGGCAATGAGCTTGCCGTGCTCCAACCCGGTGAGGGCGCGCAGACGCATCTCGATGATGGCCGAAGCCTGGATGTCGGAGAGGTCGAAGCGCTCGATCATAGTCTGCTTGGCGGCGTCGGGAGTCTGCGACGAACGGATGATCTGCACGATTTCGTCGATGTTGTCCTGCGCGATCAACAGACCCTGCACGATATGCAGGCGCTCCTCGGCCTTGCGCTTGTCGAAACGCGTGCGGCGCACGACGACGTCGTGGCGGTGGTCGATGAAGTGCTTGATAAGCTCGCGCATGGAGAGCAGCTGCGGCCGCCCGTTGACCAACGCGATGTTGTTGACGGCGAACGACGTCTGCAACGGCGTATTCTTGAACAACGTATTGAGCACGACGCTGGCGACGGCATCCTGCTTGAGGATGACGATGATACGCAGGCCGTTGCGGTCGGACTCGTCGTTGATATAGGAAATACCCTCGATCTTCTTGTCGTTGATCATGTCGGCGATTTTCTTGATCATCTCCGCCTTATTGATCATGTAGGGAATTTCAGTGATGACGATGCACTCGCGGCCGCTGGGCGTATGCTCGATTTCGGTCTTGGCACGCATGACGACGCGGCCGCGGCCCGTGAGCATGGCCTCCTTGACCCCCTCGTAACCGTAGATGATGCCGCCCGTGGGGAAGTCGGGGCCCTTGACGTAGTCCAGGAGCTCCTCGCCCGTGATTTCGGGATTGTCGACATAGGCACAGCAGGCGTCGACGACCTCGGAGAGGTTGTGCGGAGCCATGTTGGTGGCCATACCGACGGCGATACCGCTGGCGCCGTTGACAATCAACAGGGGAATCTTCGTAGGCAGGACCGTAGGCTCGTCGATGGTGTCGTCGAAGTTGAGCGTCCAGTCGATGGTCTCCTTGTCGATGTCGGCCATCACCTCGTCGGTAATCTTGCGCATGCGGGCCTCGGTATAACGCATGGCCGCAGGCGAATCGCCGTCCATCGAACCGAAGTTACCCTGGCCGTCGACGAGCGGATAACGCATCGACCACTCCTGGGCCAGACGCACCATGGCGTCGTAGACCGAACCGTCGCCGTGGGGGTGGAACTTACCCAGCACGTCGCCGACGATACGCGCCGACTTACGCGTGGGCTTGTCGGAATAGAGGTTCAACTCCGCACTCATATCGTAGAGGATGCGCCGGTGCACGGGCTTCAGACCGTCGCGCACGTCGGGCAAGGCACGGGAGACGATGACCGACATCGAATAGTCGATGTAGGCCGACTTCATCTGCTCCTCGATGTTGATGGGGATGATGCGCCCCACCAACCCGGCATTCTTTTCTTCTTCAGTCAACATTTCGGGTTCTGGAATTTCATAGTATTCAACGAACAAAAATACGATTTATTTTCGTTCTGAGCAATTTTGCGCTGCAAAAATACGCTTCGCGGGAAGATATTTTTCCGGCAACACCCGTTTTTCGGCACTTTTCAGCCCGTTTGACGGCACAAAAAAAATTCCCCGACAGGGTGTCGGGGAAAACAAAACCGCGGGCAGGTCGTACAGACCTTATGGCGGATGAAAAAGCTACTCCTCCTTCACGAGGTTGAACTTGGTGGAAATCTCCTTCTGCTCGATGGCCTGCCGCAGATTGAAACGCTTCTTCTGCGCGATGTAACCCGGCTTCTCGCAGACAACCTCGATCTGCACGTTTCCTGAATTATTGAATGTCAGCCCCTTGACGTCGAACGTCTCGGTGGTCTCGTAAGGCGTGGAACCCACGTAGTTCTGATTGGTGTTCTTCACCTCGGAAGTCGACGAAACGATGCGGGTCGAGACATCGGCACCCTTGGGCGTCGAATCGACATACCACCGGATGACGGTCGATTCGAGCGCCGTATTGCCGGCTCCGGTCACCTGCTTGTTCTTTTCGAGAGCCGGCGAAGCGGCCCGCTTGAGGAAGAAAGCAATCCGGTCCCAGTCGATGTCCTTCAACGCATTGGCATAGGCCGTATTCAAGGCCCTGGCCCCCGCAAGAAAATCATTGCCGTTGCCGCCGAGGCTGGCACGGCCTACGGCCACAACGCTGGGATAGACCAACTTGCGATCCTGATCGTGGACCTCGACATTCAGCTGGACAGTACCCGACCAACCCACTCCCGAAAGGAAACCGAGGTTGAACTCGCGGACCGAAAGCGTCAGCATGTAGTCGGTCGCAACGTCGGAATCGAGGTTGAAACCCATCGTGCGCATATAACGGCGCGTGCTCTCCGAAACGAACGATACGATTTCGGGGTCGGTCTGCACCTGCGGAAGCGTGGTGGCACTGGCGTCGTACTTCTGAAGCACACGGCTGTTGGAACGCGCATCGCGCACGTTGAGCCGGACGCCGTAGTCGAGTTCGACATAACGGTTGGCCTGCGGCTCCTCCGTGAGCGCCAGGTTAATGATCCGAGGACCGGGAGCGACGAAGTTCTTCACGGAGGCGCACGAAGCCAAGCCCAGCAGCATGGCGGCACCCGCAATCCAAAAGACTTTCTTCATGGCTAACGGTCCGTTTTAAGTTTGATGATCTTAGCAGTAACGGTCGACTTGTAAGTGATACTGCGCGTACCGGTCTGCTCGACATTCGTGGAAATGGTCGGCTCGATGACCGCATCGGCGCCGTACTCGCGCGCCAGATTGACCAGTCGATAGAGAGCCACCCGACGGACAACAACCTCGGGCTGCGTGATGTCGGTAGTCGTTCCTGCGTAATCGTTTTGCAGATACCCCAGTCTCAGAATGCCGCTGTGCTTGCAGGCCAGGCCGAACTTGCCGGTCGTGAACTGCATCGAGAAGTCGCCGTCGGAATCGACGATTTCGGTTTTGGAACCGTCCCTGTCGTAGGAATAAACGACCGTGGCCTCGGCTGTAAGCGTATTGAGAATTTCGTAATCCGAACGTTCGAGATTCAGGTCGGCCAGCGGAGCCGTATCAATCGTGTTGACGGCCCGAGGCATGATGACACGCTTGATCGAACCGCAGGAAGCAAGGCAAACGGCGCAGCAAGCCAAGATTAAAAGTTTTTTCATTTTTCGAGTTTGTTTGTTCGTGATGATTATTTCCGAAGTCCTCGAATCGGAAGATACGGACAAACAAAAAGCGCGGACTTCTTCGCAAGATGCCGGATTCTGCGGTCTTCCACAACCTTGTCCCCGAACAACGGAATAAAGCCCACGCTGGGATACAGCATGGGCGTCAAACTTTATTCCTTCGGGGACATTCGTGATAAGTGGAAGTTTCAGAATCCCGAAATACAAGCTAACGCCTTTTGTTTATATGTCCTCGGATGTTATTGTTCCATAGGCAAAAAAATGATGAATTTTCGACGAAGATAAAGGAAAGCCGGCAAAAAACAAAATTTTCCGTGCGATTCGGTAAGACAAGCCTCGGGCTTGCTTACCGGAAGTCGATCCACTCGTAGTCGGGATAGGCGGCGCGGTCGAAAGTGCGGAGCGGCCCGTCGAACGGCCCGAACCGAAGAATCCGCACCGTAACCTGCCCGCCGTCGAAGTCGTAGACGATGGACTGCGGACGGAGGGATGCCGTCGCAACGACAAGCGTAATATTGCCTGTCGGAGCACCGCTCCCGGCCGCGGGTGTCAGCTGCACGGCCGTCGCGCCGTCGCGCTCCCACAACAGCGAGGGTACATATTCGCTGTCCAGAAAATCGAACGCCCGGACCGGATTGTCGAGCAGGCTGCGGCTGGCGGCGTCCGTCTCTCCGACGATGATTTCCCTGCGGCTGTTGCTGACCTCGAAACGGGTGCTGCCGTCGGCGAAAACCTCGTTATCGCCCATGACAAGGTAATAACTGTCGCCCGAGACGAAATAAGAGCCCGTACCCCGGTACTCCCCCATCGCCACCTCGAAACCGATTTCGTACCCTTCGAGCGCACGCATCTGCGCCGAGAGCGCCGCCACGACCTCTTCAGCCCGGCTCTGCGCCAGCACGGCCGGCGGCAACAACATACAGACGACGCCCAACAAACAAACAACGGCTTTTTTCATAGGTGCAAAATTAGGTTCTTCGCTGACGCTCAGAATGACAAAATTCGCTCGGAGCGGCAAAATCCGGTCAGAACACCCCCAGCTCCTGCAACTTGGCTTCGAGCGACGGGAGGTCGTGGTAGAGGATTTCGCGGGGCTTGGCGCCGATTTGCCGCCCGACGATGCCGGCCCGTTCGAGCTGCATCATGATACGCCCGGCGCGGTTGAAACCCACCTCGTAATTGCGCTGGATCATCGACGTGGAAATAGAACCGCTCTCCACGGCGCCGCGTGCGATGCCCGCGAAAAGCACGTCGTACTTGACCGGAGCCGAAGCCTCCTCGCTGCCCATCCCGCTTTCGCCCCCCTCGGGCACGTAGTCGGGCAACAGATAAGGCGCGGTATAACCCTGCTGCTTGGAAATGTACTCGACGATACGCTCGACCTCGCGCGTCTCGACCAACGCGCACTGAATACGCGTCAGCTCGCCGTCCTTGGAGAAAAGCATGTCGCCGCGGCCGATGAGCTGGTTGGCGCCGGGCTGGTCGATGATGGTCCGCGAGTCGATCATCTGCATGACGCGGAACGCGATACGGGCCGGGAAATTGGCCTTGATACCTCCGGTGATGACCTTGACGTCGGGACGCTGCGTGGCGATGATAAGGTGGATACCCACGGCGCGGGCTTTCTGGGCCAGCCGCATGACGGGCCGCTCGACCTCGCGCGCCATCATGATAAGGTCGGCGAACTCGTCGACGATGACGACGATGTAAGGCAGATAGCGGTGGCCTTTCTCGGGATTGAGCCGCCGCGCCGTGAACTTCTCGTTGTACTCGACGATGTTGCGCGCTCCGGCCTGGCTGCACAGCTCCAAACGGTTGTCCATCTCGATGCAAAGCGAATTGAGCGTGTAGACCGCCTTCATCGGGTCGGTGATGATGGCCTTCTCCTCCGACTCCATCTTGGCGAGGAAATGGCGTTCGAGCTTGGCGTAGAGCGAGAATTCGACCATCTTGGGGTCGATCATCACGAACTTGAGCTGTGCCGGATGCTTACGGTAGAGCAACGACGTGATAATAGCGTTCAGCCCCACCGACTTACCCTGTCCGGTAGCACCCGCGACGAGCAAGTGGGGCATCTTGGCGAGGTCGAACACGTAGTTCTCGTTCTGAATCGTGCGCCCGATGACCACCGGGAGCTCGGCCTTGGACTCCTGGAAACGCACCGACCGCACGGCCGAATACATCGACACGACCTGCTTGTCGCGGTTGGGCACCTCGATGCCGATGGTTCCCTTGCCGGGGATGGGGGCAATGATGCGGATACCCAACGCCTTGAGGCTCTGGGCAATGTCGTTTTCGAGACCCTGGATTTTGGAAATCTTGACCCCCTGCGCCTGCACGATTTCGTAGAGCGTGACCGTGGGGCCCACCGTCGCCTTGATGCGCTGGATGGGGATGCCGAAATACTTGAGGGTCTCCTCGATGCGCGACTTGTTCTCGAAAATCTCTTCGCTGCTTACCTCCGAATCGGAAACATAGTCTTCGAGCAGCGTCACGGCGGGTTTGCGGTAGTGGATCAGGTCCTTGAGCGGGTCGTAGCTGTCGGTCGGAATGGCCTTTTCGTCGACCAGCCGGGCGCGGTTGGTTTCGACCGTGACCACCACCCCCTCGGCCGGAGCTTCGGACGACGCAGGCTGTACCGGCTGCGCGGTCTTGGGCACGGTCACAAGGTAGGGTTCGCCGGGGTTCTGCGGCTCCTCCTCGACGGGCTCCGGTTCGGCGGCAGGCGCCTGCTTGGCCGCCATCGTTATTTCGGTGAACGGTCCGTGGACCACGGGCTTGGGCACCGCAGGCTGGTCGAGCTCGACCAATCCGCCACGGCCCATGACGACACGGCCCTTGCGCGAGAGGTCGAATTCGAGGAACTCATCGTCCCCGGCCACAAGAACGGGCCCGGCAGGCTCCTCGGGCACCTCCTCCGGCTCGGCGGGCGCATTGCGCACGATTTCGGTGAACGGGTCGTCGCTCTCCTCGGGCATCTCGGCCACGGACGCACGCCGCGGCTCGGCAGAGACGGGTTCGGCATACCGCCGGGCCGCCACCGGTTCGGTGCGCGGCGGAATCGTATAGGGGGCTTCCTCCTGCTGGTAAGCGGGCTCCTCCTGCGGAACATCGAACCACGGTTCCTCCTCCTGCGGCACAGGATTCTGCGCAGGAGCAGGGGTTTGCACGGGCTGCGCAGGCGGCAGGGGCGTATCGTAGAAAAACTCCTCGTTGTCGGACTGCGCGGACGAAGCGACCCTCTGCCGGAAACTTTCGACGAGCCGCTCGCCGCGGCCGACCACGGCCTGTCCGGCGGAATTGACCGTATTGATGAAATTGCGGTTGATGAAAACGCCGACCAGAATCCAGCACACCAACAGCAGAATGACCGTTCCGAAAGTACCGATGCGGCCGCTCAGCAATTCGGCCACCGCGATGCCGAAAGCACCGCCCCACCCGGTCGAACAACAAAGACTGCCGCGGGTTCCGGCCACGAAACCCAGGGTCAGCGAACCGAGAATCATGACCAGGCACAGCGCGAGCACCGAGTGGTTGAGCAACATGGGGCGCTGGCGGATGATGCGGATGCCCACGAGCATCAGCACGACGGGCACCAGGATGCCGCAGACGCCCAGCGAACGGTCGACCAGCAAGATGCCCAGCCGGGCCCCTGTGCCGCCGCACCAGTTGCGGACCGTCTCGCGAAACAGCTCGGGCTCCTCGCTCGACTTGCGGAGGATACTCTGGTCGGCCTCCCAACAAAAAAACGAAGAAAAGAGCGCCACGGCGGCGAACACCCCGACGCAGAGCAGCAACAAGCCGACGATCCAGCGGATGCTGTCGGTGTTGCTCCGCTGAACCCGCTGCCGTGCATTGGGCGAAGTGGTGGTGTTTCGGGATGCCATGACCTGACTGAGAATTCGACCGAGCGAAGGTAGCAAAAATTTTCGGATTTCCGGACCTGCAACGCCCGAAATCTGACGGAGGGAATCAGCCGCGCGAACCCATCGCTTTCATTTCCAGGCGCGAACGGTAGGCTTCGTCGGCGAAAGTGAGGAACTCGCAAGCGGGCACATGGTCCGCGGCGGCCCGAAGCCCGTAGCGGTCGAGCAACTCGGCGACGCGACGGGCGACGGCGGGCGACGGGTCGACGATGGCGACGCCGCGCCCCGCGACGATGCGCTCCAACACGGGCAGCAGGAACGGATAATGCGTACAGCCCAGCACAATCTGGTCGGCGCCGCGCTCCAACATGGGCTCGACGGCCCGGCGCACGCACTCCTCGGCTTCGGGCGTCGCTTCGCGGTCGCTCTCGACCAACTCGACGAATCCCCGGCCGGGAGCCGTGACGACCTCGATGCCCCTGCCGTAGAGCGCGGCCGTGCGGCGGAACAAGTCGCCGTCGAGACTGCGCTCGGTGGCCAGCACCCCCACCACCCCACTACGGGTGGCCAAGCAGGCGGGCTTGACGGCAGGCTCCATGCCGACGATGGGCATGGGAGCGTATTTCCCGCGCAGGAAGTCGATGGCGGCGGCCGTAGCGGTATTGCAGGCGACGACCACGAGCTTGCACCCCCGGGCGACCAACGCGGCGACCGCCTCGTCAGCGAGCCGGACAATCTCCTCGCGCGGCCGCGACCCGTAGGGGCAGTTCTTACCGTCGCCCAGGTAGAGGAGCGATTCGCCGGGCAGCGCACGCCGCACCTCGCGCCAGACGGTCAGACCGCCCAGCCCCGAATCGTAGATGGCTATGGGAGCGCTATTCATAATTAAAAATCGAGAATGAAAAATTAAAAATCTTTCGGCCGCAAGGGTCGGAATCCGCAGAACGTACCAGCCAGAACCGGGGACCCTGCCGATGAAGTCCGAAACGCCGCCGGGGCCGATTTTTCATTCTTCATTTTTCATTTTTAATTTTGCTTAATATGTTTTCCGCCACTTCGTCGTCCGACAAGGCGTCGCAGTCGAACACCCACCGGGCCTGTGCGTAGCAAGGTTCGCGCTCGGCGATGTCGCGGGCCATGAAGCCGACCAGCTCGCCGTCGGACAAACCCCGCAGGCGGGGCCGCTTCTGCCGTCCGTAGGGTGAAAGGCGCCGCGCGATCTGCTCGGCGGAGCGCCGCAGGTAGACCGTTGTTCCGGCTTCGTTCATCCGGGCCATGTTGTCGCGCCACAGCGGAAGCCCTCCGCCCGTGGAGACCACCCTCGTCGCGGGGTCGGCGATCAGCCGTTCGAGCACTTCGCGCTCGACCTCGCGGAAACGCTCCTCGCCCTCGTAGCGGAAGATGTCGGCGACGGTCGCTCCCTCCCGCTCCTCCACCGCCCGGTCGGTATCGACCGCCTCCACGCCGAGCCGCCGCGCAATCTTGCGCGCAAGGGTGCTCTTGCCGCAACCCATGTACCCGACCAAGAAAAGCGGACGCATAACCGTCGGAAGTCAGAACAAATCCAACTGCTCGGGGTCGATCACCTCGTCGGCATCGCCGCGGGGCCGTTCGACCTCGAAAGCCACTTCGTCGGAGACCGACGCCTGCGCAGCACCGGCCTGCGGCGCCGAAACCTCGGAATCTTCCGGCCCCTCACCGGCAAGCCCGGCATCTTCGGCAAGGTCGAAATCCGCCGCGGCCGTCTCCTCGTCGTCCGGCCCGGGTTCGGGCTGCGGAGGAAGCGCGGGCTCGATGAACCGCAGCGACGCGACCTCGAAAGTAGTCAGCCGCTTGCCCTTGGCGCGGTGGCTCTTGACCCCCACGAACCCGTCGACGTCGATTTCGTCGGCCGGGCGCGAAGCATGGGCCCCCTTGTAGGTTATCTCCAGGCGGGCGCCCGCGCGGTCGGTGACGCAGACGAAGTCGGACTGCCCCTCCTCGTCGAGGAAGAACTGCAACTTGTCGGTGGCTTCGGCCGTGAAACGCTTCATATAATAATAACCCTGCGCGCGGTCGAAGTAGCAGACGCTGTAAACGCATCCGGCCTCGAAGCGGTCGACCCGCACGGTCTCGTCGGGGAAGTGCTGGGCGAGGTCGTAACCGGTAATATAATATTGGTTCCTGGAGGTCCAGACAATCAGCTTGTCGTCGCCCTTGAACTCGCCGAGGAGCTTGCCGCGCCCGTCGGCGTTGAGCCGCCGCACGTCCTCGTCGAACCAGACGCTCTGGCCGCCGAGCGTCGAGACGCCGCGCTCCTTCAAGACGATTTTGTGGATGCCGTAGCGCGAGAAGAGGTTGCCCTGGCTCTGGCGCCCCTTGATGGCGAGGGTCGAGAAATCGAGGTCGACGATCACCTTCTTGAGCCGCGGACGGGGCTTGAAGTAGACCTTCAGCACCTCGGCCTCGCCGTTGGGGTTGACCGACATGTAGAGAATCTCGCTGCGCGGCGTCCCCTTGGTCATGTCGTATTCCTTGTCGCGCGTGACGGACTTGATGGCGCAGCGCTTCATCAGAATCGGACCATTGCGGCCGTCGCGGTAGAGCACGTTGTAGATGGTCCGCTCGTCGTTGCGCTTGAAGACGCCGATGTAATAGATGCCCTTGTCGAAGAACGCCTTGTCCGAGACCTTGGTGATGACGTAGCGGCCGTCCTTGGTGAAGACGATGACGTCGTCGATGTCCGAGCAGTCGCAGACGAACTCGGCGTCCTTCATCGACTTGCCGATGCCGAAGAAACCCTCGGCACGGTCGACGTAGAGCTTGGCGTTCGTGACGGCGACTTTCGTAGCCTCGATGGAATCGAACTCGCGCAGTTCGGTGCGGCGTTCGTGGCCGGCGCCGTATTTCTCGCGGATGCGGCGGTAGTAGGCCACGGCGTAGGCCGTGAGGTGCTCGATGTCGTGCTTGGTCTGCGCTATCTGCTCCTCGATCTGCTTGATCTCGTTGTCGGCCTTTTCGGTGTCGTAGCGCGAAATGCGGATGAATCGCAGTTCGGTGAGCCGCTGCACGTCGTCGATGGTCACCTCGCGGCGCAGCAGCTTCTTGAACGGCGCCAGCCCCTTGTCGACAGCGGCATAGGCCGCTTCGCGGGTCTTGCACCCCTCGATAAGCTGGTAGAGCTTGTTTTCGATGAAGATGCGCTCGAGCGACGCAGCGTGCCAAGCCTCGTTCAGCTCGCCGAGCCGGATTTCGAGCTCGCGGCCCAGCAGCCACTTGGTGTGGTCGGCCGAACGGCGCAGAATCTCCCGCACCCCGAGGAAATGGGGCTTCTCCTCCCAGATGACGCAGGCGTTGGGCGAGATGGAGACCTCGCAGTCGGTAAAGGCGTAGAGCGCGTCGATGGTCTTGTCCGACGATTCGTCGGGAGCCACCTGGATGACGATTTCGACCTTGTCGGCCGTGTTGTCGTCGACCTTGCGGATCTTGATTTTGCCCTTTTCGTTGGCCTTGATAATCGACTCCTTGATGGATTCGGTGGTGGTGGTATAGGGTATTTCGGTGATGGCAAGGGTGCGCTTGTCGATTTTCGAGATGCGCGCCCGCACCTTGACCGCCCCGCCCCGCAGACCGTCGTTGTAACGGCTCACGTCGGCCGTGCCGCCCGTGGGGAAATCGGGATAGAGCTCGAAGTCGCGCCCCTCCAGATGGGCGATGCAGGCGTCGATAAGCTCGTTGAAGTTGTGCGGCAGAATCTTCGACGCCAAACCCACGGCGATGCCGTCCGACCCTTGGGCCAACAGCAGCGGGAACTTGATGGGCAGCGTGACGGGCTCCTCGTTGCGGCCGTCGTAGGAACGCATCCACTCGGTGGTCTTCTTGTTGAAAACCACGTCGAGGGCGAATTTCGACAGACGCGCCTCGATGTAACGGCCTGCGGCGGCCTCGTCGCCCGTGAGGATGTTGCCCCAGTTGCCCTGGCAGTCTATCAGCAGCTCTTTCTGCCCCAGCTGCACGAGGGCATCCTTGATGGAAGCGTCGCCGTGGGGATGGTACTGCATGGTCTGCCCGACGATGTTGGCCACCTTGTTGTAGCGGCCGTCGTCGACGGTCTTCATGGCGTGGAGAATACGCCGCTGCACGGGCTTCAGACCGTCCTCGACATGGGGCACGGCGCGTTCGAGGATGACATACGATGCGTAATCGAGGAACCAGTTCTTGTACATGCCTGTGAGCTTGCGCACCCCGCCCTCCTCCTGCGTCAGACGGTCGTACTTGCCGCTCCTGGCCGGGGCGGCAGGCGCTTCGGCATCGTCCGCATCGGATGCGCCGGCGGGTGCTTCGGCAGCCCCGTCGCCGACGGTTCCGGACGCCGCGGGCTCCCCGTTGAACTCCTCTTCGGGATGGATTCTATCTTTATCTTGAGACATCAATTCTGAATTATGAATTGTGAATTATGAATTACGAAAGAGCCAGGTCCTGCTCCACGAGGTCTTCCTCGATGCGCAGGTTGTCGATGATGAAGCCCTGCCGCTCGAAGGTGTTCTTGCCCATGTAGAACTCCAGCAGGTCGTGGATGGGGTCGTCCTTGGTGATGCGCACCCGGTCGAGCCGCATCCCCTCGCCGATGAATTCGCGGAACTCGTCGGGCGAAATCTCGCCCAGACCTTTGAAGCGCGTGATTTCGGCGTTGGCGCCGCACTGCTTGAGCGCCTTGAACCGCTCCTCCTCCGAATAACAATAATGGGTCTCCTTCTTGTTACGGACGCGGAACAGCGGGGTCTGCAAGATATAGAGGTGGCCGCGGCGGATGACGTCGGGGAAGAACTGGAGGAAGAACGTGGTAATGAGCAACCGGATGTGCATGCCGTCGACATCGGCATCGGTGGCGATGACGACCTTTTCGTAACGCAGGTTGTCGATCTCCTCCTCGATGTTGAGCGCCGCCTGCAAGAGGTTGAACTCCTCGTTTTCGTAGACCACCTTCTTGGTGAGCCCGAAGCAGTTGAGCGGCTTGCCGCGCAGCGAGAAAACGGCCTGCGTACGCACGTCGCGAGACTTGGTGATGGAACCCGACGCCGAATTGCCCTCGGTGATGAAAATCATCGACCGCTCGGCCAACTCGCTCTTGTCGGTGCGGTGAATCTTGCAGTCGCGCAGCTTGCGGTTGTTGAGCGACACCTTTTTGGCGGTCTCGCGCGCCTTTTTCTGGATACCCGAAATGGCCTTGCGCTCCTTCTCGTTCTCGACGATTTTCTTCTGAAGAATCTGCGCCGTCTCGGGGTGCTTGTGGAGGTAGTCGTCGAGGTGCTTGGTCAGGAAATCCATCACGAAGTTGCGCATCGAAACCCCGGGCTCTATCTCCTTGGAACCGAGCTTGATTTTGGTCTGCGACTCGAAGACGGGGTCGGTGACCTTGACCGAAATGGCGGCGATGATGGAGGTGCGGATGTCGAGCGGGTCGTAGTCCTTGCGGAAAAACTCCTTGACGGTCTTGGCGATGGCCTCGCGGAACGCCGCCTGGTGGGTACCGCCCTGCGAAGTGTACTGGCCGTTGACGAACGAATAGTAATTCTCGCCGTAGCCCGTGCCGTGGGTGATGGCAATCTCGATGTCGTCGCCCGACAGATGGACCGGGGCATAGAGCGGGTCCTCGGTCATGTTCTCGTTCAAGAGGTCCAGCAGACCGTTCTTGGAGACGTAGGCCGTGCCGTTGAAATTGAACGTGAGCCCCAGATTGAGGTAGGTATAGTTGCGGACGAGCTGCTCGACGTATTCGAGGTTGTAATCGTAGGGACCGAACACCTCCTCGTCGACCCGGAACCGAATCAGCGTACCGTTGGGCTCGCCGACGCCCGACTCCCAGCGGTCGCTCTGCTCCAACCCCTTGGCGAAGGTGACGGTGCGGGCCTCGCCGTCGCGCACCGACCGGGCCTCGAACTCGGACGAAAGCATGTTGACGGCCTTGACGCCGACGCCGTTGAGACCCACGGTCTTCTTGAACGCCGAACCGCCGTACTTGCCGCCCGTATTCATTTCGGAGACGGCCGCCGAAAGCGACTTGAGGGGGATGCCGCGCCCGTAGTCGCGGACCGTCACGACACGGTCCTCGATGGTGATGTCGACCTGGTGCCCGGCGCCCATGATGAACTCGTCGACGGAGTTGTCGACCACCTCCTTGATGAGGACGTAGATACCGTCGTCGGCCTGCGAACCGTCGCCCAGCTTACCGATATACATACCGGGCCGCAGGCGGATGTGCTCGCGCGGCGAAAGGGTCACGATGGCGTCGTCGCCGTAGTTTTCGGGGGAATTATTGGTAAGTAAATCTGCCATAATATCGAATTAAAAATTAAGAATGAAGAATTAAAAATCGAGCCCCGACCGACCGGAACCGACCGGGATAGGGCGAAATTCAATTTTTCATTTTTAATTTTTCATTTTTAATTTCCGCCAGGGCGGCCGCCATGTCGTCGTGGACCTGCTGTGCCAGCTCGTGGACCTCGGTTGCGGCGACCGCAGCGGCTTCGACGGGCGGCAGCACGCGCACGGTGATGCGGTTGCGCCAGTTGAAAAGGAAATTCTTCTTGATGAGTGTCGCAGTCCCGTCCAGCACCACGGGCAGAATCCCCACCCCGGCCTCCTTGGCCAAGGCGAAAGCCCCGGTTTTGAAACGGTGTATCTCGCCGTCCTTGGAACGCGTACCCTCGGGGAACACCGCCACCGAAGCGCCGCGGCGAATCCATTTGCACCCCTCGCGCACCATCTGCTCCTTGGCTTCGGCGGCACGCCCGCGGTCTATGCAGATGTCGCCGTGCAACACGAGGAACTGCCCGAAGAAAGGCACCTTGAAAATCTCGCGCTTGGAAACCCACCGGAAATTGAGCGGGATGCAGTAAAGCGCCGGGATGTCGATTACTGTGTTGTGGTTCAGCACGATGACATAGCTCTTGCTCCGGTCGGCGTACTCGCGGCCGATGACCCGCTGCCGCCAGAACGGCGGAATGAAAAAGAAGATGCGGACCAACACGCGCGAAAGTTCGTGGACCGTGCGGCGCGCCTTGTCGAACGGCCAGCATACGACCAGCGCGACGGCCGACAGAAGCATGAAGACCGTGCACAGAGCCACCAGAAACAGATAATATAAAGCACTCAACATAACGTTCGGGCAAAGGAAATTCGGTTCAATATCGTGCAAAAGTAGGAATTTTTCCCGGAATAACCACCGGGCCGTGGCGTTTTCTCGTAATTTCCCGCACATGCCCGAACAGCGGCAGGACCCTGCCCCGACGAACAACGGCACCGATTAATTAACTTTATATAAATAGGTATCGAAAATTTTCGCAAAAATCAAGTACTTTGCATTGCATAGTATAATTATTTTATCATATCTTTGCACTGTCGAGATATAACGAACAGAAAATAATCAACAACAAAAGATATGAAAAAACTGGCCGCCTTCATCGTGATTGTAATAATGACCGTTCTGCGGGCCCTCGGGGCGCAAAACTACCCTGCCACGGGCCGCGTGGTGACCGAAGAGGGCCAGGCCGTGGAATATGCCACGGTCGTGCTGCTGCAAAACGGCGAACAGGTAACCGGCATGGCCACCGACACCGAGGGCCGCTTCGCGCTGAAAGTTCCGGCGGGCGACTACACCCTCTCCATCCGGTTCATCGGATTCGAGCCGCTGGAACGCGAGGTGCGCATCGAATCGCCGACCGACCTGGGCGACCTGACACTCAGCGCCGCCGCCACGCAAATCGACGATGTAGTGGTAAGCGCCCAGCTTATCCGCCGCGAAGCCGACCGCTTCGTGGTCGACGTAGCCAACACTCCGGCGATGCTCGGCCGGGACGGCATCGAAGCGCTCAAGCTGGCACCGGGCATCTGGATGGACGGCGACAAGATTTCGATCAACGGCAAATCGGGCTCGAAAGTCTACGTCAACGACCGCGAACTGCGCATGGAGCCCGACCAGCTGCTGAGCTACCTCCAATCGCTGCGGGCCGAGGACATCCAGAAAATCGAGGTCATCCCGATGGCCGGGGCCGACTACGACGCCGATTCGTCGGGCGGCGTCATCCACATCACCCTCCGCAAGCGCCGCGAACAGGGCACCGAGGGCTCGGTATCGCTGGCCGCCCAAGCGGGCGAATGGAGCCATGGGCTGAAGCCGCAAGCCAGCGTCAACCACCATTCGGAACGCTTCGACTTCTACGCCAATGCCTGGGGCCACCTGCAAAACGCCACGTTCCGCTCCGACGAACTGACCCGCTATACGGCAGGCGACACCCGGCTCGAATCGCACTCGCGCACCAAGGGACGTCCGCGCAACTACGGATTCAAGGCGGGCGGCATCTGCGAACTGACCCCGAAACACAGCATCGGGCTCGAAGCCGACTACTGGCGCACCAACGAACCGGGCATCAACGACACCCACACCGATTTCACGGCCGCCGGCATCCCGACCCGCACCGAGAGCCGCTACGATGCCCACAACCGGCAGAACAACCTTTCGGCGACGTTCAACTACATCTTCAAGCTCGACACCGCGGGCTCGACCCTCAAGCTGCTGGCCGACTACAACCTCCGCTCCTCGGATTCGGGCAACGACAATTCCAGCCGCATCGCCTCGCCCGGCGGCACGCTCGATTCGCTCTACCGCAACCGCTCGACGGCGCACTACAACGTTGCGACCGCCACGCTGGCCCTCGACAAGCATTTCGGCCCGAAATGGACGCTGCGGGCCGGAGCCAAGTACACCTACAACGACATGCGCAACCATGCGCTCTACGAATACCGCCCGGCCGAAACATGGCTGCGCGACGAGGCCCACAGCTTCCGGCTCGACTACACGGAACATATCGCGGCGGTCTACGGCATTGTTGCGGCGAACCTCGGCCGCTGGAGCGCGGTGGCCGGACTGCGCGGCGAATACACCCGCACGGCGGGCAAGAACGACGGCACCCGGCAAGACTATTTTTCGCTCTTCCCCAACGCCAGCGTCTCCTATGCGCTCACCCGCGACGGCGCCTACTCGCTCATCGGCCAGTATGCCCGCACCATCGGACGGCCGCGCTTCTGGTGTCTCAATCCGCAGCGCGTGCAGATTTCGGACTACACCTATCAGACGGGCAACCCGGAACTCGAACCCTCCTACAAACACGATGTAAGCCTGACCCTGGTGCTGGCCCACAAATATACGCTCACGGGCGGCGTGACGGTCCAGACCGACGAAATCCAGCAGACCATACAGCCCGACCCGACCAACCCCGACATGCTGCAAATCGTGTGGGTCAACTTCGACACGACGAAAAGCTACTACGCTTCGGCCAGCATCCCGCTGCAGCCGACCCGCTGGTGGTCGGTCAACCTCAACGGAACCTACATCCGCCAAGGCCAGCGCATCGGCCGGAACAGCCCCGAAGAACACTACAATTTCGGCTACGCGAGCGCCTCGATGACCTTCACCCTGCCGGCGAAGTTCTACATCGACCTCTCCTACCGCTACCAGAGCCGCGTGGTGCTGGGCAACTGCTGGGTCGAAGAGATGCACTTCACCGACGCCGGCATCAAGAAACGCTTCGGCGACAATCTCACGGTTGCTTTCACGGTCCGCAACCCCATAGCCCCACCGGTTCAGAAAATCGGAGCCCGCGGTGACGGCTTCGTACGCCATGTCGACGCCGTCCAAACCTGGAACAGCCGCACCTACCAACTGTCGCTGAGCTATCGCTTCCGAACGGGCAAGGCGTTCCGCCACCGAAACGTGGAAGCAGGCTCGGCCGAAGAAAAAAGCCGTCTGTAACGAATACAGACGGCTGGAAACTGTCGGGCGACCGCGCCTAAAACTCCACGAAGGGCGCCTGTGCGGCGGCGGCATCGGCCGTGAAGTAAGGCTTCTCGCCGAAACCGAACATCCTGGCGACGATGACGGCGGGGAATCTGCGCACAGCAACGTTGTAACCCCGAACCGTCGTATTGAAACGCTCGCGTGCCACGGCGATGCGGTTTTCGGTGCCCTCCAACTGCGCCTGCAACTCCTGGAAATTCTGGTTGGCCTTGAGGTCGGGATAACGCTCTGCGACCACGAGCAGCCGGCCCAAAGCCGAACGCACACCCTCCTGCGCCTGCTGGAACCGGGCCATGGTCTCGGGCGTGAGCTCGTCGACCGAAAGATTGACCGACGTAGCCTTGGCACGGGCCTCGACCACCCCTTCGAGCGTTTCACGCTCGTGGGCGGCATAGCCCTTGACCGTATTGACCAAGTTGGGAATCAGGTCCGAACGGCGCTGGTACTGCGTCTCGACCTGCGCCCAGGCGGTTTTCACCTCCTCGTCCATGCGGACGAAACCGTTGTAAGTCCGGTAAAACCAGAATGCGCCGAGCACGACCACGGCCGCCACGGCAATCCAAATCCATTTTTTCATTGCGCTATAATTTGAAATTTATAAGTCGACGCATCATTGCAAAGGCTGTTCAACCCGCAACAATCTATCGGTTTAGGTAGCTTTCCGAGCTCCGCTCCGGCGTTCTTTTGCCGCTTTTTGTTCCGGCAAAAAGCGGCGGAAAAACCTCTCCTCACGGCGTCTCCGCCTACTGCGGACGAACTAAAAGCTACTCCGGGCGCCTGACGCGGGTTTGCAAGCAAACCGGCCCCTGCGTCGACGCTTTTAATCCGTCCTCCGTTTAACGGCTACAACGCCAAGTGAGGAATATTTTGCATCTGCTATTCTGAAGTCCATATTGCAGATATTTGACCACTATAATATCCGTAAATACAACATTATCACCACCTTGAACCTGCGCCGCCCCCGCCGAACGAACCGCCGCCGAAACCACCTCCGAACGAACCGCCCGCTCCGCTTCCGAAGCCGCCGCCGAGCCCACCGCCGAAACCGCCGATGAAAGGCCCGCTGCCGAAACCGTTGCCGCGCGAATTGCGGACGCTGCGCTTGACGACCTTGCCGCAATTGGAGCAGACGAACGTATATTCGATCTGCTCGTAACGCGGCGTGACGGACAACACCTGTTTGTCGCGCAGTTCCAGCGTGCGTTTCCTGCACCGGGGACAACGCCTGCTTTGGCTGTCAAGCAAGACCAGCACCAACACAAGCATTCCCCCAAGAGTGCAGAGAATCAACAAAGTCAGCCAAAGCGGCAATTCTTCCTCCTCCGGCTCGGGGCCGAAGTCGAGCTCACCGTTACGAAGCAACTCGGCCACGGCCTCGACCCCCGCCACCATGCCTGCGTCGTAGTTGCCCTCGCGGAAATAAGGCAACATGAAATTGAGCTGAACTCGCTTGCAGAGGGCATCGGGCAAGACGCCCTCCAGGCCCGGTCCTGTGACGAAACGGATTTCGTGCAGGCGCTCGACCAGCAAAATCCCCAGTCCGTTGTCGACATCCTTGCGACCCACGCCCCAACTGCCGAACAGCTGCATGGCGAAGGTAAAGGGGTCGCCGCCCTCGATGTCGTCGAGCGCCGCCACAGCCACCTGCGCAAGCCCCTGCGCCCGCAGCGCGGCACACACCGAATCGATCCGGGCCACAGCCGCATCCGAAAGAATTCCATCGGGGTTGGAGACATAGCGGGTCCTGTCGGCAAGCTGCACGTTGGGCACCTCGCCGGGCTTCCACGTACGCGCGCCGACCGTCGCGGAGACGGCCGCCAGCAGCACTATAAGGATAAAACGTTTCATATTCTGAGCGAAGATACGAAAAACCCTGCAAAAAAAGCGCCCCGAACGGACGCTTTTTAACAAGAACCGCGACCGGACGGCCTATTTGCGTCCGTTGCGGCGGAATTCGACCACCAACGCCGAGCGTGCCGGAACGAAGGTGGAATCGCTCACCGTGACCTGCTCTCCGGTCAGCACGTCGTGCCCCTGCACGGAGAGCGACTGCGCGATTTCGGCGTAGTGCGACCATGGCACCGCCTTGCGGCCGCGCGAATTGTTGACGAAGACGAAGACAGCATCGGTATCGTCGTAACGGAAATAGGCATAGGTGTTGTCGCGCGCGGCGAAATGGAGCGTCCGCCCTGAATGGATGACGGGCTTGGTCTTGCGCCAGTTGAACAGGCGGCTCGTGTGCTCGTAAAGCTCGGCCGCGGCCCCCTTGCGCTGTGCAGGGTCGAACAAGTCGACCGCATCGCCGGCCCAGCCGCCGGGGAAGTCGATGCGCAGCCCGCCGTGGCCCTGCGAGAGGTCGGCGGAGCGGAACAGCAGCTCGTCGCCCGCGAAGATCTGAGGGATGCCGCGCATCGTAGCCAGCAAGGTCATGGCGATTTTGGCCCGCCCGACGTCGCCGCGCACCAAGTCGGCCACGCGCTCGGTGTCGTGGTTGCCCGCGAAAATCATCATGCGCGAAAGGTCGTGGTAGACGAAGTCGTCGGACAAGGCGTTGTAGACCCGAATCATCCCCTCGCCCCAACGGAGCGAATCGGAGGGCAGCGCGGCGCAAATGGCATCGCGCAGGGGAAAGTCCATGATGGACGGCAGGTGCGAATCGAAGCCGTCGCGGTTGGGGTTGCCGCCCTGCCAGTAGGCGAGCTGGGGCACGTCGGCCGTCCAGCACTCGCCGACGATATTGAGATTGGGGTACTCACGCAACACGGCGGCGCACCACTCGCTCATGGGGCCCTTTTCGTTGTAGGGATAGGTATCGACGCGCAGCCCGTCGAGGTCGGCGAACTCGACCCACCACACGGCCCACTGCTGGAAATAACGCAGCAGGAACGGATTGTCGAGGTTCATGTCGGGCATCATGCGGTCGAACCAACCGCCCTCCTGCACCCGCAGGTCGTACTGAGAGGCGTTGGGGTCCATGTTGGCCGAAAAGAGGTTGTTGGTCTGCGTGTACTCGGGAAAACGGTGCACCCAATCGGCGAAGGGCAGGTCGGCCATCCACCAATGGGCCGCGCCGCAATGGTTCGTCACGATGTCCATGATGACCTTGAGCCCGCGGCGGTGGCAGGCGGCCGCATAGTCGCGGTAAAGGTCGTTCGTACCGAAACGCGGGTCGATGCGGTAATAGTCGGCGCAAGCGTAGCCGTGGTACGACGCGGCGGGCTCGTTGTCGAGCAGCAAGGGCGTGGCCCAGACGGCCGTGGCACCCAGCCCGGCGATATAGTCGAGGCGGTCGATCATCCCCTGCAAGTCACCGCCGTGCCGTCCGAAGAAAGCGCTGCGGTCGGCCTGCTCGGCCGTGTCGGGCGTCGAATCTATCGAAGGGTCGCCGTTGGCGAAACGGTCGGGCATCAGCAGGTAAATCATATCGGCCGTGGTGAAGCTCCTGCGGTCGGCCGAACCGTCGCGGCGCGCGGCGAACTCGTAAGCGACCTTGAAGCTCTCCCCGCCGCGCGAAAAGACCAAGTAACGGGTACCGGGAACCGCTTTGGCATCGACCTCTATGTCGACGAACAGGTAATTCGGGCTGTCGGCCTTGTGGACGCCAGCGACGCGCACGCCCTGCGGTCCCTCGACGCGGACGGCGCATTCGGCGATGCGCTCGCCGTTGACGAGCAGCTGGAGCGGCGTACGCATGCCCACCCACCACGAAAGGGGCTCGACGCGGGCCACGCGGGCCCCGGCATCGCCGACCGACCGGGGGTCGAACTGCGGAACGCTGTTGCAGGAAATCACCGCCATACACACCAGAAATATGAGAAAACGAAGAAGTTTCATAAGTTTTATCGGGTCAGAATCCGGTAACTCCAGGGCGCCATGTCCTCGGCGACCCACTCCGGAAGGTTATATTCGGCCCCGGTCATCGCGTCGGTGTAGCGTCCGGCGTAGATACCGGTGGCGTACTCGGCGCGGATGGCATAGGGCGACAGGTTCATGATGGCGACGACGCGGCTGTCGGGCGTCTCACGCACCAGCGTCATCAGGCAGTCCTCGGCGTTGTTGCGGATTTCGACCATCTCGCCGCCCGTCTCCCCGGCCGCCAAGGCGGCGTTTTCGTGCCGCAACTTTGTGAGACGCCGATAGAAACGGGTGAAGCCGTTGAGCTCGTAGACCGGAATGGGGTCGCGGTCGAAAAAGGCGAACGCATGGTCGTAACCGACCTCCTGCCCGGTGTAGACGAGCGGCAGGCCGCGCGGCACGACGAACGAGAAGACGGCCATCGCCTCGCGGGCGTCGCCGAAGCGGTCGAACTCCGAACCCGACCACGAATTCTCGTCGTGGTTCGAGGTGAAAGCCAGCCGCATGGCCGAACGGGGATAACGCTCGCGGTCGGCATAGATGTAGTCGCGCAACGCGGTGACGCGGGTTCGCTGCTGCGCCACGTCGACCATCAGGTGGTGCATTTCCCACGCATAGCAGGCGTCGAACGCCCCCTCCTCGAAGAGGTTGGTCTCCTCGGCCTCGGCGAGCATGAAAAGATCGGGCTTCGTCCGCCTGAGCCGCCGGACGGTGGTGTTCCAGAACTCCACGGGCACGAGCATGGCCATGTCGCAGCGGAAACCGTCGACATGATGTTCCCGCAACCAGAATTCCATCGCTTCAGCCTGCGCATCCCACACTGCGGGGTTGGAATAGTCGAGCTTGGCCGTATCGGTCCAGTTCCACGGCACGGCGGGACGCCCCTGGTCGTCGTAGACGTAGAAATCGGGGTGCTCCGTAATCCAACGGGCATCGCGCGCGGTATGATTGGCCACCCAGTCCAACAACACCTTCATGCCGAGCCTGTGCGCCTCGGTCACGAACGCGTCGAAATCCTCCAAAGTCCCCAACTCGGAGTTGACGGCGCAGTAATCGCGAATCGAATAGTACGACCCCAACGACCCCTTGCGGCCATCCTCGCCGATGGGACAGACGGGCATGAGCCACACGGCGTCGATGCCCAGGTCGCGCAGAAAAGCGAGCCGGGCGGCCGCCGCACGCAACGTACCCTCGTGCGTGAGCTGGCGCACGTTCATTTCATAAAGGACGGAACGGTAACTCCAATCGGGATGCAGCATTAAAAAATCGAGTTTAATTGACCAATATCAGGTATTCCCACGGACCGAGGGCGAACTCCTCGCCGGGGACGATCGTGCGTTTCGCTCCGGTCATGGCGTCGGTGTACTCGCCGCCGACCTCGACGGTCGGAATGACGGGCTGCTGCCTGGCCGAGAGGTTGAACAAGCAGACCACCTTGTTGTCGCCCGCCGTACGTGTGAAGGCCATCAAATCGCTGACGGCACCGCCCATGTAAGCCATTTCGCCGCCAGCGGCACCGCTTGCCAGTGCGGGATTGTCATGACGCAGGGCATTGAGCTTCGTATAGAACGCCGTCCACCGGTTGGGCTCCCACGCCGGGACGGGGTCTTTCTCGAAGAAAGCGAACCGATGGTCGTAGCCGATTTCCTGGCCGGTGTAGATGAGCGGCAGGCTCTGCGGCAACACGTAGGTCAGCGCGGCCATCGTTGCGGCGGCATCGCCCATGCGCTCGAACTCGGTGCCGGCCCACGAATTCTCATCGTGGTTGGAGGTGAACATCATGCGGAAAGCCTGCGCGGGATACTCCTCGGCGTATTTACCCAACAATTCGCGCAGGTCGGCGGCCGACTGTTTGCCCTGCGCAATACTGTTGAGCAGATGGTGCAGCTCCCAGGCATAGGTGGCGTCGAAGCCGTCGGCATGGAACTGCGGACCCTCGGCCTCGGCCAGCAGGAACAAATCGGGGCGCACGGCGCGCAGGCGCACGAAAGCATCGGTCCAGAAGTCGTCGGGCATCTCCTTGGCGGCATCGCAGCGGAAGCCGTCGACGCCCTTGTCGGTCCAGAACTTCAGCACGTCGAACATAGCCTCGCGCACGGCGGGCGTGGCGTAGTTGAGCTTGGCTATGTCGGTCCAGTCGTACTGTACGACGGGAACTCCGGTCGAATCGCGCACGTACCACTCGGAGGGCATCTCCGTCACCCACGCATGGTCGGGCGAGGTGTGGTTGGCCACATAGTCGAGGATGACGCGCATGCCCAGCTTGTGGGCGCGGTCGAGGAACCGCTCGAAATCGGCCATCGTACCGAACTCGGGGTTGATGGCGCGGTAGTCGCGGATGGCGTAGTAGGAACCCAGCGACCCCTTGCGGCCCTTTTCGCCGATGGGATAGACGGGCATGAGCCACACGATGTCGACGCCCAGCTCGCGCAGGCGGGGCAGCTGCCGTTCGGCGGCGGCGAAAGTGCCCTCGGGGGTGAACTGGCGCACGTTCATTTCGTAGAGTACGGTGCTGCCGGCCCACTCGGCAGGAGCCTGGGGACGGGAAGTGCAGGAAGCGGCCAGAAGCAGCGCCGCGAACAGCAGGTTGAAAAGTCGTTTCATAGTCTTATTTTGTTTCGGTCAGTATCTCGAATCCGGCGGCCGGGAGCTCTACGCAAAGACGACCGTCGGGCCGGAAGCCGAAAGCGGCTCCAAAGTTAGCTTTTAATTTTCGATTTTCATCGAAGCGGGCGGGCAGAATGCACTCGGCCTGCTGCGGGCGGTTGCCCGTGTTGAGCGCGACGATGACGAACTCGCCCATGTAGGCGCGGGCGAAAATCCACACCTCGTCGGTCAGCGCGAGGGTCGTCATGTCGCCGTAGAGAAGCGGCATCGACGTGCGGCGCAGGCCGACCAACGCGCGGGTCAGCTCGCGCTGCGCCTGCTCGCGGGGCGAATAACCGTCGAAACGCATCATCCGGCGGTTGTCGGGGTCGTTGGCCCCCGGTTCGCCGTACTCGTCGCCCTGGTAGATGCAGGGCACGCCGGGAAGGGTGCAGTTGAGCGCCTGAATCAAAGCCAGCTTGCGGTAACCGATGCTGTCGCCCACGCCCACTTCGCGCGTCCATCCGGCCGCCTTGTGGTCCTCGTCGGGCGAGAGGGCGCCCCCGGCCAGCGAAATCAAACGGGCCTTGTCGTGGTTGCCCGTGATGTTGCCCATCGTATGGTGGGCGCCGTAGGCGGCGAGCGACTGCTCCGCGACGGCGGCCAGGTGCCGCACCGAACGGCCCCGCGTGAGGACGTCGAGCGCCGTATGGTAGACGTTGAAATCGAACTGCGCGTCGATCATGCCGCTGCGCACGTAGGAACCTATCAGCTCGGGCGAACCGTAGGTCTCGCCTATCTGCCACAGGTCGCGGTCGGGAAAGCGCTGCTTCATCTTGCGGGTGAGCATGCGCCAGTAATTCTCGGGGATGTGCTTGCAGGCGTCGTGGCGGAAGCCGTCGAGGTCGTATTCGGCGACCCAGTAGAGCGCCGAATCGGTCATCGGACCGCACACCTCGGGCCGCTCGAGGTCGAGCGTGGGAATGTGCTCGTCGAACCACGTAGTCAGCCGCTCGTCGTCCCACAGCTCGAGGTTCTTGCGGCCGTCGGGCAGATAGAGGGGCGTCACCCAGTCGGGATGCGCCTGCAAGACGGGCGAATGGATGTGCAGGTGGTTGGCCACGTAGTCGAGGATGACATTCATCCCGTGCGCATGAGCGACGGCGAGCAGCGCATGGAGGTCGTCGGAGGTGCCGAAACGGTCGTCGACGCGGGTGGTATGGATGGGCCAGTAGCCGTGGTAGCCCGAAAAACGGGTGAACGGCTCCTTGTTGAGCCCCCACGCGTCGCGCGGGTTCTGCGTGACGGGCGAAATCCAGAGCGTCGTGACGCCGAGCGAATCGAAGAATCCGGATTCGATGCGCTGCGCGATGCCGCGCAGGTCACCACCCTGGTAATCGACCTGCGGCAGCACGTCGGGACGCCGCAACGGCGCATCGTTGGAGGGGTCGCCGTTCTCGAAGCGGTCGATCATCAACGAGTAGAGCACCTGCGCCTGTTTGTCGTGGCGCGTGAGCTGCGCCGCATCGGTCACGGGGCGGCCGTCAGCCAACGGAATCAGCAGGTCGTTGAAGCGGGCATCGTCGGCCGCGGCGAAAATCCGCAGCCACGAACGCCCGGCGGCGCGGGCGTCGGCCGGAATGCGGACGGTCAACCCGTCGTCCGAGAGGGTCACCGCCTTGTCGGGCAGACGGCAGTTCTGCCACAAAGCCACCGCCTTGCGGGGTTTCTGCGAAGTTTTCACGAACACTTTCCGGCCGTCGCACCCCTCGCTGAAGGCCCACGCTTCGGACCTCGGTCCGCCGAGCGCGGCCACGGAGAGAGCACGCCCCCCGGTCCACGCCTCGAACGTGGCGACGAACGGCCCCTCGGGCGCCGTGACGACGAACTCCGACCAGTCATCGGCGGCCGGAACCACCTCCAGCGCTGCGGAAGTGACCGAATCGGCCTGCTCCCACTGCGGGAAGTAATCGGTCAGCAACAAACGGTTTTCGCCCGCCTGCAACAAGGCGGGGACGACGGGCTGCGCATTTCCGGCAGCGGGCAAATCCGGGAAAACCCGGCTGCGGCAGCCGCACGCCAGCGCGGCGGCGGCCAACAAAAAGACGAAACGTTTCATCGGGACTGCATTTCCAGGATAATCGAAGAATAAGGCGGCATCGTGAGCGTATGGCTGTCGCCCTGCGAAGAGAGCGCCACACCGTTCATGTCGGCCACGGGAGCTGCGACAGCCCCCTTGAACGCATAGCTGCACTGCGTGGCGGAGACGTTGTGCACGACCAGCAACTTCTCGCTTCCGGCCGTGCGGTAGAAAGCCATCACCTGCTTGTCGGCCGACGAAGCGTCGTCGAACCACTCGGGCAACTCGATGGCGCCCTCGGCCAACGCGGGATAGGTGTTGCGCAGGCGCATGAACTTGCGGTAGACGTTGTAGAGCGATGCGGCGCTTTCGGCCTGCACGGCCACGCTGCCCACGCCCGTGTCGGTGTTCTTGGTCGACGAAATCCAGGTCGGACGCTCCGCATCCTCGGCCTTGGGCTTCCAGAGCATCGGCTCGCGCACGTTGCGGTCGCCGCCCTTTTCGGTCTTGTCGCCGAAGAAACCGAGCTCCTCACCGTAGTAGATATAAGGCGAACCCACCGACGTGAGCAACACGGCCGCAGCCATCTTGCAGCGTTGGAGCGAGACGGCGTGCGAACCTCCGACCTCGGTGCGGGCGCGGCTCTCGTCGTGGTTGGAGAGCTTGGTGGCCTGGATGAAATCGGGGCGCTCGGCCGCAAAAACCTCGCGCTCGGCGATCATGTCCTTGGGGAACCACTTGGCGTGGTCGTTCTTGAGGGCGTAGAGCAGGCGGTCGGCCCACGCCGTGAAGTCGAACAGCGCAGGCAATCCCCTGTAATACCCGGCCATCTGCTCGGTGGCCATCCAGCACTCCCCTACCATGTAGATGTCCTTGAACCCGAGAGCCGATTTGCCCTGGAAATGGGCGTTGAGCTCGGAATAGAACTTACCCAGCCACGTGGGATTCTCGTCCGAAGTGTCGCTGTCGTAGATGTGCTTCACGGCGTCGAGCCGGAAGCCGTCGACCCCCTTGCCGACCCAGAACTTGGCGGCGTCGGTCAGCGCGACGAACGCACCGCTCTGCTCGCACGAAGCGGCGGGACCGTAGTTGAGGTCGGGCATCGAACGGTCGAAGACGCCCTGATAGAACCAGTCGGTCGTACCCGACGGCACGGCGATCCACCCCGGTTTGGCGGTCTGCGAAAAGTGGTAGAAATCACGGTAAGGGCTGCCCGCACTCTTGCAGGCCTCGACGAACCACGGGCAATAATGCGACGTGTGGTTGGGCACGAAGTCGAGGATGACGCGGATTTTACGCTTATGAGCCTCGGCGACGAGGTTTTCGAGGTCGGCGAGCGTGCCGTAGTCGGGATTGACGGCCGTGTAGTCGATGACGTCGTAGCCGTGCTCCGAATCGCAGGTGTAGATGGGCAGCAGCCAGATGCCCGCCACGCCCAGGTCGTCGAGATAATCGAGTTTGGCCGTGACGCCGTTCAGGTCGCCGATGCCGTCGCCGTCGCTGTCGGCGAACGAACGGACATAGATTTCGTAGAAGACCCCGGCGCGCTTCTCGCCGTCGAAAGGCCGCGCGTCGTACTGCGACACCTGGTCGACGATGTCCTTGCCGGAAGGTTCGGGAGAGGGACCGGGGATGCCGCCCGGTTTGTCGGAGTTGCAGGCCGCCGCCAGCAAGGCGGCACAAAGCAGGAAATAACGTAGCATGGCAGAATATTCGGTTAGGATAGTAGAAACCGGCGTGCCGGTCAGGGCACGCCGGTCAAAGAACGGGGCGCCTATTCGGCCGCCGTCAAAGTCAGCTTGTGGGGCGTGTGGGTCAGGTCGAGCGCAAGGTCGAACTTACCGGCCGTGACGGTCACATCGGCACCGTTGTGAACCATGTTGTCCAACGCGCCGCCGAGATTATACGTCCATTCGCCGTTGAAACGCACCTTGATGACGCCGTCGACGAAGGTGACGCCCGCCGCCTTGTAGAGACCGTCCGTGGCGTCGCGCAGCAACTCCACCTGGTCGTCGGACCAGCCGTCGGCACCGAAAGCGCTGCCGATCAGGCCGACTTTAGTGAGCGGCGTAGCTTTGGCGGTCATGGCGTCGAGGTCGACATCCCAGCGGTAGAGACCGTCGGCGATCATCATGTTGTCGCCTGCACCGAGCGTGAATTCGTTGTCGGCACCCTCAACAGCCTGTCCGGGCACCCAAGTGCTTCCGTAGGTGAACTTGAAACCGTGGGTCAGCCCGTACATCGAGACATAGCCCCAATATTTGCCGGTCTCGATGTCGCCGGCCAGCTGCGGAGCCGCATCGGCCTTCCAGTCGATGTCGCCGAAGTCGCCCGTCACGCCGATAGTCTCGGGGAAGAGCACCGGGTCGGCCGTACTGCCGTCGATGGAGAGGGTCATGGGCGAAGTAGTCAAGTCGAGCACGAGCTCGTGTTCGCCCTTGGCCATGTTGAGCATGGCGCCGTCGAGCACGAGACTGCCGCAGCTGCCGCCCAACACGGCCGGATAATCGGTGCCGCCGCACGTAATCGTGCCGCCGTTGAGCTGAATCGAAATCTTGCCGGGCTTCTCGAACTCGTGGGTCAGCGTCCATTTACCCGCGCCGTCGGCCGTCATGGCGATGGGCGCATCGACCCCCTTGGGCAGGACGGCGGCGGCGGTGATTTCGGTGTCATAGAGCACTTGGGTCGTTTCGTCCGAGAGGTCGACGGCATAGAAACGCAAACCGGCCGTGGCGGCAATCGACGTAGCTTCGGCCCCGCCGGCGAAAGTCTCCAGCGCAGCGGCCGTACCGCCGTACTGCGTACCCAGCGGCGACTGCAAGCGCGCGAGCAACACCTCGGGCGACGCGGCGCCGACGAAGTTCATGAGCCCGTAGAACTTGCCCTCCTCAAGCAACGTGAGCGCCGGGGCCTCGAAGTAATTCCAGCCGTTGACCGAATGGGCCACGTAGAGCTTTCCGGCATCCTCGGTCACCTCGCCCACGGCCACGGAATAGGGATAATCGAAAATCGAGAGCTTGAAGCTGACGATTCCGCCCGCAGCCGTCGCGAGGGACTGGCCGCCGAATTCGAGGTTCTTTTCCTCGCCGCCGAGGGCGAGCCCGTCGACGCCGCTGAACTTGAGCGTATAGCTCTCGCCCTCGCTGACGTCGGCGATAGCCACCCACGTCTTGTCGGCGGCATTGTAGACCATCTTTTCATCGCGGTCGCCAAGAGCCACCGATACCGTCACCGGCTCCATCGTAAAAACCAGCTTGTCGATGTCGGCCGTCACGTAGTAGAGGTTGGCGGCGACGGAAATGTTCTTGGCGCCCCCGTCGGTCGAAATCGTACCGGCTTCTTCGCCCGCACCGTAGTTGGTGCCGTCCCAGTTGGGCTGCGACGCGAACTTGAACTCGCCGTCGGCCGGGAAGAAGACGAAACCGCGGAAGATGCCGTCCTCGCCCTGCAACACGCGCGACATGGAAGCGTTGGTAGCCCAGTTGTTGTACGAACCGATCAGATGCAGGTAGGTCTTCTTGTCGTAGACGAAATGCACCGCCCGGGGCTGCGCCATGCGAGCATCACCTGCGGCCGAGAGGGCCTCGACGCTGAAAGTCACGTCGTAGGAACCTGTCAGAGCGATGCCCACGGCATCGAACAGCGCGACATTGGTCGTCGAGAAGAAGCAGGCTTCGGTCGTACCCAGAACGACGTACTCGCCTGCGCCCGACTTGGCCGAAACGGTGTACCCGACCCCCACGGACGCCCCGAACTTGGCGGGCGACCACACCAAGGTGAAAGTCTCGTCCGCAGTAGCGTTGTTGACCGTCACGGCGCTGTGCGGAGCGATGACGGGATCGGCCGACCCTACGGTCATCTCCTCGGGGTCGTGGCTGCAAGCCGCGGCCAGCGAAAGCAACGCGGCGGCCGACAAGATATATTTCAGAATTTTCATGATATTGTCTGTTTTTTAGGGTTTGGAAGGCCGGCGGCAACCCGAAGGCACCGCCGGCCCGGCCGATGGTTATTCGACTTTCGCAACGACAGCCGACACGGGCGACGGGTTGGTCGTATCCTCGGCCAACGCGGCGATGTCGCCGTGGAAGTCGATGGCGAAACGCACGTTGCCCGTCAAAGTGGTCGAGCAGTTGCCGCCGTTATAGTTGATATGGTCGAGGTTGTCGCCGCCCCAGCTGTCGGCCCACGCGTGGTTCAGGCGGAACTTGAACTCGCCGCCCGTGAAAGCAGGAATCGTGCACTCCCAAATCTGAGCGTTGACGGCGGCGTTGTGCGCAGCCTCATAAGCCGGATACCCGGGGTCTTCAGCATCCACGGGTGCGGCGGGCAGTCCGGCGAGCCTCAGCTCGACGTCGTCATCGGCCCAACTATTGTAAGCACCGACCACGCTGATGGCGGTAATCGGGGTCAGCTTGGCGCTTCCGGTCGAGTGGTCGGAAGTGAGGGTCACCTTGACCCAGTAGGTACCGGGCGCCACGCTCAGGTTGCCCGACCCGCCGCTGTTCCCGAGCGCATCGAGACTGTCGCCGAAGTTGCCGCCGTCCCATCCCGGGGTGTCGGTGAACTTGAACTCGCAGACTGCGGCCGTCGCACCGGCCGGAACCAGGTAGACCGGACCCTCGTAAACATCGCTGTTCTCGGCCGTCTCCCACAGCACGGGAGCCGTTGCGGGCGTCCAGCCCTGATGCCCGCCGGGCACGTAGAGCGGACGGCGTATCCACGGCGCCGAAGTCGACTTGACGGTGGTGATGTCGAGCCCGATGACGTTCGACTTCTTGGTATAGGCGCTCTCCTGGGCGGTCGAAATCGACGACACCACGTAGAAGAAGACCGTCGAAGTCTCGTCGGCAGGCACGTTCAGCCCCTTGCTGTTGACCAACGCGTTGTTGAGCGTCTCCTTGCTGAGGGTATAGGAAGTGGTGGCGGATTCGCCTACCTGGTAGGGCTCCTCCTCACCGTAGACGCAGTAGAGCGAATAGGCCACGGCGGCGGGATAACCGTAATCGGCGGCACGCCACGTGAAAGTGACCTCCGACGAGAGGTTGTCGGCGTCGACGAGGATGTCGGAATGTTCGTCCAGCACGGGCGCAACGACCGCATCGGGCGCCAAGGCGCAGGTCTTGTCGACCTCCTGGCACGCCAGCAGCGACAACGCCGCCGCAGCGCAGGATATGTATCTGAGAAATTTCATCGTTTGCAATGTTTGGAGTTGAACACTAATAGCCGGGGTTCTGCACCAGATTGCCGTTGACCAGCAGGTCGTCGGACGGAATGGGGAAGAGCCGGAGGTGGTCGGCGAGCGCCTGACCCGATGCGACGCCGCCCTTGAACGGCCACAGGTAGTTGCCCGACGTGAAGCGGTCGAAACGGATGAGCGTCGTGCGGCGGAAGCCCTCCCAATAGAACTCGCGGGTGAGCTCGGTGAAAATGTTGTCGAGCGTCACCGGACCCGAAGTCTGCGAGATACCCGCGCGCTTCTGGATGTCAGCGACATAACCCACGGCCGCAGCATCGGAAGTCGAACCGCCGTCGATGCGGGCCTTGGCCTCGGCATAGGCGAGGTACATTTCGGCCGCGCGAATCATCGGGAAGTCGATGGAGACGAACAACTCGAGTTTCGAGTAATCGGTATTGGGGTCGAGGAAACGGTTGTTGTTGAATTTCCAGACATGCCAGCCGGCGGTGAAGTCGGAACCGTTCATCGTCTTGTCATCGGAGAAACGGAGCGACACGAGCGCGCGGTTGTCGACCGAGGTGAATTCGGGCTCCTTGCCCGTCTCGGCCGCGTCGGCCTGGCCCTGTCCTACGAGGTTGGACACGAACTGCGTCGAAGTGACCAGACCCGCCCACGCTTCCGACGTACCGAGCCGCAGGTTGTCGCCGTCCTTGAGATTGCCCTGGCTGGCGGCGATCAGATAAGTGGCACCGCCGTAGGACTGGGTTTTGGTAGCGTCGTAGCACGAAGCGTAGACAATTTCCTTGCGCGCATCGGGGTTCTCGCCGTTGTCGCCCATGAAGAGCGCTTCGTAGTGGTTGGCCAACTCATAGGCGGCGATCACCTCCTTGGCGGCATCCATGGCCTCGGTATAGATGGCGTTGTCCTCCTTGCCCAGATAAGTCTTGTGGTTCAGGCACAGACGGGCCAGCAGACCGTAGGCGGCACCCTTGTCGATGCGCGGATAGACCTGCGTATGCGGAGCCTTGAGGTGGGAATTCTCCCCGGTCAGCTCCTCCAACTCGGACTTGAGCCAACCGAAAAGCGCCACGGGATCGGTCTGCTTGGGCTTGGCGGCACCCACGGCCTCGGTTTCGAGGACGAAAGGCGGGTTGCCGAAGCAATCGAGCAACACCCAGTAAGCGTAAGCACGCAGGAAGCGGACCTCGGCACGCTCGGTCGCCACCTCGGGGTCGCCGTCGTTGGTGTTGCGCAAAAACTCGTTGGCATACGAAATCATCATCATGCCACGCGTGTAAGCCGCATAGATGGCGTCGTTCTTGGTCGAGGTCCAGGTGTCGTTGCAAATCTCCTTGACCCAAGCGTCGGACCAGACGCAGTGGGCCTCGTCGGTCGAGAGCGTCTGGATGGACCACCATGCACGCAGGAACTCCGAAGCTCCGGCGTCGCCGACCTGGATGTCGGCATTGCCTGCGCCGGACTGTCCGACGAGGGTGAAACCGCCGTAGATCTTGGCCAGCTGGCCCTTGCGCAAAACGGGATTGGAGTAGATTTCGCCGTTGGGAACGGTCGTATCCGAAAGCGGGTTCTGTTCGAGGTCGCCCAGACAAGAGGTGAACGACAGAGCCGCGCAAAATGCGAATAAAATATGTTTTTTCATGGTCGTGAACTCCTCGGATTAAAAGTTGATGCCTACGCGCAGGCTATAGATGCGCGGACGCGGGTAGACGTTGCCGTCGATACCACCGGCCACCGACACTTCGGGGTCGAGGCCGCTGTATTTCGTCAGCACGAAGACGTTCTGCACGCCTGCGGCCACGCGAATGGACAGCCCCTGCTTGGCCACGTTACGGAACGTGTAGCCCAAGTTGATGTCGTCCATGCGGAAGAACGACGCATCCTCGAGGAAGAGGTCCGACAGACACTGGGGCGTCGAAGCGCTCGACGTGAAGCCGTAGCGCGAAGCAACGGGCTGCGTGTTGGTCAGAAAGCCCTTACCGATCAGATCGCGGTAGTACGACGTGGCCGAACGGCGCATGACGTCGTTGAACATGTAGTTGCCCACCGTACCGTGGCCGTTGAAACCGAAGTCCCAGTTCTTGTAGGTCAGCTTGAGGTTGATACCGTAGTAGAAGTCGGGGTTGGGGCTCTTGTTGGTCATGTAACGGTCGGCGTTGGTGATCTGACCGTCGCCGTCGCGGTCCACCAAGGCGTTTTCAACGGCGTTGCCGTCGGCGTCGTAGACCTGCTGCCACAGGTAGAAGGTATAGGGCGCATAACCGACCACATGGCGCTGGGCCGTGTTGCCCGTACCGCCGCCGGCACCGCCCACGTCGATGGCATCCGAAGGCAGGGCCGTGATTTCGGTGTTCTGGAACGTACCGTTCAACCCGATGCTGAGGTGCCAGTCTTTGGTCTGCACGGGCACGAAGTTGAGCGAAACCTCGACGCCCTTGTTCTTCATCGAACCGATGTTCTGATAGACGTAGTTCGAGAAGTTGCCGCCCAGCGGCACGGCCACGCGCGAAAGCATGTCGTCGGTCTTGCGGTAATAGGCATCGACCGAACCGTTGATGCGGCCGTTGAGGAACCCGAAGTCGAGACCGACGTTGTAAGTGGTCGTCTCCTCCCACTTCAGACTTTCGTTGTATTCATGGGGCTTGAGCGGGAAATACCACTCGTCGGGGCCCAGCGGATACTGCGTGGCGGGGTCTTTCGAGATTTCGGCATACGAACGGGCCGCATAGCGGTCGTCGAAGTCCTGCTGGCCCGTGACGCCCCAGCCCAAACGCAGCTTGAGGGCCGATACCACGTCGGAATCCCTGAGGAATTTCTCCTGCGCGATGTTCCACGCGGCGGCGGCCGAGGGGAAGTAACCCCAGCGGTTGTCGCCCACGAAACGCGACGAACCGTCGGCACGCATGGTGAAAGTGAAGAGGTAACGCGAGTCGATGGAATAGTTCAGACGGCCGTAGAACGATACCAACACGTCCTGGTAAGCCGAATGGGTGAAGTTGATGAGCTTGGAATCCCACGGACGGGTCTCCTCGGTGGGCGCGATGCGGCCGTAGAAGTGCGAATCGGTCGAAGCGTAGTTCTCGGCCCACGAATAACCGGCCATGGCGCTGAAGTTGTGGATGCCCCACTCCTTGGCGTAATTGGCGTAGAACTCAAGCAACTGGTTGCGGTGGAGGTTCTTGTAGTCCTCGAAGCGGCCGAAGCCCTTGTAGGCGCTGTCGCCGTCGCGGTTGGCCATGATCGAACCGGGATTGTTGCCCTTGTCGCCCGAGGTGGTGGTGATGTCGAGACCGAGGTTGAGGTTGAAACTCAGCTCTTCGAGCCCGTGGACCTTATAGTCGAACTGGAGGTTGCCCAGCGCACGGTACGAATGGTTGCCGTCCCACTTGTCGTAGAGCAGCGACAGCGGGCTGGTGTCGGCCAGGTTGCTCTCCCAGTTGAAATAACCGTTGTTGGTGGCGTAGTCGACAGCCCCGTCGGCGGTCCGGTGGTAGGGGTCCTGCGTGGGGTCGAAGTAGACCGCCGCGCCGATGGCACCGCCGTCGGCATAGTTGCCGCGGTTGTAGATACCCTTGGCGTTGAGGTTGACCGTCAGATGGTCCTTGAAGAACTTGGGCGACAGGTTGAGGTCGACGGTCACACGCTGGTTGTCCGACGTCTTGAGCGTACCGCCGTCGTAGGTGTAGCCGACCGATGCGCGGTAAGGCAACTTGTTCTGAAGCGCCGAACCGTAGACCGACACGTTGTGGTCGGTGGCGATGCCGACCTTGTAGATGAGGTCCTGCCAATCGGTGTCGGCCGTGCCGAAGAGTGCCGAAGACTTGTCGGCCAAGTCGGGATAGGTGCCGAGAATGTACTCCTTGAACTGGGCGGCGTTCATCATCTCCATGGTCTTGTGGTTATGCTTGACCGAGACGCTGCCGTTGTAGGAGACGCGGGGCTTGCCGCCCTCGCCTTTCTTGGTGGTGATGAGGATGACGCCGTTCGATGCGCGCGAACCGTAGATGGCCGTGGCCGAAGCGTCCTTCAGAACGGTGAACGAAGCGATGTCGTTGGGGTTGACCATCGCCAGTCCGTTGGACATGCCCGGGCCTGCGTCGTTGGCCACGGGTACGCCGTCGATGACGATCAGCGGGTTGTTGCTCGCCGAGAGCGATGCGCCGCCGCGGATGCGGATTTCGGCACCTGCACCGGGAGCTCCGTTGCCCGAGACGATGTTCACGCCCGGCACCTTGCCGCGCAAGAGTTCCTGCGGCGAAGTAAGGGCACCGCGGTTGACTTCCTCGGCCTTGACGGCGATGACCGAACCGGTCATGTCGTTCTTCTTGACGGCGCCGTAACCGATGACCACCACCTCGTCGAGCGACATGAGGTCCTCCTCGAGCACTACGCGTGCCAGGTCGGCCGACGAAGCGACGCGCTCCAAGTTCTTATAGCCGATGAAGCTGATTTGGACGGCGGAATTACCGTCCTTGACGGACAGCACGTACTGTCCGTTGAAGTCGGTCGACGTACCGTTGGTGGTTCCCAGCTCCACCACGGTGGCTCCGATGACCGGATTGCCGGAAGCGTCGACGACGACGCCTTTGACCTCGTAACTGCCCTGCCGGGCGAGTGCGAGGGGGGGGGTGCAGACACATAAAATCATGACACCCAAACACATAGCCAGAATTTTTCGCATAAAGCCGTTTGTGTTAGTGAATAATAGGTTGTTGGATTGTATCGTTTATTTCATAGAACGTTCGGTCCGACCGTCGACTTTCAGCCGTTCGCCGCAAAGCAGGATTTCGACGGGCTCGCCCTCGCAGGAAACAATGGCGCGGTTGTGCGTCGCTTCGACCGAGAGCACCCGGCCCCGGTAATCGATGCGGAACGCCAGCCGCTGCCATGCCTCGGGCAGACGGGGCTCCAGCGACAGCACGCCGTCGACGATGCGCATGCCGCCGAAACCCTCGACCACGGCCAGCCACGAACCGGCCATGGAGGTGACGTGGCAGCCCTCCTCGACCTCGCGGTTGTAGTCGTCGAGGTCGAGACGCGCCGTGCGCAGATAAAGTTCGTAGGCCTTGTCCATCAGCCCCAACTGGGCGGCGAGAATCGTATGAACGCAGGGCGACAACGACGATTCGTGCACCGTGCGGGCTTCGTAGAAATCGAAGTTGCGGCGCAGCGTACCCTCGTCGAACCTGTCGCGGAACAGATAGAGCCCTTGCAGCACATCGGCCTGCTTGATGAAGCACGAACGCAGGATGCGGTCCCACGACCATTTCTGATTGATGGGCCGCTCCGCGGGGTCGAGGTCCTTGACGAGCACCTGCTCCTTGTCCAGATAACCGTCCTGCTGGAGGAAGATGCCCAGTTCGCGGTCCTCGCCCAAGTACATGTTGCGGTCGATTTCGAGCCACCTGGCCGTCTCGGCCTGCTCGTCGAACGAGCGCTTCGCGCAGATGGCGGCGTAGGCTTCGGGGCTGTTCTCCCGCACCCACGCGACCGCCTCGGCCGCATAGCGCAGGCACCAGCAGGCGATGTAGGAGGTGTACCAGTTGTTGTTGACGTTGTTTTCGTACTCGTTGGGACCCGTCACGCCCAGCATGACATACTGCTTGCGGGCTTCGGACCAGGTGATGCGCTGAGCCCAGAAACGGGCTATCGACAGCAGCACTTCGGCACCGCCCTCGGCCAGGTAGTTTTTATCGCCTGTGTAACGGATATAATTGAAGATGGCGTAGGCGATGGCACCGTTGCGGTGAATCTCCTCGAAAGTGATCTCCCACTCGTTGTGGCACTCCTCGCCGTTGATGGTGACCATGGGATAGAGCGCGGCCCCGCTGTGGAAACCCAACTTGGCGGCGTTCTCGATGGCCTTGTCGAGCTGGTTGTAACGGTAGACGAGCAACTCGCGCGCCACCTGCGGCCCGGCCGTCGCCATGTAGAACGGCAGGCAGTAGGCCTCGGTGTCCCAATAGGTCACGCCGCCGTACTTCTCGCCCGTGAAGCCCTTGGGGCCGATGTTCAGGCGCGTATCGACGCCTGTGTAGGTTTGCAGCAACATGAAGATGCAGAAGCGGATACCCTGCTGGGCGGCATCGTCGCCCCCGATTTCGATGTCGCAGCTGTGCCAGCGGGCGGCCCACGCGGTCTCCTGCTCTTTGAGCAGGGCGTCGAACCCGGCGGCGGCACCGTCGGCCGCCACGGCGCGCGCGGCGGCCATCAACTCGCCGGGCTTGTGGTTGAGCGACGAGCAGATGCCCGCATATTTATAAAGGACAGCCCACTCGCCCGCCTCGCGGCGAACGGAAGCCGAATGGCAGACCCGCTCGGGCTTGGTATCGCACCGAAATTCGGCGCCGTCGAGCACCACGCGCTGGGCCCATGCCACGTCGAAGCCGCTTTTCTTGGTGCGGCTCTGCACGGCGTCGCCGTCGGTAGCCACGGGCTCCCAGAACTTCTCGTCGTAATTAGCATCGGTGTTGCGCACGTCGGCGTCGATGAACGGCGCGAAAGTGATTTCGGCCGCCTTGTTGAGGGGCCGCACCGCATAACGGATGACGCCCAGCTCGCGGCGCTGCAACGAGAGGAAACGCACGATTTCAGCCTCGACCTCCACGCCCGACGGCATCCGCACGGTCATCCGCCGTGTGAGCACCGAACGCCGCATGTCCAGCTCGCGGCGGAACGCGAGCACCTCGACGCGGGCCAGGTCGAGCGGCTCGCCGTCGACTTCCACCCCCACGCCGATCCAAAACGCCGAATTGAGCACCTTGGCGAAGTATTCGGGATAACCGTTCTTCCACCACCCCACACGCGTCTTGTCGGGATAGTAGATGGCGCCTATGTAGTTGCCTTGGAGCGATTCGCCCGAATAGGGCTCCTCGAAATTGGCCCGGCCGCCCATCACGCCGTTGCCCAGCGCGAAGAGCGATTCGGACGACTTGACGCGGGCCGGGTCGAAACGCTCCTCGACGAGCAACCACGGGTCGGTCTTGATAAATTGGTTCATATCGGAATTAGTCAATTTGGTTACGTAACATCTCCAACGTGAAGCCCTCGAAGGTGGGCAGCTGCATGGTGGCCTTGCAGAGCAGCGGACTGCCGCCCACCCCCACCGAGCGCATGCCGGCGCGCGTGGCGGCTTCGATGCCTGCCGCGGCATCCTCGAAGACCACGCACGCGGCGGGCGCTTCGCCGGCCAGTTCGGCCCCCTTGGCGAAAACTTCGGGGTCGGGCTTGGCCTTGCTCACGAGCGTGCCGTCGACGATGTGGTCGAACAAGGGACGCAGGCCACAGCGGTCGAGGATGACCCCGGCGTTCTTCGACGCGGAACCCAGCACCACTTTGACCCCACGGGCCTTGAGCTCCTGCAAAAACGGCAGGACGCCCGGCAACACTTCGTCAGCGGTCATGCGGCCTATGTACTCCAGATAACGGGCATTCTTCTCGGCGGCCAGGCGCTCCTTTTCCTCGGGCGTGAAACGCTCTTCCAACCCTCCGGCACGCAGCACGATGTCGAGCGACGCCATACGGCTGACGCCCTTGGTGGCTTCGCCCTGCTCGGGCGTGAACTCGAAACCCAACTCACGGGCCAATGCGGCCCAGGCAAGGTAATGATACTTGGCGGTGTCGACTATAACCCCGTCCAAATCGAAGATACAGCAGGTAATCATAGGATGATAACTATTTTTCGCGGACGAAACCCACCGACACGGCGGCCAACAACATGAAGACTCCGGCCAGCGCAATCATGGCCAACGGCTGTCCGCCGAACAGATACTTCACGATCAGACCGCCCGTCAGTCCGACGACGATCTGCGGCACCGTGATGGTGAAGTTGAAGATGCCCATGTAGACCCCCATCCGGCGCGCCTCGACGGACTGCGAGAGGATGGCATAGGGCATGGCCAGGATGCCGGCCCACGCCACGCCGATGCCCGCCATCGGAATCATCAGCGCATATTTGTCGCTCAGGAAACAGAGCCCGACGAACCCGGCGGCGCCGCACAGCAGGCAAAGCGCATAGACGAACTTGTTGCCCCACTTGGACGCGATGCCCGCAATGAAGAGCGACGCGATGCAGGCAGGCACGGGATAGGTGCCGTTGAGCACGCCGACCCACGTTTGGGCCTCGCCCTCGGAGAGGAGCACGCCCCCGTCGGTCGCCACGCCGGTGATGGCAGGCTTGAGGTAGGTCCACATCAGAAACAGCGCGGCCCATGAAAAGAACTGCACGACGCCCAACTGCCACATGACCCGGGGCACATTGCGCATCAACTCCATGAACGAGGGCTTTTCAACCGTCTCCCCGACCGTCCCGTCGTTATAGCGGGCGAACTCCTCGGGCGGATACTCCTTGGTCTTGAACGCGGTGACAAGCACCGTCAGCAACAAGATAGCCCCACCTATATAATATGACCACGCGATATGCTGCGCGACCTGGCCGGGCACCACCTCGTCGGAGACGCCGCAACGTGTCAGAATGAGCGGCAGCACAGCCCCGACGATGGCCCCGAGGTTGATGAGGAACGTCTGGACCACATAGCCCTTGGTCTTCTGCGAATCGTCGAGCATGTCGGCGACCAAGGCGCGGAACGGCTGCATGGTCACGTTGAACGACAAATCCATGAACAACAGGATGAACGCCCCCATCGCGAGCGGCGCGAAAGCCAACAGCAACGGAGCGTTGGGCATCAAGGCCAGCGCCAGCGCCGAAACGACGGCCCCGCCCAGGATGAACGGGATGCGGCGCCCCCAGCGGGTCCAGGTCCCGTCGGAGAACAACCCGACGATGGGCTGGATGACGAGCCCGGCCACGGGTGCCGCGAGCCAGAAATAACTCAGGTGCGAAAGGTCGGCGCCCAGCGACTCGAAGATGGTCGACGTATTGGAATTCTGCAACGAATAACCGATCTGAACGCCGAGGAACCCGAAGCTCAGATTCCATATCTGCCAAAAGGACAAGCGCGGTTTTTTCATCATTGGTTCGTGTAGTTTTCGGTTTCGGTATATAAAACTATATAAAAATCCGCAAATCCCCCGCCGCCCCGCCGACGAACTGCACGATTCGCCCGACGAACGGCCGGTTCCGCAGGACGAATGCAATGAATAATTATGAGAACAAGGAAGCAGATTCTTCGTCAAGGCTCCGCCTTTCCTCAGAATGACAGCAGAATGTCATGTTGAACGGAGCGAACCAACGAACGAAGCATGGGCATAGCCTGCAAGCAGTCTCTGCCATGCAAGGAGGAGGAAAACAAGCGCAGCGCAGTTAAACATCTATTCCTAATTCCGCGAAAAGAAAGATTCTTCGCTGACGCTCAGAATGACAAGGCAACAAAAGGCAAGATGACTAAAAAAACTTATCCATTTCACCGCCGGATTTGGAATTTCCGCCGAAAAACACTAATTTTAGATTCGGATTCGTACAATCCCGGACCATGAAGCGACCTTCGATAACCATTCCTGCGGTCATCCACCTTTTTGCGGCGGCGCATGTCGCCGTGGCGGTGCTGAGCCGAATTTTCAATTACGTCGACGACGTACCGCTTACGGTGCTGACCCTCTCGATGATCCTTATCGTCTCGGTGCGGCGCGGGCTGCGGGTCGAACTGGTGGCCACGCTGGCACTCATCTGCATCTTCGTCGCCTACCTGTTCGGCATCTACGGCGCCCGCTTCTTCGAGCAGCTGCTCGGATGCGGAATCGCAGCCCCGGCCATCACGACAGCCATAGTCACCGAGCTGATAGGCTGGCTGACCTACGCTTTCGCCCGCTCGCGCAATCCGCAGACCAGCCGCCGCATGCAGTGGTCGCCGTCCACGCGGCAAATCGTCGTCAGCGTCGCCGCCATCCTCCTGTTCCGCATCTTCTACACCAGCCTTTTCAGTTCGCCCTACTTCGAGCAGCAGGGCATCTATCCCGAATTCTACCGCCTGCTGGGCAACACCCTCGCCCTGATGACGATGTTCTGCGGCAACATCATCTTCGTCAACCAACGAGCGCGCCTCTTCCGCCGCCGCGGCCTGCGGCTCGCCGCTTCGGCCCTCTTCACGCTCGGGTTCGTCCTCCTGCTCACGGCCGCCGTCTACTTCGGCCTGCCGCAGGGCAACGGCGCCGCCCTGTCGGCCCGCCACTTCTTCCGGCTCTATACCGTCGTGCTGCTCGTCGACATCGTCGTCTACGCCATGCTCCAGCTCGCGGTCTACGTCATCGAGAGCCACCGCGAACTCCGCTCGGAACGCGGCAAGAAACACCGCGCGCTGTTCCACTACGACCGGCTCAAACAGCAGATCAACCCCCACTTCCTGTTCAATTCGCTCAACATCCTCGATTACCTCGTTCAGGAACACGAGACCGAGCGGGCCAGTGCGTTCATCCGCAAACTCGCCGCGACATACCGCTACATGCTCAAAAAAGCCGACGAACAGCTGGTACCCCTGGAGGAGGAACTCGAATTCGCCCGCCAATATATCGACCTCCTGCAAGAACGGTTCACCAAGGGATTCGAGGTCGAGGTCGACATTCCCCGGCCCCTGCTTCGGCGCTATGTCGTACCCTGCTGCCTGCAACTGCTCATCGAAAACGCTATCAAACACAACGTCGTGAGCCCCGAACAGCCCCTGCACGTCCGCATCGCAGCCGCGGGCGACCGGCTCACCGTCAGCAACAACCTCCAGCTCCGCATGAACGCCCCCGCATCGACGGGCGTGGGCCTGCGCAACATCCGCCAACAATATCTCGACACGGCGGGCGCACCCATCCTTGTGGAGCGAACCGACACCGAATTCCGCGTACAACTTCCTCTGCTATGAAAACGTACAACGTATTGATCGTCGAAGACGAAATCCCCGCCCAGACCAACCTCCGGCGCCTTATCGAAACCCATTTTCCGGACCTGCGCATCGCCGGCGTCCAAAGCTCGGTAGTGGGGACCGTCGGATGGCTGCAGGATTCCGCCAACCGTCCCGACATCATCTTCATGGACGTACAGCTATCCGACGGCATGTGCTTCGACATCTTCGCCCGGACCGAAGTGCGCGGCAAGGTGGTCATCACCACCGCCTACGACGACTACGCCATTCGGGCGTTCCGCGTCAACAGCGTCGACTACCTGCTCAAACCCATCGTCCCCGAAGATTTGCAGGCCGCCGTCGAACGCTGCCGCCGGGCCCTCGAAACGGAAAACCCGGCGCCCGATGCGGAACTGCTGCGAAGCGTCCTTGCGCAGGTGGGCCGCGAGTACAAAAAACGGTTCGTCGTACGCGTAGGAGACAAGATTACGGTTGTCAGCACCGAACAAATCGCCTACCTCTTCGCCGAAGAGAAATACACCTATTTGGTCACCTCCGACGGTCGGCGGCTGATTCTCGACACCTCGCTCGACGCCGTTTCGGAACAAGTCGACCCCCGGCAGTTCTTCCGTCTCTCGCGCAGCTGCACCGCTTCCATCGGCTCCATCGCGGGCATTTCCAGACACCTGAGCAACAGGCTCAAGGTCGCCCTCGACCCCCGGCCCGACTTCGAGGTATTCGTGAGCCGTTCGCGCACGGCCGACTTCATGAACTGGCTGGAAGACAAATAAAATTTGGCAGTCCGCGGGTGTTGTATTAACTTTGCAGGGAAACAACCCCGGGGATCCGGACGTCCCGCATCCCGGCAAACAACGCTAAACGATGAAATTTTTCCAGACCATACGCGACCGCTGGCGCGACTTCTTCCGCAAACGCCGCTTCGCCATGCTCAACGCCACGGACAATTCCGAGGAGTGGCACATACATCTTTCGCCCGCAAGCGTGCTGGCGGGTTTCGTGTCGTTCGTCCTGCTGCTGTTCATCCTCCTGCTCTCGCTCATCGCCTACACCCCGGTGCTGGAATTCCTGCCGGGCTACCGCACGCAGGCGGGGCGTTCACGCGAGAACATCATCCAGAACATCATCCGCATTGATTCGATGGAACGGGTGCTGACCGACATGATGACCTACAACGAGAACATCTCGATGATCCTCGACGGCAAGATGCCTGTGGTCCGCACCTTCATCTCATCCGACAGCCTGCGCACCTCCAAGATACTGGTCAAGCCGTCGGCCGCCGATTCGGCCCTGCGCATCCAGATGGAGGGCGACGGACCCTATTCGCTGGCCGGGGGCGGGGGCATCACCCCGCAGTCGCCGCGCCGCGCCATCGAACTGGTGACCCCCATCGACGGTATCGTCACCGACCACTACGACATCAAGGAAGGGCGTTTCGGGGTCAAGGTAGCCGCCGCGGCGGGTGACCCTGTGACGGCCATCGACGAAGGTACGGTGGTCATCAGCCGCTGGACCCCCGAGACGGGCCACATCATCGAAATCCAGCATACCAACAGCCTGCTTTCCATCTACCGCCACCTCTCGCAGTCGCTCGTCACCAAGGGACAGCGCATCCGTTCGGGCGAAGTCATCGGCTACAATTCCGAGGTGGTCAACGGCGAAGTGGAACTCTTCGAGTTCGAGCTCTGGAACAACGGCAAGCCCGTCGACCCCGAAGGCTACATCCTCTTCTGATGACACGCCAGCGGGTAGCCATCCTCGGGTCCACCGGGTCCATCGGCGAGCAGACGCTCGACATCGTACGCGAGAACCCCGATTCGTTCGAGGTCCGCATTCTCACGGCCCACCGTAACTGGCAACGGCTTGCGGCACAGGCCCGCGAGTTCGACGCCGACACCGTCGTCATTGCCGACAGCACATGCTGCGAACCCCTCCGTGCGGCTTTGGCCGATACCGACACCAAGGTCTACGCCGGAGAAGAAGCCGTTGCGCAGGTGGCCGCCGGGGGCGACACGGACGTTGTGGTCAATGCGCTGGTCGGCTATGCCGGGCTCGCTCCCACCGTCGCAACCTTGCGCGCCGGCAAGAAACTCGCCCTGGCCAACAAGGAATCGTTGGTCGTCGGCGGCGAAGTCGTCATGCGCCTGGCCCAGGAGCACCGGGCGCCGATTCTGCCCATTGATTCGGAACACTCGGCCATCTTCCAATGTCTTGCGGGCGAGCAGTCGCCCGTGCGGCGGCTTATCATCACGTGCAGCGGCGGCTCCCTGCGCGACTTCACGCGCGAACAACTCGAAACCGTCACCGTCCGGCAGGCCCTGCGGCACCCCCAATGGCAGATGGGCGCCAAGATTACCATAGATTCGTCCACGCTGGTCAACAAAGGGTTCGAGGTCATCGAAGCCCACTGGCTGTTCGGCACTCCGGCCGACAAAATAGCGGTCCTGCTCCACCCGCAGTCCATCGTCCATTCGATGGTCGAATTCGAGGACGGGGCCATCAAGGCGCAACTGGGCACGCCCGACATGCGGATGCCTATCAGTCACGCCCTGCTCTATCCGCGCCGCGCCGTACGTCCCGAGGAACATTTCGATTTCCTCGCCCACCCGCAGCTCACGTTCGCCGAAGTCGACCGGACCAAATATCCCGCGCTCGACATCGCCTACGACTGTCTGCGCCGCGGCGGCACGGCGGCATGCACGATGAACGGCTCCAACGAAGTGGCCGTGGCGGCGTTCCTGGGGGAGCAGTGCCCCTGGACCGACATCGTCCGGGCCATCGAATACGCCCTCACGCGTGCCGCATTCTCTGCGGCACCGACTTTGGACGACTACGCCGCGGCCAACGCCGAATCGCGGCGGCTGGCGGCCGAATATCTCCATCTGTAAGCAAGCGCAACCATGGAACTCACCATCAAAATCATCCAGTTTTTCCTCTGCTTCACCATCTTGGTGGGCATTCACGAACTCGGCCATTTCTTCATGGCCCGCCTTTTCCGCATCCGGGTCGACAAGTTCTACATCTTCTTCGACCCGTGGTTCTCGCTCTTCAAGTTCCGCCGCGGCCACACCGAATACGGCTTAGGCTGGCTGCCGCTGGGCGGCTACGTCAAAATCGCCGGCATGATCGACGAATCCATGGACAAGGAACAGCTGCGGCAGCCCGTACAGCCGTGGGAGTTCCGCGCCAAACCCGCCTGGCAACGGTTTCTGGTCATGATTGCCGGGGTCGTGATGAACATCGTCCTGGCCATCGCCATCTACTGCGGCATCTGCTATGCGTGGGGCGACACCTACTTCTCCAACGCCGACGCCCGCTGGGGCTACGCGTTCAACGAAACGGGGCTCCGGCTCGGATTCGAGAACGGCGACCGCTTCGTTTCGGTCGACGGACAATCCGTCGACGACCCGATGGAGGTGCTCAACGCACTGCTCATTACCGAGAACGACCGCACGGTCGTCGTCGAACGCGGCGGCGAGCAGGTGGCCCTTACCCTGCCCTTGGACGAGCTCATCGCCATGCGGCAGGAGCGGGGCTACGAGAATCTGTTCACCCTGTGGCAACCGTTCATCATCGATAGTGTCGTTGCGCCCGGTGCGGCCGCGCTGCGCCGGAGCGATGAAATCGTTGCCATCCGCACGCCCGACGGCCAACAATACGAGCAACTGCAATTCCGCGACAGCCGGGCCCTGCTCAAGCTCCATGCGGGCGACACCCTGCGCTTCACCCTCCTGCGCGACGGCGCCCCCGTCGAGCTGGACCTCCCCGTCTCGGACGAGGGCACGCTCGGCGTGCTGACGCTCAACCCCTACACCCCGCGCACGCGGCACTACACCTTTTGGCAGTCCATCCCCGCAGGTTTCCGCAAGGCGGGCCGGACCATCGCCTCCTACTGGCAGCAACTCAAGCTCATCGCCCAGCCCAAAACCGAACTCTACAAGGAGGTCGGCGGCTTCCTCTCCATCGGCAGCATCTTCCCCGGCAGCTGGAACTGGCAGGATTTCTGGACCAAGACGGCCTTTCTCTCCATTATCCTGGCCGTCATGAACATCCTCCCCATTCCCGGGCTCGACGGCGGGCATGCGATTTTCACCTTCTGGGAAATGATTACGGGCCGCAAGGTGAGCGACAAAGTACTCGAAGTAGCGCAATACATCGGATTGCTGCTGATTCTGGCCCTGCTGCTCTACGCCAACGGCAACGACATCTATCGGTTCTTCATCAAATAGCGATGGCCAAAGTCAAGAAAGCCTATTTCTGCAAGAACTGCGGGCACGAAGCACCCAAGTGGCTGGGCAAGTGTCCGGCGTGCGGCGAGTGGAACACCTTCGCCGAGGAAATCATTGCGCGCGAAAGCGGCCCGGCAGCAGCTTCGGCCGCAGGTCCGCTTCCCACCGCCAAGCCGCAGCGCGTCAGCGAAATCCGCCAGAACGACCTGCGGCGCATCGACCTCGGCAACCCCGAGATCAACCGCGTCCTGGGCGGCGGACTGGTGCCGGGTTCGCTGGTCCTCTTAGGCGGCGAACCGGGCATCGGCAAATCGACCCTTTCGCTTCAGATTGCGCTGGCGCCCAACGGGTTGAAGACCCTCTATGTCTCGGGCGAAGAATCGGCCGAACAAATCAAGATGCGCGCTTCGCGGCTGGGCATCCACAACGAGGAGTGCCTGATTTACGCCGAAACGCTACTCGAAAACATCGTGGCCCAAATCGCCGAACAGAAACCCGACGTCGTAGTCGTCGACTCCATACAGACCATCTATACCGACCTGCTCGACTCGTCGGCGGGCAGCGTGTCGCAAATCCGCGAATGCGCCGCCACGCTGCTCAAATACGCCAAGTCGACCGCCACGTCCATCTTCATCATCGGCCACATCACCAAGGACGGCGCCATTGCCGGACCCAAGATACTGGAACACATAGTCGACGTCGTACTCCAGTTCGAGGGCGACAGCAACAACGTCTACCGCATCCTGCGCGGCATCAAGAACCGTTTCGGCGCCACCTACGAAATCGGTGTCTTCGAGATGCTCGACAGCGGACTGCGCGGGGTCGACAACCCGTCCGAAATCCTGCTGACCCATTACGAAGAAGCTCTGAGCGGCATTGCCGTGGGGGCTTCGGCCGACGGTGTGCGGCCTTATCTTATAGAAGTGCAGGCGCTGGTCAGCGGTGCCGCCTACGGCACACCCCAACGTACCGCCACCGGGTTCGACGCCCGGCGCATGAGCATGCTGCTGGCTGTCGTCGAAAAACGCATCGGGCTCAAAATGTTCCAGAAGGACGTCTTTCTCAACTTCGCGGGCGGGTTCAAGGTCGCCGACCCGGGGCTCGACCTGGCCGTCGTCGCGGCGGTCGTCTCCTCCTATTACGACCGGCCCGTCGGCCCGGGCATCTGCTGCGCCGGCGAAATCGGCCTTTCGGGCGAAGTACGCCCCGCCCCCCGCACCGAACAGCGCATCGGCGAAGCGGCCCGGCTGGGCTTCAGGCGCATCATCGTCTCGGGCTACCTGGCCCCGGGAATCAAACGGCCCAAAGGCATCGAGGTCGTTCCCATCAGCCACATCGGCGAACTGCCGCGGGCGCTCTTTATGGAATAGATTTTGCTCCTGCTCCCCCTAAAAAGGAGCAAGCGATGCAAAAAAGAGTCGTCATATTGGGAGGTGCGGGCTTCATCGGGGCCCATCTGTGTCTGCGCCTGCTGGAAGCGGGCCATCGGATTTTCTGCGTGGATATACGCGATGCGGCCGATTCGCCGCTGCTGAGGGGCGCCTTGCAGCACCCCTCGTTCCGGTTCGTGCGCCACAACATTGTCAGTGCGTTCGGCATCGGATGCGACGAAATCTACAACATGGCCTCGCCCTCGATGGTGCGCTACAACAAGGCGCTGCCCGTCGAATCGCTCAAAACCAGCATCATAGGTTCCATCAATGCACTCGATACGGCCCGGACCGAACATGCACGCGTGCTTTTCGGGTCGTCGGGCGGCGTTTACGACACCGACCGCCGCACCGCCGTGTCCGAGAGCCGCGACTGCTGCTCCACGCACCGCATGCTGGCCGAAGGCAAGATGGCCGCGGAAGCCCTCCACCGGGCTTACCGCAGCGAATTCGGCGTCGATACGCGCATAGCCCGCATCTTCAACACCTACGGACCCGGCGCCGACATCATGGACCAACGCGTGGTCATGAAGATGATTGCCGCCGCGTTGCAGAACCGCGACATCGCCGTTAACGGCAACGGCGAACAGACCCGCGCTTTCTGCTGGGTGGAGGACATGGCCGACGGGCTGATCCGCCTCATGGAAGCCCCGCCCACCGAACAGACCCGCACGCTCGACCTCGGCAACAGCCACGAAGTGCCCATCCGGACGCTGGCCGAGAAAATCATCGCCCTGACCGGCAGCCGTTCGCGCATCGTCCACCTCCCGGCGCGTCCCGACGAGGTCCTGCGCCGCGCGCCCGACATCGCCGCCGCACGCCGCGAACTCGACTGGTCGCCCCGAACTCCGCTGGTCGAGGGGCTCCGCCGGACCATCAGCTACGTCGAAAAGGAACTATCCGGCAACAAACATTCCGTCATGACCTGGGCGGAAATGAACTAAAAATTAAAAATTCAGAATTAAAAATTGAGCGGGGCGGAATGACAACATAGTGAATAGTGAATGGGGAATCATTTTATTCATTGTCATTCTGAACGAAGTGAACCGACGAACGCTCAACATGACATTTATTCCTTATTAACTATACATTATTTTCTGCGGCGGCCCGCATCAGAGATGCGTCCGGCCCCAGCCGGGCCCGCGAGCGGTTGCTGTGGAAGACGAAACAGATTCTTCGTCGCCTGCGGCTCCTCAGAAGAACAAACCGCCTTTCACTTATCACGTTTAACCTTTCACATTATTCAAAATGCAGGATTTGGACAAGATTATCTGGCGCGATGCGCTTACGTTAGTCGATTTTTTCGCCAGCTGGTGCGGGCCGTGCCGGATGATGCACCCCGTCATCGACCGTTTCAAGGAGGAGATGCACGGCCGGGCCGACGTCTACAAGGTCGACATCGACGACCGCGACACCGCCGAATTCACCGCCCGCTACCGCATCGCATCGGTACCCACGCTTATCTTCTTCCGCCGGGGCGAGGTCCTCTGGCGGAGCAGCGGCGTCATCGGGTACAGCGATTTGGTCGGCGTGCTGGAGGAGCTGGAGAAGACCGAGCGCGTCGAACAGAGCTAAAGACGCCACGCCAGCTCGTCCCGGAGATAGCGTTCGGCCGGGGTGTCGCCCCCGGAACCGGCTGCGCGGATTGCCGCCTGCCGGTTTTTTTCGTCGTGCGACCCGATGGCGGTCAGCAGCGCCGCCGCCCCCTGCGCCGTGAGACGGGCCGCATAGGCGGGCTGTCCGCCCTCCTCGGCCGCCGTCGCTACGCGTCGGAGCGCTTCGGCCGCACGTTCTGCCCATGCCGTCGGAGCGTCGGACCGACGGGCCGCACCCATCAGCGCGGCGTATACAAGCAACGGATTTTCAGAAAAGGTCCACTCGTCGAACAACGACGAAAAAACCGCCGCCCGGCTCAACAGCCCGAAAGCAGCTTCTTCGGCCGCTTCGGAGTTGACAATCGCCGCGCCCCATCGGGGCAGTTCTTCGGCCGACAGCCGTTCCGGCTCGGCAATATGGAACGCCGCAAGCCGCAGTTCGCGCACGTCCTGCGAACAAAGATAGAGCGCGAAAGCGTGGTCCGGAGCCTGCGCCCGGGCTATCCGGCGCAACGTAGGCAGGCTCACCCCGAGGTTCAGCCCGTAGGGCGCGCCGAAAAAACGCATTTCGTCGGCCACCGCCCCGTTGCGCTCGCGCCGCATGGCGGCCAGCAGGGCCACCATCCGCGACGTGAAGTCCACCGCGGTCATTTGCGGCGCGGCAATGCCGCATGCACCGTCTTGCCGAACTCGAACACCGGCAGCACCGTGCGTGCGCATTCGCGGCCCGCACAGCTGACCGTGCAGGTCGAGAGGTCGGCGATGCGGCAAGCCACGTAAGGTTCCTTATACTCGGCCTCCGCGATTCCTCCGACAGCCTGCCCCGACGGGGCGATTTGCAGCAGCACCATGTCGCCCGAGAGGTCGGTTTCGGGCAGCAGGCCGTCGACCGAACTGAAACGGCAGACGATATACTGCATCTTATCCGACTGGGGATAAACCACATAACGGCGGCTTTCGGTCGTCACCACATGTTTGCCGAAGAAAAGTTCGAGGTATTCCTGTTCGAGCCGCGCGATTTCGTCGAGCGCCGCCCGAAGTCCTTCGCCGAAGACGTTCTCCCCCGCTTCGCCCGTGATGAGCTCAAGCCGGTGGCGCCGCAGCGAAAAAATGGTGCTGGCCGCACTGCGCGCCGCATCTTCGAGCGACTGCACCCCCATCGTCACCTTGTCGGGTTGGATGCGGGCGAAATCGTCGTGCGCCACGGCATGGGCGACCGCGCGCTGCTCCGAAACCTCGGGAACCTCCTCCGCAAACAGATTTTCCGGCGCCAACAGGGCCACCGACGCACTGCGGAGGGTCCATGCCACCTTGTCGGTCATCGGAGCACGCACACCCAGATATTTCTGCGCAAAACGCGCATAGGGGCCCGCAAGGATCCGGTCGCACTCGGCCACCACGTCGACCGCCAGCGTGGTGCGGGGGTCGGAGACGGTCGCGCCCTGCGCGCTTTCGGCAGCGCCGAACAGCGCGATATACGGATTCTGCGCCGCGGCACCGAACGTGCTGAGCAGCAAGGCAAAAGCCATTGTCAAGCGTTTCATAGTCGGCAATTTTTCAAAACGTATTTGCAAATCAAATATAGCCAATTTTCGCAAGAGTTCAAAATCTGAGGTAGAAATCGCGCGTCAACACCCGGTATTCGGGGGTGTAGCATTCGTGTTCGCCCGTCCCGACGGTCAGCTCCGTGCGTTCGGGAACGGGCGCCGGACCCGCTCCGGCCGGGGTGAATTCGAGCAACACGCGTTTGGCCGGGCGCCGGGGCGTCGTGCGGACGTCGGTACGGCGAACAAGGTCGAGCGGCCCGCAGCAAAGGGCAATGAAGCGGGTCGCCGCATCCGCAGGCAGCACCACGGCGAAGCGTCCTTCGGGCGCAAGCAACCGCACGGCGGCGTCGCGCAGCTCCTCGAACGAAAGCCGCACCGTATGCCGGGCCGCGGTGCGCCCGGCGTCGGGACAAGGCAGCGAACCGTCGAAAAACGGCGGATTGGAGACGACCAGGTCGAACCGCCCGCCGGGGCTGAACGTCTGCGCACTCTCCTGCACCATCTCGATCCGCTCGCCCCACGGCGACGCATCGGCATTGGCCCGGGCTTCGGCCACCTCCTCGATGTCGATGCCCGCAATCCGTGCCTGCGGAGCCCGCTGGGCCAGCATCAACGCGATCAGCCCCGTCCCCGTACCGATGTCGAGCATCCGCCGGTCCGAAGCCCGCACCGTGGCCCACGCCCCCAGCAGCACCCCGTCCGTCCCGACTTTCATCGGGCTGAGGTCCTGCCGGACAACGAACTGTTTGAACCGAAACGAAGTCACAAGGTCATCCTCCTGTCTATTCCGGCCCCGAAAAGGGCGAAATCGAACCGCACGGGGTCGTCGGGGTCGAATGCGCGGAGCGCGGCGGTAATCTCCTCCACGGCCCGCCAGTCGTTCTGACGCCGGCCCAGCAACCCGAGTGCGCGCCCCACCTCGCCCGTATGGACGTCGAGCGGCAGGAAGAGCGCCGACATGGGAATCCGCCGCCACAGACCGAAGTCCACGCCCCGGTCGTCGCGGCGCACCATCCACCGCAGGAACATGCACAGCCGCTTGCAGGCCGCCCCCTTGTCGATGGACGAAAGGTGTTTTTCGCAGCGCGGCGCATGGCGGCACCCGAAAAATTCGCGCCGGAATTCGGCCAGCACCTGCGGCATGGAACCCGTCGCCTGGTAACGCTCCTCAAAAAACGCTCCCAGCCCGCCGAAACGTTCCTCCAACGAACGGAGCGCAAGGATGAAGTCGCGCAAATCGCTGCCGTTGAACGTGCGGTGCGCATAGCCGTCGAGCTGCGCCAGCTCGCGGTCCGAAGCGTGGCAGACGAAGTCGGCCGGAGCATCGTCCATCAGGCGCATCATCCGGTGAGCGCTCCGGACGATGGACTTGCGGTTGCCCCACGCGATGGTCGCCGCCAGGAAACCCGCTATCTCGCGGTCGGCCGGGTCCGTATAGGCATGCGGCACCGAAATCGGGTCGTCCGCGATGAATTCGGGGCGGTTGTAACGGTCGCAGAGCCGTTCGAGCAGCGCACGCAGTTCGCCGTCCACGTCAGCGTATGTTTCCGTCGGACATGACAATCCGGCGGTCGGCCATGGCCGCCAGATTTTCGTCGTGGGTCACGATGACGACAGTCTGCCCCAACTTGTCGCGCAGCTCGAAAAAGAGCTTGTGGATTTCGTCGCGGTTGCGCGAATCGAGGTTGCCCGAGGGCTCGTCGGCCAGCAGCACCGCAGGCGAGTTGACCAGCGCCCGTGCGATGGCCACCCGCTGCTGTTCGCCGCCCGAGAGCTGGCTGGGCTTGTGGCCGCGACGGGCCGAAAGGCCCATCAGCGCCAGCAGCTCGTCGGCCCGGCGTTCCACCTCGGCACGCGGACGGCGGCCGATGAAGCCCGGGATGCAGACGTTCTCGAACGCCGTGAATTCGGGCAGCAGGTGGTGGAACTGGAAAACGAAGCCGATGCGCTCGTTGCGGAACTGCGACAGCGCCTTGTCGCCCAGGGCGAAAGGCTCGGTCCCGTCGATGAGCAGCCGCCCCGAATCGGGCCGCGAAAGGGTGCCCAATATTTGCAGAAGCGTCGTCTTGCCCGCGCCGCTGGCTCCCGCTATCGAGACCACCTCGCCGCGCGCCACTTCGAGCGACACCCCTTTGAGCACCTCCAGCTCGCCGAAGCGCTTGCGTATGTCGGTCGCCCGAATCATCGTCCGAAGCCGTATCGCTCGTCGAGCTGCCGGAGCACGCGGTCTACATGTTCCACCGCCCCGCCGTCGAGCGTCTCCGGCCCGAAGCAATCGCCCAAGGCCGTTTCTAAGCTGTTATAGTTGTTCACAGCCGCCCCGAAGCGCTCCAGATACGCGTAGCATTCCAGCACCTCCAACAGCAGCTGCCTGTCCTGCACGGCCGCCATCGCACCCGACGCACGCAGCACCTCAAGCGCATCGCTCTGCGGCGCGAAGCCGGCGGCCCGCTCCACGTCGGAACGGTATTTTTCGAGCGTATCGGCCGGAATGCGGCTATAGTCGCGGCCGTACTCGTCGAGCAGGGCGAAGCCGCGGCAGGCTTCTGCGGTCAGGGCCCGGTTGGCCTTGAGCTCCTCGCTGACCAGCTGCATAACGCCTCGCACCTGCCGGGCCTCGCGCCACCGTTCGACCAACCCGGCCGCGGCGAGCGTCAGTGCCACACCGACGATGACCACCAGCAACTGGCGCATATAATCGCCCCACGAACGACCACCCGCGGAATTGCGGCCCGCAGGATTGCCCGGCTTGCGGTTCACGGCAGCCCCGCGTCCCGGACGGTTCTGACGGACGTTGTTCTGCTGTGCGCGCTGACCAGCGTTCTGCTGGCTTTTCTGCGATGCGCTGCCTGCACTCTGCGCACTGGCCTGCTGGGCGTTCTGCCCGTTCTGATGCCCGCGCGAGCGTCCGCGCGAACGGCGCCGGCGTCCGGTAGCGCTGCCGGATGCGGCTTCGGCGGAGTTCTCCGCCGGATTCTTGGTTGTCTGTTCTTCTTTCATGCTTGTTTTCTGTTTTGTTCGTACAGCCCGAAAAGACGGACCGTGTCGGCCGCTTCGCGCACGTCGTGCACCCGCAGCACCGTCGCTCCCTGCCGCAGCGCTTCCCACCCGAGGGCCACCGTTCCGGCCAATGCGTCGGCAGGCGAAGCGTCGAGCGCCCTGTATATCATCGACTTGCGCGACAGCCCTGCCAGCACCGGGAAACCCAGCGCGCACAACTTGTGCAGTCCGGCCAACAATTCATAATTTTGTTCGAGGGTTTTGGCGAATCCGAATCCGGGGTCGAGGACGATGTTTCCGCGCCGGATGCCCGCGGCCGTCAGCTCCGCGACCCGACGCCCGAAATAACCGCACACCTCTGTCACGATGTCGCTGCGGTAGTCGGTCAGCGTCTGCATGGTCTGCGGGTCGCCCTTCATGTGCATAATTATATAAGGTACACCCAGCCGCGCCACGGTGGCAGGCATGGCCGGGTCGAGCTCTCCGGCCGAAATGTCGTTGATGATGACCTCGCCGAACCGCTCTGCGGCCTGCGCCGCCACCGACGCCCGGAACGTATCGACCGAAACGGGCATATGCGGAGCGAGCCGCCGCACCACGCCGAGCGCCGTCGAGACGCGCCGCCACTCCTCGTCGGGCACCACCGCGTCGGCCCCCGGACGCGAAGAATAACCCCCGACGTCGATCAGATCGGCCCCCTGGTCCAGGCACTCGCGCACCCTGCGCTCGATGGCCGTCTCGTCAACCGTGCGGCTGCCGGCGAAGAACGAATCGGGCGTGGCGTTGAGAATCGCCATCACGCAAGGCTGTGAAAAATCAATTCGCATGCTGTCGGACTTGGTTTTCGTGGCGCAAACGGCGGTCGAGCTCGTCGACGGCAGGCTCCAACTCCTCCTCCACGATGTTGACCAGCGTGAAGTCGGCGCGGCGGCACAGCGTATCGTCGTCGGTCTGTGCCGCCATACGGGCCCGCACGGCTTCGGGACGGCTTCCGTCGCGGCGGCAGGCCCGCGCCACCCGCACCTCGGCGGGCGCCAGCACCGCCACCGTACGGTCCACGACCGCATCGAACCCCGACTCAAAGAGGATAGCACTCTCCAACACGACGTAATCGCCCGTCTGCCGCGCGGCCCACTCCTCGAAATCGCGCCTAACGGCGGGATGGACCAAGGCATTGAGGTCGGCGAGCGCAAGCGCATTGCCGAAAACGACCCCGGCGAGGTAACTGCGGTCGAGCAGCCCGTCGCGATAGACGGCCGCGCCGAACCGCGCGACAAGCCCCTCGCGCAGGAACCCGTCCTCCTCCATGAGCCGCCGTGCGGCGGCATCCGAATCGTAGACGGCGGCCCCCCTGGCGGCCAACAACGCGCAAACGGTGCTCTTGCCGCTGCCGATACCGCCCGTAATACCCACCTTGATCATCGCTTCTGCGGCCTGTCGATTTCGGGCACCCCGTCGACCGAAAGCACCTTGATGTCGCTCAACTGCACGGCGATGGCGTTCTGCAACGACTTGGGGTCGATGACGATTTTGCCCTCGTGGCCCTCCTCGCGCGAAGACTTGTACTTGAGCTGCGAAAGCGGGACGCGCAAGGTCTTGTTCATGTAGACCTTATAACCGAACAGGTTGGTGCCGACGCCCTGCACGACGCACGACACTTCGAGCGGCACCCCGTCGACCTCGACGCGGACCCCGAGGTGGGTGCTGTAAGTATAACTGAGCTTGGCGATATACCAAAATATGAACGCCGCGACGAACAACGCCAGAAACACGGGCGAGACATAACGCCGCAACCAGGCTGCCAACTTTTCCATGAATGACGAAACTTTTCTGCGAAGATAATGCAATCCGCCCGCACCGCCAAACCCGGCCTGCAAAAAATGGCCCTGCCCCCTGCGGAAAACAGCGCACCCGGGCTTTCGCCCGGGTGCACCGCCTAACCTTCAATATGAAAAAGTGACGAATCTTATTTCTCCTCTTTCTTCCTGTCCGAACGGGTCATCAAGTCGTAGGCCACGGGCGTAGCGATGAAAATCGTGGCGGCCGTACCGACGACGACACCGACCGTGAGGGCGAAGATGAAACCGCGGATGGTCTCGCCGCCGAAGAAGAAGATGGCCAACAACGTCACGATCGTCGTACCCGAAGTGTTGATGGTACGCGACAAAGTGGAGTTGATGGCGTTGTTGACGTTCTCGCGCAACGTACGTTTCGGGTAAAGCCCCAGGAACTCGCGGATGCGGTCGAACACGACCACCGTGTCGTTGATGGCGTAACCGATGATGGTCAGAATGGCGGCGATGAAAGCCTGGTTGACCTCCAGGTTGAACGGCATCAGACCGTAGAACATGGAGAACAGACCGATGATGAACAACGCGTTGACGGCCAAAGCCAAGGTAGCGCCCGTAGCCCACTGCCACCGCTTGAAACGGAACGTGATGTAGAGCCCGATGGCGATGAGCGAGAAGAGCACCGAATAAATGGCATTCCAGGTCATGTCCTTGGCGATCGAAGGACCGATTTTGTCGGCGTTCAGAATACCGTTGACGTCGGTCTGCGTATTGCGGAACTGCTCGAACGTAATATCATAGGAGTAGAGCGGAGCGACCGCATCGTAGATGATGCGCTCGACCTCGGCCGTAGCCTCGTCCGAAGTGTCGTCGAAACGGTACTGCGTGACGATGCGCATCTGGTTCTCGTTGCCGTACTGCTTGACCTCGGAGCTGACCGAAGCGGCGTCGGCATCGGCCTGCGCGGCGAAAGCCTGCTCGACGCGCCCGCGCACCTCCTCGGCCGAAACGGCCTTGTCGAAACGGACCACGTAAGCACGGCCGCCCGTGAACTCGGCGCCGAGGTTCAAACCGCGCACGGCGAACGACACGCACGAAAGCAGAATCAGAACGGCGGTGACGATATAGGCGATCTTGCGCTTGGCGATGAAATCGACATGGGTGTTATTGAGGAAATTCTCCGACCACCTGCGCGAGAAAGAGATATGGCCCCACTTGGCGACAATCCATTCGATCAAAAGGCGCGTGATGAAGACGGCGCAGAGGAACGAAGTGATGATACCGATAATCAACGTCGTAGCGAAGCCCTGCACCGGACCGTTGCCGAAGATGAACAACACGATACCCGTGATGATGGTGGTGAGGTTACCGTCGATGATGGCCGAATAAGCCTTCGAGAAACCGTCCTTGATGGCGAGCGACAGGCTCTTGCCGCCGCGCAACTCCTCCTTGATACGCTCGTAGATGATGACGTTGGCATCGACGGCCATACCCATCGTCAGCACGATACCGGCGATACCGGGCAAGGTGAGGACGGCGCCGAACGACACCAGGATACCCATGAGCAAGAAGACGTTGGTCAACAAAGCGATGTCGGACATCCAACCCGCAGTCTTGTAGAAGAGACCCATGTAGAGCAGGACGAGGACGAAAGCGATGAGAAACGACAGCATACCGGCGTTGATGGACTCCTGGCCCAACGACGGACCGACGACGGTATCCTGGATGATTTTGGCGGGTGCGGGCACCTTACCGGAACTGAGGACGTTGGCGAGGTCCTGCGCCTCCTGGATGGTGAAGTCGCCGGAAATCTCGGAAGAACCCTTGTCGATTTTGGTGCGGACGTTGGGTGCCGAATAAACGTAACCGTCGAGCACGATGGCGATGCACTTGCCGATGTTCTCGCCTGTGAGCCGCGACCACTCCTGTGCGCCCTCAGCGTTCATGGTCATCGACACGACGGCCGAAGCACCGCGCTCGGCATACTGCTCGCGCGCCTCGGTGATGACCGACCCGTCGAGCGGAGCGCGCCCGTCGGAAGTGGCGACGCGGATAGCGTAGAGGTAATAACGGCCGTCGATGCGGTCGTCGCCCTTGACACCCCACTTGAACTCGATGTCGGCGGGGAAGAACTCACGCACCTTGGGATCTCTCAGATAAGCCTCGACGGCAGCCATGTCGGCCTTGTAAGCGGCACCCACGGCGGCCCCGCCAGCGAACGACGGGTCGAGGACGGCGAACAACGGATTCTGCGCACGGTCGAAACGCTCCGACGCGGCGGGCGCAGTCTCGGCGGTCTCGCCGATTTCGGAAATGAGGTCGCCGGCTTCGCCTGCACTCTTCTGCTTCTCGACGACTTCGGCCTTGACGCTCTCGCCGCTGGCGGCAGCCTCGGCCAACGCCGAACGCAGATACTTGTCGGCGGTCATCAACGACGGCAGCACCTCGTTGGCGTTATAAGTAGTCCAGAACTCCAACGACGCGGTACCCTGCAACAAATCGCGGACGCGCTGCGGCTCCTTGACGCCCGGCAACTCGACGAGGATACGGTGCGAATTGGGCAGGCGCATGATATTGGGCTGCGTGACGCCGAAGTGGTCGATACGACTGCGCAAAACGTTGAACGAAGCGGCGATAGCGGCCTCGGTCTCGCGCTTGAGAATCTTCTCGACGTCGGCATTGGTACTTTCGAGCGAAATGTCCTTGCGGTCGGGGCTGACGAAGATGGCCGCGAGCGACCCGCCGTTGGTCAGACGCTCGTAAGCCTTGACGAAGTCGCCGATATAATCCTTGGAATCGCCCGACTTCATGGCCTCGTCGGCCTCGGCGATAGCCTGCATGAAAGCGGGATCGCTCTGGCTGTCGCCGGCCAACGCCTTGACAACGTCCTCGACCTGCACCTCCAACATGACGTTCATACCGCCCTTGAGGTCGAGACCGAGGTTCAACTCCTTCTCCTTGCACTCCTTGTAAGTGAAACGCTTGAAACCGACGTTGTAGACGGGCAGGTTCTGGACCGAATCCAGGAAATGCTGCTCCGCCTCGGCCTGCCGGTCGAGCGGGAACTGGGCGGCATAGGCGGCCGCCTGCTTCTCTACGCTCCGTGTCTTGAACGTGAACGAGAGCTGGTAAACGCATGCGAGGGCCAGAAGCACCGCGATGAGTTTGATGAAACCTTTACTTTGCATCGGTAAGAAATGAATTTGTTATTTGTTGTAATTATTCTCTCCAAAGCCTAATAGCGCACAAAGATACGAATAAGTGAGGGCAAAAGCAAGTTTACTTGCATTTTGCCGAACGTGAGTATCTAAGACGCAGCCAAAGATACGAAAAGCCGAGGGCAATGCCAAATTTATTTGAGTATTGCCGAGGCGGAGTATCTTCGGCGAAGCCAAAGATAGGAAAAACAATTCACAATTCATAATTGCAGGCAACGAATAGTTGACGATGGACAAGAAAATGATAAATACTTTACGCGGAGCGCGGCCGGGGCGATGGTTGCTACGGACGGGTGAAACGGTTCTTCGTCGGTCTTGCGACCTCCTCAGAATAACAAGGCGGACATCAAAATGATATTTAATTTATACCCTTTTAATTTTCAATTAAAAAAGCGCAGTCCCGGGAAACGGAACTGCGCTGAAAACACCGGAGGGAAAAACCGCCCCGGACGGAATCTATTTGACCTCCTCGAACTCGACGTCCTCGGGCTGGTTGTTGCCAGCGGCATCCTGAGCACCGCCAGCATTGGCCTGCTGACCAGCGCCCTGCGCACCGGCGGCACCCTGTGCCTGCTGCTGGGCGTAGATGTCCTGCGAAGCGGCCTGCCAAGCAGCGTTTAACTCGTTGATAGCGGTGTCGATAGCGGCGATGTCGGCGTTCTTGTGGGCCTCCTTGAGCTTGCCGAGCGCCGTTTCGATGGCAGACTTCTTGTCGGCGGGCAGCTTGTCGCCGTACTCTTTGAGCTGCTTTTCGGTAGCGAAGATATTGGAATCGGCGGCGTTGATCTTGTCGATACGCTCCTTTTCCTCCTTATCCTTGGCCTCGTTGGCCTTGGCCTCGTCGCGCATGCGCTGGATTTCCTGCTCGGTCAGACCCGACGAAGCCTCGATACGGATTTTCTGCTCCTTGCCGGTACCCTTGTCCTTGGCCGAAACGTTGAGAATACCGTTGGCGTCGATGTCGAACGTAACCTCGATCTGCGGCACGCCGCGCGGAGCGGCAGGGATGCCGTCGAGGTGGAAACGCCCGATAGACTTGTTATCACGGGCCAACGGACGCTCGCCCTGGCAAACGTTGATTTCGACCGAAGGCTGGTTGTCGGCCGCCGTGGAGAAAGTCTCCGACTTGCGGGTAGGAATGGTGGTATTGGCCTCGATGAGCTTGGTCATCACGCCGCCCAAAGTCTCGATACCGAGCGACAGGGGCGTAACGTCGAGTAACAACACGTCCTTGACCTCGCCCGTGAGCACACCGCCCTGGATGGCGGCGCCGATGGCCACGACCTCGTCGGGGTTGACCGACTTGTTGGGAGCCTTGCCGAAGAACTCCTCGACGATTTTCTGGATAGCGGGGATACGCGTCGAACCGCCGACGAGAATCACCTCGTCGATTTGCGAAGCGTCCAACCCGGCGTCGCGCAAGGCGAGCTTGCACGGCTCGACAGTCTTACGAATCAGATGATCGCACAACTGCTCGAACTTGGCGCGCGTGAGCGACATGACGAGGTGCTGCGGAATGCCGTTGACGGGCATGATGTAAGGCAGGTTGATTTCGGTCGTAGTCGAAGACGAGAGCTCGATTTTGGCCTTTTCGGCGGCCTCCTTCAGACGCTGCAGCGCCATGGGGTCCTGCCGCAGGTCGATCTGATGCTCGGCCTTGAACGCCTCGGCCATGTAGTCGATGAGCACGTGGTCGAAGTCGTCGCCGCCGAGGTGGGTGTCGCCGTTGGTCGACTTGACCTCGAAGACGCCGTCGCCCAGTTCGAGAATCGAAATATCGAACGTACCGCCGCCGAGGTCGTAGACGGCGATCTTCATGTCGCTGTCCTTCTTGTCGAGACCGTAAGCCAAAGCGGCGGCCGTAGGCTCGTTGATGATACGGCGGACCTTGAGACCGGCGATTTCGCCCGCCTCCTTGGTAGCCTGGCGCTGCGAATCGGAGAAGTAAGCGGGCACGGTGATGACGGCCTCGCTGACCTCCTGCCCGAGGTAATCCTCGGCCGTCTTCTTCATCTTCTGGAGGATGATGGCCGAAATCTCCTGCGGAGTGTACTGGCGCCCGTCGATGTCGACGCGGGGCGTATTGTTATCGCCGCGGACGATGGAATAAGGCGCACGCTCGATGTCGGAGGCGACCTGGTCGTAACGCTCGCCCATGAAACGCTTGATGGAGAAGACCGTACGCTTGGGGTTGGTAATCGCCTGACGCTTGGCGGGATCGCCGACCTTGCGCTCGCCGTTGTCGATGAAAGCGACCACCGACGGCGTTGTACGGTGACCCTCGGAATTGGGAATCACAACGGGCTCGTTACCCTCCATGACCGACACGCAGGAATTTGTCGTGCCAAGGTCGATACCAATAATCTTTGCCATAATAAGTGTGAATTTGAATGCTTGTTAATTCTGTTAATCCGGTAACCTGTTCCCTGCCGCCCTGTTCTGTGCTTGTGCGGACTATGCCGCAGCGAGAAAAGGCGCATGAATACGAACCGTTTTATCGGCTTTTACGACCGTAAGTCAATCAAAGGTTGTACCAAAGGGCGAACTCTGCCAATTTGACAGCCCCGTGGCAGTTCGGGCCGCCGGGAAGTCCGCGCAACGTGCTATTTTGGCAGGAAAGCGAGGGCAAGGCATGGCTGGCAAAAGATTCTTCGTCGCCTATGGTTCCTCAGAATGACAAGGCAAGGGGGGGGTAGATTATTCGCTGCGCTCAG
>NZ_CALPDD010000012.1 GCF_943193205.1 Alistipes muris
TCGGTCGTTCGCTGAGCGGGCACGGAAGACTTACGCTGTTCCGAACACCCGCTCCGGGCGCTCGCTCCCTCGACGAACGAAACCCCGCCATTTCTACGAGTGCGGAACAAAGGTTCAAGTGCCCCTCCCCACAAAAAACCACCGTCATTCCGACTACCTGCCTGTCATTCCGAGGAGCCGTCCCCTTTGTCATTCTGAGGAGCCGTAGGCGACGAAGAATCTGTTCCCCCGCAAAATAGATTCTTAACTTGCGCTGCGCTTGTTGACCTCCTCCTTGCATGGCATAGCCTGCAAGCAGTCTCTGCACATGCTTCGTTCGTCAGTTCACTCCGTTCAGAATGACATCCGCCGCAGCCACTCGCAGCTCGGCTGCGGCGGTCGTGCTATGGACACAAGCCGGGCGCCGCGCAGAATTATTATTTTTTTGTGTTTCCCTCTTGACAAACGGTTTTTCAGGTTGTATCTTTGTTTCGTCTTGCAGCAAGTTCGTTTTTGCGTATTCGTCGTTCGCGCGCTTGATTCTTTGAATACGACGATTGCGGTGCACAGCAGCGCAGAAACAAGCGAAATCCGCCAAGACAAATCTCTCCTTGTTTTTTGCTGACGTCAGAAACAAACAATTCTTCGTTCTGTCAGTAACATCGAAATCCCGAATTCTCTCTTTCGGTTTTTTGCTTTCTGTTTTTTTTGTTTCTCCGGTGGTGCCGTTCCATTTTCCGACGTTTTCACCTCTTCAGAAGGCGTTATGGATATATGGTTCGACAGACAGTCAACTCTCGGTTTTATGAGGTGAAACTCCGAGCCTCGGACGCGTATAAAATACGTAGTATCATTTAAGAACAGCCCCCAGAACGAACGATCCTCTTTCCTCGAAGTCTCCCGGAACCGACCAAACACGGCGCCGGGGGATTTCCTGTGTTTGTACCTTATATATAAATAAAGAAGAATTCCGACGCCGTAGGCGCCGGAATTCTTGGTTAGGTTAGTTAGGTCAATGAGAGCGGGAGAACCCCGCTTATCGTATTACAAATATAAAAGTAATTTGACCTAAAACCAAATTTTTCGTAATATTTTTTTGTCGGTTGGTAAAAATTACGGCCGTATCGAAACGGCTTGCCGCCGGACACGGGCCATTATTAATATTTTTTATTAAAGCGCCTCGCGGATGCTTTCCTCTTTCTTTTCGGGTTCCGCCAGGGTCATCGAGGTGTTGATGTGGCGGGCACGATAGGTGGCAGGCGTCATCTGGTATTCTTTCTTGAACAGCTTGATGAAGTGCGAGGTGTTGGGGAACGTGCACTCGTTGCCGATTTCCGAAATCGACTTCGAGGTGGAAATCAGCAGCAGGCGCGAGTGCATGAGACGCTGACGGATATACCACTTGTGGGGCGGCATCTGGAAGTGGCGCCGGAATTCCTTTTTGAACGAGGTGAGCGAACGGTTGGTCAGCTGCGACAGCTCCTCGATGGATATGTCCTTGAAAATGTGGTCGTAGACGATTTGCTCGAAGTTTTCCTTGGCGGCGTCTACGTTGCTCAGCAGCTTGCTTTTGATGCAGCAGTCTTCGTGCGAGGCAATCAGATAGATCAGTTCGGTCATCTTGATGTTCTCGGCCGTTTCGTCGTGGTGGAAATCCTCGTCGCGCAGGTAGTTGTTGGCGTTGGTGAAAAAATTCCGGATGCTTCCCCATGCGGGCATGGATACGTGCATCCGGTGGCTGCAGTTTTCGCAGGAGTGCGAATTGGAGATGTTCAGCCCGTAGGTGATGTTCAGGTGCAGCAGGATGCGCTGGAGGTCCGACGGCGTGTAGTAGACAAGAATCTGCTCGAAGGGCTGGCCGTTTTCGGGGAAATGTTCGATGTAGTGGTGGCCGATTCCGAGGTAGAAAATGTCGCCTCGGGTGAGCTGGCGGCGTTTGTCGCCGTCGTAGATGAACATGGACCCCCGCAACACGTAGCCAATGGCATATCGCGACAGGGTCTGTGACTGGATGCCGGAGTGAAGTGTTTCCACATACTTCACAATCATCGGCTGTTGAGCCGACGAATTAACTGAATTCTTCATGTGTAGATTGTTAATTTAATTCTGCGAACAAGTGTTGCGTCACTGTTGTTGCACCTCAAATATACAATCTAAACTTTGATTTATAAAATTATGGATAACAAATACGGTCTTATGTGGATATATTAATCTGAATTTGTTAATATTAGGCCCGAATATATTATTGTAGAATCATATTGCAGGCCGCTCCCGCCAGGCAGAGCGCATAGATCGGTTGGGCGATGCCGGGGTGGGCGCGCACGAAAAACAGCGGCAGCAGGGCGGACAGCGGCACGGCGGCCAGTGCGAAGACCGATACCGTGGCACCGGGCAGAGAGGCGACAGCGGCAATCAGAAGCAGGATTTCCAGGTGATAGACAAGGATGCTCCGCGATTTGGAGCTGACGGCATAGAGGTCGGCATAGAAATACTGCATCGCAAAAATAAGCAGTACGACGGCCGCGCCTCCCAGCAGTTGAACTCCGAACGGAAGTTCGACGAAGAAAAGCAGCCATTGGCCCGCGATAAGTTTTTCGCCGAGAGCCAGCAGGGGTGCATGGAATTCGTTGCCGAGCCCCCAGCCGACATAGCACAGCAGCAATACCGGAAGCAGCAGGCCCGTAAGCGCGACGATGAGTTCGCGGAACGTGCGGTGGAAGTGAATCACGGCCAGCGGCAGCAGCAGAATCAGCGGCAGCGCCTTGGGCGAGAGAATAAGCAGAATGCCTAAGTAGAGTGCGCCGCGGAAGATGGCGTCGAAAGCGTAGCTGGTCGAGTAGGAGCGGCAGAAGTTCTTGATGCTCAGTATCAGAAACAGCGCGCTGACGAACATGGACAGATCGGCGGCGCCGGCGGTCAGCCCGCCTGCGAGAACTCCGTAGAGCGGGATGGCGATGCAGGTGTTTGTCGTATAGAGGTTGTAGCGGACCGTGAGGTGGCCGGTACGGATGCCTGTGACGATAATCAGCAGGCAGGTCAGCGCCCGGGCCCAGCCCGGAAACGAGTTTTGGAACAGCACGAGGAATTCGCCCGGCAGCCGGAAATCGACCACGGCCCCAGCGACGGCAGGCACAGCGGATGCTGCCGCGGCGGCCGCTACGGGTCCGTAGACCGCGGCTGCGGCCAGAGCGGCGAGGGTCAGAAACGACGGTATGAAGGCTTGCCGGGCAATGTCGAATTTCATGCGGACGGGATGTTGTTCCGAGGACAAAAATACGGAAAAAGTTCGTAAATTTGTCGTATGCTCGATACGCAATATCAATATGATTTTCCCGAAGCGGGCTGCGACGAAGCGGGGCGGGGGTGTCTGGCCGGTCCGGTCTTCGCGGCGGCGGTCATGCTGCCGCCCGGGTTCCGCGACCCGCTGCTCAACGATTCCAAGCAGATGACCGAGCGCAACCGCGACCGGCTGCGCGAAATCATCGAGCGCGAAGCGGTGGCATGGGCCGTGGAGGCCGTGCCGCCGGAGCGTATCGACGAAATCAACATCTTGAACGCTTCGTTCGAGGGGATGTCGCTGGCCGTCGCGCGGCTCGACCCGCGGCCGGGATTTCTGGCTATCGACGGCAACCGTTTCCGCACGCGGCTCGAACTGCCCTACAAGTGCATCGTGAAGGGCGACGGCAAGTATGCCGACATCGCGGCGGCTTCGGTGCTGGCCAAGACGCACCGCGACGAATACATGCGGCGGCTGGCCGAAGAATTCCCGCAGTACGGCTGGCTGAAGAACAAGGGTTATCCGACGCGCGAACACCGGCTGGCGATTCGCGAACATGGGCTGACGCCCCACCACCGATTGTCTTTCAGCCACGAAATCGACCAGCTGGAACTTCCGTTCGGAGCGTGAGCGGGGTTTCGGCGCCAGCCGGAAGTCTCTCCGGACAACATAAAAACAGCCTGCTGACCCGGAATGGTATGGGCTACGGTTCATTTCTGCGCACCTTCGGCTTGTCGGAACGGTGCGACCAGCGAGGTCGGGTAGATTCAGCAATCCGCTGGCGGCGATGCCGACGTGCCGAAACGTTTCGGGCTTCAGCTCCAACGTTTCAGGGACCGCCAGCTGTTCAATCCAGTCTGTGCCGGAGCTGTCCGCCGAGGACTTCTCCGGCATATTCAACCGAGCGATTGCCAATGCACCCTGCTGCGGGCGCCCGCAACCGTGAGACGGGAGCCTTGATCGTCGTCGGCGAGCACGGCAATGTTTGGTCTTCGTCTTCCTACGCCGCGGGCAATCTGAACGTTGGCGGCCTGCACTGCCGGGCGGACAACGTGAACCCGTTGAATGGGCACAACCGGGCCAACGGCCTCTCCGTGCGCTGCGTCCAGCATCTACGGGCTGTTTTTATTAAAGTGAAAGGTAGAAAGTGAAAGGTGAAAAGACCAACCGCAGCCGTTCGCAGGCCCGGCTGGGGCGGTCGCGCTGCAAGTGCGAGCCGGGCTCCGCGTTCATCGCGCCGACATGTCAAACCCTCGAAAGAGGGTTTGAAAGTGCGAAATCCGTATCCGGCTTTTCTCCGCTGTGCATCGATACAAAAAACAGCGGGCCCCAAGAACGGGGCCCGCTGTAAAGAGGGTGTGTAAGACCTAATAACCCAGCGACTTGGAAGCCGCGTAGGAAATCTTCAGGGCATTGGCCCGGCGAAGCTCCTGCTTGACGTCGGTGACGATACCCATCTTGGTGGTACCGTCGGCCTTGAGACAGATGGTCATCAGGGCACGGTCGGCCTCGCTGAGCTTGTCGCGCTCGGCGGCGACGAAGTCGAGGATGTCCTTGGTAGTCTTGTAGGAATCGTTGAGCTGGATACGCGGCGCAGTACCGAACTTGGCCTGCATGGCCAGTGACGGCTGCCCGATATGGATGTAGCTCACGAGCGACTTCTTTTCGAGCTTCTGCACCTCGGTAGCTTCGGGGAGCTTGTAGCGCACCAACAGCTCCTGGTCGCGCATGGTCGTGGAGACCATGAAGAAGAAGAGGATCATGAAGATCACGTCGGGGAGCGACGCTGTCGAAATGGGGGGCAAGCCTTTGTTGCCCTTCTTTTTCATTACTGCCATAATCTTACTTCTTGATAGTTCGCGGCTCGGCTTCCGAAATCTTCAGAGGAACGGCCTTGGTGATGATGTCGCGCTGCTCGGGCGTCAGCGAATCGAACTTGTCGCCGAACTTGCGCATGGCCACCTCGTCGCGGATTTCGTTGAAAGCGCGGGCCAGTTCGTTCTGGACCATGATGTAGGGCTGGTAACCCGTGTCGCGGGTGGTTTGCAGCGAAACCACGCCCATGCTCACGGGATAGACCCACTTGCTGCCGTCGGGAAGGTCGAATTCCTTCTCCTCCTTTTCGGGCAGGTCCTCGGTGCTCAGCGGGTTGAGGATGAACTCCTTGGTCTTCTCCTTCAGCTGGCGGAGCTCGATGAACTCCTGCTTGCCGGGCTGACCTGCCATGATCTGACCGCTACCGTTGATAAGCACCAGAAAGAGGTTGCGCTCCTTGACCTTGATTTCCTCCTGTTTCTGATCCTCGGGAGGAATCGGCGGCAGCATGCGCGCAAGACCCGTGTCGGTGTTCATGGTAGTGGCGACCAGGAAGAAAATCAGCAGCAAGAAGGCAATGTCGGCCATCGAACCGGCGTTGATTTCCTGTACTTTTCTTTTATCCGTTGCCATGGGTTACGATTATTTGAAGGCGCCCCGGATTTCCGTAACGATGGCCGTCAGGAACGCGGCGACGAAGGCGACGTAAGTCACCAGGATGCTCGTTTCGGTAATGACGGTCTCGCCGTGGCCGAAGAACCCGTTGTTCTGCAGGTCGATGATGTTGACCGTGTGGCTGGCCGAATAGGCGTACGACGCACCCACGATAACGAGGATCAACGCTACGGAAATGATGGTTCCCTTGATGCCTGCCGGGTTCTGAATCATGCCGAAGATGGCGCAGAAGAGCGCAGCGGCGATGGCGAACACGAAGAGGAAGTATCCCCAGATGAGGTTCGCGCCGATGGCTGCTTCCGAGCCGCCCGTGGCAACCGCGTAGATCAGAAGAACCGCGGTGATGGCCATCAGAACGCCCAGCAATATGTTAAGAATCTTTTTCATAATTGCATGAACTGCTGTTGTGGTTGGGGATTATTTCTTGCTGTAGGCGGTGAGGATGTCCATCAGCGTGATCGACGAATCCTCCATATCGTTCACCAGCGAGTCGATCTTGGAAACGATGTAGTTGTAGAACAGCTGAAGAATAACCGCAGCGATAAGACCCATGAGGGTGGTCAGCAGGGCGACCTTGATACCGCCTGCTACGAGCGTCGGGCTGATGTCGCCGGCAGCCTGGATGGCGTCGAACGCACCGATCATACCGACTACGGTACCCATGAAGCCCAACATCGGCGAGAGGGCGATGAACAGACCGATCCACGAAAGACCCGATTCCATCTGGCCCGTCTGAACCGAACCGTACGATACGACGGCCTTCTCTACGGCGTCGAGACCCTGGTCGTAGCGGTCGAGACCCTGGTAGTAGATCGAAGCGATGGGACCGCGCGTGTTGCGGCAAACGTCCTTGGCAGCTTCGATGCCGCCGTTCCGGAGAGCCTCCTCAAGAGCGGTGATGAACTTCTTGGAGTTGATGGTCGAGAGCGAGAGGAACAGGATACGCTCGATGGCTACGGCCAGACCGATCACCAAGCAGAGCAGCACGGGCAGCATCCAGCCCCAGCCGCCTTCGAGGAACTTCTGCATCAGAATGTGGTGCATGCTTTCGCCTGCGATTTCGGTTTCGGCAGCAACGGCGGTCTCGGCTTCGGCCACTGCCTCGTCGGCAACCGCTTCGGTCTGTTCGGCTGCGGCCACGGCCTCAGCTTCCTGCGCGAACGCATTCACGGTGCCCAGCGAGAAGAGGGCCACCGACAGAATCAAAAAAAGTTTTTTCATAGTGGTGTGTTTGATAATTGATTTGATTAGGTTGTCTTTTTCTTAAAGTTCGTTTCCCTCGTTCGGTCTTTTTTGCGGAAAAGGCCGTTTTTTGTCTTCGCGCCTGCCGGAAAATCCGGTCCGGAGCAGAAAAAACCGGTTCGGCCCGTCGGCTCCGTGTGCGAATCCCCGCTTCCGGAACGACGGATTCGGGGCTGTGCAACTATCAGTTTTATAATATTTTACACTCTGTATCCTGCGCCGAATCCCTCCGTTTTCGACCGGAATACGGCACATTATCAGTGCGAAATATAGAAAAAAAATTTGTTTTATGCAACGGCCTATGCCGTAAATTCTCCGCGCAAGGGTCGGCGCAACAGTGCGCGGCACTCCTCGTCGGGCAGTCCGAGCCCCAGCACGTACATGAGTTTGGCGACGGCGGCTTCGGTGGTCATGTCGTAGCCGCAGAGCACCCCTGCCTTTTGGAGCCGGAGCCCCGTTTCGTAGAGCTCCATCGAGACCCTGCCGCCGCCGCACTGGGTGATGTTGAGGATGATGACGCCGCGCTGGATGGCTTCGTGGAGCACGCGGATGAACCACTCGCTTGTGGGTGCGTTGCCTGCGCCGAAGGTCTCCAGCACGACGGCCCGCAGCCCGGGAGCGGAGAGCATCGAACGCAGAATCTGCTCGCTGAGCCCCGGGAAGAGCTTGATGACGACGATGCCGTCGGCCAGCCGGCCGGCGACGCGCAGCTCGGGGTCGGCGGAATCGGGCCGGAGGATGGCCGGGAAGTTATAGGCGATGTTGACACCCACCTCGGCCAGGGGCGGATAATTGTAGGACCGGAACGCGCTGAGCGCTTCGGCGCTGCGCTTGGTGGTGCGGTTGGCGCGGAAAAGCTGGTTCTGGAAATAGAGCGAGACCTCGGGCACGGCGGGCTGGCCGCCGCGGCGGGCCCCGGCGATTTCGATGGCCGTGATGAGGTTCTCGCGGCCGTCGGTGCGCAGGACGCCGATGGGAATCTGGCTCCCGGTGAAAACCACGGGCTTGGCGAGGTTCTCGAACAGAAAACTCAAGGCCGAAGCGGTGTAGGACATGGTGTCGGTGCCGTGCAGGACGACGAAGCCGTCGTAACGGGCGTAGTTGTCGCGGATGATCCCGGCCAACGCGAGCCAGTTGGCGGGAGCCACGTTGGAAGAATCTATGACGGGCGACATGGTCTGCACGTCGATGTCGACATTGAGCCGCTTGAGCGAGGGGAACTCGTCGTAGATGGCGCTGAAGTCGAACGGCACGAGGGCACCTGTTTCGGCGTCGGTCTTCATGCCGATGGTACCTCCGGTGTAGATAATCAGAATCGAGGATTTGGAACTGTTCATGGCAGCACGGTTTGCGGGGAACGGAGACCGAACATGCGCTCGGCGTTGGCGGAAGTTATGGCGGCGATGCGCTCGGGGGTCGTGTTTTTCAATTCGGCGACCTTGGCGCATATATAGGTAAGGTAAGCGGGTTCGTTGCGCTTGCCCCGGTGGGGTGCCGGGGTGAGGTAGGGGCAGTCGGTTTCGAGCACGAGGTCGCCGGGCTCCATGCAGCGCACGGTGTCGGCGAGACGGCTGTTTTTGAAGGTGACGACCCCGCCGATGCCGAAAAGAAAATCGCCGCAGGCCCTGAGCCTTTCGTAAGTCGCGGCGTCCTCGCCGAACGCGTGGAAGACGCCCCGCAGCCCGCTGCCGCGGAACTCCTCGACGATGGCGAGCATCTCGGGCCACGCGCTGCGTGTATGCACGGCGATGGGCAGGCCGAACTCCAGGGCCCATTCGCACTGGCGGCGGAACGCTTCGGTCTGTTCGCTGCGGAAATCGGCCGACCAATAAAAATCGAGCCCGATTTCGCCGAGGGCGCAGAATCCGGCGATTCCCTCCGGCGGATTTTTCAGATACTGCCCGACCCGGTCCAGCTCCTCGCGCCAACGGGGATTGTCGTTGACCGACGTGGGATGCAAACCCATCATAGGAAAACAACGGTCGGGGTGGCGGCGGCAAAGGGCGAACAACTGCCGATGGCTGGCGGAATCGATGGCCGGGAGCACGAACCGCCCGACCCCCGTTTCGACGGCCCGGGCGAAGACCGCGTCGCGGTCGGTGTCGAACTCGGGCTCGTAGAGGTGGCAATGGGTGTCGGTCAAAAACATGGACGGCGGATTCATGACCACAAAATTAGGAAAAAATCCGGAAGCCGAGCCGCCGGGTCACAATTTCATGTACCGATTGCCGGGCAGCTGCCGCAGGGCGCCTGCGAGCTCGAGCCCGAGCAACAAGGCGGCCAACTCGCCGGGTTCGAGCCCGGCGAGCTCGCGCAGGGTCTCGATAGAAAACGGGTCGGAGGTGGTGAAACAGGCGAGCAGGCGGGTCTCGTCGGGAGTGAGGGGCTGCGGCTCGGACTGAGGACGGAGAACCGCGGGCTCGGGCTCCAAATCCCAACCGAGCTCGACGATGATGTCCTCGGCCGAGAGGACGGCCTGCGCCTTACGGCTGCGAATCAGAAAGTTGGTGCCGGCGGACGAACGGTCGGTGACGCGGCCCGGAACGGCCATGACCGAACGGTGGTACTCGTCGGCAAGCCGGGCCGTGACGAGCGACCCGCCGCTGTCGGGCGACTCGACGATGACGCACCCGGCGCTGAGGGCGGCGATGATGCGGTTGCGGGCGATGTAGGCGGTACCGTATTGCCGTGTTTGGCTGTTCAACTCGGTGACGAGAGCGCCGCCGTGGTCGAGCATGTCGCGGGCGATGGCCGTATGGTGGGCGGGGACGATGTTCGGCAGGGAACACGGCAGGACGCCGACGGTGGGGACCTCGGCCCCAAGGGCCGCCCTATGCGCGGCGGCGTCGATGCCGAAAGCGAGCCCGGAGACGATCGTGAGCCGGGGAACCCGCTCGGCGAGCCGCTCGATGAGCCTGCTGCACACGACCTGCCCGTAAGGAGTGACTGCGCGGGTGCCGACGACGGAGAGACAACGCTCGGCGAGCCGCTGCGGATTCCCCTGCACGTAGATGACATGCGGGTAATCGGGAATCTCGCGCAGGAGTGGCGGGTACTCGGGGTCGGTCGATGCGATGGGGATGATGCCGTGCTTGCGGCAATATTTCAACTCCTTTTCGGCGGAGGAGAATCCGGCGCGCCGAACGATTTGCCGGGCGAGGTCGGGCCGCAGCTCGGCCCGGAGGGTCAACTCTTCTTCTGCCGCCGCGAAAATCCGCTCTGCCGACCCGAAGCACTCCAACAGATGCACGGCGCCTTTCACCCCGATTCCGGGCGTGAACTGCAAGGCGATGTCTTCGATGGTCATGGCGGCTATTAATAAATGGTGCTTCTGGGTCGGATGCGGCGGCCGAACGCTTCGGGGCTTCGGGCCGCTGTCGGGGCAACCTATCCTATGTAAAGATACTCCATTTGTATGAAACAGAAAAATATATTGGCCCTTTTCGGCGAAAGATTTGCTTTTTGCAGAATTGTTCGTATATTTGCATTCCCGTTGGGCCGCAGCGTTTCGCATGGGCTGGTCCGCGGGACATGTTTTGGTCTGATGGCCGAGTGGCTAGGCAAAGGTCTGCAAAACCTTGTACAGCGGTTCGAATCCGCTTCAGACCTCGAAGAAGCCGCGTTGTAGATGCCTGCAACGCGGTTTTCCTTTTGATTTGTCATACATTTGCAATACCCACCTCTATTCAGTCTCGATCTCTTTAATATGAGACAATAAGCTATGCAAGTCCAGATGAATTTGGTTGGTTGCTCGTTTCATTTTATCATCTAATTCTTGCCATCTCTTTTTGGCTGCATTTGATTTGATAGCTTCCTCATATGCTCCAACAACATGTTCTACTTCTTTTTCCAAAGTATGCGATAACTGAAATATCGTTTGTTCATCGAATATAAGACGGACGACATTTCCCATTCAACTCTACAACCTTATTAAATAATCTTTGAGCATTTGATTTATACTTAAATCCATTCGGCTTTTGAGTACCATATCCATGTACATACTCTCCATAAGGTGCTGCAACTAATGAATCATATAGTTGTTTTATTTCTAATAACAATCTATTTTCCATAACAATATATTTATTTGATCTTTTGCGTCCTCCTTAATTCTTTGAGCGGATTTTGGTCATATACTTGTTTTAGTTTATACAGATCCGTATTAGGTTCGATAATAGCTTGTCGATAGCTGATATAATATCCTAATAACGTATCGACATAAGAATTTCCGGTATGATATGATTTGCTGAAATCATTTTTATGAATAATATTCAACGCCATTTCCCATTCTTCGGATGATACATTTTCCTTGCAAGCACAAAAGGCTTTCCACCATGCATGTGTTGACGCATTGCATATTGAATCGTTTCCTAAAATTTCAATAGCCGTTTTTTTCCCTCCATTTTCAAGCCCAAGCCATTCGAAGAAATAACGATAAATAATCATAGTTTCAGGCATCTCAAGGAGTTTATGGTACTCTTCGATATTTTCACCAAAGGCTTTCATGAAAAATGATGTCCCCTTGCCTATTTTACCCTTTGTACTATTGAGAACTGCTTGAATAGCCCGAATATACTTGCGATTCCAATATTTGCCAATATAGTCCCGATTGTGAGAATAATCTTCTTCCATATCCGTAGTGCGACGGATTGGATGGTATTTCATGGGGAAAGAATATATGCTCACATTTAGCCTATCACACAATTCTACATTGATTCTTAATCGATGATATAAATCATCTGGGTGATCATCAAAGTTATATAACAAGTAGTTGGAGAAATCTTTCAGTCCAACCTTACTGCTCATTTCAATTGCACGAGTATATTGTGCTTCTGTTTTTATATTGTCGAAAGCTATTCTTAATGGGCGTATTGCGATTCGGCTTAACTGCTTAACATTCTCTTCAGTAAATAAACGAGCATCTACGCCTTGGTTAAAATCGACATAACGATGACGAGGAGCAGGTTTGAAATGTTTTTCGTATATATCTTTTATTTCGTCATATGCGGCAAGAAGATGTTCTTTTGTAGTTGTAAGAAGCTTATTGATTTTATATCTTTCGAAAACGATTTTATACACCTCGAATGATTCTTCGCCTTTTAATTTTTGGTAAAACTCCATAATTAAAGACTGGGCTTTTCTAATATTTGCCCGTTCGTTAATCACAGGAATAGAGCGTAAATGAGCAATGGATAATGCAAGCAAATCCGGTTGAATAAATTTAGCATCTTTACCAAATCCGCAAGCTATAATATCATCGATAATTGTATTGAACTCTGAAGAAGCCAATATGTTATTATCCATTAATAAAAGGTCTTTTTGGTCACCGTATTGTTTTCGGGTTTCTTCGATTCTCTCTCGAAGTGGAATATAGGAGTTATATACAGGCTCTAATTTGGGTACTGCGCAAAATGGGCATTTTCTTATACAACCACGTGTAGTATATCCATAATACGCATTGTTCATTGGGTATTTGTATTCAATTTCATCGAGAATTGAATAGTCCAAAGGTAAATTATCTATGATGAGTTGATTTCCTTTATCCAATTGCCCGGGTTTATTCAAAATCCCCTCAAACGGTTTAATCCCGGTTGCCTCATAAACCTCCTTTGCTTGGATGGTGGCTAATACACCTCCTACCATCATATTTTTGGTATCCTTAACTAGTTTCTTTGCAAAATTGATGGTGTCAATAGTAATGCTCCAATAGAATGTGAACAAAGTTGTTACGAAAACACGGTCCCATTCCGGTTCTTTTTCCCAGCTTTTCTTCCAATAATGATCTTTAAACTGATTGATTTTGTCTGTCAAAAGAATCTCCATATTTGTAGAGCTAATCGGGATTTGAGATAAGAAATCCTTTCGTTTTGTACGAATATACTCTACAAACAAATCTTTGTAAAGATTCCAGTTAACGCTTTCATCTATTTTATAGAACTCATCGATACAATTATTGGCGATGCGCTCTATAACAAACTGTTTTAAATCTCCTTTATAGAAAACGACTTCATGACCTAACATTTTATGATAGGTCGATAATTTCATAAGTCCGATTGGTGGATACTTATTTGAGTAGTTAGGCTCTATAAGTAGTATCTTTAACTTTTTTCGTGGTCTTGCCATTATGCTTCTACAAGTTCTCTTATAGCTTTTCGTTGTAGTTCTCTAATTAATTTATCCTGTGAAACCGGACAGTTCTTTTGATACGACATACATACCTTGCGAATCAATGCCACTTGATCTTTGGTGTAATGACTATTCAATATCTCAAAGCTGTCAATTTCTGGCTTAACCTGCGGAGCCGAGATTGATATAGGCTCAGATACAGGTACATGCGCTATTTCTTTCGTATTTGTGCTGGCTTGTATATCTTTGATTCGCCGTTTATATGATTCTAATACCTTCTGTGCTACCGGATTGGTTGCATTCTTGGACTTGGCGATACTTTCGAGTTTTTTATTTGCCTCGTTTAATTGTTTTTGAGCATCATCGAAGCCTTCTGACGTGGGTGCTTGTATTGTTTTATAAGCGTCAACGTATCGTTCAACGGCTTTCTTGGTATCATTCGCTAAATGATATAATTTAACCAAGCTATCGAAGAAATCTCGGATTTGGCACTTTAGACATTCGGCTTCTGGGGTAGGAGCCAATCCATCACGGGCACTATTTAGTTTGATTTTTTGATTTGCAATATGGATTTCACCATAAAAGTATTTATTACCGCGGGTTTCATTGCGAGGGAAATATGTTGTTAACATATCAGCCTCTCCGACTTGAATATTATGTTTTCGGAGCCGAAATTGGCTGTTCGTGTCTGATACGGGAATTGCTTTGGTAAAATCGGTCAAGGCATACCAGCCCCATGCTAACAATCCGTATGTATCATCTTTCAACGAAAAATATTCTAATCCGTTAATTATATCATTTGTTCCAACGACACGCAACCCGTATCGTTTTTCTATTGCCGTGCCGTTAATTGAGATTGGAAAATGTCCAACATTCTTTTGTAGATCTTCATACTCCCCTGACACACTGGTCATAATCAATTGATTTCTAAATTGAGCTGAATAATCGACGGGGGCAACCTCCCTTAAATAGTCTGCAATAATGTCTTTGCTCAACAACGATGGATATTGTAAATCAATATCGTATAAAGTAACTATGAAATAATGGTCATCTTTATTTTCATCGTATAAATTGCGAGATGACGCAGAGTCGATTACATCCGTGGCATCGCGTTTATCATTTTCGTCATTAAGAATAGCCTTGATTTTATCAATATCGAAAACAATTTCCGAAGCAAGTTCTTCTCCTTTGTAGGTTGTTCTAAATGATAATTTTTTACAGAAATAGCCGCCAACTAATCGACCTATGCCGAACTGACCTGCGGACGATTCTCCGTCCTTATCGGAATCTGCTATATCCAGCAAAACGGATTCGACTCGTTCTACGGGTATGCCAATGCCATTATCCCTAATTTCGATAAACCTCTTGGCAGAATCAATAGTAATAGAAATTCTACCATCGGTTATAGCTCCTAAAATACCGTGATTGACGGCATCATTAATAGCATCACGTGCATTTTGAACATATTCACGATAGATCAACTTCTCATCCCCATACATTTGGAACATGAGCATGTTTATCAACCCTTTACCAATACGGGATTTATGTGTTTTCAGCTCTGCCATAGTTTATACTTTATCCGTTGGGGAATTGTTTGTATGTTGGTTTGGGGAATTTAATATTTACAATTGATCGTAATGCTGGATTGGAAATAATATATTCCCCAGGAGATAATCTTGTCATCATATTTTGATAGACCTTAGGCACGTATTTGTAATCGGCTTTTGATATTTCGATAGCATTAGTTCGACCATAAGCATGAGTAGAGCAATTACCCTTAACTCGATCGTGTATAGCACTTCGGAATTGCTCCACCGAAAATAGGATAATGCCTAATGATCGGCCTCGCTCTGTGATTTCCAATAATTGGCGTAGAATTGGGGAGTTTTTCGGAATATCGTTCGAGGCATATTTATTCAGTTCATCAACAAACAAAATTACCTTATCGGGAATATTATCACGGTCGGCACCCAATTTCATTTCATATATTGCGCGGGCTACACTACCGAAAACGAAACTTTGAGAGTTTTCGTCCAATCGGGCAATATCGATTACCATAACCTGATTGGCTGTCAGGTTGTGCTGAATCTCGCTTGTGAGGTCTACTTCTCCTACGTTATCATGTATTACTTTTGAGAAAATATCATTCTTGATCGCTTTGCTAACGCATCTCTTAAATTTTCTCCAGCTGGTTACTTGAATTTCGTTCTTTACACCTCCATTGGCAGCAGTTTTTGTATATTCATCCAGCTTATCCTGAAAATCTTTCCAATTATTCACACCGGCAAAACACCCTTCTCCATTTATGACATAATTGACGCAACTTTCCAAAGTACCAGTACTATCATCTTCATTGGCCAACAATAAATCCAATTTATCTTGAGATTTATCATAGGTAAATTTATATGTAAAGGCTTTGTGATTTTTCTTTTGTCGTTCAACGTCTTGAGGATGGGCGTATGATTGTGCATGTTGCATCATTTCATCCTTTGTGTAAGGATAGTAATAGCGAACATTCTTAAATGGTTCTATTGATAGCCCTAAATCCGCATATATCTTTTTATCTTTCTCTGGCAGATCGGTATTCGCTTCATCAATGGCCATAAGATCTCGTCCTTTGACATTGAAAAACACAAAAGCCACACTACTTTCATCTATGTCTTTGAATTTATGCTGAATTGCATTAAGGAGGAACATCGAATAAGATGTTTTTGCCGCTAATCCTGAAATACCGGATATATTCAAATGCGCTCCGTCTGGTCCAATTATAAAGTGAGAATTAAGCTCGACTTTGACTTTTTTGGCGGCGTTGCCTTGATACATTTCCAAATAACCGCACACCAAAGGATTTTTTACATCATTTAGTCCTAAAGCTGTTCGGATATCCTCCTCGTCACAAAGCGAGACTTGTTTGCCATCAAGTACTGGAGTATAAATATCATCAGTATTGCAAACGACCTTTGCTTTTACGTAATTCATTCCAAGCCGATTCATTTGCCCAATAGAATCAGCGGTATCACCAAAATTACTTGATATAAAATTCGTGAAATGGCTCGCTGCGTCCGTTACATGCGTAATTTCTTCGATAACTCCATATGTAATAGACTTATTGTTATTAGAGGATACATGTTCAACTTTAACTATGTCGAACGGGCTCAAAATTTGTCCTTTATCTGTCCAAAAATAGAAATTATCAATTGTAGATGGCATCTTTTCAGTTGCTGATACCTTTCCAATAACCTGCAACATAATTAGAATAAATTTAATATTATATTCGAATCCACATATTTCGATTTGCAAAACAATTCTGTCAAGAAAATTGGATATAGATGATTTGCCCAGCGCGTATCAACGCCATAGCAAACTGGATAGGCTTCTCGAATTAAGTTTGCACTTATCATATCCACCTTGTCTGTTTCCAATTTATCGTTTTCATCCATCAAGACCATTTCGCACTTTACGATGTCAGAAAAATGTGTTTCTCGAAAATCGTGGTTGCGTAATCGCACATACCACACGGCAAAATATGATTTTCCACCTTTGTGGTCTGATTCATAACGGTAAACCTTAGTTCGTTCGTAAGGTTCTAAATTTGCAATAGTTTTCGATAACCGATTCCCTTCGAAATCCGGCAACAACTCAGGGTCGAAGAGTTTTGAAACGCCAACTACATGCTGATAGTTACTTCTCAAGTTATCCCATTGAGTTCTATTTAAATTTGAGAAACTCGGATTATATTCCAAAGAACCATCTTTAATCAACCATGATTCATTATGTAATTTTCCAGCTTTACATAATCTCTCAACCATCAATTGCTCCTCATCGGTCATTTCGTTCTGAATACATGCAATACCCCGATGTTTATAATTATCCCTGCCTTGTTCTTGTGGATTAATATTAGTTCTGTACAAAAGCAATTTATTGATACCTAATTGCAAATCTTTTAATTTAGATATTTTGTCAATTACTTTAGAATTAATAGTTTCACAAAATGACCGGCAAAAATTTTCACCGCCATCGTCATCGTCATAATCATCGGGCATTGCCAAAATGATTTTGCTATTCAATTGCCAGCATTTAAAGCTGTTGCGATCCTTTCGCTCGCAACACCCGACAATAATTTGTCCTGCAATGATTGGAAAAATCTTTTTACCAATACCGATATCATCGATTTTGAAAGTATGTCGCGATCCATCCAAAAAATATCGAAAAATGGGTGGAGGAACTTTGGATGACTTGAACAAATATGCGACGGATACTGTTTTTACACGAGAATGATCTGTTTCCGCGAATGTACTTTTAGTAGCATTTGCGACTGTTTTATCATCGTAATTATAGGCGATAGTGTCATTATCTACCGAATCAAGACATATCTTTTTTGTCTTGAAGCATTGATATTTACCCTTCCCTGCCTGTTCTATATAGTCGAGAATCATTCCCATATTTTATTCCCAGTCAGATTATAGCTGCGTTATCTATTTTAAAATTTAATACTCATACAAAATTAAACAATTTATATCAATTATTAGGCTTTCTAATAGTAAAACACATTCTTAATCTGCCTTAATTTTTTTGAGTTGTTGTTCGAAATGTTTTGCTGCTTGCTCATTCAGCCGTACTTGTTCATCATGCACGGCTTTCTGCTTTACTACTTTTTCAAAAGTTTCGACATCTTTCTTCATCTCTCGGATCTTGGCGTTGTCGCGATGTAGTTCAAAGATTTCTTCCAGTTCGGCAATGCGGTCGGAGGTCGCTTCGCCTTTCATTTTAATGTAGCGGTATTTCAGGTCGTTGTCGATGCGGTCGTAATTGGGTTTTGCGGTCCAATACAGCATCGTGCACAGCAAGACGATTGTTGCCATCATTCCTATCATCGCCCAGAATACTCCTTTCGATTCGATGGCGAGCGAAATTCTGTGTTGCGTTATTCTCGGCGGCAATTCGGCGGGGATTTCAATCGATTCGACAAATACTCGTAGGTTATCTATCCCTGCTTGAGTCTTTATGTTGCTCCGTTCGATGCTTTCCAACCGTCCGGCAAGCTGGGTTATTATTGTCCGATGCCACTCTTGTTCAGTAAGAACGATTTGTTCTATTCGTTGTGGCAAATCCGTATCGGTCGATTGATTATTCTTCGCCGACAGTTCGGTTTTGATGGCTTTTACCATAGTTTCCTTGAAGTCTTCGTACATTTCGTAAGACATCATATCATTTTCTTTCATAGTTGCTTGATTTAGGGTTATAATTTCATTTTGGTTTTGCGTTCTCGTAGGCGGCGTTTCTGCTCCATCGCAGCAATTGCCATCGCTTCGGCAACGGTGTTGAGCAACGCCGTAATGCGGGCGATATGTTCTTCGGGACTTTCGCCGGGTTTGCGTTGCAGCTGAACTGCTGACAATCCAATAGGCGAATCGTTGGGCGGCAACGGCAATGCTCCGATACTCCCGCCGAAATTTATTGTATTATTATCGGTTTGACTTTTATTCCCGTTTCCGCCTGCATTGCCGAATAAATCGGCGTATGCCGACCGATAATTGCCTATGGCTGCATGGAATCCCTTCGTAAGCGTAGCCCGATACCGGGTTTGTTGCTGTGCTTGCGTAAAGTGTCGATTCAGCTTCGAGTAGCTGAATTGGCGGTCTATTTTTGAACCTGAAAACTCGAAACCGTTCTTGCCGAACAGCACTCCTTGTTTTTGATTGGTCGAGCCGCAATACTTATAACGCATAGCAATACCGTGCTCCTTCAAATGTTTTTCTAATTCACTCCAGCTTCGGGATTGAGGCAATGTTGTTTTGATTGCGTCGTATATCTCGTATTTGGTTTTGTCGGGTTCCCGCAAGCGTTCCCGGCGTACCGATTCTTTGCCCGATGCAAGGTGTAGCCCGTATTTCTCGGTCAAAGTCCGACAGACTTTTGCATTGCGGATTTTCATATTCTTGTCTGAGATGGTTTGCCCGTTGTTTCCTACCCGATTATAGACCAGATGGCAGTGCGGATGCGGTTGGTCAAGGTGGCGCACCAGCAGATACTGCGTGTCGGCGATGCCCATTTTCTGCATATACTCTTTGGTAATCTGTGTCATCAACGCGTCAGTCATGCGCGGCGCATCTTTCGGAGAAAACGAAAGGGATATATGCCCGACAGCGTTCTTGATCCGTGGGTTCAGTAAGGTTTGGTCTTTGAAGTCCTGCACCATCTCCCGAACATTCGGCGGGGTTACTCCCTCGGCTGCCAATATTCGCGATTGTTCCTTTATTACATATCCGACCGTTCCTGCAAATGATGACCCGGCGATGATCTTACCGATCATCGCGAAGATTCTTTAACAGGGATTCAATACTTACCACAATAGCTGTATGGCGGGATACTATACCCGTCAATCCTTTTGCATGGGCAAGACGGGTAAGTTGGTTCAGGTTGCGGGCCATGCCTTTGAGTTGGGACATGAAGTCGAGATGTTCGCGTCGCAGACGCTCGCGCACACGACCGGCAGCTATCAACTGCCGGAGGACTTCGGCTGTTCCATGACCGGAGGTGCGGACAAGCGATTTCAGTTTGAAGTAATGTTCGGCATCGAGCCGTAACGATAGCTGGTATTTTTTGCGGCGACCCTCGCTTATGGCAGGTCGTCCGCCTTTGTGAATCGGTATTTGTTTCATGGGTTGATTTCGTGTTAATAGACCAGCGGGATGTTGCCACCGAACATCGGCGGCACGTTTTTGTACTACAAAAACACAAACTTGCCTTCTTACATTTTCATACCTCGTTTGCGTTGGGGCGCAATATGCAGTCGAGACTGTTTCGCCTGCCAATATTCGTTCAAATCCTTATGCTCCCGATAAAGGTGCGACCGGTCGATGACGGTGCTGTTCGGGCATAGCCGTTTCAAATCGGCCGTGGCTTTACGCCCCGCGTCGTCGTTATCAAAGAACGCATGAATCGTCGCATGCCGGTCGAGAAACGGAATCACTTTCGGAAGATGGATGACTGAGTTCAGCACTGCAACGTCGATAGGCGGCCATTCGGCCGGTTTCATCGAAAGGTAGGACAAAAAATCCATGAATCCCTCGAATGCAACGACGGTATCGGAACGGTTGTCGATCGTTGTAATCTGCTTGGGCGACACGCATCCCTTGAAGCGTTCCGAACGCAGCTCCCAGCCGCCGGCATCGTTGCGGAATCCGACAGCGAAATAGTTGCGTCCGTCGACGGCGTAATGTACTTCCCGGCAGCAGGCCGATGCAACTGCCGGATCGATTCCCCGCGAGGAAAGATAGCCGACCAGCGCCGGATGACGGAGCGGGATATCGGAAAGCAAGCGGAGCGCGGGGACGGTCGGCGGAACCGATGACGACACGGGAACGACCATCGGTGTTCTCTCACCGCTGCCGAGGAACCGGATGGATTGCGCAAAATCGCACCGTTCCAATCGCATCACGAGGTCAATAATCGAACCGCCCGCACCCAGCCCGAAGTCATACCATAAGTTCTGCACGTAGTCCACCTTGAAACTCGGCGTATGTTCCTTACGCAGCGGTGAAAGATAAAGGCCATATCGCGGATTGTCTTTGGTCGGGCGTAAACCCCGTTCGGCAAGGTAGGTCCGAATTGAAAGACGTTTGATAATTTGAATCATTTTCATAACAATCTATGTTCAGTGAAAAGAGAGATATTTATTCTTTCACTGAATTATTTAATGGGAACGATTCGATTCAAGGCTGCTTCGACATCGCTGTCGCGAAACAGGACACGCCCGCCGATTTTGTGGGCGCAGATTTTACCGCGATTCACCCAGTCGGTGAGCGTCACGAGCGAGATGCGCAAACGGCGGGCGGTTTCATGCCGCGTGAGATATTTCGTGTCGGTTTTCGGTTGTATGGGACGCAGCTGTTGTAGCTCGTCGCGCAGGGACTCCCGAATCATCTCCGAGAGCTGGTCGGCAGTCATGCCGTTCAGATAGATTTCCTTTGCCATAGTTCTTGCGATTTAACGCTGCAAAGGAATAGGTTTATCGGAATTAACTAAAATAAGTAATTGTGTTACAAGGCGGAGACACTTCGAAGACACACGATGTCAAGTTAGGACAATCCACGGATAATTATCCCGTTTTTTGAGGCGGATTTCCATAAATTGCGAAGATTTGCACGATAAAATCCCTGTGTGTAAAGTGATTAAAAATCATAAAAACAGGGAGCAACGATTCGTGCTCCCTGCAAAACGGATTGGCGGTTTCCTAAGCGTTATTCGTTTTGTCCTCTGTCAAGATATCTTTGCAGCGCTTCGCGAACGGCAGATGAAGAGTAATATTCGTCCCGAGACATCCGTTCGTCGCGACAGCCCTCGAACCACTTGCTACTTAACCAACGGTAGAGTGTCGGACGGGTGATACCCAATGCGGCGGCCAACTCCTTTTTGTTCATCAACCGCCCGCCGTCGAATGCCGGCAACTCGTTTTTGTCCTTGCGGATATATAGCCAGCGGTCAAGATGCCGAAGCGCCTTATCCACGTTTTTCAGTTGTTGCTCATGGCTCTCGTATGCCCACACACGCAGACTTGTCGGGTCGAAGTCCGCAAACTCCGGCCGGGAACGCAATGCCTCAACCAACGTGTCGAAACATGCCAGTTCGGAGGCTTTGATTTCTATTTTGCGACGGCGGGGCATTGTCTATATTTTTTAGGGGGGGGGTATTTTCTTCCTACCCAAACATTTTTTACACGCTTTTAATCGCCTAACACACAACATATAAGCAAAACGTCAAAAGAAATAAGTATGTAAAAAAGCGTGTAAAAGCGTGTAAAAATTAAACATTAAACCAATCTGAATTCGGGCCTTGCGATTCATTTCTTATCTTGCCCTGCCTCTTTAATTTTGCCAAAAGATTTGTAATTTTATCTTTTTTCTGTCTGTCAGTAAGCAGGTCGGAAAGGAGATTCCATAGTAGTTTGTCTATTTCTTTGCGCGACAACGAGTTGTGATCGTGCAATGCCGTCATCAAAAGCTCTTCGCAACTTTTATTTCCAAGTCCTTTATGCTCCGAATATTCAATCTTCTGCCCAACCTTTTGGGCGATATGTTTCGCGATATAGACTTTGGGCTTGCGGCCTTCAATCAAATGTTTGCTTCTCAATCGGACGATCTCGTCATCGGATAACGGTTTCCCCAGCTGCACGCGGTTCAGCAATTCGATATCGAGCAGATTCAAATCGGTATTTCCCGCCAGAATATTGGCGTAGTTCATATCGAGAATTTTACCCGTTATGGTAACTTCAACCCGATTGTCGGTCAAATTGTAGTCCGGCAGAGGAAACAGTCGCTGTCTTTGATAATTGTACATCTTGCGGATGCCGCTGCCGATCGTATCGACCATTTTCAAACCGACCATGGCCGTTACCAAAAATTGATTTCTGTATCGCTCCTCGGGAGCATCACTGACGAGCACTCGTTCGATATTGCCCGGGATGAACGACCCTTTGTTCGAGAATACCAGCTTGTCGTCGTATTCCACCACGTTGATCTGACCGCCGAGCGTATAATCCTGATGGGCGATAGCGTTGTTCAATGCCTCGCGAATGACATACGGCTCGTAGGTGTCGATCTCTTCGGGAAAGAGTGTTTTATATTCCGGATTGATGTAGCGGTATTTCAGATTGCGAATCTTGTCGTATATTCTATCGACGGCCAAAATGAACGGGCAAGCGGCAATCATGTAATCGCGCTCGATATTGTCCTGCCCGCGCAGAATCCATTTGATTTTGGCGACTGCCGGAGAGATCAGATGCTCGCTTTCCTCTTTGCCGAGCAATACGATGGCCGTATTGGTGATCTTGCCCCGAATCGTGATTTTCGCCTTGTTCAGAAAAGTCGTGTCGTCCCACGATGCAATCTCGTCGGCCTTGTCCTTATGGGCGTTCGTGTATAGCTCTCTTGCCTTGCTAATAGCCGCCGAATCCAGATCTTCCAATGAAGCGTCTTCGATTATCTCCGCACTCCAGTCTTTCAATTTGGCTTGATTTCTTATTCTCTCGATTTTGTCCATACTCAACGCCTGCAAGGATTCTCCGTCACGACCGTAATAATGGCCCTGATAATCGATTGGAATACCCTGCGGGGCAGGCGGTATTTCGAACATCACAACTCTTTTGCCGTTCTTGTACCGCAATTCATGTATCTCGACGAAAGTATGCCGGCCCGTAGTCTGATCGGCGATCTTTTTCTTCATCGCATCGAGAGCCGGACGGCTATTCTTGTATTGGCTGCCGACAACCTCGTGCGTATGATTCTCCACGCCGAAAACCAGCCATGCGTGCGACATGCCTTTCAGATTGGCTTCGTTGCTCAATGCCGAAAAGTATTGCCCCAAATCTCTATCGTCGAAATTTCTCTCTGCTCTTTTGAACTCTACCACCTCCGTTTCCGCAGGCAGGATTAGCAAAGAATCGAGTATGTTTGTTAATTCTTCAATCGTCATATATTTCTAATTTCCTGTAAAGTTACAAATTATTCGCAAATAATCGGAGTTGCAATCGTCTGCGCCGGAATTTGTTTGATGTTTTGTTGCCGCCGTAAAATTTACTGTGGAAACAATCCGAACTATCGGCCGCTGAAATACGGATGATTCATCAACTCCATGGCGGTCTGCTCTTCTGTAATCTTGATGTATTTCATGAACTCCTTTTCAGTCTTGTGACCCGTGATTTTCATGATGGCGATGGTCGGAATGCCCGCCAGATACATGTTCGTCGCACCGCTGCGGCGTGCCGTATGGGTCTTTACCAAGTCGCATTTATCGACCAGATGCGTCTTCTTTTCCCCGTTCTCGACGTATGGAACTTCGATTTTCTCCGTAATACCCGCTTCGCGTGCGACCTCCTTGATGAATTTGTTTACTTTCTGTTCATAGGCCTTCGGCAAACGGTTTTCGTACTTGTCCAATATCGCCTGCAATTCGGGCCGAATGGGAATGACGACGTGATTGCCCGTCTTCTGCTGCTTGAGGTCAATGACCCGCTGTCCGCTGTCCAACGTGCGGATATTGCCCTCGTTGATGGTCGAGTAGTCGCTGAATCGCTGCGCCGTATAGCAACCGACCAAGAATATATCGCGAGCAATATCCTTGTGTTTGTTGTTCGATAAATCGAGGTCGGCAATAGCTCGAATCTCCGATTCGGTCAGATAGATATTTTCGACATCGGCAGTCAGCACACGGAATTTGCGGCTTTCGATCAAACCGTTGTCGTGTAACCCCTCTTCACGCGCTGCCCGCATGATGATTTTCAAATTCTTGACATAGTGGCTGAAGAAGAGGGATTAAGCGGAAATCAGATATTTCTGCGCTTCCAATGTCCGGAACGGAGGTAGAGATAGGAGGAGAGCAGGACGAGGTAATAAACGTGGTCGGCGGACCAACAAAGGGCGACGCCGGCGCGGAACCCGAAAGCGAGGAGGCAGGTATAAGCCATATAGACGGCGGCGGTGAGGGTGACGATAATCATGGCGGCGCGGGTGTCGCCCGTACCGGAGACGCTGAACTGGTAGATGATGGCGGGCCCGCAGATGATGAACGACGTGAGCATGACCCTTAGAGATGCGACCGAAGCGGCTATCAACTCGGTATTGTCGGTATAGATGCGCAGCACGGGCTCCGGAAAGAGGAACGCGAGGACCACTATGGGCAGCACGAAGAGATAACAAAGCCGAATCATGCGGCGGCACAACGCCAACACGCTGCTGCCTTGTCCGGCGCCGATGAGGTTGCTGACCAACGAACTGGCGGTCGAAGCGAACGCGTTGACGAACATGAAGATGAACGACGAGACGCTGCGCACGATGTTGGAAACGGCCAGCGGCCGCTCGCCCAGGTGCTCGATGGCGACGAAGAAAAAGAGCCACGCGAAAAACGCGAAACCCTCCTGCGCCATGATCCACACCGAGACGCCGAGAATGCGGCCCAGCAACGGGAAATCGAGGCCCTGCCAACGGAACAGCCCGTAGCGCCTGTGGTCGGTCCGCAACCGGGTGTAGAGGACGAAGAAAAGTACCGAGACGCCCTCCGAAAGCGCCGAAGCGATGGCCGCGCCGGCGATGCCCAGGGCTGGGAATCCGCATTTGCCGAAAATCAGCATGTAGTTGAGCACCACGTTGGTAAGGACCATGACGACCGAATTGCTCGTCAGTATGCGCGTGCGGGTCGTGGCGACGTAGAAAGCCCGGAACATGGCGGCGGCGAACGAGAAGAAGAAACCGTAGACGCGCCAGTTCAGATAACTTACGGCGGCGGCGTAGACCTGGTCGGATTCGATCAGCAGCCGCAGCAGCCGGGGAGCCCACAGCCGTGAGGCGGCGAAAAGCAGGGCCGCCAGCAGGAGCAGAAATCCCATGCCCTGCGTGAAAATCGGGCCGATGCCGCGGTAGTCCTTTTCGCCGTTGCGCCGTGCCATCAGCACCTGCGCGCCGATACTGAACCCGAACCCGAGCATGAAGATGACCAGGTAGAAGATGCCGGCCAGCGCGGCGGCCCCCAGCTCGGTCTCGCCGACGCGGCCCAGATAGGCCGTATCGGTCAGTCCGATAAGCTGTTCCATGAGCAGGCTCAGCAAGACCGGAAAGGTGATTTTCAGTATCTGTCTGTCGGAAAAAGGCATGGCGCCGCAAAGATACGCTTTTCGGGGAAATTCATGCAGTGTTCGGTCGGTTTCGGTGCTGTTTTCGGAGGTTCGCCACCGGACAAAACAACGGCCGTCTTGCGAAAAGACGGCCGCTGCGGATGGGGTGGGAAAGCCTACTTCTCGACCTTCGCCTTGAACTTGTCCAACTGGTGCTTGAGGGCGTCGATAGCCTCGTCGACCGCCTCCTCGAATGTCTTGGCCTGGTGGCTGGCGACCAAATCCTCGCCCGGCATGCGGAGCGTGATGGTGGCTATCTTGTTGCCTTTTTCGTAGTCCTTATCGAGCTTGAGAATGACCTCGGCGCCTGTGGAGCGCTCGGCGAAACGGTCCAACTTCGCCATCTTGGCATTCACGAATTCGACCAGCCGCTTGTCGGCGTCGAATCTGACGGATTGAATCTGCACGTTCATAGCCTTGATTTTTAGTGTTTTACTTATTCCCCTTCTGCTCCCGGGGATGGGCTTTGGCATAAATCTCTCTCAGTCGGGCGATGCTGTTGTGGGTGTAGACCTGCGTGGCCTGCAACGACGCGTGGCCCAGCAGCTCCTGTATCTCGCGCATGTCGGCGCCGCCGTTCATCAGGTGGGTGGCGAACGTATGCCGGAGCACGTGGGGGCTCTTTTTACCCTGTACTCCTGCACGGGTCAGTTCGTCCTGGACAAGCCGGTAAACCGTCGTGCGGGAAATGCGCTTTCCTTGCTGAGTTAAAAATAGTGCTTTTTCTTGGGATTTGCAAATTTTCTGCCGTTCGATAACGCGCAGATAGTGTCGGATTTTGTCGCGCACCTCCTCCAGAATGGGTACCATGCGCTCCTTGTCGCCCTTGCCGCGGATGCGCAGCGACGTTCCGTCGGCCGAAAGGTCGTCGCGGTCGATGCCCACCAATTCGGCCAGGCGCAGACCGCACGAATAGAAAAGCAGCACGGCCAGCGAATTGCGCTCGGTGAGGAACTCGTCGCTGTCGAACCCGCATTCGCTGACGATGGCCGACATGCGGCTTTCGGGCACGAAGGCAGGCAGGCGGCGCGAGGTCTTGAGCGAAGCGAGGGGCCGCAGCACGTCCTTGTCGATGGCACCCGTGCGGTGCAGCCAGCGAAAAAGGGTCCGCAGCGATGAGAGCTCGCGGTTCATGGTGGCGGCGCCGATGCCCCCCTGCTCGGTGCGGAAGATGATCCACTCGCGGATATGGCCGACGGTTATCTCGCGCGGGTCGAAACGGGCGTCGTCGGTGCCGAGCCACGCCATGAAATTCTCTACGTCGCGACGGTAATTGCGCACGGTGAGGGGCGAATAGCGGCGTTCGGCCTCCAAATAGCGGATGAAATCGGCGAGCATGGAGCAAATATAACGAATTTTTCGTAGCTTTATTGAAAATAGGCTCTATATAAAAGCCGGTTTGCTTTTCCATCCGACTTGCGCTATCTTTGTCCTTATGAAAGAGAATTGGAAACCCGGCACGGTGCTCTACCCGCTGCCTGCCGTGCTGGTGAGCTGCGGTGCTACGCCCGAAGAATACAACATGCTGACCGTGGCATGGACCGGAACCGTATGTTCCGACCCGCCGATGTGCTATATCTCGGTGCGGCCCGAACGTCACTCCTACGAAATCATCCGCCGCACGGGCGAATTCGTCATCAACCTGACGACCGAGCGGCTGGCCCGGGCCGCCGACTGGTGCGGCGTGCGCTCGGGACGCGATTACGACAAGTTCCGCGAAATGGGGCTGACGCCCGGCAAGGCGCTGCATGTGGCGGCGCCGATTGTCGAGGAATCGCCCGTCAATATCGAATGCCGGGTGCGGCAGGTCGTGCCGCTGGGCTCGCACGACATGTTCGTCGCCGAGGTCGTCGGGGTGCAGGTCGACGCCGCGTATATCGACCCGCAGAGCGGGAAGTTCTGCTTGGAAAAGGCTTGCCCGATTGTCTACTCCCACGGCGAATATTTCGGGCTGGGGCAGGCGCTCGGCCACTTCGGGTGGTCGGTGCGCAAGAAACCGTCGCCGAAAAAATAACCTTGTAACTTCCTGATACGGAGCCCCGGAAAAATTTTCCGGGGCTCCGCTCTTGACAAGGGACTTTTGCGATAGTATATTTGTATGGGCGTTCGCCCTGCGGCCGGAGTTCTTCCGGTCTGCGCCGGATTTGCGTGCCGCTGCGGAAGCGGCTTCATCGAAAACATTCAAAATTTTTATCCATGACCGATTTTTCGTGGCTCGGCGAACTGCTTGCGTTCGCCCTGCCGAGCGGATTCTTGGGCGCGGCCGTTTCGTGGTTCGTAGGCCGGCGCCGGCGAGACAACGACTTTTTGGCCGAAATGCAGCGGTCCATCGACCTGCTGAGCGAAAAGTACAATCAGGTTTTGCAGGAAAATGTCATGCTGCGGCAGGAGAAAGCCCAATGGCAGGTTGCCCAGCAGACGCTGCTGGCCAAGGTCGACCGGCTGACCCGCGAAGTCGAAGACCTGCGCCGCAGAATCAGTCCCCGACTTTTCAACCGAATAAAACTATGAAACCGAATTCTTTTTTGCTGTGGCTGCTGGCCGGATGGCTGGCCGCATCGGCCGTTTCGTGCGCTGCTTCGCGGAGCAATGCCCGGACGGCGCATCGGGCTGTGTCGCAACGGAGCAAGGAACTCCGTTCGTCGGCCGCATCGTCGTATCGGGCGGGCGAGGAGGTGCTCCGCGAAGAAATCATTGTGGATTCCGAGCCTGTTCCGGCCCGGGAGGTTGCGGCCGCTGTTCCGCTGGCGGCTTTGCAGGAGTTGCCCGAAGGGGCCCGCTTCGTTGCGCGGCAGGGCCCTTTGGCGGTCGAGACACGGCGGCGCGGCGACACGCTGGTTGTTACGGCCCGCAGCGACAGCCTGCCGCGCAAGGTGGTCCGGACCGTCCGGACCGAAATCCGCCGGCAACGCGATTCGGCAGCGACCCGATGTTCGGAGTATCGGACACAGACGGCCGACAGCATCCGGCGGGAATCCCGGACCGAAACCGTGGCAGCGCCTGCGCGCTCGTGCGGCCGCTGGTGGTTCGTTGCCGGCGCCGTGTGCTGTGCTGCGGTATTCGCAGGGATTCGCCGATGGCTCTGAAGCGGAGACGAAAGAAGCTGCTATCTTCGGATAGCAGCTTCTTGTTTTTGCAGGCCCTGTAAGCCGGGTTCTGTTCCCGGGGCTTGCGTCCCGGGCCCCTGTCATTTATCTACGGCGGCGGTCACCCGCCGTCTCCAGCAACCTACCCCCCGGCATCGGGCGAGCAACCCTCGTTTGCCGGTATACACGGTCTTGCAACCCGCGGGACGTACGGCCGGGCGGCATCGCTGCCCCCGCGGTGGGCTCTTACCCCGCCTTTTCACCCTTACCAACCGGAAACCCGGCGGGCGGTCGTTCTCTGTTACGCTCCCATACCCTCACGGGTATCAAGTCGTTAGCTTGCGCGGCGCTCTGTGTTGCCCGGACTTTCCTCCCCCGGTTACCCGGCGGCGACAGAGCGGGCCTGCGGGGCAAAATTAAGAATTAAAAATGAAAAATTAAGAATTAAAAATCGGAAGTCGTTTTTTTGTCGATGTCATTTTCGGCAAGCGGATTTTTGAGGGCCGCTGTATTGCCGGAATCGCAAATAATTCTTAATTGAAAATATTGAACCTCGCAAGCAGGGGATTGCGGCGGTCGAGGAGGAAGAACTCCAACAATAGCAATACGAGGGCCGCGGCGAGCAGGCCGCGGTATTGTTCGTCGTACTCCTCGAAGCGGACGGTCGAAAGTTCGGACCGCTCCATTTCGTTGATGCTCCGCACGATTTCGTCGAGCCCGATGGACTGCTTCGTCGACCGGACGTAGACGCCGCCCGTCAGGTCGGCGATTTCGGCAAGCATCTTCTCGTTGAGCTTCGAGACCACCATGTCGCCCTTTTCGTCCTTGATGAAGTCGCCGCCGATGCGGATGGGCGCCCCCTCGGGCGTGCCGATGCCGACGGTGTAGATGCGGACCCCCATTTCGGCGGCCCGCCGGGCGACGGCCAGCGCGTCGTCGTCGTGGTTCTCGCCGTCGGTAATCAGCACGATGACCCGGCTGCGGGCATCTTCGGTATTGCCCGAAAAGGCCAGCAGCGACTGTTCCAGCGCCTTGCCCACGGCCGTACCCTGGACCGTGACGAGCGAGGGGTCGATGCGGCGGGCGAACGCCCGGGCCATGCGGTAGTCCGACGTGATGGGCAGCTGCACCTTGGGCTCCCCGGCGAAGACCACCAACCCCACACGGTCCTGCCGCAGTCCGTCGAAGAGTTTGCCGATGGCATACTTGGTCCGTTCCAGCCGGTTGGGCTCGAAGTCTTCGGCCAGCATCGAATTGGAGACGTCGACGGCCAGCATCATTTCGATGCCTTGCGTCTTCTCTTCGCGGAGCTTGGACCCGAACTGCGGCCGTGCGGCCGCCAGCGCGATCAAGGCGAAAGCCGTGCAGAAAAGGATGAATTTCAAGGCGATGCGTCCGGACGAAACTTCGGGCATCAGCTCGCGGAGCGTGGCTTCGCATCCGAAGCGGGCCAGGCGGCGCCGACGGCTGCGGGCCGCCAGCCAGAAGAGCACGACGAATGCGGGGACGGCGGCCAGGAGCCAAAGGTATTGGGGGTGGGCGAATCGGAACATGGCTTTAGGGAATGCGTTTGAAAACGAGCGTCGCGAGCAGGAATTCGGCGGCCAGCAGCGCGGCGGCCCACAGAAGCCACCGGACGAAAAGCTCGTGGTAAACAACGTGTTCGGTCACTTCGACCTTGCTTTTTTCGAGCTGGTTGATTTCGTCGTAGATGGCCTTGAGCGTCGCCTTGTCGGTAGCCCGGAAGTAGCGGCCGCCCGTGAGCTCGGCAATCGAAGCGAGGGTTTTCTCGTCGATTTCGACCTTGGCCATGACGGTGCCGCCCGTCGGGTTGCCGTAGATGTCGGCGGCGGGGTAGGGCGCCATGCCGCGGGTGCCGACGCCGATGGTGTAGACGCGGATGCCCTGCGCCTTGGCGATTTCGGCGGCCGTGAGCGGGGCGATTTCGCCGCGGTTGTTCACGCCGTCGGTGAGCAGGATGACCACCTTGGACTTGGCGTCGCTTTCGCGCAGGCGGTTGATGGCCGTGGCGAGCCCGTTGCCGATGGCGGTGCCGTCCTCGATGATGCCGCTGCGGATGCGGCCGAGGAGCGTTTGGAGCGTGCCCTGGTCGGTGGTGAGCGGACTTTGGGTGTAGGCTTCGCCTGCGAATACGACCAACCCGATGCGGTCGCCGCAGCGGTCGGCGATGAACGACCCGGCCACCTCCTTGGCTGCCGTGATGCGGTCGGGCCGGAAGTCGCGCGCGAGCATCGACCCCGAGACGTCGAGGGCGAGCAGGATGTCGATGCCCTCGGTCGAAGTGTTGGAATATTGTTCGGCATCCTGCGGCCGTGCCAGCGCCACGATAATCAGACCGACCGCCGCGGCACGCAGGGCGAACGGCAGGTGCCGCAGGTAATAACGGACGGTCTTCGGCGCCTGCTCCGCCCCTTCGACGGTCGAAATCCGGATGGCCGCGCCGCCTTGCAGCGTCCGCCACACGTAGTAGCCGATCATCGGCAGCAGAAGCAGCAACAGCCAGAGAATATGGGGGTTGTGGAAGGTCATATTAATTCACAATTCAGAATTCATAATTCACAATCGGGATTTTCACGGGTTGTTTTGACGATGCGTGTCAAAAGCTTGCCGAGTTCCTGACAATCGGAAAATATACTTTGGAACTCCTTATCCGTAATGTAATTCGTTTTGTGCAATAATTCGATCCAATAACCTGTTTCGGAGATTTCTTTGAGCGAAATATTCATTTTGGCAACGAAGTCCTGCCGGGACTGTCCACGCAGAGCTTCGCGAATGTTGGCTCCGACACTGGTGCCGCTTTTGAGCAATTGTTTGGACAGAACATATTCATGTTTATTGCGAATCAGATGCTGGTAAAGCCGGACGACCCGTATTGCGAACAAGAAACTTTTGTCGGCTACGACGTTGTTTGTTTTCATAATTATGAATTGTCAATTATGAATTCTGAATTCGGGTACGAACTACCAGTTTTTTCCGCCGCGGACGATGACGCCCTGCTTTTCCTTGAGCTTTTCCTGGGTTTTATCTTCCTGGGCCTGGATGGCGTCGAGCATCTGCTGCTGCTCCTGCTCGGAAATTCCGGCGGGCACGGGCTGCTCTTGGCCTTCGTTGTTGTTTTTGTCGTTTTGGTCCGATTCCGAGGGGGCTTGTTGGCCGTCTTGTTCTTCCTTGTCGCTATCTTGTTGTTCTTGGTTGTTATCTTGTGATTGTTCTTGCTGATTCTTGTCTTGTCCTTGTTGCTGGTCGTTATTATTTTCGCTGTTCTGATTTTCGTTTTCGTCCAAGAGCTTCTTGGTATAGGCGTAGTTATATTTGGCTTCCATATCCGCCGGGTCGAGCAACAGCGAACGGCGGTAGCTTTCGAGCGCTTCCTTGTATTTCTTTTGCAGGAACTGAGCATTGCCCAGGTTGTAAAACGCTTGGGCGCGTTCCTTGTCCGTGCGGAGCGTATCGGCCGCGGCGCGGGCCATGGTCTGCTCGGCCTTGTCGAACATTTCGGCCTTGCAGAGGGCGCTGCCGAGGTTGTAGGTCCCCTCGAACGAACCGGGCGCATAGGTCAGCGCCTGCGTGTAGCGCTCGACGGCTTTCTTGTAGTCGCCCTTGTGGTAACTGCGGTTGCCCTTGCGTACCTCGCGCCGTTCGGGCATCTGCTGGGCGGAGGCACCCCAGAAAGCGAAAAGAAAAAGTATGTACAGGAATCGGTGCATGGCAGGGGTCATTCGTTTTCGGCGTTCGGCTCGGCCTGCTCGGTGGCGGGCTTGGTCTCCTCGACGAAGTAATAGGCTTTGAGATAGGCGTTTTCGTTGGTCTCGGCGTCGGGCGTCGCCTTGGCGAATTTCACCAAATCGCCGTCGCGCAGAATCGCCGTGAGGTCCATCCGTGCCTTGTCGGGCAGGTCGAGGGGACGCAGGGCGCTGAGAATCTCGTCGGTGGTCATCTCCATGGCCCCCACCTCCCAGCGGCGGGCGATGTAGCTGCGCAGGATGTCGGTAAGGCCCGAATAATATTGCTTGTGGCGGTTGTTCTGCCACAGCTTGCGGTTGTGGAGCTCTTCGAGCGCCTGGATGGCCTCGACGTGGGGCGGCAGGGCAGGAGCCGGGGCGAAAAGCCCGCCTAAGGTGGCGCCGCGCTTTTTCAGATAGCGGAGCAGCGCCCAGAGGGCCGCGGCCAACAACAGAAGCCCGAACAGGCTCCACAGCAGATAACCGCGGATTTCGCCCATCCGGAACGGGAGGTCGCGCTGGGGCTTGAGGTCGAAAATGGAGTGCGACGTCGAGTCGATCTGGAAAGTCGTCACCTCCAGATGCAGCCGTTCGGCCGTGCGGAGCGTGTCGACGATGTTCTTGTCGGCATAGAGGATTTCGGCCGGGCCGAGGTCGTGGTGCCCCTCCTGGAACGCGGCCAGCCGATAGCGCTTGCGGAGCTTGATGCGGCGGCCGTCGCGCTGGAGCGTGTCGACCGGAAGCTCTTCGACCAGCTCGAAATGGCGGTCGCCCTCGTTGGGCTCGAAGAGGGGGAATGCGACCGTCTGCACGAGGTCTTTTTCCACCTCGATGACGTAGTCGAAGCGGTCGCCGATCATCAGGCTGTCGGGCTCGACGCGGGCCGTGACGACGGGCTGTTGGGCGTGGGCGGTGACGGCGGCGAACAGCAGGCCGCATAACAGCAGTCGTTTCATCGTTGTCGGAAGAGTTTGAGGAGTTCGGCCACGTAGTCGCCGTCGGTCGTAATCGTGGCCGAGTCGATGCGGTGGTGGCGCAGCAGGGCGTCGATGGCTTCGCTGCGGGTGCGCCAGGCCGCGGCGTAGTGGTCGCGCATGGCGCGCGAGGAGGTGTCGGCCCACACCTTGCGGCCGCTTTCGGCGTCCTGCAGCTCGACGATTCCCACGTCGGGAAGCTCGGCTTCGCGCGGGTCGCAGACGCGGATGCCTACCAGGTCGTGTTTGCTGCCCGCGATTTTCAGCGCGTCTTCCAATGCCGCGCGGTCCTGCGCCGGGTCGAGGAAGTCCGAGAGGATGAAAGTCGTGCAGCGTTTCTTGTTGACGTTGGTCAGCATCCGCAGGGGCTCGGAGAGCCGGGTGCCCTGCGACTGGGGCCGGAACCCGACCAACTCGCGGATAATCATCAAGATATGGCTGCGGCCCTTTTTGGGCGGGATGAACTTCTCGACCTTGTCCGAGAAGAAGATGCAGCCCACCTTGTCGTTGTTCTGCGCGGCGGAGAAAGCCAGCACGGCCGCGATTTCGGTCATGACGTTCTTCTTGAACCGTTCCGCCGACCCGAACAGCCGCGACGCGGAGACGTCCACGAGGAGCATCATGGTCAGCTCGCGCTCCTCCTCGTAAATCTTGATGTGGGGCTTGCGCGAACGCGCCGTGACGTTCCAGTCGATGTCGCGCACGTCGTCGCCGGCGCGGTACTCCCTCACTTCGGAAAACGACATGCCCCGTCCGCGGAAGGCCGTGTGGTACTTGCCGGCGAAGATTTCGTCGGAAAGTCCGCGGGTCTTGATTTCGATTTTGCGGACGCGCCTGAGAATATCCTGTTCGTTCTCCTGCATCGCGTTAGGGGACGATTACGTTGTTGAGGATGTCGGTGACGATCTCTTCGGAGGTGATGTTCTCGGCTTCGGCTTCGTAGGTGAGGCCGATGCGGTGGCGCAGCACGTCGTGGCAGACGGCGCGCACGTCCTCGGGGATGACGTAGCCGCGGCGGCGGATGAAGGCGTAGGCCCGGGCGGCCTTGGCCAGCGAAATCGACGCGCGGGGCGAACCGCCGTAGGCGATGAGGTTCTGCAGCTTGCCCAGGCTGTATTCGCCCGGCTCGCGCGTGGCGAAGATGATGTCGATGATGTACTTCTCGATTTTCTCGTCCATGTAGACGTCTTCGACCACCTTGCGGGCCTTGACGATGTCTTCGGGCGCGATGACCTTGCTCACTTCGGGCATCCCGGCCCCCGCGAGGTTCATGCGCACGATGTCGCGCTCCTCCTGCTTGTTGGGGTAGGAAATCTTGGCCTTGAGCATGAAACGGTCGACCTGCGCTTCGGGCAGGGGGTAGGTGCCCTCCTGCTCCAGCGGGTTCTGCGTGGCGAGCACGAGGAACGGCTGCGGCAGGGGATAGGTCTCGTCGCCGATGGTCACCTGCCGCTCCTGCATGGCTTCGAGCAGCGCCGACTGCACCTTGGCCGGGGAACGGTTGATTTCGTCGGCCAGCACGAAATTGGCGAAGATCGGCCCCTTCCGGACCACGAAATCCTCGTTCTTCTGCGAGTAGATGAGCGTGCCCAGCAGGTCGGCGGGCAGCAGGTCGGGGGTGAACTGGATGCGCGAGAAACCGGCGTCGACAGCCTTGGCCAGCGTGGTGATGGCCAGCGTCTTGGCCAGACCCGGCACGCCCTCCAGCAGGATATGGCCGTTGGAAAGCAGGCCGATGAGCAGCGTGTCGACCAGGTGGCCCTGCCCGACGATGACTTTGCCGATTTCGCTGCGCAGCGTGTCGACGAAGACCGATTCGCGTTCGATGCGTTCGTTGAGTTCCTTGATGTTGATGACTTCGCTCATGGTATGTTTCTGTTTCGATTGTTTGCCGGTTTCGTTCTTTCAACGCATCCGCGCCGAAATTATTGCAAAACTAATAAAATAACGCTTAAAAAATCCCGGTTTCCGCCGATTTTTCCCTATCGTGCCATGGGTAGAACCTTAATTCGCATGGCTTGACTTCGATGCCGCGCCTGCGGATCCTGGGAAACACACGCTTTTCGTGCGCCTGACCGCCGATGACGGAACGGTGTTCGAGGCGAGCGAAGAAGCCGAATTCTGACGGTGCGCCACCCCTTTTTCGGAGGGGCGGCGATTTTTTGCGAAAGATTTTTCCGGAAATCGGCGACGCTTCCCCGGCAGAATGCTAATTTTGCAGGGAAAATCTACGACATGGAATCACCGATATTACAGGGACTGAATCCTGCCCAGCGCGACGCCGTGGTGAACTACGATTCGCCGTCGCTTATCATTGCGGGCGCCGGGTCGGGCAAGACGCGTGTGCTGACCTCACGTATCGCCTACATGATCGAACAGGGGGTCAAGCCGCACAACATTCTGGCCCTCACCTTTACGAACAAGGCTGCCGAGCAGATGCGCTCGCGCATTGCCGCCATGCTGCCCGACAACCGCAGCCGCTTCATCCGGATGGGCACGTTCCACTCGGTTTTTTCGCGGATTCTGCGCGAGAACGCCGAACGGATAGGCTACCCGCAGTCGTTTACCATCTATGAGCCCTCGGACAGCCGCAACCTGCTGAAAACCATTGTCCGCGAACTGAACCTCGACGAAGACAAATACAAGCCTGCGCGGCTTGCGTCGCGTATTTCGTTTGCCAAAAACGCGTTGGTGACCCCCGGCGCCTACCTGGCCAATACGACCTACGGAACCGAGGACCGGCACGCGCAGATTCCCGAATTCGGCAACATCTACAACACCTACTGCCAGCGCTGCAAACGCAACGGAGCGATGGATTTCGACGACCTGCTGCTGCAGACCAACATTCTGCTGCGCGACTGCCCCGAGGTGCTGGCCCGCTATCAGGAACAGTTCCAATATATTCTGGTCGACGAGTACCAGGACACCAACTACGCGCAGTATGTCATCATCCGCCGCCTGTCGCAGATCCATTCGCGGGTGTGCGTCGTGGGCGACGATGCGCAGTCGATCTATTCGTTCCGCGGGGCCAAAATCGAAAATATTCTGTCGTTTCAGAAAGATTTCCCCACGGCCGAGGTTTTCAAGCTCGAACAGAATTACCGTTCGACCCGCACTATCGTCGATGCGGCCAATTCGGTCATTCGGCGCAACTCCAAGAAGCTGGATAAGAATTGTTTTTCGGAAGGAGCCCGGGGCGAAAAAATCCGTGTGCTGAAAGCCTATAACGACCGTGAGGAGGCCGAAATGGTGGTCTCCGACCTGCGCGACAAGGTGCGTGCGGCGGGCGACGAATGGGCCGAAGCGGTCATCCTCTACCGTACCAACAGCCAGTCGGCCGTGCTGGAGGACAACCTGCGGCGGCGCGGGATTCCCTACCGGATTTACAAGGGGTCGTCGTTCTACGACCACAAGGAAATCAAGGACCTGATGGCCTACATCCGGCTGGTCGTCAACCCGCGCGACGACGAGGCGTTCCGGCGCATCGTCAACTATCCGGCGCGCGGTATCGGCGACACGACCGTGCAGCGGATTGCGCAGATGGCCGCCGAGCGGGGCGTTTCGATGTGGGAGGCGGTCGATGCGCTGGTGGCCGAGCCGCCGGCCGATGCCGTGCAGAAAGCCATCGTCCGCAAGGTGGCGGAGTTCGTGGCGATGATTCGTTCGCTGGCGGCCGCCCGGGGCGAAAAGGGACTCTACGACTTCGGCCACGAAATCGCTTCGCGGTCGGGCATTCTGGCGGCATATCGGTCCGAGAACACGCCGGAAGCGACTTCGGCGCTCGACAACATCGAGGAGCTGCTCAACTCGATGCAGCTGTTCAAGGAACAGCGCGACGCCGAAATCCGCGGGGGCGAACGGCAGCCCGAGGAGGAGGCGACCATCGAGGAGTGGCTGCAGAACGTCATGCTCATGACCGACATGGACAAGGACGACCCCGAGGACCGCAACAAAGTGACCCTGATGACCGTTCATTCGGCCAAGGGGCTGGAATACAAACATGTGTATATTGTCGGGCTGGAGGAAAACCTCTTCCCCTCGCAGCGGGCCGTGGAGACGCCCGACGGCTTGGAGGAGGAGCGGCGGCTGTTCTACGTGGCGCTCACGCGTGCCAAGGTGGCGGCGACGCTTTCGTATGCCGAAATGCGGTTCAAGTGGGGTAACATGGAGTTTTCGCGCCCGAGCTGTTTCCTGCACGAAATCGACCCGCAGTACCTCGAAACCGCTGTGGAAGCCGACGGCGAACGCCTGGTAAGGCGCGAGGAGGGCGGTTCGGCCCTCGACGAGTTGCGCCGACGGTTCGACTACCGTTTTCAGCAGAAACAACCCGGCGACGAACGGGGCTACGGCAGCGGTCCGGCCCAACGGTTCCCGCGGAACGGACAGCCCGGGCGGCCGCAGGGCGGCTACGGCTCAGGCTCCGGGGCTTCGCAGGGCGCTTCCCGCTTCGGGGCGCCCAAACCGCGCACGGCACCCGACCCGGCCTTGGTGCAGACCCCGCGGCCTTCGACCGAAGGGATGCGGCGTTTGGGCGTGCGTCCGGCGGGCGATGCGGCTGCGGCCTGCGGCGACTATGCTGTGGGGCAGCGGGTCGAGCACCAGAAGTTCGGCGTCGGCATCATCCGCCGCATCGAGATGCTGGCCGAGGACCAGAAGCTGGTCATCGCGTTCGACAATGCCGGCGAAAAGACCCTGCTGGCCAAATTCGCCAAACTGACCAAACTCTGACCCCGATGCAAACGCCGCTCGTATCGGTCTGCATGACGACCTACAACCACGAAGCCTACATCCGGCAGGCCATCGAGGGCGTGCTGGCGCAGCAGACGTCGTTCGGGGTCGAGCTGGTGCTGGGCGAAGACAGCAGCACGGACGGCACGGCGGCCGTCTGCCGCGAGTATGCCCGGCGTTTTCCCGACCGGGTGCGGGTGGTCGGCGGCGGGGAGAACGTCGGTTGGCGGGCCAACTACCGCCGGACGTTCGATGCCTGCCGCGGCAAGTATGTGGCCTACTGCGACGGCGACGACTGGTGGGACGACCCGCTGAAGCTGCAAACGCAGGTCGGCCTCCTGGAGAGCGACCCTGCGTGCGGCATGTGCTGCACGGCGGCGACGGACTTCTACCAGGCGACGGGCGAACGGAAACCCTATCCGCCGGAACGCTACACCGATTTCGGCCGCCTGCTGCTGCGGACCACCGTCGCCAACTGCACGACCCTTGCGCGGCGCGGACTGATTGCCCGCTATTACGACGAAATCCGCCCCGAACTCCATCCCGAATGGCTCACCGACGACTGGCCCATGTGGCTGTGGTTCGCGGCGTGCAGCCGCATCCGCTTCATCGACCGGCCGACGGCCGTGCACCGTCGTCTGCCTGCGAGCGTCAGCCACAGCGCGGAGTACAGGCAGCGGATTGCTTTCCGCGATTCGCTGATGGGAATAAGCCTTTGGTTCGATGAACGTTACACCGGGGGCCGCAACCGTTTCCGCATCCTGCGCGAACGGAGTGCGGTGGCGCTGTGGATTCTCTCCTACCACGGTCCGGTGCGCGAATATTTGGTGCGCTGGTGGCGCGACCTCAAGGCCACGCCGCGGCTGCTGCTTTGTCCCGAAGGAGCGGGACTGCTGGTGAAAAAGGTGCTGTTCAGGCGCCGGAAAACTCTGCGACTATGACACTCAGACAACGTTACGACGGAATCATCGGCTGGTTTTCGGAGCACATGCCCGTGGCCGAGAGCGAACTGCACTACGACAATCCCTACCAGCTGCTGGTAGCCGTCATCCTGTCGGCCCAATGTACCGACAAGCGGGTCAACATGACCACGCCGGCCCTCTTCGAGCGCTTCCCCACGCCCGACAAGATGGCGGAAGCGGGGGCGGAGGGAATCTATCCCTATATAAAGAGTATCTCCTATCCGAACAACAAGGCGAAGAATCTGGCCGGGATGGCCCGCATGCTGTGCGAGGAATTCGGCGGCGAGGTGCCCTCCGACCTCGACGCGATGCAGCGGCTGCCGGGGGTGGGGCGCAAGACGGCCAACGTGCTGGGGGCCGTGCTGTGGCAGCGCGAGGTGATGCCTGTCGACACGCATGTGTTCCGCGTCTCGGAACGTATAGGGCTGACCACCAACTCCAAAACGCCGCTGCAAACCGAACTGGCGCTCGAAAAGAACATCCCCGGCCGTCTGCTTCCCGTGGCGCACCACTGGCTGATTCTCCACGGACGCTACGTCTGTACGGCGCGCGCTCCGAAATGCGCTTCGTGCGGCATAGCCCCCTGGTGCCGCAAATATGCGGCGGAACAGAAGACAATGAATAAGGAATAGTTAATAATGAATAATTATTTCGCTACATTCCGTTCATTATCCACTATTCATTATTAATTATTCACTTGACAAGACTGGTCACCGGGTATTTGAGATTCTTGTAACCGGAAATGTAACCGTTGATGCTGCCCACGCGGACGGGCGATTCGATGTAGACCGGAATCTTGTTCTTGTCGTCCGTGATCCAGATGTAGAAGACCGTGCCGTCGGTGAACGAATAGCCTTCGGTCGTGCCCAGCTGGCAATCGAACTTGAGGGTCCGGAACTTGCCCATGTTGCGGATTTTCTTCACCTCGCGGCCCAGAAAGCGGTAGCGGATATTGCGCACCGTATCCTGCAGCACCATCCGCAGGTATTCCGGTTTGTCCTTGCTGAAATCGTCCGCCTCGGCCGTGCGCATGTTGAAAAAGAGCGATATGGCGTCCATGCTTTCGGGCGTGAGGGGCATTTCCTTCTCGGCGAACGGACGCTGCCGGCTGCGCCAGCGGGTCCGCACGACCGAATCCTGCCACACGTAGTCGAAACGGCTCTCGAACGTGTAGTCGCCCTCGCGGATGTCGCTCTGGAAATACTCGCTGCGCAGCGTGACGGGGTCGATCCAGACCTGGTAGATGTCTTCCATGTTGTAGAACCAGCGGTAGGTCGGCAGCGTGCGCCCCACCCCCTTGACGAGGTAGTATTTCTTCCCGTCGCACGTGGTTTCGGTTGTCGTCACCTCGACGGTCCCCACTTCGGTGTTGGGGAACATTTTGGCCTTGTAGCTCACCCGGTATCGGAGCACTTCGCCGGGGTGGTAGAGCTGGGCGGCCAGGGGGCCGGTCCACAGGAGCAGTATGGCAAGAAGCAGTCGTTTCATAAAAATCGGTATGCGTTCGTTAGGAAATGCGTGAGAAATCGGTTTCGCGGCGCCCCGAATAATTGTACCGCAGCACGGCGAGCCCGCGGTTTTCGGGACGGGCGAGTTCGGGGTCGGCAGCGAGGATTTCGATGGCCGCTTCGCGCGAAAGGGTCAGTATCTGCACGTCGGCCGTGGGGTTGGCTATGCGCAGGTCGAACGCCAGTCCGCTCTGCATCGTGCCGTTGACGTCGCCCGCGCCCCGCAGCTTGAGGTCGAGCTCCGCGAGCCGGAAGCCGTCGTTGGTCTCGCACATGGCTTCGAGCCGCGCGCGCGATTCCTTGGATAGCTTGACGCCCGACATCAGAATGCAGTACGACTGCTCGCCGCCCCGGCCGACGCGTCCGCGCAGCTGGTGGAGCTGCGAAAGCCCGAACCGCTCGGCCGATTCGATGACCATGACCGTGGCGTTGGGGACATCGACCCCCACTTCGATGACCGAAGTGGCCACCATGATCTGCGCTTCGCCCGCCTTGAACTGGCGCATCGACTCCTCCTTGTCGGCAGGCTTCATTTGGCCGTGGCAGATGGTCGTCACGTACTCCGGCAGCGGAAAGTCGCGCGAAATGGATTCGTAGCCGTCGGTGAGGTCCTTGTAGTCCATCGTCTCCGATTCCTTGATGAGCGGGTAGACCACGTAGACCTGCCGCCCTTTCTTGATTTCCTGCTTCATGAAGCCGAAAAGCCGCAGCCGCGCCGCATCGGTGTAGTGCACCGTCTTGACGGGCTTGCGGCCCGGGGGCAGCTCGTCGATGACCGAGACGTCCAGGTCGCCGTAGAGGGTCATGGCCAGCGTCCGCGGGATGGGCGTCGCCGTCATGACGAGGATGTGGGGCGGGCGGGCGTTCTTGGTCCAGAGCCGGGCCCGCTGCTCGACGCCGAAGCGGTGCTGCTCGTCGATGACGACGAACCCTAAGTTGGCGAACTGCACGCGGTCTTCGATCAACGCATGGGTCCCAATCAAAATCTGTACCTCGCCCGACGCGATTCCTTCGAGGGCCTGCCGCCGTTCGCGGCTTTTGGAGGCTCCGGTCAGAACCGCCGCCCGGACGCCGAGCCCGTCGAGCATGCGGCTGAACGTGGCGAAGTGCTGGCGGGCAAGTATTTCGGTGGGGGCCATCATGCAGGCCTGGTAGCCGTTGTCCACGGCCAGCAGCATCGACATGAGCGCCACCAGCGTTTTGCCGCTGCCGACGTCGCCTTGGAGCAGGCGGTTCATCTGGAACCCCGTGACGGTGTCGCTGCGGATCTCCTTGATGACGCGTTTCTGCGCTCCGGTGAGCGGAAACGGCAGTTTCTGCGTGTAGAACGTATTGAAAACGCCCCCGACTTTCGGAAAGAGAAAGCCGTCGTTCTTGGTCATGCGGGCCGTGCGGCGCGACTGGACGTTGAGCTGCACGCCCAGCAGCTCGTCGAACTTGAGCCGGTACTGGGCCTGCCGGAGCGCTTCGGGCGACTGGGGGAAGTGGATGTTGTAGTAGGCTTCGCGCAGGGGCATCAGACCGTAGCGGGTGCGGAGCGCTTCGGGCAGCAGCTCCTCGACATGGTCCTTGGCCAACTGCCATGCGTGGCAGATGATGCGGTACATACCTTTGGTTCCCAGCACGTTGGAGAGCTTCTCGGTCGAGGGGTAGATGCCCTGCATGCCGCTTTCGGGCTTGCGCGAGAGGGCTTGTTCGATGGTTTCCAGCTCGGGGTGCGCCATCGAAAGTTCGCTGCGGTAGAACGAGGGACGGCCGAAGACGAGGTATTCGCGCCCGACCTCGATTCGTTTTTCGATCCACTTGATGCCCTGGAACCACACCAGCTCGGCCGCTCCCGAGGGGTCTTTGACGTAGACCGTGAAGCGGCGTTTGCGCCCCTCGCCCGCGTAGGCCACCCCCGTCACACGGGCCCGGAACTGGACCAGCGCCGGGGCGCCCTCGGTGATTTCGGCGATGCGGTAGATTTTGGTGCGGTCGATGTAGCGCGTCGGAAAATGACGCAGCATGTCGCCCACGGTGCGCACATGCAGCTCCTGGTCGAGCAGCTTCGCCCGCGCTTCGCCCACGCCCGGCACAAATTGGATATTGCTCTCCAGCATGTTCACAGGGCAAAGATAATTAAAAAATCACGGCTTCCGCATTGCGGAGAAGCGGAAAAACCGTTTCCTCCGGTTTGCGCTCCGGCAGCGATGTCCGGCGGCGGATTTCGGGTGTTTCCGTTCTTCGTTTCCTTTTTGTATCTTCGCAGTAGTTTTTCCGACACGAAAAAGAATGGAGCTGACAAAATTTTCCCGGCGGCCGTCGTGCGAAGTCGCGTTCGGTCCCGTGACCATCGGCGGGTCGCATCCCGTTGCCGTGCAGTCGATGACCAACACCGACACCAACGACACCGAAGCGTGCGTGGCCCAGATAGGGCGGATTGCTGCGGCGGGCGGGCGCATCGTCCGGCTCACTGCGCAGGGACGGCGCGAAGCCGAAAACCTGCAAAACATAGCCCGCCGTGTGCGCGAGGAGGGGTTGGACGTGGCGCTGGTAGCCGACATCCATTTCCTGCCCGAAGCCGCCGCCGTGGCGGCGCAGTATGTCGACAAAGTGCGGATCAACCCCGGAAACTATCGCACGGAACACGGTGAGCTGGAAGCGCTTATCGAGCAATGCCGCGAGCGGGGCGTCGCTCTGCGCATCGGCGTCAACCACGGTTCGCTGGCCAAGCGCGTGTTCGACGAGTGGGGCGACACGCCGCAGGGGATGGTCGTTTCGGCCATGGAGTTTCTGCGGGTTTGCCAACGCGTCGGATTCGACAGGGCGGTCGTTTCAATGAAGTCGAGCAATACGCGGGTCATGGTGGCCGCTTACCGGCTGCTGGCCGAGGCGATGGAGACCGAGGGGATGCGCTATCCCATTCATCTGGGAGTGACCGAAGCCGGAAACGGGCTGGAGGGGCGCATCAAGAGCGCCGTGGGCATCGGGGCCCTGCTGGCCGACGGCATCGGCGACACCATCCGGGTTTCGCTGACCGAAGCGCCCGAACACGAAATTCCCGTAGCGCAGCTGCTGGCCGACTATTTCGCCGAACGGCCGGGCGAATTCGCGGTGCGCCACCCCGAACGCTATTCGCCTACGGAGTTCCGGCGGCGCAGCCGGGTGGCGGTGCCCGTTGTCCACGACGAACCGCTGGACGGATTCCGTATCCTCGAAGCCGTTTCGGGCAATCCGACGGCCGAACTGCGGGCCGCCATCCTCGGTTTGGAGCAGCCCGACGAACCTGTGGTCGTGAAACGCCGCTACGACGATGCGTCGCTCGAAACGGTGGCGGTCAAGGCCGCGGCCGACCTGGGCGTGCTGCTGCTTGACGGGCTGGCCGACGGCATCTGGGTCGACGCTCCGCAGCATGCCGCATCCGCCATCCGGGAGGTGGAACTGATGATTTTGCAGGCCGCCCGCGCCCGCTTCTCCCACACGGAATACATCGCCTGCCCCTCGTGCGGGCGGACCCTCTACGACATCGAAAAGACCCTTGCCGAAATCAAGTCCCGCACGTCGCACCTCAAGAATCTGAAAATCGGCGTCATGGGCTGCATCGTCAACGGTCCGGGCGAGATGGCCGACGCCGACTACGGCTATGTGGGTGCCGGGCCGGGGCGGATAACCTTGTACAAGGGCCGCGAAGTCATCGCCCGCAATATTCCGCAGGAGGAGGCCCTCGACCGCCTGATAGCACTTATCAAGGAGCACGGCGAGTGGGAAGAACCCTCCGGGAATTAAAAATGAAAAATTAAGAATTAAAAGTCGATTTGCAGTTTCATTTCGTGCCGGCTGCGGTTTCCGGACTGATCGGAAATCCCCGGGCGGGTAGAGGTCCGGGAAGCGGGAGGACCGATAATTTTTAATTTTTCATTCTTCATTTTTAATTCAGCGCATTATGTTTCTCCTCCCTCTTGCCTATCTGCCTTCGGTCCGCTACTTCGCCTGCCTGATGCAGGGCGGGTGCGTCGTCGACCTGGGCGAGCATTTCATCAAGCGCTCGGAGCGCAACCGGGCCCGGATTCTTGCGGCCGACGGGACGATGGAACTGACGGTCCACGTGGCGCATGCCAACCGTCCCCGGCAGCCCGTGCGCGACGTGCGGCTCGATTATTCCAAACGTTGGCAGCACCAGCATTGGGGGGCGCTGGTCGCTTCCTACAAAGGGTCGCCCTATTTCGATTTCTATGCCGACAGGCTGGCCCCCTTTTACGAGCGGCGTTTCGATTTTCTCGCCGATTTCAACCTTGGGCTGCTCGAATGCCTTTGCGGCGCGGCGCGGATTCCCATGCCCGCGGTGAGCGAAACCTATGTCGAGGCCCGGCCCGGCGACTGCGATCTGCGGCCCAAAAACGCCGAAGGCCCGGCCTTTGCGGCCGAGCCTTACGTGCAGGTCTTCGCCGACCGTCAGCCGTTCGTCCCTAATTTGTCTTTTGCGGATTTGCTGTTTGCGGAAGGACCGGAGAGCTCTTCGGTGCTGGGGCGCTGTCTATCAGCACGGTAGTGCTGTCGCGCAGCTTTCCGGCCCGGACTTTCACCTCGGCCCGGCCCGTCAGCGTCACCGTGTCCGAACGATATTGGCAGTCGGCGTATCGGGTCAGTCTTACGGTGTCGCCGCCGATGGTCATCAGCGGTTCGCCTGCCGAGCTGTAGACGCGGAACGTCTGTTGCGGCGAGGTGCGGTGACTGCTGTGTTTCCCGGCGATGTGCAGTGTCGGTTCCTCCTTGTTCCACATGGCTTTGTAGAGGTAGTAGGCGTCCTTGCGGCGCCGGCGGTCGATGGTCATCAGCCCCATGGCGTTGGTGCCGTTGTGTCCCCGCACCGAACCGAAGTCGAACATGTTCTCGACCCAGACGCCCCACAGCAGCGAGTCGTTTTGCAGGCAGCGGGCGTATTCTTCGTGGAAAAGGGTCTGGCGTTCTTCGGGCATCCGGTGCGTCGTGGGCTTGTTGTGCAGTGGCACCGACGCGTGGCCTATGACGCCCGGGGCGCCGTATTGGATGGCCGAGCGGAGGTGCGACCAGCTTTTGCCTAATTGTTCGAGCCAGATGTGCAGGTCGTGCGGATGGCCCTTGGCCCAGCCTACGGCCTGCCGCCAGACGATCATTTCGGTGATGAAGTTGATGTCGCCGTTCTTGTCGCTCACGGCCACCGTCGGGCGCGAGGGGTCGAGCGTGCGGGCCGCGTCGTGGAGCTTGCGTATGTAGGGGCGCACGTCGTCGCCCGTGTTGCGCAGGCGCGAGAAGATGCCCCACATCACCACCGAGGGGTGGTTGAGATTCTGGGCGACGATTTCTTGGAGCTGCTGCAGCCCGTTCTGCTCGAAAGCGGCCGTGGCGTAGTAGGCCGCATCGCTCAGAAACTGGGCCCGCTGCAGGGGCGTGTCGATCCACACCAGCATGCCCGTTTCGTCGCAGCGGTCGTAGAGGTGCCGGGCGTGGGGCATCACGGCCGAACGCAGGGCGTTGGCTCCCAAGGTGCGGATTTCTTCGAGGTCGAGGTCATAGTCGGCGGCGGTCAGCGTTCCGGCCGACAGGGCGTTGTCGTGGTAGAGCACTACGCCGCGCACGGGGATGTTCCTGCCGTTGAGCAGCAGCGCGCCCGGCGTGGCCTTTATCTGACGGAAGCCCGTGCGGACCGACACCCGGTCGGAACGGCCGTTTTTGCTCACTTCGACGTTGACCTTATAAAGGTCCGGGTGTTCGGGCGACCATAGTTGGGGGTTCGGCACCGTGTAGGCGATTTTCAGCGGCCGGCCGTCGAGTTTGGCGTGCATGATGCGGTCAGCGAAGACCTTGCGGCCGTCGGGCGCCGTGATGTCGACCGCCACCGTGCAGGCCGTCTCGTTCTTGGAGGTGAGGTGGATTTCCAGTTCGCCCTCGGCCTTTTCGCGGGTTGCGGTCCGCTGGTGGACCAGCACGCCGTCGGTCCCTAAGTAGAGGGGCGACACGGCCGTGCGTTCGGTGACGATAAGTTCGGCTTCGCGGTAGAGACCGCCGTAGAAATTCATCTCGGCCGAGGTGGGCAGCACGTTGGTCCGTGCGGCGTTGCTCACGATGACCAGCAGCGAATTGTCCGTGCCGAAGCGCAGCCTGTCGGTAATCTCGAACGTGAAGGCGGTCGCACCGCCGCGGTGTTCGCCCGCATGGCGGCCGTTGACGAAGAGGTCGGTCACGTTCTGCGCGCCGTAGAAGCGGATGAAGACCCGTTTCGAGGCCCATTCGGCCGGGATGCGCAGGTCGTTCTGGTAGAGCCCCGTGGTTTCGCGCAGCGAGCCTTCGGCCGTCGGGTTGTTGTTCCAGCTGTGGGGCAGCGTCACGAACCGGGCGTTGTCGCTGTTGGGTTCCGAGGCGTAGAAGAAGCGCCAGCCCTCGTTGAGCGGATAGATTTCGCGGGCCCCCAGCGGCAGGGCCCAAAGCAGCAGCAGAGCGAGCAGGATATCTCTTTTCATGATGATTCGGGTTTTCCACAAAGGTAGTGCAAACCGGGGGGAATGCCAAATTTGTCGGGGCGTTCTGCGGAAAACAGGGTGGAATTCGCAATAAAATGCCTATCTTTACCCACAATTTGCCGCTTTGCCGTGAATACGATCGACCTTATCGTTTGTCTGGTGCTGGCGCTGGCCGTGTGGAACGGGTGGCGCAAGGGATTCATCGTGCAGGCCGGGTCGCTCGTGGCGCTCGTCGTCGGGCTGTGGCTCGCCGTGCGCTTCGGCAAGCCGGTGGGCGAGTGGCTGCATTTCGACCCCCTGGTACGCTCTGCGGGCGGATTCATCGTGCTGCTGCTGGGGTGCATCCTGCTGGTCGCCATCGTCGGGCGGATGTTGAAGCGACTTTCCCGTTTCGCCGGATTCGGGTGGCTGGACACCCTCCTGGGCGTGGGCCTTTCCATTTTGAAATACATGCTGGTCGTCAGCGTATTGTTCGCCGCGTTCGAGAAACTCAACGTCGACTATTGGCTGGTGGACAGCCGGACCATCGAGACATCGAGAAGCTACCGCCCCGTGCTGCGGCTTTCGGGGCTGATTTTTCCCTATGCGGAACGGCTCGGCGAGCAGCTGCCGCAGGCGGACGAAAAGCAGGACGCATAGCCTATGGAACGGAGTTTTTCGGGAGTGGTGGTCCGCGCGACGGGCAGTTGGTTCGAGGTGCTGGCCGGGCAGGAGACGGTGCGCTGCCGTATCCGGGGGCGGATGCGGCTCAAGGGGGTGCGGTCGACCAGCCCCGTGGTGGTCGGCGACCGCGTGGCGTGCGAGCGCGACGCTGCCGGGGACCACGTCATTACGGCCGTCGAGCCGCGCCGCAATTATGTCATCCGCCGCGCGTCGAACCTCTCCAAGGAATCGCATATCATTGCCGCCAACGTCGACCAGGCGCTGCTCATGGCGACGCTCCGCCAGCCCGAGACGGCGCCGGAGTTCATCGACCGTTTCCTGGTCACCTGCGAGGCCTACAAGGTTCCGGCCACCCTCGTGCTCTCGAAAGCCGATTTGCAGGAGCCGCAGGCGCTGGCCGAATTCCGGGCCGTCTACGAATCGGCCGGCTACCGGGTGCTGACGGTTTCGACCGCTACCGGCGAGGGGGTCGGCGAGGTCCGCGAATTGCTGCAGGGGCGGACGACGCTCGTTTCGGGCAATTCGGGCGTGGGCAAATCGACCCTCGTGCGGGCCATCGACCCTGCGCTCGACATCCGCACGGGCGAAATATCCGAAAGCCACGGCAAGGGACGCCACACGACCACTTTTTCGACCATGTATCCGCTTGCCGGAGGAGGGGCGGTCATCGACACCCCGGGCATCAAGGGGTTCGGGCTCATCGACATCGACGAGGGCGAGCTGTGGCACTATTTCCCCGAGATGATGCGCACGGGCCGCGACTGCCGTTTCTACAACTGCACCCATACCCACGAGCCGGGCTGCGCCGTGACTGCGGCGGTGATGCGGGGCGAAATCGCGCCGATGCGCTACGAAAGCTACCTCAAAATGCTGGACGACGATGACAAATACCGCAAATAAGGACACGGCGTGGTACGAGGAGCGGATCGCTTGCCTGGAGGAGTTCATGACCCCCGAGCGTGCCGGTCTGTTCCGCCGGACCCTGGCACAGCGGACGCACTACATGACCGTGCTGGCCGAGAATACGTTCCATCCGCAGAATGCCGCGGCGCTGATACGCCATTGCGAGGCGTTCGGCGTACAGCGGATGCACACCGTCGAGAGCTTCTGCGAGTTCCGCCCGGCCGCGGCCGTGGTGCGCGGCACCGACCGCTGGGTCGACGTCTGCCGCCACGCGTCGAGCGCCGAAGCGCTCCGCGCGCTCAAGGCCGAGGGCTACCGCATCGTGGCCACCACGCCCCATCGCGAAGACACGACCCCCGAGACGTTCGACGTCGCACGCGGGCCCTTCGTGCTGGTCTTCGGCACCGAGCACGCCGGGATTTCCGACGAGGCGATCGCCGCGGCCGACGAATTTCTGCGCATCCCCATGTGCGGCATGGTCGAGAGCCTCAACGTGTCGGCTTCGGCCGCCATCCTCATCTATCAGCTTTCGCAGCGCGTGCGGCGGCAGGTCGGGGCGTGGGCCATGACCCCGCAGCAGCAGACCGAAACGCTCTACCGCTGGATGCTGCGCAGCGTTGCCGATGCCCCGCGCATTCTCGAACGGCGGTTCGGCGACGGGCCGGAGGATGGGGTTTCGGAAGCGTCGGGTTCCTTGGAGCAATCGTAAAGTGCCAAGGTCTCAGACCTTGCGCCCGGGGCCGGCTCGCGCTTTTGGCGCGACCCCCGCAGCCGGCCCGGGCGAATGCAGCGGGGCTGTCCGGTTCCGCAGTCCATAACACGAAATTTTTCACTTGTATGAATATTCTTCGCAAACGGTTTCTTGCCCATGTGGCGCAGACGTCGCTTTCGCCGATGCTGGTAGAGGTGGCGCGGGCCGAGGGCACGTTTTTCTATACGCCCGAGGGCAAACCCTATTACGACTTGGTGGCCGGAGTGTCGGTCAGCAACGTAGGGCATGCCAATCCTGCCGTTGTCAAGGCCGTGCAGGAGCAGGCTGCGCGCTACATGCACGTGATGGTCTATGGCGAGCTGGTCGAAACGCCGCAGGTGGAGTATGCCGCCCGTATCGCGTCGCTGCTGCCCGGCGGGCTCGAAAGCGTCTACTTCGTCAACTCGGGGGCCGAGGCGGTCGAGGGGGCGTTGAAGCTGGCCAAGCGTTTCACCGGGCGCACGGAGCTGATTTCGATGCGCCGGGCCTATCATGGCTCGACCCACGGGGCCATGAGCATGATGGGGGCGCCCGAGGGCGAGGAGTGGAAGAATGCGTTCCGCCCGCTGCTGCCCGATGTGCAGTCCATCGAATTCAACGATTTCGGCGAGCTGGCGCGGATCACGACCCGCACGGCCTGCGTGCTGGCCGAACCCGTGCAGGGCGAAGCCGGGGTGCGGCCGCCTGCGCCCGGTTACCTCGAAGCCCTGCGCAGGCGCTGCGACGAGGTGGGGGCGCTGCTCGTGTTCGACGAAATCCAGACGGGAATGGGGCGCACGGGCGCCATGTTCGCCATGCAGAAATATGGCGTCGTGCCCGACATCGTTTGCCTGGCCAAGGCGTTCGGCGGCGGGATGCCCCTGGGGGCATTCGTGGCGCGGCACGAAATCATGGATACGTTGCAGACCGACCCTGTGCTGGGCCATATCACCACGTTCGGCGGCCACCCGGTCTGCTGTGCGGCAGGTCTGGCGGCACTCGATTATTTGCTGGAACACCGCGTTGTGGAGGAAGTCGAGCGCAAGGGTGCGCTCTACGAAGAGTTGCTTGCCGACCATCCGGCCGTGCGCGGCATCCGTCGTTCGGGGCTGTTGCTGGCCGTCGAGCTGGGGGCTTCCGAACCGCTTTACCGCCTGATGGAGCTCTTCAAGGAGGCGGGCATCATGAGCGACTGGTTCCTCTATTGCGACACGGCGTTCCGCATTTCGCCGCCGCTGACCATTTCCGAGAGCGAGATCCGCGACAGCGCTGCGCTGATACGGCAGTGCCTGGATGAATTAAAAATGAAAAATTAAGAATTAAAAATCAGGAAGTTACGCCCGGTTTTACGCTCCCTGTGCCTTTTGTTGCTCCGAGGAGCAAGGCGGATTCGTATTGCTTTTATGAAATTCGCCTTTCAGGCGGGCGGGCCGCAGCCTCTCCCGGCGGAGGCCCGCAAGCATCCGGCTGCCGCCGGGCGTGCTCCGCAGGCTCCGGCCCGAATTCCCGGTATCCCGTCATTGCGAGGGACGCTGCGACGACGGTGCTATTCCTCCGCAAAGGCCTTGAGGGCGGCGATTTCGGCGGCCCAGCGGCTTTCGTCGGGCGTTTCGAGAATCAGCGGAATGCCGTCGAAACGGCTGTCGCGGGCGATGTAGCGGAAGCACTCCCAGCCTATTTTGCCGTCGCCCAGCGGGGCATGGCGGTCGACCCGGCTGCCCAGGGGTTTCATCGCATCGTTGAGGTGCATGCCCCGCAGGTATTGCAGGCCCACTACGCGGTCGAGTTCGGCGAACGTGGCGTCGCACGCCGCGGCCGTGCGCAGGTCGTAACCCGCCGCAAAGGCGTGGCACGTGTCGATGCAGTAGCCCACGCGCGTCTTGTCCTCCACCCGCTCGATCAGATAGGCCAGGTGCTCGAACCGGAATCCTAAGTTGGAACCTTGCCCCGCCGTGTTTTCGATGACGGCCGTCACGCCGTGCGTGCGGTCGAGGGCCCGGTTGATGGATTCGGCGATGCGGTCCAGACTTTCCTGCTCGGAGATTTGTTTGAGGTGGCTCCCCGGGTGGAAGTTGAGCCGGTCGAGTCCCAGCTCCTGGCAGCGGAGCATCTCGTCGTCGAACGCCGCGCGCGACTTTTCGAGCCCCTCGGCTTCGGGATGCCCGAGGTTGATGAGGTAGGAATCGTGCGGCAGTATCTGCGCCGGGGCGTAGCCGTATTCTTCGCAGGCACGGCGGAATGCGGCGGTCTCCGCGTCGGTGAGCGGTTTGGCCATCCACTGGCGCTGGTTCTTGGTGAAAAGGGCCAGCGCCGTGGCTCCGATGGCGCGGGCATTGGCCGGGGCGTTCCATACGCCGCCCGAGGCGCTTACGTGGGCTCCGAAGAATTTCATTCTTGCGAGGTGAAAGGTTGAACGGTTGAAGGTGCGCAGGCTCGGTCGGGGACCTAACCTTGTTGCAAAAATAAGATTTCTGCAAATATTTTCATAAATTTGCGGTTGAAATTCCATCATCCCCTGTTCTATGAAATTCCATTCGCTGCTTTTGCTTCTGCCGGCGCTCGCCGCGGCGCCCTCCGCTTCGGCCCAGTTTTCCATCGACGAGGTGGATGCCCGCCAGGAGAACGTGACGTTCCGCGACCCGGTCAAGTCCACGCCGGTCGACGTGGCCTATTTCAACAGGGCCCGCTACCGGGCCGAGCGGGCCGCCATCCGCAAGGAGCGCAACAAGCTGGAGTTCGGCGGCGGGCTGCAGGGCGCGCTCACCTCTTACAACGACCCTTGGATCAAGGTCTCGGGCGGTGACAACTCCATCGCGCTGATGGCCAATCTGTTTCTGAACCATACATATACCAAGAACCTCTTTTCCGTCGAAACCAAGTTCATCGCCAAGTTCGGCTACAACCGCATGAAGGTCGAGACCAAGACCGACGACGGTTCCACTTCGAGCAACGGTGTGTGGTTCAAGAACCAGGACGAATTCGACCTCTCGGTGGCACCCTCGTTCAAGATGACGAAAAACTGGTCTTACGGAGCCATCTTCAAGTTCCGCAGCCAGTTCGCCAACGGCTACATTTCGCGTACGCAGCAGGAAGATTTCGAGCGCAAGAGCGCTTTCATGGCGCCGGGCTACCTCGACATCTCGCTCGGTATCACCTACAAGTGTCCCAAGCCCAAGTTCCCTATCGTGGTCAACATCTCGCCCATCGCCTTGAGCGCCGTTTTCGTGGAGAGCGCTCAGATTCGCGAGAACAAGTGGGACAAGAAGGAGGGTTGGCAGACCTACGGTCTGGCCGGACCCGACAAGTCGTCGAAGTACGAGGGCGGTTCTTCGGTGCAGATCGACTTCGACCGCACGTTCGGCCGCAAAGGTATCTTCCGTTACCGTACGTCGGTCTTCTCGTTCTACGGTTGGATCACCGACATCGGGCAGCGCAACAAGATTTCGGACTATTCCGACTACATGCACGCGCTCGACGAGTGGAACAACACCGAGAACGCGCCGATTTCGGCCAAGCCCAACCTGCCCATCCACCCGACCGTGCGCTGGACCAACACCATCGACATCAAGGCGACGAAGTACCTTTCCACGACGCTCAACTTCGAGCTTTACTACAACCGGGCACAAAATGTGGACGTGCAGACCAAGACGTTGCTGAGCGTCGGATTGGCCTACACTTTCAAGAATAAATAATGTACAACAATTCCATACGGACCGTTGTCTTCCCGCTGCTGCTGGCGGCCGGGGTGGTCGCCGGCGCGGCGCTGGGGCTCTATGCCGGGCGCCATTCGGGCGTGCCGCAGGCGTTTCTGCCCCAGGAGCGTGCCGACAGCAAACTCTTGCAGACCCTTTCGCTCATCGAGAACAAGTACGTCGACCCGGTGCCGATGGATTCGCTCGCTGAGCATGTCATCCCGCTTCTGGTCGGCGAGCTCGACCCCCATTCGGTCTATATTCCCGCGGCCGAAATGGCGGCCATGAACGAGTCGCTCGAAGGCGAGTTCGACGGCATCGGCGTGGTTTTCAACATGGCGACCGACACGGTTATCGTGCTGAACGTCATTGCGCAGGGTCCCAGCGACAAGGTTGGGGTCCGGGCGGGCGACCGCATCATCGAAATCGACGATTCGCTGGTCGCCGGGCGCAAGATTCCGCAGAACGACATCGTCAGGCGTCTGCGCGGGCCGCGCGGCACGACCGTGCGTCTCGGGTTGGAGCGGCAGCGGATTCCCGAGCTGGTGGAGGTGGAGGTCGTGCGCGGCGCCATCCCCATCAAGAGCATCGAATCGGCGTTCCGCATCGAGGGCAGCATCGGCTACATCAAGCTGGGCCAGTTCGCCCGGACCACCGCGGTGGAGATGCGCCGGGCGCTCGCCCTTTTGCGCGCCGAGGGGGTCGACCGGCTGATTTTCGACTTGCGCGGCAATGCCGGAGGGTTCCTCGACCAGGCGATTGCCGTGGCCAACGAATTTCTCCACAAGGGGCAGCTGATTGTCTACACCGAGGACCGCAACAAGGAGCAGCTGCGCGAGTATGCCGACGGAACGGGCACCGCCCAGGAGATGGAGGTCGCGGTGCTTATCGACGAGGGGAGCGCTTCGTCGAGCGAGATTCTGGCCGGGGCGTTGCAGGACAACGACCGCGGCACCATCGTAGGCCGCCGTTCGTTCGGCAAGGGGCTTGTGCAGCAGCAGGTTCCCTATCCCGACGGTTCGGCCCTGCGTCTGACCACGGCGCGCTACTACACCCCTACGGGCCGTTCGATTCAGAAGCCCTATACCATCGGCCGCGATGCCGATTACGAGGAGGAGCTCTGGAACCGTTACCGCAACAACGAGTTTTTCTCGGCCGACAGCATCCGTTTCGCCGATTCGCTGCGCTTCGTCACTCCGGGCGGCAAGGTGGTCTACGGCGGCGGGGGCATCATGCCCGACTTCTTCGTCCCGGCCGACACGACCGACGTGACGGATTATTTCGTGGAGGTTGCGGGCCGCAACATTCTCTATCGCTATACCATCGAGTATGCCGACCGTCACCGCGACGCGCTCAACGCCGTGGAGACCGTCGCCCAGCTCAAGGAGCTGCTCGACAGCGACAAAACGCTGGTCAACAGCTTCATCCGCTATGCGGTCCTCAAGGGCGTCGAACCGCAGTACGCCGAAATCGCCCGGTCGCGGCGGCTTATCGAAGCGCAGCTGAGGGCCTACATCGGGCGCAACACCAAGTTGGAAGATACGGGTTTCTACGCCAACATTTACCCTGTGGACAAGGTGATAGGGCGGGCCATCGAAATCTTAAACGACAAACAGACAGATGATTAAGAAACTTATCGGAATGCTCTTTTCGGCGGCCGTCATCGCCGTCTTGGTCTTCACGGTCCTCGGGCGCGACCGCTATCGTTCGATGATCGGGAACGTGGATTTTTCGCTGCCGTCGTTCATGCGTTCGCAGCCGGAAGCGGAAACGGAGCCGAAAGCCAAGGCCGCACGGAACGCCGTGGCCGCTCCGACCAAGGCTGCGGAGGAGTCCGACGCCGAGGCCGAACCCGATTATCTGGAGGAGGACGAGCTGCTTACACCCGACCTCTTTTCGTCGGACGATTATTGATTTCCGTTTCGTTCGCGGCCGCATATTTTTTTGCCTATTTATTTGATTGCTCGCATGTATTTTTTATTTTTGCGGCTATAATCATTTATCCAGCGGAAAGACGACCGCCCCTGCGGGGAGGGGTTGGTGAATATCAAAGCGATAGAGGGCATGAAACGTATACTCTTGTTGTTGGCGATTGCCGTGACAGGTGTTCCGCAGGAACTCTGTGCGCAAAAGGCCGCGATAAAGACGAACCTGGTTTCCGATGCTTTTCTGAATGTCAATCTTGGGGTCGAGACGGGTCTCGCTCCCAGATGGACTTTTGATCTTAGGGGAGACGTCAATGTCTGGACGCTGTCGAACGACAGGCGCTGGCGGCATTGGGCCGTGCAGCCCGAATTCCGTTATTGGTTCTGCGACCGTTTTTCCGGTCATTTCTTCGGCCTGCACACCCATGGAGGACAATACAGTATCGGAGGATTCGACGGCCGGTTCAACCTGCTGGGCACCGATGCGCGCAAGCTCAAGGACGCCCGGTTCCAGGGTTGGTTCGTGGGCGGCGGGGTCGCGTACGGCTACACGTGGATACTGGGTCTCCATTGGAACCTGGAAATGGAGGTGGGCTTCGGCTATTCTTATACCCGTTACGACCGGTTCCGGTGTTCGGGATGCGGGAAAAAGGTCGAAACGAACCGGCCGCATCATTACGTGGGGCCTACCAAGGCGGCCATTAACTTGGTTTACGTGTTTTAGGGCGCAATGAGCTGGAAAAGTACGATATTCATCCTTGCGGTTCTCCTGGGATCGGGAGCGGACGGCCTGGCGCAGGAGACGACCGCCATCGTCCCCGGTGTCGCCGTCGAGCATTTCAAGGTGAACCGGAACGGCAAGTATCTCACCGTGGAGTTAGGCGTGGATTTGGCCGGGCTCGACGTGGCCTCCAACCGGGCCGTGCTGCTCACGCCGCGTCTGGTCAGCGGAGCGGATTCGCTCGACCTGCCGTCGATAGGCGTATATGGACGCAGACGCTATTACTATTACATGCGCAACGGCATAAGCGACATCCTGGGCGAGCAGGAAGCTGTTTACAAGGCGTCGCGGAAGCCGGACAACATGGATTATCATCGGCTCGTCCTTTACGAAGAGTGGATGGACGGGGCCGCCCTCAAGTTCCACCGCCGCGACTTGGGGTGCTGCCATGAAACATTGGCGCAATACGAGGGCGAGCTCGGACATTACAACGAGGTCTTCTTCCCGGAGCTGGTGTTCGTGCGTCCCGAAGCCGAAATCACGAAAACCCGTTCGCTGTCGGGAGCGGCCTTCATCGACTTCCCGGTAGACCAGACCGTGATTTATAGGGGGTATCGGCGCAATGCGGCCGAGCTCGGCAAAATCAAGGCCACCATTGATTCCGTGCGCTACGACAAGGACATATCCATCGTCTCGGTGTGGCTCAAGGGCTACGCCTCGCCCGAAAGCCCCTATTGGCACAACCGGGATTTGGCGATAGGGCGCACCCGGGCGCTCAAAAGGTACATCCGGAACCTGTACCATTTCTCCGACAACCTCATTCGCACGGAATACGAGCCGGAGGACTGGAAAGGGCTGCGGCGATACGTGGAGCAGTCCGACATCGGTCATCGCCGGGAAATCCTCAGAATCATAGACAGCCGGATGAACCCGGATGCCAAGGAGGCGAAAATCAAGCGGACCTATCCCCGGCAGTACGATTTTCTGCTGTGGCATTGCTATCCGGCCTTGCGGCGTACGGAATATCGCATTGATTACAAGGTGCGCAGCTACACCGATCTGGAGGAAATCAAGCGTATCTTCGTGGAGCAGCCGTATAAGCTGAGCCTGAACGAGTTCTACCTCGTGGCCCGGACCTACGAGCCCGGCACCGCCGAATTTACCGAGGTGTTTGAAAAGGCGGTGCGTCTCTTCCCCCGCGACAAAACCGCCAACTTGAACGCCGCGAATGCCGCCATGCGCCGGGGCAACCACGACGCGGCGCGCAGGTACCTGGCCAGGGCGGGCGATTCGGCCGAGGCGGTCTATGCCCGCGGTGCGCTCGCCATCCGCGAGAAAGATTACGGGACGGCGGTCCTTTATCTGGAGAAAGCCGCCGGCATGGGGTTCGAGAAAGCCGCGGCGACGCTGGAGGAGCTGCGGGAAAGAAAAGGATACAAACAATATATCGAATAGTTTTTTTTCAAAAACAAGTGTAGTAATGAAACTCTCGGGTTTATTGGGGTGCCTGGCCGCCGTGGCGGCGTTCTGCGCCTGTTCTGAAAAAGAAATGCCGGGCGGTGCGAACGATTCGGAGGACAGCGGCCGTTTCCTGGCTGTCGAAATGGCGAATCCGGTAACGAAAAAAGCGTTGGCCGACGATTACGAAACCGGTTCGGACGCTGAGGACAAGGTCTATTCTCTGAGGCTTTATTTCTTCGACAGCGCCGGTCAGGCGGCTGCGGTAAGTCCCGGTGCGACCGTCAATTATGTGGATTGTCCGGAGGTCGGAGACCCGAAGGGCGCGGACGCCGCGGAGAAGAAGCTGCAGGCCGTTGTCATGGTCAGTACGGGTACGGCCAGCATCAGCAGCCTGGTCGCCGTCGCCAATTACGAAATCGCCGGGCTCGGAACCGAGGCTCTCTCCCTCGCGGAGCTGTGTCGGAAAATCGGCGCCTACGATTCGCCGCAGAAAGAGAACGGGGCCGACCCGCATTTTCTGATGACGAGTTCTTCGTATGCCGGGGCAGAGGGGTTGGTCGTCGTGACCGAAATAAAGCCGTCGCATCTTTGCGAGACGGAGGAGCTGGCCAAGGAAAATCCCATAGTCGTTCATATAGAGCGCGTTGTGGCCAAAACAAGGTTGAGGACTGCATGGACCGGCGGCATCGTCACGAAAGGCGGGGTGATCTACAACGGCCAAACCTATGTGGCGGTGGCGCTGAAAGACCACAGCGGCCAGGAAATCAAGTCCGGCGGCAATCAGGTCTACGCCCTCTTTACCGCATGGGACGTTACCGGCACGGTCGACAACTCCTACCTTTTCAAGAAAGTCAATACCCCGGCCGCCTGGAACTTAGGCTGGATTTGGAACAATTCCGACTTCTTCCGCTCCTATTGGGCCATGAACCCCGACCGGGTGACGCTCGGATATGTCAGGTATAGCGACATCGCGCAGGAGGTCGGGCCCAAGGGTGCCGCCTATTGTCTCGAAAACGCCGCCGACAATTTCAGCGACGGAACCAAGAGCAGCTACGACCCTGCCGCGCAGACCAGCAACCGCACGCAGGCAATCATTGCGGCCGTGTTGGTGACCGTCGACGGCAACAACCAGGCAACTCCGGTCGACCTGGCCAGATGGGCGGGTATGGATTACACGGAAGCGGGTGCGAAGACCGCCATGCTGAACACCGTGTCGACGGATATTTATGTAAAGGAGGGAAGCGGTTTCGTTTCCATCAAGCCGGAGCACGTGCGGTTCGTCACTGCTACGGCCGCGGGGATGGCCGACGACAGTTCGGAGGAGAGCCCCCGATACTTGAGCTGCCTGCAGCTGACCGACGCGGCCAGGAGCCTGCAGTTTTATGCAAGCGCTTCGGATGCCGCCACGCTGACAGGCAGCCAGGTCGACGGCATGCTCAAAGAGATACCCGGGGCCAAAGTCTGGAAGTCCGGCCTGACCTATTATTATACGGACATCCGGCATCTGGGTGCGGCCGAGACCAAGGGCCTTTACGGCGTGGTGCGCAACCACATCTACGACGTCAATATCAACAGCGTGGTCGGTCTGGGCACTCCGGTCTATGACCCCGACGAGGTGATTGTCCCGCAAAAGCCGGACAAGGACGAAACGTACATCGCCGCAGAAGTCAAAATCCTCGCATGGAGGGTGGTCGACAACGACACCGATTTGGAGTGGTAATTACAGGAGAGGGCGGTGGAGCGCGTGTGGCGGCCGCGGTTTCCTTGAAAATTTCAGTATCAGGATGAATACATGGTATCATATTCGGCGGCTTTCGGTGGCGTTGACTGCGTTTGCCGCGCTTGTATCCTGCAATGGCTTTGTCTATGAGCAGGAGGAGGATTGCACGGTCTATTATCGGGTCAAGTTCCGCTATGACATGAATCTGAAGTTCGCCGACGCCTTTGCCCACGAGGTGAAGTCCATCAGGCTCTGCGCGTTCGACATGGAGGACGAGCTGGTGTGGGAGAGTTCCGAGCAGGGCGAGGCGCTCGCGGCCAGGGATTACGTCATGACGCTGCCCCTCGACCCCGGCAAGTACCGGCTGGTCGCATGGTGCGGACTGGGCGACGGAGCGTCTTTCTGCTTGCCGGACGCGGAGCCCGCGCGCGATCCCCGGGACCTGCATTGCCGGATGAACTGCGTTTCGGTGATCTCGCCCGAGAGTTCGGACGGTGTGAAGCAGCCCGCTTATTCCGACCGGGATTTGCAGCCGTTGTTCCATGGCATGATGGAGGTGGAGCTGCCCGACAATCACGACGGGGGAGAGTACATTTATGAAATGTCGCTCACCAAGGATACGAACGTCTTCCGTGTGGTGTTGCAGCATCTTTCCGGCGAGGACATCCACCCGGCCGACTTCGAGTTCAGCATCGAGGACGACAACGGCTGGCTGGCGTTCGACAATTCGATACTTCGCGAGGAGCCTGTCGTGTATCGGCCGTGGAAGGTCTATTCCGGAGCGGCGGGTGTGGAGAAGGGCCGCGCCATCACTTCCGTGCAGGTCGCTGTGGCGGAGCTGACCGTGAACCGCCTGGTCATGAGGGACTGGACGAAGTACAGACAGCCCATGCTGACCATCCGCTCTGCGTCGGACGGCAAGCTGATCGCTTCCTTGCCCGTCATTGATTACGCCTTGCTGGTAAAGGGCGCGCACCATCAGCAGATGGACGACCAGGAGTATCTCGACCGCGCGGACGAGTACAACATGACTTTCTTCCTCGACCGGAACGACAACTGGGTAAGTACCGTGATCCAGGTCAATTCGTGGCAGGTAGTGCTCAACGATTCGGGTCTGGATTGAGCAGGCGTTTTTTCGGTAGGATAAAATGAAACTTATGTCGCGACATATCCTTTGGATGGCTCCGGTGTTCTGTCTCGTCTTGACGCTGGGGGCCTGTCAGCGGAAAGCGGGTGCCGATACGCCCTCCGGTGCCGACGGTACGGTGACGCTCGTGCTCAATACGGAAGTTCTCGGGGCGCCGCGCTCCGGGGCGGACGACGGTTTCCCGGACGAGGAAAAGATGGAGACGCTGCGTATCGTCATCCTGCATGCCGACGGTACGGTGGAGTACAACCGTTTGCTGGATTTCGGCGCCGGTTTGCAGACCGCATGCACGCAGCTCGTCAAGGTGAGGGAGGCCGAGACGAAGGCTGTTTATCTGATAGCCAACGAAGCGAGCGTTCCCGGCTTGGGCAATATGGAGCTGGACGGTTTCGCGGCAGGCGACGCCGGGTTCGGGGAGAAGGTCGGCAATCTCTCTTTCGTCCCCGACTACGCAGGCCCTTCTATCCCGATGAGCGCCATGTACGAAGTGGAGGTCGGGCAGGCGTCGAAAGAGTGCCGGTTCTACTTGGTGCGTGCCGCCACGAAATTCACGTTCCGTTTCAAGAACATGCGCAGCGGCCCGGTTACGGTAAACAGCATTGCGGTTTCGGACATTGCAGGCCATACCTATCTGATGCCCCGCAAGAAGAGCCCGACGATGCGGTTTCGGGAAGCGGACGGGAGCGAAAGCGAACTTTTCTGGATAACCTGGCTGAAAAGGGTGTCGGACGAATCGCAGCGGAATCCCGACGACAGGGAGCTGGCGGACAAAAGAGGGTGGATCATGGACTACGACATCCCTGCCGGGACGCTTTCCGATAGGGTCACGGTTCCGGCGCCGGACAATTTCCGGGTGGCCGGATTCGCATACGACATGGAGGTGCCGAAACCCGGCACGGCCGTCTATCCGGCGTTCTACCTCCCGGAAAGCAAGAGTTTGAAAGCGCCCGGCGGCAATCCGGACGGCGAGCAGGCCTACACCATGACGTTCCGCTTGACGGACGACAACAACATGGAGCAGGTGTTCAGCCGTCCTTTCGGCAACCTCAAAGCCCTTTTCCGCAATACGCATGTCGTGGTGGATGTCACCTTTCAGGAAAAGGAGGTACAGGTCGATGTGATTCCTTACAGCGAAGTGATTCTCGAACCCGAGTTCGGATTGTAGCTCATAGCAAGCGTAGAAAGATGAAGCGTTTTATATTGTGTCTCCTCGTTTGTTCGGCGGTCTTTGCAGCCATGGGCTGCCGGGACGATTTCATGGCCGACGGCCTCGCCGAAAAAGGCATGGCCCGGGTGTGCGCCACGGTGGATTTCAAGCCCATGTCTGTCGGACTTGTGCAGACACGGGCCGCCGGCGATGCCATCAAGGAGATTTCCAGCCTTCATGTGCTGTTGTATGATTATCAGAGCGGCAAGCTCGTGAAAAGTTATTCGGTCGCGGATTACAAGGCTTCGGAGATGGACCGTGCCGACGCGGATGCCGAGAACGGGGTGAGCGCCGAGTCCCGGACCAAGCGCGTCACGTTCGAGCTGCCGGAAAAGATCGCTTTCGGCAGATATCGCATGTACGCGGTGGCCAATATCCCCGATTTGCTCGAAGTCCATGCCGGTGCTGTCGGCACCGTGGCGGGGCTCAAGAGCCTGCCGCTCACTTGGAACGCCACCGACATGGCCGCCAACGGTCAGATGATCGGGTATTTCACGAAGACTTCTTCGGTGCAGCCGGAGGACCAGCCGCTCGAATTGCATGAAAATACCCTCAACCTGCATGCGTGGCTGCGCCGCGCGGCTTCCAAAGTGACCGTCGCCTACGACGGCAGCGGGTTGAAAGAGGGCGTTTTCATCTATATTCAGTCGGTGCAAATCAAGGACATACCGCAGCAGTGCTATCTCGGAAAGGACAATAACGTCGGTGCCGCAGGCTATGCGCTGGATTTTCCCGCGAACGGACCCGACATGCCCGACGGCGAGACGATCTATTATCACGACGGCGGCCATTCCGACGATTTCGATTGCGACGACGGCTGCAAGGGCCATTGCATCATGGTGGGTGCTCCCTACTTGGGTTCTCACGGCGAGACCGATCCGGCGCTGTTCTTTTACGAGAACATGCAGGGCACGGGCAAGGACAAAAGGCAGGACGCCGACGGCGACGGTGTGCTGGATGCGCCCGGGCTGCCGAACGACCCGGACAAATATCCGGATTACAAGCTCAAGGACGACAAGACCTACGGTACATACATAGAGGTCAAGGCGCGCTACATCTCCAACAACTCCGAGAAGCTGGGCAACGGTCCCATCACCTATCGTTTCATGTTGGGCCAGGACGTGATGAAAGACTACGACGCCCGCCGCAACTGCCACTACAAGGTGACGCTGAAGTTCAAGAATTTCGCCAACGAGGCCGACTGGCACATCGAGTACGAGGAGCCCGAGCCGGGCGTGATGGCCCCCGAGCCTTATTATATTTCCTATCTCTACAACCACTCCATGATGTATCCCATCAAGGTGGCGACGGGCGGCAGGAAAATCGAGTACATGAAGGCGGAAATCATCGACAACCGCTGGGCGCCCCACAACGCCGAGCCGGAGGTTTATTACGACAAGATGGACCTGCCCGAGCAGAACCAGTGGAACGGTTTTCTGTCGCTCCACCAGACGATGCAGACGGTCATCTTCGGAACTACCAACGAGTTCTATTACAACCAGATTCCCAAGCGGGGCGAGCGCGAGTACCGGGATTTCGACGAGGGGGAATTCGCCACGGCCGGTTCCGAAAGCACCGACACCTACCGCGTGGTGAAGCATCCGACGGAGGCCGACACGTACAACATCTACATCCCCATGTACACGCGGGCCAAGCAGCTCATAACGACGACGGGCTACACCGGCAACAATCCCTACGTGGCGCACCAGCGGAAAGCAATCGTGAAGATTACCACCAAGCTGGAGGGGTTGAATCCGCCTTTCGAGAACATCGTGCATATCTACCAGGTCCGCCGGATCGTGAACCCCAAGGGGATTTACCGCAGCAGCGGCAACAACAAGTCGTTCCATGTGGTCCTGAAGCGGCTGCCGGAGGAAAACGCGGAGCGTTTCGAGACGTTCCAGTCGGACGGTCCGTGGCGGGCTTATGTCGTGAGCAGGCACAACGGCGACGGAATTACGCTCTCGGGCCGTTCCGGCAAGTCGGAGCTGGTCAGGAACGAAGATCCGGTCTACGGCGACATCGTGCACGGCAAGACAGGCAGTACGATAGATTTCAACGTGGATTTCAAGGGCGGAAGTCCCGGTGCGAACCGCTATGCCATCATCCGGGTCGAGTACCACAACTATACTTGCCAGCATCTGATTTTCGTCAGACAGGGGAACGAGCCCGACAATCTGCTCGACGGCGATGTGCTGTGGTATGCCGAGAACATGAAGACCCGCACGGAGCGGGCGCATACCCCCTTGGAGGAGGGTTCGCTGTTCAAGTTCGGCAACTGGGACGACCCCATCGACGCGCTGAACAACAGGAATTCCAAGGCCCCCTGGATTCATGTGGAGCCCGAAGACTTCAAATTGTCTCCGGCCGACGGTTTGGTCATCGCCGGTACGGGCGAGACTAAGCAATGGGACGAAATCCCGTTTGCATCCGTATCGGAGACCTTTGCGGACCCCATGTCCGACATGCGGGTGGCCCAGGATGCCGATTATCGGGTGCTGTTCGAGAGCGAAGAGATAGAGCAGGGCTACGGCGTTCTCTACGGCGACGATGCGGTGGCGACCGCCGACCATATCGACGAGGTCTACGGCTATGACTACACCCATAACAGCGAGGGCCGTGGCATGCGCGGCTGCTTCGTCTATAACAAGGTGACGGGCAAGAACCTCTTTTTCCCGATCGGCGCTTCCGGTTACGGGCACCGAAGAAACGCGGAGCATGGAATCCTGAGATATTCTTCCGGCCGGCAGAGTTACTACCCGTTGCCCGGAGTGAAGGATTGCCCGCTGTTTTACGACATTTTCAGACGACCTGGCGGAGTGTATTGGTATAATAGCTTGGTAAATAGTTGCTTGGGCTGGGACATCAACTACTTCACCTTCGATTTCAACAGCATCGGTTATGCCAATGTCGCGAGTGGCAAGGACGCTTGTTTCGTGCGCTGCATCAAGAAAGAACCATAGCCGCGTCTTGCTGCGTTTCGTAAAAAGGCGGTCCCCAGCATCCGGGGACCGCCTTTGAGCTTGCAGGGGCGGGGGACTATTAATAATATTTGATTTCCTTGCCCTCGATGGCCGACAGCAGGTTGTTCGCGGCCGACGAAGCGCCGATGCGGAACAATTCGGTCGTGAGCCACTCCTTGCCCAGGATTTCCTCGACGATGGTGTAGTAGAGCGCCGCATCTTCGGCCGTGCGGACGCCGCCTGCGGCCTTGAAGCCGACCTTGCGTCCGGTCTTGTTGTAGAAGTCGCGGATAGCTTCGCACATCACGACCGCGGCTTCGGGCGTCGCGGCCACGTCGATTTTTCCGGTCGAGGTCTTGATGAAGTCGGCGCCCGCCAGCATCGAGAGAACCGACGCCTTGCGGATGAGTTCGGGGGTTTTGAGCGCGCCCGATTCGATGATGACTTTCAGCACCACGTCGCGGTCCATCTCCGAGCGGATGACCTCCACTTCGTTGGCCGCTTCGTTGTATTCGCCCGTGAGCATCCGGCCCACGTTGAGCACGATGTCGATTTCGTCGGCTCCGTTCTCGATGGCCATGGCGACTTCAAGCGCCTTGACTTCGAGGAACGTCTGTGCCGCGGGGAACCCTCCGGCGACCGACGTGATGCGCATCGGCGTGCCGTCGATGGCCAGCCCCACGGTCTCTACGAACGAAGGGTAGATGCAGATCGACGCCACGTTGGGGATATGGGGATATTTGCCGTAGAACTCGGCGGTCTTGCGGGCGAATTCCGTCACGGAGGTCACCGAATCGTTGCACGACAGGGTCGTGATGTCGATGGCCGAGTAGCAGAATTTGTAGACTTCGGCGTTGTGGTTGCGTTCGGCGAGCTTGCGTATCTGCGCCACGCGTTCTTCGACTTCCGCCGCGCTTTGCGCGGGGGCGTATTCGCTGAGCTGGTTTGCGTATTCCATAGGTATGCGGTTCGTTGGTTTGTTCTTGAAAACGGCTGCCGGCATGGTCCGGATAGTGCAAATGTAGGAAAAAATAATTGATTTTCCGCATGCGGCATGCCTGCAAAAAAAGCGCCCGGGTCGCATGTCCGGGCGCTTTTTTCATGGTCGGCAGGGAAATTATTTCCGCAGCGCTTTCAGATTGATGTCCTTGGCGGCCTTGTCGGCGAGTGCCGGGTTCTTCGACACGGCGCTCTTGAGCTGTGCGTCGGCAGTGTTCAGGTCGCCCTCTTTCACTGCGATGACGGCGCGCAGGTAGTCGGCGTCGGCCGAGTTGTCCTTGGCGATGGCTTTCTTGGCGGCGGCCAGGTCGTTGTTCATCACCGAAGCAACGGCAGCGTTGTAGCCCTCAAGCGAGTTGGCGGCCGTCTTGTAGTCGCCCTGTGCGGCAGCCAGAGCAGCCTTGCTCTCGGCGTCGGCCGACTGAGCGTACTTCTTGGCTTCTGCGGTGCGGCCGTTGGCCAGGTTCGACAGCAGGAGGTTCTTGTTGAGCTCCTTCGACGAATCCAGCGAAGCGGCTTTCTCGAACGACTTCAGCGCCGAGGCTTTCTGACCGGCCTTGGTCTGAGCGACGCCGAGGTTGTTGTATACGCGTGCGTCGTTGTACTTCTTGGCGGCGGTTGCGAGGATCGAAACCTGCTCGTTGGCACCGTTGGCCAGCGTCTCGGCAGCGTAGAGGTATTCCTCGACGGTCAGGTCGTCACCGTTGCGGTAGGCGGCCATGATTTCGGCGTCGGTCTTGCCCTGGATGTCGGTGCTGTTGACGATCTGCGAGCGGCGCAGTTCGGGAAGAATGTCGCTCTTCAGTTCGTTGAACACCGAGGTCATGTTCTTGATTTCGCTCTCGCGCTGTGCGGGCGAGTTGTAGAGGCTCAGTACCTGGAGAATCAGGTTCTTGTCCTTGATGTCCGACTTCTCGACCAGCTCCTTGAAGCCTGCCCAGTCCTCACCGTAGGCTGCGGCGTCTATTTCCAGACCCGAGTTCTTCAGCAGTTTGGCAACCACTTTCTTACCCGATTCGCTGCGGGCTTTCGAGAGCTTGTCGTTGAACTTCTCCGGACCGTCGGGCGAAGCGTAGCCTTTGATGGCGATGTTCTGCGTAGCGCGGTCGTTGTGCAGGTTCTTGTCGACATTGTCCTTGAAGTTGCCGAGGTCGGCCTTGCGCTCGTTCTTCTTCGTCACAACCGACGAGTTGATGGCGTAGAGCAGGTCGGTCTTGTCCACTACGGTGGTCACACGCTTGTAGTTGTTGGCCATCGGCTCCATGATGTCGCCGTACTTGATGTCCTTCTGCAGGGTGTTCAGACCATAGGCTACGGTCAGACCGAATTCCTTGGCCAGCGCGGCCTTGGCAGCCTCGTCGTTGCCGGCGAGCACTTCCATCTGTTCCTTGGTGGCGATCGAGCCGTCGTTCAGGTTGACCAGCGTGAATTCCTTGCAGCCGCCGCTCGCGCACTTGATTTCGGCGCGGAGCTGGAGGGCGCACTGGTCCATGCGGGGATCGTAGGGGAATTCTACGTGCTGCGTGAAGCTGCCGCCGTTGTTGGCTACGACCGTGTAGTTTTCGTCTACGCTCGAGCCCTGGTAGAACTTGGGCGTGCCGGCCACTTCGCCGCCCTCGAATACGATGACGGGCGTAACTTTGACAACGGCTTTCTTATTGAAATAGCTTTCGGGGAACGTCACGTTGATGTCGGCGGCTACGAAGCCGTTGTTCAGCGTCAGCACCTCCGGATTGACGGTCAGGTTCACCTCGTCGCGGTTCTTGGCCATCTTCTTGAAGCAGTTGCAGCTCGAGAAAGCCAGCGCGCCGGCTACGAGCACGACGCTCAATTTCATGAAGTTTTTCATCTCGATAGAAATTTAATGTGTTTATTTTGTTGTTTGCCTCGTTCGGTTCCGTCGCCGGGTTTCCTTTTCGCAGGCGTCATGCCTGCTTTTTCCTCTTCGCCTCTCCCTCAAACAGGATGCCGCAGGGGAGCAGACAGGGCAAATATAGGAAACTCTCGGCGATTGTGCAATATTTCGGGCCGTTTTTGCGAAAAATTTTCGGCCCGAAATATCATCCTCTCACCGGATTACTCCTCTTTGTGGCCCCGACGTTCCGGACGGGGGCGGCGTTCGCGTTCCACATAGCCCTCCGGTTTGGGGAGAAGCGCTTTGCGCGAAAGTTTCAGTTTTCCGGTCTTGGCGTCCACACCGATGAGTTTCACGTCGATTTCGTCGCCTTCTTTCAGACCCGTTTCGTCCATCGTCTCGAAGCGTTTGTAGTCGATTTCCGAGATGTGGAGCAGGGCGTCCTTGCCCGGCATGATTTCGACGAATGCGCCGAACGCTACGATGGAGCGGATTTTGCCGTGGTAGGTTTCGCCTACTTCCGGCACCGCTACGATGGCTTTGATGCGGGCCAGAGCGCCGTCCAGCGCGGCTTTGTCGATGCCGAAGATGTCCACGATGCCTTTCTGGTCCACTTCGGTGATGGTGATGGTCGTGCCGGTGGTCTTCTGAATGTCCTGGATCACCTTGCCGCCCGGGCCGATGACGGCGCCGATCATATCCTGCGGGATGGTAATCTGTACGATGCGCGGTACGAACGGGCGGTAGTCGGCGCGAGGTTCGGCTATGCACTCCGTAATCTTGTCAAGGATGTGCATGCGGCCCTTGCGTGCCTGCTCCAGCGCCGCGGCCAGTACTTCGTACGACAGACCGTCGACCTTGATGTCCATCTGCGTGGCGGTGATACCGTCGCGGGTACCCGTCACCTTGAAGTCCATGTCGCCCAGGTGGTCTTCGTCGCCCAGGATGTCCGACAGCACGGCCCATTTGCCGCTCGCCGAATCCGAAATCAGACCCATGGCGATACCCGACACGGGTTTCTTGATTTTCACACCCGCATCCATCAGCGCCAGCGTGCCGGCGCAGACGGTCGCCATCGACGACGAGCCGTTCGATTCCAGGATGTCCGATACCACGCGCACGGCGTAGGGGTTCTCCTCGCCCAGCGGTATCATCGGCTTCAGCGCGCGCCATGCCAAGTGTCCGTGGCCGATTTCGCGGCGGCTCAGACCGCGTGCGGCCTTGGCTTCGCCCGTCGAGAAAGGCGGGAAATTGTAGTGCAGTACGAATTGTTCGGTGCCCTGTACCAGTACTTCGTCCTTGACTTTCTCATCAAGTTTCGTACCGAGCGTCACGGTCGTCAGCGACTGCGTTTCGCCGCGGGTGAAAATCGCCGAGCCGTGGGCGGCGGGCAGGTAGCCCACTTCGCACCAGATGGGGCGGATTTCGTCCGTGCGGCGGCCGTCCAGGCGCTTGCCCTCGTCGAGAATCATGTTGCGCATGGCCTTCTTCTGCACGTCGTCGTGGAAGTACTTGTGAATCAGCGGGGCTTTCTCCACCAGTTCCTCCTCGGTGTAGCGCGAGGCGAATTCGGCTTCCAGCGCATCGAACATGTCGCTGCGTTCGTGTTTCATCGTGCCGCTCGTGGCGATGGCGTAGGCCTTGTCGTAGAGTTCGCGGATGATAGTCTGGCGCAGTTCTTCGTCGTTGACTTCGTGGCAGTAGGTGCGTTTCACATCCTTGCCCAGTTCCTTGGCCAGTTCGATTTGGACGGCGCAGTGTTTCTTGATCTCTTCGTGGGCGAACTTGATGGCTCCGAGCATCACTTCCTCCGAAACCTCCTTCATCTCGCCCTCGACCATCAGAATGTTGTCGATCGTACCGCCGACCATGATGTCCAGGTCGCATTCGGCCATCTCCGAGAATCCGGGGTTGATGGCGTACTGGCCGTTCTTGCGTACGACGCGCACTTCCGAAATCGGGCCGCCGAACGGAATGTCCGACACGGCCAGTGCGGCCGATGCGGCCAGTCCGGCCAGCGCATCGGGTTGAATATCCTTGTCCGCCGAAATCAGGTTCACCGTGACGTAAACTTCGGCGTGGTAGTCCGAGGGGAACAGCGGGCGCAGGGCACGGTCGATCAGACGTGCCGTGAGCACCTCCGCGTCGTTGGCCTTGCCTTCGCGTTTCATGAAGCCGCCCGGATAGCGGCCGCACGAGGCGTATTTCTCCTTGTATTCGACTTGCAGGGGCATGAAGTCGGTGTCGGGTTTGGCGTCTTTGGCCGCTACGACAGTACCCAGCAGCATCGTGTCGCCCATCTTGACGACTACCGAGCCGTCGGCCTGCTTGGCCAGCTTGCCCGTTTCGATCTCGATCTGGCGTCCGTCGGCCAGCGTGATGATCTTGCGGACTGCATTGTACAGCTTCTTTTCTTCCATAAAATTTTTTGACCTATAGTACTTGTTGTTGTTCGTTTTTACGAAAATGAAGGCAATCCCTTTGTGGGAGATTGCCCTCATTTCTTCCTCGCGGATTACTTGCGGAGGTTGAGCGTCTTGACGATGGCGCGGTAGCGCTCGATGTCGACCTCCTTGAGGTATTCCAGCAACTGGCGGCGCTTACCTACCAGGCGCAGCAGTGCGCGCTGGGTGCCGAAGTCGTGCTTGTTGCTCTTGAGGTGGTTCGTAAGGTGGCTGATACGGTACGAGAACAGCGCGATCTGGCTCTCGGGAGAACCCGTGTCGGTGTTGGACTTGCCGTACTGGCCGAAAAGCTCCTGCTTTTTTTCTGCGGTTAAATAAGCCATTTGTGTGTTGAGTTATTTAAGTTCCACTCTACGACGCATTCCCCTTACCGGAATCACGCCAGAGCGTTCGGCAAAGGTACGAATAAATTGATAATTAAAAATTAAAAATGAAGAATTATTGCTTATTTGCAATAAAAAGGGCGTATCTCCCGGGAAAATCGTATTTTTGCGGTATAAAAGTATGAATTTTATGCTGAAAGGGTATATGGCGTGTGCCGTCGCCGCGGTCTGTCTGGCGGCCGCGGGGTGTTCGCTCCGCAAGGATTACACGGTCGTCGAGGGGGTCATGTTGGGGACTTCGCTGCGGGTTGTGGCCGACGTCGAGGGAGTCGGTAAGCAGGAGTTGTATGCCGCTGTCATGGAGCTCGACCGCGAGGCCAAGGCGTCGATGTCGATTTTCGACGAGGGTTCGCTGCTCAGCCGGCTGAACCGCAACGAGACCGACAGCGTCGACCGCCATATAGCTTATTGTCTCTGGCTCGCCGACAGCATCGGCGCTTTAAGTAGCGGCCGTTACGACGTCACCGTCAAGCCGTTGGTCGAGGCATGGGGTTTTGCCGGCAAGGAGCCTGCGCGCGAGCCGAACCTCGATTCGCTGTTGGAGTTCGTCGGGCGTGAAAAGGTGGCTGTTCGCGACGGCCGGCTGTTCAAGTCCGACCCGCGCGTGCAGCTGGATTTCAATTCGGTGGCCAAAGGGTATACGGTCGATTTGCTGGCCGGGCTGGTCGAGCGGTTCGGGGCGCAGAATTACCTGGTCGACATCGGCGGCGAGGTGCGCTGCAAGGGGGCCAACCGGCAGGGCAGGCCGTGGCGAATCGGGGTCGAAACTCCGTTCGACGGCAACATGACCGACGGCGAATATGTCCAGAAGCGCGTGCGGATGACCGACGGCGGACTGGCTACGTCGGGCAATTATCGGCGGTTCTATATCGACAGGCAGGGCCGCAAGGTGGCCCATACCATCGACCCGCAGACGGGCCGCAGCGCCGTGTCGCGGCTGCTGTCGGTCACGGCGGCCGCTCCGACCTGCGCCGAAGCCGATGCGCTCGGGACCATGTTCCTGGCAATGGGGGCCGACGATGCGCTCGCCGTTGCGCAGTCGATGCCCGGGGTCCGGGTTTATTTCATCCTGGCGGGCGACGACGGTTACGAAGAGTATGTTTCTCCTGCCATGCAGGAACTGATAATGAATTGAGCAAGCCATGAAAAGTGCCGTGTTCCTTTACAACGCCCAGTCCGGCAGAGGCCGTATCCGGCGCAACGTCGAGCGGGTCTGCGACGTTTTCCGCGAGGGGGGCTACGACATTCTGCCCGTACCCATCGACTTCGGTGCCAATCCGTTCGACGGCCGCGAGCAGATCGACCTGATGGTGGTCGCGGGCGGCGACGGGACGGTCAATTTCGTGGTCAACGCCATGAAGCAGAAAGGGCTGGACATCCCCGTCGGCATCATCCCGGCCGGTACGGCCAACGACTTCGCCAAGGCGCTCGGCATGTCCGACAGGCCGCTCGAAGCGGCGCGGCAGATTGCGTTCGGGCGCGTCGACCGGGTCGACTGCGGACGCGTCAACAACCAGTATTTCGTCAACGTGCTTTCGTTCGGCATCTTCACCACCACCTCGCAGCACACCTCCAACACCAGCAAGCACCTCATCGGCAAGCTGGCCTATCTGATCGAGGGGGTCAAGGAGTTCCGGTCGATGCACGCCGTGCCGCTCGAAGTGGTGGCCGACGGCGAGGCTTTCGACCTCGATTCGCTTATCGTGCTGGTTTTCAACGGAGAGACTGCCGGAGGGTTCCGCCTGGCGCGCAATTCGTCGGTGCGCGACGGGCTGTTCGATTGCCTGATGCTCGAAAAGAAGAACGTCATCCGTTCGACCGAGGCGATGATTCGCTATCTGTTGGGCGGCAGGCCCCGCATCATCCGTCAGTTGCAGGCCCGGCAGCTCGACATCCGGTCTGCTCTCAACGAGCCTACCGACGTCGACGGGCAGAAAGGGGCCGGGTTTCCGCTCCATATCGAGTGCCTGCCCGGCGGGCTGCAGGTCATGTGCGCCAACGATAACTAACCGTCATTCCGACCATGCCACAGAGTGTCAAATACAAGTCCGCGGCCGCGCGCGAGAATCTGAAGAAGGTTTCGATTTCGCGCATCAAGAAGGAGATGGCCGACGTTTCCTATCTTTCGGACGACCTGGTGATTACTTCGCTGGACGCCCAGCACAACACCACGGCCCAGTATCCCGTGACCATCGACGGTTTTTCGGTCGTCGTCATGATGGCGGGCGAAGCGACCGTCTCCATCGACATGAAGAACCACGTCGTGCGGCCCAATTCGATTGTCTTCTTCAACCCCGGCAGCATCATCCGCACGGTCAAGTGTTCGGCCAACGCCGCGGCGTTCGTGCTCGCTTTTTCCAAGTCGTTCGTCAACGAAATCCAAATCGACCTCTCGGCGTCGCTGCCCGTCTACATGCGTTTCGGCAAGAATCCCGTGCTGCAGGTTTCGCAGCAGGACGTCGCCGAAATCCGGCAGGTGTTCCGGCTTGTCAAGTCCATGCTGCTCAGCGACAAGGAGCGTTACCGCCACGAGATCATCCGGTCGCTGTTCACCACGGCGTTCTATCTGATTATCGACATCAACCAGCGCGAGGAGCACGGCGGGCAGAAGCAGGGGCGCTGCGAGGTGCTTTTCAGCGAGTTCATGAAGCTGTTGGAGGCGCACCACAAAAGCCAGCGCAACGTCAGTTTCTACGCCCGGCAGCTCAACATCACGCCCAAATACCTCTCGGCCGCGGTCAAGGAGGTCAGCGGCAAGACCGCCGCAAGGTGGATCGACGAATCGGTCATCCTCGAAGCCAAGACCTTGCTGAAATATTCCGGCATGAGCATCCAGGAAATCGCCTACCACCTCAATTTCTCGACCCAGTCCTTCTTCGGCAAGTATTTCAAGCAACATACCGGTACTTCGCCTTCGCGTTACAAGAGGCGGGGTTAAGCAAGGCAGCTTTGGCCCGGAGTGGCATGGGTTACGGCTCATTCAAGCACTTTTTTCGCCTTGACGTTTCGGTTCGTCGAAAGGGTGCTGCCAGCGTGGCCACGCAGATTCAGCAATCCGCTGGTGGCGGAACGGTACGTTATGGAGCCGCCGCCAGTCATTCATTCCAGTCTGGCAGAAAACTTGGGTTAATGAATAATTAACAATGAATAGTGAATAATTGCTTTTTCATGTCTTTGTCAATTATTCCTTATTAACTATTCATTATTCGTTTTTCTGTCATTCATCCGAGCGATTGCTTCAGCGCCTGCTGCGGGCTACCGCGCCCGTGAGTCGGGAGCCTTGACG
>NZ_CALPDD010000013.1 GCF_943193205.1 Alistipes muris
GTAGATTCTTCGCTGCGCTCAGAATGACAGAGGGGAGAGCTCAGAATGACAGAAGGGAGAGCTCAGAATGACAGAGGGGAGAGCTCAGAATGACAGAGGGGAGAGCTCAGAATGACAGAGGGGAGAAACGTCACAACGCTTGTTCAGATTGCCGCATCGCTGCGCTCCTCGCAATGACGATGCCGAGTAACAGATTCTTAACTGCACTGCGCTTGTTGACCTCCTCAGAATGACAAAGAATGAAATGATTCCCCATTCACTATTAATTATTCACTATGTTGTCATTCCGCCCCGCTCAATTTTTAATTCTGAATTCTTAATTAAAAAAGCGCAGCCCCGGAATCCGGCACTGCGCTGCACTGAAGAAAGATATGTCTCTATTTCTGCTCGCCGAGAATACGCATGGCCACGTCGAGAATAGTCGTGTCGTCGAGCGTCACCACGCCGCCGTCGGGCCCGGGCTCGAAATGAACGCCCACGCACTCCTTGGCTTCGTGCTTGCCGCCGAAATAGTTGCGGACGGACTCCACGTCGATTCCCAACTCGTCTGCGATACGCTGCGAGCTACCGCTGGGCAGCCGGTCCTTGATCCGGCGCAGTTCGTTGAATGTAATGATCATATCCCGTAGTGTTTAAGTGTTTTTATTACTGCACTACTAAGTTACGGCAAATTTATGGAACCTCCAAACTTCCGGACGGAAAAATGGCGAAAAATCACTCTGCGGGCTCCACGTATATCTGGAAGACCAGCGGCGTGAACGGCAGAACCTCGGTAATGACGGTCGTCGTGGTCTCGGATTGGTCCCCGTCGCCACTGCCGATGCCGCCCATATAGCTGCCATAGCCGCCGTACATGCCCCCCAGATAATTGCCGTAATAACCCGGGAAATAACCTCCGTAGCCGTTGCCATAGTAGGCATTGGCATAGTTGAGGAGATTCAGATAATCGGAGTAGCTCTGCGAATAGCCGCTGCCCGAAGACGAGCTTTGCGTACTGCCCTGCTGACCCTGCGCCCCGTAGGCGTGGGTCGACACGGTCACGATAGCGGCCCACTGCCCGTACTTGAGCTTGGGCACCGTATAATACCAGGCCTGCACGGCTCCGCCTTTTTCCGGAGTGTACTCGAAAGCCTCGCCTTCCGTCTTGACCTCGCCGTAGACAATCTGCTTCACCTCGTCGATATTGGTATCGAGTACGAAACCGTCGAGGAAACGGGTTATGTACCAGATTTTGGCCTTGCCCTCCATCCCGACCGAATCGGCGTCGAGGGTCACGGCATCGGGGAAATCCGCCGCATCGTCGCCGAGGAACCGTTTGCGCAGAGCCTCGTTGATTTGCTGGTCGACAAGCGCCATCGACGCTTCGGAAGCGTAGGGCTCGACACCGACGGCATAGGGCTCGGGGAAGACGAGCTGCCGGGCGGGCGTATACCGATAATCGACATAGAGCTGAGGCAGCGAATCGCAGGCGCTGACCCACCGCTCGGCCACCCGGTAAGGATGATTGGCATCCTTGGGGTCGGTCGGCAGGGGCACGACCCCGTCGGCGGCCTCTTTGGACGAACTGTAAATCCGCAGACCGCCCTGCTGGCGACAATAGGAATCCACGGCCGAACCCTCGGCCTGCAAAGGATTCTTGACCGTGTCGCAGATGGTCATCTCGATCCGCACGGGCTTGCTTGCGGCGAGGGTGAAATCGCCCTCGTAACCGCCGCTGGACGACAGGTCGCCCACCACGCGCGAAGGACAATAGAGCGCCACGCGCGCGCCCTCGCGCAACAAAAACGGCAACTCGATTTCGCGCCCGGGATTGTTGCGGTTGAAATCGGCCACGTAATCTTCGCCCAGCGTCTGCTCGTTGCGCATGGCCAGATAAGTCGCTTCGGGCAACCCGGTGTTGCCGGTACCGCAATAACGGTAGAACGGCACGTAATGGGTATACTTGGTGAACGTACCCGCCAACTTGGCCTGGCGGGCACTGCGGGTGATGATAATCTCGTGCGACGCCAAATCGCGGCCCGAGAAATCGAACTGCACCCAACAAACCGTATCGTTGACGGGCCTGGCGCCGGAATCGCCCGCGTCGAGCACCTCTATATAATAACTCGCATTGCCGAACCCCTGCCTGTTGCCCAGCAGCTCGGGCTTGTTCTGAGCCATCCACGCCTCCAACGACAGATCCTCCAACTTATTGTAGGATTCGGACTGCTCCCTGGCGCACGAAACGGCCAACAGCAAGGCGGCCACGGCGGCCAAACTCAAACGGATATAACGCATCATCGGATATTCTCTGGTTGTTGTCATTCCACTTTGTCGACGCTGAAAAAGACAGCGACGGGGCTTTCCTTGGGGATGAAATAAAGGTAAGTCTTGTCCCCGTAAGCCATATTGTAAGTCATATAAGCCTCCACGCGGTCGCCCTCGCGACACCCTACCAACGCGAGCCGGAGCCCTTTTATTATCCCGGCGTTGCGCATGTCGACGCTCAACGGAGCGAAATCCCACGCGCCCGGGGTCAGACCGGCCATCCGGAAATAAGGCTCGAAAGCGGGATCGTTGGTATAGAACGGCGGTGTCACGCTTGCGAAATTGTTCTCGTTGAGCCCGCCGTCGGGCAACCCCCTGATAAGCGTATTGTTGAAAAGATAAGCGCGGTAAGTCAAAGTCACCCACGAATCCTCGGTCACCAACGGCTTGTTTTCGCGGTCGGGGTCGTAGTAATTTTCGACGTCGATATAACGGTAAACAGCGTCGCCCAACGTAGCGTAGACCCCCTCCCTGCTACCGGGTTCGAGGTCCTCCACGGGTATGAGCCGCGGCTGGTGCGTCTTTTCGAGGAACGAAACGAACGTGGACTTCTGCTTGCCGAAAAGGTCCTCCTTCTCGGCGCAGCCGACGAAGAGAAACACCCCGGCGAAGAGGAACAACGACGATATGACAGACCTTTTCATCGGCACGGAATCATGCAAAAATACAAAAACAATCCGGAAATCCTACCATCGCAACCGAACTATTCGACCACCTCCTTGCGGGAACGGCGGCGCGGCGCAGGTGCCAGATGGCGCTGAAGCATCTGCTGCAAACGCGACGAGTCGACGTCGCGCCGCAACTGACCGCCCTGGGCCACGGAGATGCCGCCCGTCTCCTCGGAAACGACCACGATGACGGCGTCGGAAATCTCGCTCATGCCGAGCGCCGCGCGATGACGCGTACCGTAGGACTTGGGAACGTCGCTCTGCGTGACGGGCAGGATACACTTGGCGGCGATGACCCGGTCGTTGTGGATCAGCACCGCCCCGTCGTGCAACGGCGCATTCTTGAAGAAGATATTTTGCAGGAGGTCGGGCGAGACCTTGGCGTCGACGGCGATGCCGCCCTCGGCAATCAACGTCAAATCGCTCTGCAACCCGATGACTATCAAAGCTCCGGTCTTGGTTGCGGCCATATCGCGGCACGCCGCGACGATGGGCGCCACGTCGGTCCGCGGGCGTGCCTCGACGGGCGAGAAGATGCGGGTGATGAAATTGAAATGCTTCTGCCGGATACCGATCATCTGAAGGAAATGCCGCAGCTCGGGCTGGAAGACGATGATGAGCGCGATGACGCCCACCGAAATCAACTGACCCAGAATCGTAGAGAGCAGCTCCATGTTGAGCGTCCGGACCACCACCCACATCAAATAGATGGCGATGATGCCCGACAAGATATAGGGAGCGTTGGTGCCCTTGGTCATGCGGTAAATCCAAAACATGATCAGCGCCACCAGCAAGATGTCGATGAAGTCAACGAAAGTGAACGGTATGAAACCCATAACGATAATTTATCAGGTGCAAAGACAATCGAACCGCGGGCAACGCCGAACCTGCGGCGGATTTTACCGGGGCGGAACGCATTTTCTGCATCTGCAAAGATAACGCAAGGCGAGTGGAAAAGCAAACGAAGTTCGCATTTTCCCGAACCGTAGCTTATCCAAACCAAGCAAAGCAGCGGAAAAACGAATGTTGACATGCCCGAAACGCGGCCTGTTTTCAGGCGATTTGTCGGGTGCGGTTATCGTCCGGGGTGGCAACAATAACTTTGCGCGGAGCCCGGCTTGCGCCTATGGCGCGACCGCCCCAGCCGGGCCTGCGAGTAGTTTCTGCGAGATTCCGCATTCGTAAAAATGGCAGGGTTTCCTCAGAATGACGGGGAGGGAGACTCAGAATAACAGAGGACACCAAAGGAGAAATAGAGGAGCAAAAGGCAAAACACTTTTCACCTTTGACTTTTCACCTTTCACCTTAAATAACTATTCACCCTTGACTTTCGGTCAATAACCCAAGATACGGAGCATCGAACGGTAGGACTGCTCCTTGGCGAAAAGGCGCGTATAATACTCGTTGTCGGACTTGTCGCGGTCGATGATGACGTGCTTGGGCGCGGGAATCAAACAATGCTGGATACCGCCGAAGCCGCCGAGCGATTCCTGGTAAGCACCCGTGTGGAAGAAACCGATATACTGCGGGTTGCCCTTTTCGAGCTTGGGCAGGAAGATGGCGTTGGTATGGCATTCGGAATTGTAGAAATCCTCGCTGTCGCAAGTCAGCCCCCCGAGGAACACGCGCTGATACTCCTTGTCCCAATTGTTCACGGCCAACATGATGTAACGCTGGTTGATACCCCACGTATCAGGCAATGTAGTAATGAACGACGAGTCGATCATGTACCAGTTCTCGCGGTCGTTCTGCTGCTTCTGGTTGACAATCGAGTAGAGCGCCGCACCGCTTTCGCCGACCGTGAAGGAACCGAACTCGGTGAAGATGTTGGGCTCTTCGACGCCGTTGCGCTGGCAGATGTTCTTGATTTGCGCAACGATTTCTTCGGTCAGATATTCGTAGTCGTACTCGAAATTGAGCGAGTTCTTGATGGGAAATCCGCCACCGATATTGAGGCTGTCGAGCTCCGGGCAGATGGCCTTGAGCTCGCAGTAGACGTTCATGCACTTGGACAGCTCGTTCCAATAATAAGCCGTGTCCTTGATGCCCGTATTGATGAAGAAGTGCAGCATCTTGAGCTGGAACTTCTTGCTGTTCTTGATTTTGGCCTTGTAGAAATCGACGATGTCGTTGTAACGGATACCCAGGCGCGAAGTATAGAAATCGAACTTGGGCTCCTCCTCGCAGGCGATGCGGATGCCGACCTTGCACTTCTTGGTGAAAGCGTCCTCGAACAAGTCGATTTCCTCCTTGTTGTCGATGACGGGAATGGTGTTTCCGAAACCATCGTTGACCAGCTGGGCGATGTTCTCGACGTACTGCGGACGCTTGAAACCGTTGCAGATGATGTAACGGTCCTTGTCGAGGATGCCGCTGTCGTAGAGCGCATTGATGATATGGATGTCGTAGGCCGACGAAGTTTCGAGGTGGATGTCGTTCTTCATGGCCTCCTCCAAGACGAACGAGAAATGGCTCGATTTGGTACAATAACAATAATTATACGACCCCTTGTAATCGACCTTGGCCATCGCTACATTGAACATGCGCTTGGCCCGGTTGATCTGCTGGGAAATCTTGGGCAGGTAGGTAATCTTGAGCGGCGTACCGTACTGCTTGATAAGCTCCATGAGCGGAATGTCATGGAAATTGAGCTCGTTGTCCTCGACGGAGAACTCGTCCTGCGGGAAGTCGAACGACTGTTCGATAAGGTCGATATACTTGTCTTTCATAAGTCGGTTTAACGGCGGTTTTGCAATCCGGCTCGTCTACATTGCAAATTTCGGGTCAAAGTAGCTCGGCCGGATTCTCCCGGATTTCGCGATGCAAAGTAGGCGATTATTTTCGGTTCCTCCAACGAAAAGGCCCGTTATTTTGAAAAAGCGCCGCCGATTTTGTTTTTTTGTGCGAAAAACGGTAAATTTGAAGCCTGAAACCATCCGCAAATGTTGATTCCAGTCATCGCACAATATCTTCGGTCGCACAGGCGGCTGATCATCCCCCAGATGGGAGCGTTCATCGTCAAGGAACCCGGGCAGAGCGTGCTTTTCTCCGAACTGCTGAAACGCGACGACGGAGTGCTGCGCTCGCTGCTCGTCGCGGCCGGAAGCAGCGAACTCGAAGCCGGGGGCGAAATCGACCGCTTCGTGTTCGAGGTGCGCCACGCCATCCAGCAGGGACGCGAATTTCCGCTCGAAGGGTTGGGCGTACTGAAACCCGGGCCCAACGAAACCATCGCGTTCACCTATGTTCCGCAGCCCGCCGAACCGACGGCGGCAACTACGGACGCGGCGGCCACAGCTTCGGCAAACACAGCAGCTGCATCGGACGTACCCACCGCCGAAGCCGCCGTCTCGGCCGAGCCCACAACTGACATTCGGACCGGAAAAGTCACAGCGGCCGCGGTCGAAGCCCTCTACGACGGCAACCGCCCCGCCCGCGAACCGGAACAGGCTCCTGCGGCCCGTCCGGCATCGGGACCCGCATTTTCGGCACCGAAACCCTCGGAAGCCCAACCGACAGCGCCCACGACGCCTATCGCCGAACGCCGCTTTTCGGGCCGTGCCGACTTCGCGTCGCCCACGGAACAATCGTCCCACCCGCAATTCAAATCGCTGTCGCTGCCCAAACGCACGAAGCGCGACGACACGCTGGTCGACTCCTACTACGGCCGGCTGCCGCGGCGCCCGGCCATCGAACAGACGGTCCGCGTGAGGAAACGCTCCGACCACTTCATCTGGATAGCGCTGGCGGCGGCACTGATTGCACTGGGAGCCATCGCGTTCGGCCAATGGTGCGACAAATTCGGCCGCGAGGGCGACGAAGTGATTCTGGAACACATTTCGACCGACGACGGCTACATGCCGTCGGGACGCTAACCCCCGCAGTCTCATGACAGAACTCACGACAGTCAAACAACGCTTCGGCATCATCGGCACCTCCCCGCTTCTGGACCGGGCGCTGGACGTCGCCGTGCGTGTGGCGCCGACCGACCTGACGGTGCTGGTCACGGGCGAGAGCGGCGTGGGCAAGGAATTCTTCCCGCAAATCATCCATGCCTTTTCGGCCCGCAAACACAACAAATACATAGCCGTCAACTGCGCGGCCATCCCCGAGGGAACCATCGACTCGGAACTGTTCGGCCACGAAAAAGGAGCTTTCACAGGCGCTTTCGAGGCCCGCAAGGGCTATTTCGAGGAAGCCGACGGCGGCACCATCTTCCTGGACGAAGTGGCCGAACTGCCCCACTCCACGCAAGCCCGCCTGCTGCGTGTGCTTCAGACGGGCGAATACCTGCGTGTGGGCTCGTCGAAAGTACAGAAAACCAACGTCCGGGTAGTCGCGGCGACCAATGTGGACCTCCAGCAAGCGATAGTTTCGGGACGGTTCCGCGAAGACCTCTACTACCGCTTAGGCACGGTACCCATAGCGGTGCCGGCCCTGCGCGAACGGCCGGAAGACATCCCGCTGCTGTTCCGCAAATTCGCCTCCGACGTAGCCGTGCAATACCGCATGCCGGCGGTCACGCTCGACGACGGAGCGCGGCAACTGCTGACGAACTACTACTGGCGGGGCAACATCCGCCAACTGAAAAACGTGGCCGAACAGATTTCGGCCATCGAACAAACCCGCGTGATTTCGGCGGCGATGCTGAGCAAATACCTGCCCGAACAAGCCACGGGCACACCCATGACGGCGGGAGGGATGCGGCCGGACGACAACATGACGGCCGAACGCGAACTGCTCTACAAAGTGCTTTTCGACATGCGGGCCGACATCAACGACCTCAAGCGCATGATCGGCGAACTGATGCAGGGCGCGCCCCTGCACCGCACCGACCCGGCGCCCGACATCAAGGCGCTGCTGCCGTCGGTGGCCCAAAGCGCGGCCTACGGCCCGGGCCCCGACGAAGCGTATGCCCCGGTCTATGCCGAGAGCGAAGACGTGACCGACTTCCCGCCGCGCGAAATGACCAAGGCCGACATGCAACGCGAACAAATCGTACGCGCCCTGCGCCGCAACAACGGACGCCGACGCGAAGCGGCCCGCGACCTGTTCATGTCGGAACGCACGCTCTACCGCAGAATCAAGGAATTAGGAATCGAAGAAGCCGGCGAAAGGTGAACTTTGCGATTAAGCGAGAGCAGAAACCACCTCAGGTGAGTTCTGCCGAGCGTGAGCAAAGTCAGAACCTCGCAGGGGGACTAAAAGGCGACAAACCGGAACTGAAAAACATGAAAAACATCGCAAAAAAACATATTTTTTTAACTTGTGCGCTTGCGCTGTTGCTGGGGCTCGGAGGCTGCGGCGTGACGGTGAAATACTCGCTGTCGGGAGCGTCGATACCGCCCGACGCCAAGACCTTTTCGGTGGCCTACTTCCCGAACAACGCGACGATGGTTTCGCCGATTCTGAGCTCGACGATGACCGACGCGCTGGTGGACATCTTCTCGCGGCGCACGCGCCTGATGCAGGTGGACGAGGGGGGCGACTTCGCGTTCGAGGGCGAAATCGTCAACTACACCTCGACGACGGCGTCGGTATCGAGCGACGACTACGCGGTACTGAACCGCCTGACCATCACCATCAAGGTACGCTTCACCAACGCGGTGGACGAATCGGCGTCGTGGAACAAGACCTTCACGGCCTACGAAGACTACGACTCGACGCTGCTGCTGACCGAAGTCGAAGGCGACCTGATACCGCAAATCGTTGACAAATTAGCGACCGACATCTTCATGGCGTCGGCCTCGAACTGGTAACCGACCAACGCCCGAACCGATGGACCGACTGAAAACCGGACTGACGCCCTCCGGGGCCGAAAGCTACACGCCCGAAGAACTCAACGCGCTGGTGGCCGAATACGGCTGGTGCGCGCCTGTGCGGATACTGCGCGAACTCCACACGGGCCGCCCCGACCCGCTGCTGGAAGTGATGGCGCCGTGGCGGGCCCAAAGCTCGCTGCGCCAACGCCCGGTCGACGGCGGAGTATTTGCGGCGGTGCCGTCGGAAGAACTGATAGACCGCTTCCTGCAAGAAACCGACCTGCGCATCGTGGCCGAAGAGGGCGAACCCGAAACCGAAGTCCGCACGGCACCCGAACTGAGCGACGCCGAAGAAGTGGTGTCGGAAGAACTGGCCCGAATCTATCTGGCACAGGGTCTGCGGGACCGGGCGGCGGCGATTTATCGCAAATTAAGTTTGCTAAATCCCGAAAAAAGTGTTTACTTTGCCGAACTTATTGCGAAAACGGAAAACAATAATTAAAATCCTACGGATATGTTATCTATGATTTGCATCATTCTGACCCTGCTGGCGAACGTGCTTGTCATCCTTGCCGTGCTGGTGCAGAATCCCAAGAGCGGCATGGCCGCCAATTTCGGTGCGTCGAACCAGGTGATGGGCGTGCGCGAGACGACCAACTTCCTGGAGAAATTCACGTGGACGATGGCCATCTCGATTGCGGTGCTGAGCCTTGTGGCCACGGTAGCCATGGGCGGCGGCACATACGAAGGCAACTCGGAAATATCGAACGACGTCAAAGCGCTGCAGGAACAAACCATCGAGGGCCAGCTGCCTGCCATGCCGCAGGCCGAAATCCCCGCCGAAGAAGTTCCCGCCGACGCAGAATAAGCGGACACCTATATAATAATAAAAGCCGTGGCTTCCGAGTCACGGCTTTGGTTTGTTTTCGGACAAGCCTCAACATCTGTCGTCCGTCATGTTGAATCAAATCTCCGCCTCGTGGAAATGGCGGGGTTTCGTTCGTCGAGGGAGCGAGCGCCCGGAGCGGATGTTCGGAACAGCGTAAGTCTTCCGTGCCCGCTCAGCGAACGACCGAAGACGGATGCCGCCATTTACACCGTGCAAAAGCTCTTTGGTACTTTCTTGCACAAGAAAGTACAAGAAAAGGAAAATGGAACTGCGAGTTGCTCGCAAAGGTTTAGCGTAGAAATAGATTCTTCGCTACGCTCAGAATGACTGGGAGGGGGGGGGCGGTAGGGTTTTGTTCAGATTGCCGCGCTCGTTGTACTCGCTCGCAATGACGATGCTGTGAAACAGATTCTTAACTGCACTACGCTTGTTTCCCTTCTCCTTGCATGGCATAGCCTGCAAGCAGTCTCTGTACTCAGATGAATAATGAATAGAGAATAATTAATAATAGGCATTTGTCATGTTGAGCGCAGCGAAACATCTGTACGCCGAGTAACAGATTCTTCGTCGGTCTTGCGACCTCCTCAGAATGACGGGCAGGGGCTCGGAATGACGGGCACAATCCCCTCGGAATGGCATTGCTATGAAACAGATTCTTCGTCAAGGCTTCGCCTTTCCTCAGAATGACAGGACAATGAATATATTCACTATTCCTTATTAATCATTCCTCCTGCAAGAAGACGGTGGCGGTGCGGGCGGTATTGTAGATACGGATGCGGGGGGCGCCGTCGGGGTCGGAAGCGGAGAACGAAAAATGCTCGCCGGACATATCCTGCCGCTCCTGCCCGCCGAACCGCTTTTCGTCGGTCGAGAGGACGGGCACGAACTTCCCGGGCCCCTGCACGGGCAACTCGTAATCGGGAATCGACGCGGAGGGGTGCCAATTGAAGACGAACAGCAACCGCCCGTGCGAAAAGACCATAGTCTTGTTCTGCTCGTCCATCAGGAGGTTCCAAGCGTACCCGTCGGAAAGAACCCCGTACTTTTTGACGAGGGCAATCATGGCGCGGTCGAAGTCGCCCAACCACGAATAACGCAGCAGCCCGTTGTCAGCCAGCGACCACTGCCTCCGGGCGTGGGCATAGCTCCAACCGTTGCCCTCGCGCGGAAAGTCGATCCATTCGGGATGGCCGAACTCGTTGCCCATGAAATTGAGGTAAGCCTGCCCGCCCGTGGAAATGGTCATCAGGCGTATCATCTTGTGAAGCGCCATACCGCGGTCGATGACAAGGTTTTCGGACGCACGGTCCATGTGGAAGTACATCTCCTTGTCCATCAAGCGGAACGCCAGCGTCTTGTCGCCGACCAGCGCCTGGTCGTGCGACTCGGCGTAAGCGACCGTCTTGACCTCGGGCAAGCGCCCGGTCATGACGGACCACATCTCCCAGATATTCCACTCCTCGTCGGGCACCTCCTTGAGGTAACGGATCCAGAAGTCGGGAATGGCCATCCCCAACCGATAATCGAACCCGATGCCGCCGTCGGCGACAGGGATGCACATGCCGGGCATGCCGCTGACATCCTCGGCGATGGTGACGGCCGCGGGACGGAACTCGTGGACGAGCCGGTTGGCGAGCGTGAGGTAAGTGACGGCATCGGTGTTGACCCCGGCATCGAAAAAGCGCTCGCGGCAATCGAAATCGACATAACCGTGGTGGTGGTAGAGCATCGAAGTGACGCCGTCGAAACGGAACCCGTCGAAACGGAACTCGTCGAGCCAATATTTGACGTTGGAAAGCAGGAAGTGCTGCACCTCGGGCTTACCGTAATCGAAGAGCTTGGAATCCCAATAAGGCTGGTTGCCCGCCTCGCCCGGGAGGGAATAATGACGGTCGGTGCCGTCGAGCTCGTTGATGCCCTCGTTAAGATTCTTGACGTAATGGGCGTGCACAAGGTCCATGATGACGGCAAGCCCGAGCTCGTGGGCGCGGCGAATCAACTCCTTGAGCTCCTCGGGAGTGCCGAAGCGCGACGAAGGGGCGAAAAAACTCGACACGTGGTAACCGAACGACCCGTAATAAGGGTGCTCGGCGATGGCCATGAGCTGCACGGCGTTGTAACCGTCCTTTTTAATTATAGGGAGAATCTTGTCGGCGAACTCGCGGTAAGTACCTACCCCCTCGCTCTCCTGCGCCATACCGACGTGGGCTTCGTAGATGAGCAGGTCGCCGATCTGCGAAGCGTCGAACGCATCGCCCTGCCAGTCGAACGGCTCGGCGGGAGCCCAGAACTGGGCCGTATAATTCTTGGTGGTGTCGTCCTGCACGACGCGCCGGGCATAAGCGGGGATGCGGTCCATCCACCCGTTGTTGCCATGGACGTGGAGCTTGTAGAGCGAACCGTGCGTGAGACGGTCGCGATACATGGCGGCCGGAAAAAAGGCGCTCCAAACTCCTGCGGCGTCGCGGTGCATGCGGATTTCGGTACGCTGCCAATTGTTGAAATCGCCGAACACGTAGACGTCGTGCGCCCCGGGCAGCCACTCGCGCAGCCACCACCCATCGAGCGTATCGTCCCACTGCCAGCCGAAGTAACGGTAACCGTTGGCGTAGTCGGCGAGCGACCCGGCCGAACGCACGATGTCGTCGGCCTTGCGGCGGTAACGCTCCCAGCGAAGATTCATTTCGGACTCGACGGGCCGGAGCCATTCGTCGCGCTCGACGACGGGCAGGCGGGAAGAAGTTTTGCTCATGGCGGAAAGGAGTTTGTCGGACATATCAAAGATACGAATAAGCGAGCGCAAAAGCAAATTCATTTGCATTTTGCCGAGCGGGAGTATCTTCAACGAAGATACGAAGTTAAAGATACGAAAAATTTTCCTATATTTGTCCTACTCACTTCAAAAACAAGGATCATGTTCAAACAACCCAAAGGTCTGATTGCCGCGGCCCTCGCCAACACGGGCGAACGCTTCGGCTTCTACACCATGATGGCCATCCTGACGCTGTTCCTGATGTCGAAATTCGGCATCGACGGCCAGCAGGCGGGCAAAATCTACTCGTTTTTCTACACCTCGATCTACATCCTGGCCCTGGCGGGCGGTCTGATAGCCGACCGGCTGCGCAACTACAAGGGGACGATCATCGCCGGCATACTGGTCATGACGCTGGGCTACACGGTGCTGATGATGCCGCAAATCGACTCGCAGGCGCTGGTCATCGGAGCGCTGATGATCATCGCGTTCGGCAACGGTCTGTTCAAGGGCAACCTCCAGGCGCTGGTGGGCCAGCTCTACGACAACGAACAATATGCCAAACTGCGCGACACGGGATTCCAGATTTTCTACATGTTCATCAACATCGGCGCGATGGTGGCGCCGTTCGCCGCGGTGGGCGTACGCAACTGGTGGCTACGCACGCAGGGCTACCTCTACAACTCGGACCTTTCGGCGCTGTGCCATGCCTACAACAACGGCAAGATGACCGAAGAAGTGGCGAACGGCCGCTTTGCGGAACTGGCGTCGCAGGTGAGCCTGAACGGAGCCCCGGCCGACCTGGGAGCGTTCGCGCAAGACTATCTGACGGCATTCAACACGGGATTCCACTATGCGTTCGGCGTAGCGATTGTGGCGATGCTCTTCTCGCTGGCAGTATTCGTACTGAGCAAGAAAAACCTGCCCGACCCACAGGGAACGGCGGAAAAGAAGCAAATCGACAAAGCCGAAATCCGACAGGATGCGCGCGAAATCAAACAGCGCCTGTATGCGCTGTTCGCGGTCTTTGCGGTGGTCATCTTCTTCTGGTTCTCGTTCCACCAGAACGGTCTGACGCTGACGCTCTTTGCACAAGACTACACGCGGCTTGAAATCTTCGGCATGCCGATTTCGGCGGAAATCTTCCAATCGGCGAACCCGATCTGCGTAGTGGCGCTGACCCCGATAGTGATAGCGATATTCGCGTGGCTGCGCAACCGCGGCAAGGAACCCTCGACACCGATGAAGATAGCCATCGGCATGGGCATTGCGGCGGCGGCCTACGTACTGATGGTCGTGGGCTCGCTGGGCCTGCCGGGGCGTGCGGAAGTGGAAGCGATGGGCGGACTGGACGCCTCGGCGCGCGTGACGCCGTGGCTGCTGGTAGCGACCTATCTGATACTGACGGTAGCCGAACTCTTCATCTCGCCGCTGGGTCTGTCGTTCGTCTCGAAAGTGGCGCCGCAGAAACTGCAAGGTCTGATGCAGGGCTGCTGGCTCGGCGCGACGGCGCTGGGCAACGGCCTGCTGTTCATCGGCCCGATTCTCTACAAACACATATCCATCTCGGCGACGTGGGCCGTATTCGTAACGGTCTGCGGCGTGTCGATGCTGGTGATGCTGGCCATGGTGAAGTGGCTGGAACGGGTGACGGAATAACCCACCCTATCGAATTTCACGTTCTTTCCGGAGCCCCTGCGCAGGAACTCCGGAAAGTTTTTTTGAGGAGAGAGGGAGGGGCATAATTAAGAATGAAAAATGAAGAATTAAAAATTAACGAAGTGAAGAATCCAATATGTCATTCCGAGTGAGCGAAGCGACGAAGAATCTACAAAATAGAATAAGCGGTATATTAACTGCGCTGCGCTTGTTGTCCTCCTCCTTGCAATGACAAGGCGGAAGATTCTTCGCTGCGCTCAGAATGACATTTCACTTTTAACCTTTAACTTTCCACTTTATACGAAAAACCGCCGGGCAGAACCCGGCGGAAACGGCGCGCCCGAAGCGCGAAGAAGCGGAAAACCCGCTATTTTTTATTGGCTTTCTCGGCCTGGTCGGCAGCGTACAGCTCGTTGACCTTGGCGAGGACAGCGGGGGTGATGTTGAGCGTAGTATCGGCGTCGATAAGCGCGGAAGCGTTGATAATCAGCTTATACTTCCCGTCGGCGTTGATTTCGTCGACAGCGCGCTGCAAAAGGTCCTGCGCCCGGTTGGTGAAGACGAAATTCTCCTCGTCGAGCGTGCGGGCCTCCTTCTGAGCCGAATTCTGATACGAAGCGGCCCGGCGCTGGATGCTCTCCTGCTGAGCCTGCGCATCGTTGGTGGTGATGAGCCCCTTCTGGTACTTCTCCTGCAACTTGGCAGCCTCGGCCTGCAAATTCTTCTCGCGCTGGGCCCAGCTGTTCTGCGCCTTCTGGGTCTTCTCCTGGAGCGCGGCGCCCTCCTTCTTGTAGAGGTCGCTCTCGGCCAGGACGGCCTCGACCTGGATGTAGGCGATGTCGTAGGACTTCACCTCGTCGGTGGCACCCCCGGCCGTAGCAGCAGGCTGCGACTTCGGACCGCAGGCCGCCAACGCAACGAACATGGCCGAAAAAAAGATTCTTTTCATATCGGTACTTCTGTTTTGATGAATTATTTTCCGCTTGAAATGCAAAGGTAAAAAAAAAATCTTTACTTTTGCCCGGAACCCCGTAAAAAACGAATCCATGTACGAATACATAAACGGCCCGGTGGCCGAACTGACCCCGACCTATGCGGTACTCGACGCTGCGGGCGTGGGCTACTACCTGAACATATCGCTGGAAACCTATGCGGCGCTGGAGGGTGCGCAGCAAGCGAAACTGTTCGTGCACTACGTAGTCCGCGAAGACGCGCAGGTGCTCTACGGCTTTGCGACGCGGGCCGAACGGGAGCTGTTCCGGCTGCTCATCGGCGTGTCGGGCGTGGGCGGCAACACGGCGCGCACGATTCTGTCGACCTATTCGCCCGCAGACCTGCAAAACATCATCACGACGGGCAACGCAGTGCTACTGAAAAACGTGAAAGGGCTGGGGCTCAAGACGGCGCAGAAAATCATCGTGGAACTGAGCGGCAAACTGACCGGGCTGGAACCGGGAGAGACGCTGCCGGGCACGGCCGCCGCGCAGACCGAAGAAGCGCTGGCGGCGCTGACGATGCTGGGATTCAACAAATCGGCGGCCGAAAAAGCCCTGCGCACCGTAGTGCGCACCGCACCCGGAGCCACGACCGAAGAACTGGTCCGGCTGGCGCTGAAAGAATTGTAGCTTCTCAGAAAGACGGGACAACACCTTGTGCAGCGCCCAGCCCGCGCCTATGGAGCGACCACCCCAGCCGGGCCCGCGAGCGGCGGGTGCTGCGGCTCCTCAGAATGACAAGACGGCTACGACTGGTCTATTCATTACTCGGACCGATTGTCGGATTTTTCCGCGGAAATGTAGAAATAAGGTGAAAACCTGCAAAAACGGAAAACTTTTTTTGTTTTGCGGGTTTTCGTCATTATATTTGTGGCCGGATTAAAAAGAACAACGGAGGAGACAGGACGGCGGAACGAAAACCGGGCCGGAAAGAATCGGAACCGAAAGGCGCCCCGTCCGAGAGAGGGAAGGAAGAATCCTCGTCGCTGCGCTCAGAATGACAGGAGGAATGAACGCAATGACATTCGGGACGTAGACAGCACAACGGGCCTCCGCAGGGGGGAGGCTACGGCCCGCCCGGCTAAGAGCCGGGATTTAGAGGAAAAGATTCCTCGCTGACGCTTAACATGACAACGAAAGATAGAACACCGAAGTAGGGAAGAAACGATGTCGCAAAAAGAACGAATCATAGAACAGACGATGCGGATGCTTGTAGCACAAGGCATCAAAGCCGTGCGCATGGACGACATCGCCCACCAGCTGAGCGTCTCGAAACGGACGCTCTACGAACTTTTCGGCGACAAGGAAAGCCTGCTCTACCTGGCGATGGTCTGCTACTTCGAGCAGAACCGCAGGAACTGGGAAAACCTGAGCGCGCAAGCCCCCAACGTACTCGAACGGCTGTTTCTGGTGCTGAACGAGGTGATGGAACACTCCGAGACGACGCGCCGGATGCTGGAAAACCTCCGCAAATTCTACCCTGCGGTCTACGAAAGACTGCTCCACGAAAGCACCGACCGCAACCGACAGGACTTCCGGGCGATGCTGACTCAAGGCATCGCCGACGGCCTGTTCATCGACAACATCAACATCGAACTGGCCATCACGGTACTCTACTACACGGCGTCGGCGATAACGATGCGCCGCGACATGATGCTGCCCGAGGGAATCTCGGAACGCAGCGCCTTCACGCAGATAGTGAGCACCTTCTTCCGGGGCATATCGACGGCCAAGGGACTCAAGATCATCGACGAATTTCTGAAACGACAAAACGACGAAATATGAAAAAAACGATTCTGACACTCTGCTTTGCGACGCTGGGCCTGTGGGGCGCGGCGGCGCAGATGCGGCTGACGCTCGGCGAAGCGGTGGACCTTGCGCTGAGCGAGAACCCGACCATCAAGGTGGCCGAACTCGAAATCGAACGCTTCGACTATGTGAAACGCCAGACGTGGGGCAACCTGCTGCCGCAGCTCTCGGCGTCGGGCAGCTACCAGCGCTCGATCGTCAAGTCGGAAATGCGCGGCGGAATCTCGTTCGGAGCGGACAACACGTTCGCCGTGCAGGGTGACCTGTCGCTGCCGCTTTTTGCACCGCAAATCTACCGGACGATGAAACTGAACGACACGCAGATGGCGGCGGCGGTGGAAGCGGCCCGGGGCTCGCGCATCACGCTGGTGGCGGAAGTGAAGAAAGCGTTCTACAACATTCTGCTGGCCGAACAATCGCTCGAAGTGCTGCGCGAATCGCAGGCGACGGTACAGCGGACCGTGGACGACACGAAACTGCAATACGACAACGGCCTGGCGTCGGAATACGACCTGCTGACCGCGCAGGTACAGCTGAGCAACCTGCACCCGACCATCCTGCAGACGGAGACGTCGGTCAAGCTGGCGAAACTGCTGCTGAAGATGTACCTTTCGATACCGGAAGATATTGAAATCGAAGTGGAGGGCGAACTGGACGGCATGCGCGACCAGGTGCTGGCGGGCACGGACGGACTGACGGCCGACGTGACGGAGAACTCCGACCTGCGGACGCTGGAACTGCAACAGGAACTGCTGCAACGCCAACTCAAGGTAGCCAACGCGAACCGGCTGCCGACCCTCGGAGCATTCGGCTCGGCGACCTACACCGGAAACGACATGGAACCTTTCATGGGCATGGGCTCGACGGACGGTGCGAAATTCTTCTGGACCCACCCCATCACCGTGGGCGTACAATTGTCGGTGCCGATTTTTGCGGGGCTGACGAAGATGAACAAGTCGCGCGAGATAAAGAACCAAATCAAACAAATCTCGCTGCAGCGCACCTATGCCGAACAACAGATAAACGTACAGATGCAATCGGCGCTGAACGACCTGCTGACGGCCCGCGAAAAGATGTTCGCGCAGGAACAGACCGTAGCCCAGGCCCGCAAGGCCTACTCCATCTCCGACACGCGCTACCGTGCGGGAGCAGGCACGATTCTGGAACTGAACAGCGCCCAACTGGCGCAGACCCAGGCTCAGCTCAACTACTCGCAGGCCATATACGACTACTTGTCGGCCAAGGCGGAATACGACCGGATAGCGGGAAAGGAACGGTAAAACGAAAACAAACGACAAAACGAAAAATATGAAAAGACTGATGTACCTGCTGCTGGGTGCCGCGGCGCTGACTGCGTGCACGAACCGGCAGACGACGCAAACGAAGACGGACGAAGGCGTGCTGACGAAAACCGCGGCGGCCGAAGCGGCCGAAGTGAGGCTGACGGAAGAATTCACGTCGGAAATCGAACCCTACAAGGAAAACGACATCACCCCGGCGGCGCAGGGCGTACACATCGCCCGCATCCTGGTGGACGTGGGCGACCAGGTAAAGGCGGGCCAGCTACTGGTGACGCTGGACCCGACGCAATACACGCAGGCGCGGGTACAGCTCAAGACCGTAGAAGACGACTACAACCGTCTGCTGCCGGTCTACAAGGCGGGCGGCATCTCGGCCCAGCAAATCCAGCAGGCGAAAGCCCAGGTGGACGTACAGCGCGAAGCGGTGGCCAACCTGAAGAAGAACATCGAGGTGAAGTCGCCGATAACGGGCGTGGTGACGGCCCGCAACTACGAATCGGGCGACCTGTTTGCGGCACAGCCGATTCTGCACGTGATGCAGATCGACCCGCTGAAAGTAATCGTGAACATCTCGGAACAATATTTCCCGAACGTGAAGGTAGGGATGCCCGTAGAGTTGCTGGTCGACATATTCCCGGACAAGAAATTCACGGGCACGGTGTCGCTGATATACCCTGCGCTCGACCCTGCGACCCGCACGTTCAAGGTAGAAGTACGCGTACCCAACGCCAACCGGACCCTGCGCCCGGGCATGTTCGCCCGCACGATTTTCGACCTGGGCGAAAAACCGGGCATCATGGTGCCCGACGTAGCAGTGCAAAAACAGGTAGGCACAGCCGAACGCTACCTCTATGTAATCACCTCCGACTCGGTGGCCGAACGCCGTGCCGTGAAACTGGGCCGCCAGATAGGTGACCGCATCGACGTGCTGTCGGGTGTGGAAGCGGGCGAACAAGTGGCTGTGACGGCCCTCTCGAAACTCTACGACGGCGCCAAAGTAAGCGTAAAACAAGACTAAATAACGCCCCGCCATGAAAATCTACGAAAGCGCGGTCCGCAAACCCATCTCCACGATACTGCTGTTCGTGGGCGTGATAGTCTTCGGACTATACTCGCTGATGAACCTGGCCGTGGACCAATACCCGGAAATCGAAATCCCCCAGATTTCGGTCATCACGATGTATCCGGGAGCCAACGCGGCCGACATAGAAACCAACATAACCCGTGTGCTGGAGGACAACCTCAACACGGTCAACAACCTGAAGAAACTCACCTCCAAGTCGCAGGACAACGTGTCGATGATCACGGTGGAATTCGAGTACGGCTCCGACCTCAACGAAGGGGCCAACGAAATCCGCGACGTGGTGTCGCGCGTGCAGTCGATGCTGCCCGACGACGTGGACTACCCCACGATCTTCAAGTTCTCGACGTCGATGATTCCGGTGATGATGCTGGCGGTGACGGCCGACGAAAGCTATCCGGCGCTCAACAAGATACTGGACGACAAGCTGGTGAACGTACTGAACCGGGTGGACGGCGTAGGCGCCGTGTCGATCGTGGGCGCACCGGAACGCGAAATCCAAGTCAACGTAGACCCGGCCAAGCTGGACGCCTACGGACTGACCGTGGAACAGCTGGGCCAACTTATCGCGGCGGAGAACGTCAACATCCCGAGCGGCACCATCGACATAGGCAACAACACGTTCAACATCAAGGCCGACGGCGAATTCAAACTTTCGGACGAACTGCGCAAGGTGGTGGTCTCGAACGCAGGAGGCCGGACGGTCATGCTGACCGACGTGGCGGAAATCCGCGACACGCTGGAAAAAGCCACGATGGACGAACGCGTGAACGGCAAACGCGGCGTGCGCGTCATCTTCCAGAAACAATCGGGCTCGAACACGGTGAACATCGTTCACGAAATCCAGAACCGCCTGCCGGAAATCCAGCGCTCGCTGCCCAAGGACGTGAAGATGGAACTTATCTACGAAGCGTCGCAGGAAATCACGGACGCCATCGGCTCGCTGTCGGAGACGATCATGTATGCGTTCATCTTCGTGGTGCTGGTGGTGATGATTTTCCTGGGCCGCTGGCGCGCGACGTTCATCATCTGCATGACGATACCCGTGTCGCTGATATGCTCGTTCATCTACCTCTTCGCGACGGGCTCGACGCTCAACATCATCTCGCTCTCGTCGCTCTCGATAGCCATCGGTATGGTGGTGGACGACGCGATTGTGGTGCTTGAGAACATCACGAGCCACATAGAACGCGGCTCGAACCCCAAGGAAGCGGCCATCTATGCGACCAACGAAGTCTGGCTGTCGGTCATCGCGACGACGCTGGTGGTGGTGGCGGTGTTCCTGCCGCTGACGATGGTCCCGGGCATGGCGGGCATTCTGTTCCGCGAGCTGGGCTGGATCGTGACCATCGTGGTCTGCGTCTCGACGACGGCGGCCATCACGCTGACGCCGATGATGTCGGCCTATCTGCTCAAGCTGGAGGGCGGCATCCACGACTACAAAGGCATCGGCATCGTCTACAAACCTATCGACCGCGCGCTGGAATGGCTCGACAATGCCTATGCACGCGCGCTGAACTGGGTAGTGCACCACCGCCGCATCACGTTCGGCTGCATGATGGCGCTGTTCCTGGCGTCGCTGGGGCTGGTGACGCAGGTGCCGACCGAATTCTTCCCGCCCGCGGACAACAGCCGCATCTCGGCGACCGTGAAGCTGGAACAGAACCTCTCGATGGAATACACCGCGCAGGTGGCGCGTCAGATAGACAGCATCCTCTACGAAAAGTATCCGGAAGTGATCATCGTATCGGCCTCGGCAGGCGCCAACTCGTCGGACAACGCCTTCGCGGCGATGCAGACGACGGGTTCGCACATCATCAACTACAACATGCGCCTGACCGACACCGAAGAACGCGACCGCTCGATTTTCGTCATCTCGGACCTGCTGCGCAAGGACCTCGACAACATCCCCGAAGTACGCCAGTACACCGTCACTCCGGGCGGCATGAGCGGCGGCATGAGCGGTTCGTCGACGGCCGACATCAAGGTGTTCGGCTACAACATGGACCAGACCAACGCCATAGCCAACGACCTGAAGGAGAAGCTGGCGGCGCTCGACGGCACACGCGACGTACAGCTCTCGCGCGACGACCTGCGGCCCGAATACAACGTGGTCTTCGACCGTGACCGCCTGGCCTACTACGGCATGAACAGCGCGACGGCGGCCACGGCCGTGCGCAACCGCATCGACGGACTGACGGCCTCGAAATACCGCGAGGACGGCGACGAATACGACATCATCGTCCGCTACGCCGAACCGTTCCGCACGCGGGTCGAGGACGTGGAGAACATCACGCTCTACAACATGCAGGGCCGCCCGGTGAAGCTCAAGGAAGTGGGCAAGGTGCAGGAAGAATACGCCGCGCCGGAAATCCAGCGCGAGAACCGCCAGCGAGTAATCACCGTGCAGTCGACCTTGGGCGCAGGCGTGGCGCTGGGCGACGTGGTAAGCGAAATCGAAGAAATAATTGCAGACTATCCGCTGCCCGACGGCGTGGACCTCGAAATCGGCGGTACGGTCGAAGACCAGGGCGACGCATTCCGCGACCTGCTGACGCTCTTCGTGCTGATCGTGGTGCTGGTCTACATTGTGATGGCCACGCAGTTCGAGTCGCTGAAATTCCCGTTCATCATCATGTTCACCATCCCGTTCGCATTCACGGGCGTGTTCCTTGCGCTGTGGATGACCTCGACGCCGCTGTCGCTCATCGCGCTTATCGGAGCCATCATGCTGGTGGGTATCGTAACGAAGAACGGTATCGTGATGGTGGACTACATGAACCTGCTTATCGAACGCGGCTCGGGGGTATTCGACGCGGTGATTGCGGGCGGCAAGAGCCGTCTGCGTCCGGTGCTGATGACCTCGTTCACCACGGTGCTGGGCATGCTGCCGCTGGCCATCGGCACGGGTGCGGGCTCGGAGACGTGGCAGCCGATGGGTATCGCCGTCATCGGCGGTCTGACTTTCTCGACCATCCTGACGCTCTTCATCGTGCCGGTGCTCTACTCCATCATGGTGAACCGCGCACAGCGCAAGGAGCGCGAAAAACTGGCCCGACTGGCCACCGAACAACAGAGCGGGAACAATTGAGAATTCACAATTCATAATTAAGAATTTTGCTTCTGCCCGGAGTTTTTGCGACAAGCAACTTCGGGCGGAAGCGAAAACGGCAACGATATATGAAAGCAGTATTTTTGTCATACAACCAGGCACTCACCGACCGGGTGAACCGCATATTGGACGAACAGGGCATCCGCGGGTTCACGCGCTGGGCCCTGACCGAAGGCCGCGGCTCGGTGGACGGCGAACCCCACTACGGCACCCACGCGTGGCCCTCGATGAACGCCTCCGTGCTGGCCATCGTGGACGATTCGCAGGTGGCGGCGCTCATGGACGCGTTCCGCGCGATGGACGCCACAACGAAGATGCAGGGCTCCCGGGCCTTCGTCTGGAACATCGAAGGCGGATACTAAGAAGTAGAGAATTCGGTCTGTCATTCTGAGGAGGGGCAAGACGAACCGACGCTCGCAGCATGCGCAGAGACTGCTTGCAGGCTATGTCATGCAAGGAGGAGGTCAACAAGCGCAGCGCAGTTAAGAATCTGTTCCCAAGCCTGCCCCGCATAACAGATTCTTCGCTACGCTCAGAATGACGAATGCAAAGCGCGCAGCCTTGAGGGCCGCGCGCTTTTGTATTTCCATAGGAACCGGCTACCAACCGCCGCCGAGGGCCTTGTAGAGCTGGACCAGCGCGAGATTTTCATCGCGCACGGCGTTGCTCAGCCCTATCTGTGCATCGAAATAGCGGCGCTGGGCGTCGAGCACGTCGATATAATTGATGCTGCCCGACTGATACTGCAACCGGGCCAGCTCGACATACTTGAGGGCGGCATCGCGCGAATGGATTTTCAGCACCGTAGTCTGCCGCAGCTTGCGGTAGGTCGAAATGGCGTCGACGGTCTCCCGGAAGACCTCCAGCACTTTCTGCTCGTAGCCTAAGCGGCTCTCGTCGTAGGCGGCCAAAGCGGCCTTGTAGCGGGCCTTCTTGCGGCCGAACGCGAAAACGGGAGCGGCCAGCTGCCCGGCGACATAGGAAAACGGCGAGCGGAAGAATCCTTTGAGCGCGTCGTTCTCCCAACCGCCCTGCAAGGTGAAGGTGAGCCGCGGAAAACGGTCGGCATAGGCCACGCCGACCGACCCCATGGCCGACCGCAGCCGCTGCTCGGCGGCCCGCACGTCGGGACGCCGCTGCAACAACTGCGAAGGCAGCCCCACGGGCAGCGAATCGGGAACCGAACTCTGCATGTCGACGGCGCGGCGGCGGACAACCTCGCCGGGATAAGCCCCCATCAAGAGACACAGCGCATTCTGAGTGACGCCGATACGGTTTTCCAAATCGGGAATGAGCGCCGCCGTGGAAGCGAACTCCACCTGCGCCTGCCGGTAGACGATTTCGGAAGTCAGACCGCCCTCGAACCGCAGTTTGGCCTTGGCGACCCCCTCGCGGCGCGTTTCGAGCGTGCGGCGGACGATGGCCAGCTCGCTGTCCAGGGCGACGAGCCGGAAATAGGCCGACGCGGCCTCGGCGATGAGGGTCATGCGCATGGCGCGCTCGTCCTCCACTGAAGCGAGCCACTCGGCCTCGCCCTTGCGCTTGGCCCAGCGCAGGTTGCCCCACAAATCGAGCTCCCAGCCGATGGTCGCCTTGAGCCCGAATTCGGGGTCGAGCTTGGAACTCTCGCCATAGTAATCGTTGGTCTCGTGGTCGGCAAGCACGTTGACGCCCAGCGACGGCAGGCGCTCGGCCTTACGGATGCGGTAGAGCTGGCGCATCTGCTCGACGTGCGCGGCGGCGGCGCGGATGTTCCTGTTGTGGTCGAGCGTGCGGCGGATGATGCTGCAAAGCGCGCTGTCGCCGTAGAACCGCCACCACTCCATGTCGGCGAGCGTGAGCGTATCGACGGCACCCGGCACGATGGCCGCGGGCAACCCGAGCTCGGGGGCCTTGCAGTGCCGCACGGCCGAACACGAAACCGCGAACAGCGCGGCGCAGGGGATGAGAAATGAGAGAACCCGTTTCATCGTTTCAATTTTTCTTTCAACCGATAAACCCACACGAAGAAGAACGGCACGAAGATGATGCCGATGGCGATGGCGGCCAGCATGCCGAAGAATACGCCCGTACCGATGCCCTGGCGGCTGGCAGAGCCGGGACCCGACGCGAAGACCAGCGGCAGCAGGCCGAGGATGAACGACAGCGAGGTCATGACGATGGGCCGGAAACGCAGGTGCATGGCGGTCAGGGCCGCCGACACGGCGTCGCGCCCTTTCTCGACCTCCTCCTTGGCGAACTCGACAATCAGAATGGCGTTCTTGGCGACGAGACCTACCAACATGACCAGGCCGATCTGGAAATAGATGTTGTTTTCGAGCCCGCAGACCCAGATGCCCAGATAGGCCCCGAGCCCGGCGACGGGCAGGGAGAGGATGACAGCAACTGGCACCGACCAGCTTTCGTATTGGGCGGCGAGGAACAAGAAGACGAACAACAGCGCCAAGGCGAGAACCAACCCCGTATTGCCGCTCTCGTGCTTCTCCTGGTAGGAAAGACCGCTCCACTCGATGCCGATATTCTCGGGCAGATGCTCGCGGACGATACGCTCCAACGCGCGCATAGCCTGCCCGGAACTATAACCGGGAGCAGCCTCGCCCGTAATGGGAGCAGCGTAGAACATGTTGAACCGCTTGACGTTGCCCGCCCCGGTAGTATAGTGGGTGGTACCGAGCGCCGTGACGGGAATCATGGCCCCGTCGGCCCCGCGGACGAAAAAGAGCCGCAGGTTGTCGCGGTGGGCCCGGTAAGGGGCCTCGGCCTGGATATAGACGCGGTAGATGCGGTTGAACATGTTGAAGTCGTTGACATAGAGCGACCCGGTGAAGGCCTTCATGGTGGAGAAGATGTCCGACATGGGCACCCCCTGCAACCGGGCCTTGTCGCGGTCGACGTCGTAGTAGAGCTGGGGAATGTCGTTCTGCATGGAAGTCGACAGCCCGGCGAGCTCGGGCCGCTCGGCGGCATAGCGCATCAGCGTATCGACGGCCCGCTGCAAATCGGCGTAGGCGGCGTCGCCGCGGGCTTCGAGGACCATCTCGAAACCGCCCGACGACCCCAGGCCGGGGATGATGGCGGGCGTGGAGAGGTAGACCTTGGATTCGGGGTAACGCGAGAACTCGCGCCGCGCCCGCTCCATGACGGCGGCGATGCCGTCGGTCGAACGCTCGTCCCACGGCTTGAGGATAACCGTGAGCTGGCTGCGCGCCTGGTTGGAACCCACGCGGGGGCTGGACCCGGTGACGTTGAGCACGTGCCCGACGTCGGGATCGGCTTGCAGGAACGCAATGGCCCTCTCGGTGACGGCGCGTGTGCGCTCGATGGTAGCCCCCTCGGGCAATTCGAGCTCGACGGTGAAATAACCCTGGTCCTCCTTGGGCATGAAACTCTTGGGAACGAACTCGTTCAAGAGCCAGATGCCGACGAGCGCGACGCCGAAGACGGCGAACATGCGCCGCGAACTGCGGATGGTCTGCGCGACCAACCGCCCATAGAAACGGTTGCCCGTGGCCAAAGCGTAATTGATGGCCCGGAACACGCGGTTCTTGCGCCCGCCCTTGTCGGGCCGGAGGAACGCCGCGCACATGACGGGGCTCAACGTGAGGGCGACGACGGTGGAAATGATGACCGAAACGGCGATGGTGATGGTGAACTGCCGGTAGAGCTGGCCCGTGATGCCGGGCAGGAAACTCACGGGAACGAAGACGGCGCAGAGCACCAGCGACATAGCGATCAACGCGCCGCTGAGGTTGCTCATGGCCTTTTTGGTGGCTTCGTAAGGCGGGAGGCCCTCCTCGTGCATGATGCGGTCGACGTTCTCGACCACCACGATGGCGTCGTCGACCACGATGCCGATAGCGAGAATCAAACCCAAGAGCGTCAGCAGGTTGAGCGAGAAACCGAAAGCGAGCATGACGCCGAAAGTACCGATGAGCGAAATAGGCACGGCGACGACGGGAATCAACGTAGCGCGCCAACTCTGCAACGAAAGGTAGACGACGAGGATGACCAGCAACAGCGCCTCGAACAACGACTGGTAAACGTGGTGGATGGACGACGCGATATAAGTCGTCATGTCGAACGGAACGGCGTAACTGATGCCCTCGGGGAAACTCCGCCCGATCTCCTCCATGGTCTCGCGGACCCGGGCGGCGACTTCCATGGCGTTGGCGCCGGGCAGCATGTTGATGTTGAGCACGGCGGCATTCCCGCCGTCGATGCCGCTTTCGGTCGAATAGGACGACGCTTCGAGCGAAATCCGCGCGACGTCCTTCAGACGGATGATCGACCCGTCGGGGTTGGCGCGCACGACGATCTGCTCGAACTCGCCGACCGACGACAGACGCCCCTGCGCGGTGATGGGAATGGTGACGTCGATACCCTCGATGGGCGCCTCGCCCAACACCCCGGCGGCCGATTCGCGGTTCTGGTCCTTGAGCACCGACTGCAAGTCCTTGACCGTGAGCCCGAGGTCGGCCAACTTGTCGGGCTGAACCCAGATGCGCATGGCGTAATAACGGCTGCCGACGTTGGAGACGCTGCCGACGCCGGGCACGCGGCGCAGGAGGTCGAGCACGTTGAGCGTAGCGTAATTGGAGAGGTAGATTTCGTCGAACTTGGGGTCGGACGACAGCAGAACGATGGTCATGAGCTTGCTGGCGGCCTGCTTCTCTACGGTGATGCCGTTCTGCACGACCTCGGCGGGCAGGCGCGACTCGGCTTTCTTGAGCCGGTTCTGAATGTCGACGGCGGCCAGGTCGGGGTCGGTGGAGATGTCGAAAGTGACCGTGGCGGAAAAACCGCCGGAATTGGAACTCGACGACTCCATGTAAATCATGCCGGGAGTGCCGTTGAGCTCCTGCTCGATGGGCGTGGCAACGGCCTGCGTGACGGTCTGCGCGTCGGCACCGGGATACGATGCGGCGATGCGCACGACGGGCGGGACGATCTGCGGATACTGGTCGACGGGCAGCAGGAACAACCCGATGGCCCCGACGATGACGATGACGATGGAAAGGACCGTCGAAAAAACGGGATGGTCGAGGAAGAAATTGCGCTTCATGGCCTACTCCTCCTCCGTGACGACATCGACCTTGGCCGGCTCGGCGGGCAGAGCCTCGACCTTCATGCCGTGCGACAACTTGTGGAAGCCCTCGACGACAATCCATTCGCCGGGCACCAAACCGCGCTCGATGACGGTGTTGTTGCCCACCTCGGGCCCGGTCTCGACGAAACGCTTCTCGACGACGCTGTCGGGCCGCACGACGTAGATGTAAGCCCCGCCGTTCTCGATGACCAGCGCCTTGGCGGGCACGACGACGGCGTTTTCGCGCACGTCCATCAGCAACTTGACGCGCGTGAACTGCCCGGGCAGAAGAACATGGTCGGGATTGGGCATCTCGGCGCGGACCGAAAAGGTCCCGGTCTTAGGGTCTATCTGCGGGTCGGCGAAATCGACCAGTCCGCGCAGGGGATAGGCCGACCCGTCGGCGAGGGTGACGGTGATGTAGGGGTCCCACGTGCGGGTGGAATCGCGGTGCCCGAGATTGACGTTGCGGGCCTTGGAGCGCAGATATTCGAGCGACGTCATGCTGAAGTCGATACGCACCGTATCGCTCTTGACGACGGTAGCCAAGAGCGACTGCCCTCCGGGTCCGACGAGGGCCCCGATGTCGGCGTTGCGCTCGGAAATGTAACCCGACACCGGCGACCGGACGGTGGTATAACCCAACGTGAGCTCGGCCTGCGTGAGGTCGGCCTCGCAAACGACGACGTCGGCCGCGGCGCTCTCGTAAGCGGCGACGGCATTGTCGAGGTCGAGCTGGCTGGCGGCGTTCTGCTCGTAGAGCGGACGGATACGGTTCAAGTCGCGCTGGGCCTTCAAAGCCTGCGCCCGGGCCTTGTTGAGCTGGGCCCGTGCGCGGTTGGCGCGGGCACGGTAGAGCTGCGGGTCGATGATGAAGAGGGTCTGCCCCTTATTGATATAGGTACCCTCGGCGAAGAGCATCCGTTCGAGGTAACCCTCGACGCGGGCGCGGATTTCGACGAACTGCTGGGCGCGGATACGCCCCACATACTCGCCGTAGACATTGACGTCCTGCGTGACGACGGGCTCGACGGCCACGACGGGCAACATCTCGGCCACGGGCCGGTGCCGCAGCACGTAGACGACCGCGAAGACGCCGAGGACCACGACACAAACCGCCCCTGCGACCCAACGCTTCAACCGCGGCGAAATCCCCCGGAACCACCGGGCCAGGCCGCCGCCCGCCCGCCGCGCATAACCGGCGTAAGTCTGCAACAACAGCTTCTCGGGCCGGATCTCCTTTTGCTGATTCATCATGCACAAATTAATAAGACCGATTCTTTATCTTCTCTGTCGGCACCTGCCGGCCGGAGCTGCAAAAAACAAGCCCCGCATACGACACAACGCCGCAAGGTGCAAAGATATTGCTTTAATTCGGAATTCCTGCGAACAACCTGCTTTTTACATTTCGTCGACAAAAAACACAGCTGAAATCTACTGCCCGACATACAATACGAACCAGTGCGCCGATTATAAAATCAGCGCACTGCTACCGACCGGATTCGACAATCCTATTTCTCTTCCATCATTTTCTTGCGGGAAAAAACTTTCTCCCGACCGCTCAACGCACGCTCCTCGGCCCGACGCTGACGAATACGTCCGATCCAACCCGGACCAATACCGACCGAAAAAAACCAAATCGCCTGGCAGATGCAATAAATAGCAGTCTGACCCGCCAACGAATAAGGTTCGCTATCCGAAACCAAAAAACAACGGTATGCAAAGAACGGCACAAACGAACTCAACAACAAGAAAACAACTTCCTCGCGGCGGCGCCTGACAGAAAAACCGATGCGACGCCAAAACATTACGGACAAAACAAGATTCAATCCGAACATGAACCCGACGATAACCCATGGCGAGAACAAACCCGTTTTTTGATTGCCGCCGACAATCAAAACCGGGACAACGGGCAAAAGCGAATTCAATAAAAACAACCAATAACGTACTTGCATAGCACCGCTATTCCTCTGCTAATCCCCAATCGGGGTTCATTGCGACGATCTCTTGAAAAATCATCTCTTTCAATTCTGTTTCGGATACAGGCTCCGAGCCGTTAATCGTATACATGATTTGACCATCGACACTACTGGTACCTATTTCTAAAATAAGATTCGCAACAGCAGAAATAGCACTTGCAACTCCAGATGCGATGAGCATCTCCTGCCAAAACATCGTCGCATAATACCATCCGGCAGCATAAAAAGCCTTTGCCAAAGCCCAACCGTCTGCACGAACTACTCCCCACAAGAAACTTTTCAGAGTTTTCATCGTACCGATAGAGTGCTCCCAAGCAGATGCATTTTCCGTCCAATATTCCTTTGAATCCTGAAACACGCTATATGTCCCGGCAATAATATCCCTTTCTTCATTATTGCCCTCGCGGTACCAATTCAAATATGCCTGTTTAAGTTTCGATTCTTTCCTGGCATCGCTAAAAGTTTGGGAAGTCAGAATATTATCAACTTCTTCTACATATCCTCGCAAAACAGGAGATAAATCACCGTTTTTATTCAAATCCGCCACAATCGAATAATTCGGATTATCCGTTATGGATTGAGCCAAAGAAAGCACATCCGGCGAAATCGAAACGTTGATATTGCGTTTTATGTGATCGATGGCTTGCTGTCGGGACATGCCTTTCAATCCGGAATTTTTCAAAACAGCAGATTGAATGCCAGCCATTTCCTGTGCAAATGTCGCTGGGGAAACGACAGATCTTGTTGCTGGTTTACGCTTGGATAAATAATCCAAAATATCATCCAAATACAGATTATGATATTTTCCGGCTTCCATCACATAATCCGGCTCATCAATTTCCACCTGCTCGATTTTTTGCTGGCAAGAAATCAAAAACAATGCAAATACAAAAGCTCCAATTTTAATCAAAGTTTTCATAACACATTTTTTTAAGATTAAACACCAATTGTTCCCGCGCAACAAATATAATATATTTTATAACAATATTCAAAATTATTATATTTTTTATAATAAACCGCAAATTAATATATGAATAACCACAATAAACCAATCCAATACACAAATACACACCAACACTCACAATAAACATACATTTGTTTACGAATCATTAACAAATATTAAATAAATTCAAAATCGTCTTACACTTTGCCGAAACGACATCCCGGCTTGGATGGACTTGCGTCATCATCTGCTCCTGCTCGGCAAAGCCTGCAAGCAGTCTCTGCTCTCGCTTATTCGTAAAGTTGCGAATTCTGAATTTTGTTATCTTTGCAACTATGAAACTGACATTCTTGGGCACAGGAACCTCGCAAGGGGTGCCGGTTATCGGGTGCCGCTGCGCGGTATGCCGGTCGGAAGACCCGCGCGACAACCGCCTGCGGACCTCGGCGATGGTCGAGACCGGGGGCAAACGGCTGGTCATCGACGCGGGTCCGGACTTCCGTGCCCAGATGCTCCGCACGGGCGTGCGCCGCATAGATGCCATCCTGCTGACCCACGAACACAAGGACCACACGGGCGGGCTGGACGACGTGCGGGCGTTCAACTTCGTGGACTACCCGCCGACGGTACACCGGGTCGACATCTACGCGGCACCGGCTGCGGCGGCCGTGGTGCGCAAGGACTTCGACTACGCATTCGCGCAGGACAAATACCGCGGAGTGCCGGAAATCGCGCTGCACGAAATCGACCCGGCGCAGCCGTTCGAGGTCCAGGGAGTGCGGATAGTGCCGATAGCCGGGCACCACTCGCCGCGCTTCGGGGTGACGGGATACCGCATCGGGAAACTGGCCTATCTGACCGACTTCAAGACGATAGACGACCGCGAAATCGCGAAGCTGCAAGGCGTAGAAGTGCTGGTAGTCAACGCACTGCGGTTTGCGCCGCACGATTCGCACTTCAACGTCGACGAAGCGCTGGCCCTTATCCGCCGTGTCGGCCCGCGCGAAGCCTACCTGACGCACATGTCCCACGAAATCGGCCTGCACGCGGTGACCGACCCGACCCTGCCGGAAGGGGTGCGCCTGGCATACGACAATCTGCAAACAGAAATAAACGACCCACAATGAAAGACTTTACGAACAAGACCGTCGTAGTGACGGGGGCTTCGTCGGGAATCGGCGAAGCGCTGGCCCGCGAATTCGCGGCGCGCGGCGCGCGGGTGGTCATGGGCGCCCGGAACATACAGAAACTGCAACTCATAGCAGGCGAAATCCGCGCCCGGGGCGGGCAGGCGGCCTACTGCGGGGCGGATGTGACCCGACCGGAAGAATGCCGCGAACTGATCGCGACGGCGGTACGCGAATTCGGCGGAGTGGACGTACTCATCTGCAACGCGGGGCTCTCGATGCGGGCGCTGTTCGACGATGTGGACCTCGAAGTACTGCACCGGCTGATGGATGTGAACTTCTGGGGCACGGTCAACTGCTGCAAATACGCCCTGCCCTACCTCCAGGCGTCGAAAGGCTCGATCGTGGGCGTCTCGTCGGTAGCGGGACTGCACGGACTGCCGGGCCGCACGGGCTACTCGGCGTCGAAGTACGCGATGACGGGATTCCTGGAGACGCTGCGCATCGAAAACCTGAAGAAAGGACTTCATGTGATGATAGCCTGCCCGGGATTCACGGCCTCGAACGTACGCTTCTCGGCGCTGACGGCCGACGGGACGCAGCAAGGCGAGACGCCGCGCAACGAAGCGAAGATGATGACGGCGGCCGAAGTGGCGCGCATCATCGCCAAGGGCGTGCAACGCCGCAAACGCCTGTGCCTGATGGAAGCCGAAGGGCGTGCGACGCACTTGGTGAAGAAATTCGCCCCGGCGTTCCTCGACCGCATGTTCTATATGGTCATGGCCCGCGAACCGGACAGCCCGCTGAAGTAACGAAAGAGCCGCTGCAAAAGCAGCGGCTCTTTCATTGTGCGGAGAACCCTCCTACTTGAAGAAGATGGAGGAAATCTCCTTGTAATTATGCACGCGCTCGATGACGTCGGCGAAGAGGTCGGCGACGGTGAGCACCGTGAACTTGTGCAGGTTCTTATCGGGATTGAGCGGAATGGTATCGGTGACGATGACTTCCTGCAAGGCGCTGTCGTTGATGCGCTCGTAAGCGGGCCCCGAAAGCACGGGGTGCGTGATGGCGGCCCGAACGCTCTTGGCACCGCGCGCCATGAGCATGTCGGCGGCCATGCAGATGGTCCCGGCAGTGTCGATCATGTCGTCGACGATGAGGATGTTGCGCCCCTCGACCTCGCCGATGGCCGTCATCTTGCCGACGACATTGGCCTTGGCGCGCTCCTTATGCGAAATGATGATGGGCGTACCCAACAACTTGGCGTAGGTGTTGGCACGTTTGGCACCCCCCATGTCGGGCGCGGCGATGGAGAGGTCTTCGATATTGAGACTGCGGATATAAGGCACGAAGATGCCGCTGGCATAGAGCGCGTCGACGGGCACGTCGAAGAACCCCTGTATCTGGTCGGCGTGCAGGTCCATGGTCATGATGCGGTCGGCACCCGCGGCCTTGAGCATGTTGGCCACGAGCTTGGCCCCGATGGGCACGCGCGGACGGTCCTTGCGGTCCTGCCGGGCCCACCCGAAGTAAGGCATCACGGCGACGACCTGGTGGGCCGAAGCGCGCTTGGCGGCGTCGACCATCATCAGCAGCTCCATGAGGTTGTCCGTCGGCGGAAAGGTCGACTGGACGATGAAGACCGTGCAGCCGCGTATCGACTCGTTGAAACAGGGCTGGAACTCGCCGTCGCTGAACTGGAGCACCTCGGACTGGCCGACCGTGGTACCGAAGCTGGCGGCGATTTTGGAGGCCAGGTATTCGGATGCGCGGCCCGCGAAAATCTTGATTTTGTGGATTGCCATAGCGGATCGTTGGGTTTAGTGGTGCAAAAGCGTTACAAAAATAGTATAAGAAAACCGAAAAAACGCCCCGGCGAGAGAGTTTTTTCAACAAACGGTCAACCGCCGAGACACTGGCCGATGAACGCGAGGATTTCCTCGCGCCCGGCCCCCTTGGCCGACGAGGAGACGAACATGGGCGGAAACTCCTCCCACTGCTCGGCCAGGGCGCCGCGGAAACGCTCGACGCTGCGCCGGGCCTGGGTCGGCGAGAGTTTGTCGGCCTTGGTGAAGATGATGCCGAACGGCACCCCGTTCTGCCCCAGCATCTCGATGAAACGCAGGTCGATTTTCTGCGGCTCGAGCCGGATGTCGACGAGCACGAACAGGAAATGGAGCTTTTCGCACCGCAGAACGTAATCGGTAATCAGCTTGGAGAACTCGCCGCGCTGGGTCTTGGAAGTGCGGGCGTAGCCGTAGCCGGGCAGGTCGACGAGGTACCACGCCCTGTCGATGCAGAAATGGTTGACCAAGCGCGTCTTGCCCGGCGTACCGGAGACCTTGGCCAACCCGGTGCGATTGGTCAGCATGTTGATGAGCGACGACTTGCCGACGTTGCTGCGGCCGATGAAGGCGATGTCGCGCAAATCGTCCTTGGGCACCTGCGAAATGCGCTCGGACGAACACTTGAATTCGGCTTGGGAAATCTGCATGATTTTTTCGATTGACTGCTCAAAGATAGACTCTTCGTCGCTGCGCTCCTCAGAATGACAAAGGGAGGGGCTCTTCAGAATGACAACCAGGATAGCAACGGCCTTTATCCATTAATAATCCGGCGGACGGCAGCGTCGACATCGCGGAACAGCTGCGGGAGGTCGACCCCGAGCAACCGCCGCCCCTCGACGAGCACGCGCCCGTCGACGACGACCGTTTCGACGTCGGACGCCTTGCCGCAATAAACAAGGTTGGAAACCACGTCGTGAAGGGGCTGGAGGTGGGGTTTCTGCAAATCGACCACGATGAGGTCGGCCAAAGCCCCCTCCTGCACGATGCCGAGCTCGCCCTCGCGGCCCATGGCCCGGGCCCCGTTGACCGTGGCCATGCGCAACGCCTCGTAAGCGGGCAGCGCGAGCGGGTCGGCCGTGGCCGACTTCTGCAAGAAAGCCGCCGTGCGCAGCTCCTCGAACATGTCGAGGTCGTTGTTGGAACAAGGTCCGTCGGTAGCGACGGTGACGAGCGCCCCGGCCCGGAGCATCTGCTGCACGGGCGCCACGCCGCTTGAAATCTTCATGTTGCTCTGCGGATTGTGCGACACGGTGACGCCGCGTTCGGCCAGGATGGCTATCTCCTCGTCGTCGATCCACACGCAGTGGGCGCCGATGGTCCGCTTGTCGAGCAGCCCCAGCGAATCGAGGTAACGGACCGGAGTGGTGCCGTAACGCTCGCGCAGAATGGCGGTTTCGTCCTGCGTCTCGGCGATATGGGTCATCAGATGCAGGCCGAGCTTATCGGCCAGCGCCTTGCCGCGCGTGAGGTTGTCGGCCGAAACGGTATAAGCCGCGTGGGGAGCCACGGCGATGCGGATGCGGTCGCGTCCGGCGGCGAGCCGGGCGGCCTCCTCGATCTGCGGCATGACCTCCCCGACGTTGGTGTCGAAGTAATTGCACCCGAGCATGGCGCGGATACCGAGCCTGTCGACCGTCTCGACGCAGCGGTTCTCGAAGTAATACATGTCGACGAACGACGTGACGCCGCCCAACAGCATCTCGGCGATGCCGAGGGTCATGCCCAGCACCACGTCGTCGGCCGTCTGCCGGGCCTCGAAAGGCCATATACGGTCGTGGAGCCACGCCATGAGGGGGATGTCGTCGGCATAACTGCGCTGCAAGGTCATGGCGGCGTGGCAATGGGTGTCGACGAGCCCGGGCATGAGGAGCCTGCCGCGGCAATCGAAGACCCGGGCGTCGGGATGCGCGAGCCGGAAAGCGGTTTCGGCCGCGGGGTCGGCGGAGACCAGCGCGATGCGGTTGCCGACGACGCCGACGGAACCGCAAAAAGTGTGCGGCTCACTGCCTGTCATCGGCAGGACGGTGGCATTGGAGAAGAGAAGTACTGACATAGCAGCATCAAGATAAAATTCGCAACGGCTGAACACCGGTATCCGTTTGCAGGAATTTCCGCCCCGAACGATGTTACATTTCGGAATGACGGCCTATGCGACTTAATTATTCATTATTAACTATTCACTCTATGGAATTGCCCTGCACGGTTATCACCTCGCGGCCCGTGACGGAATTGGAATAAATCTGCAAGACCTTGCTGAAAGTCCCGGGCTCGCTTTTGAGCGGCTCGTAAGTGACGCGGATAACCCCCTCGCCGCCGGGCGGAACGGGCCGCTTGGGAAACGTGGCCTTGAAACACGAACACGAAGTGAGCACGCGGACGATGACCAGCGGAGCCGAACCCTCGTTGCGGAAGACGAAATCGTGCACGAGACTGCCGCCCTTACGCGCGACATCGCCGAAATTATGCGCGGCGACGGGCAGGACGAGCCGGGCCCCCTGCTTCTCGGCAGGCTGTTCGCACGGCGTCTGAGCCCGGCCGGGAAAAGCCCCTCCGAGCAAAAGGACGAAAACGAGTAAAAACCGAAACAACTTCATAACGGAAATCATTGCATGCTGAAAACATAAGTAATCGTACCGCCCTGCACGGCGGCGCTGCTCTCGGTGAACCGGGCCTTGCGCGCGGCGGCGAGGGCGGCCTCGATGAGCCCGGGGTCGCCGACGGTCGACCCTTTGGGCTCGAAGGCGGCGCTGGTGACGTTGCCTTTGGGCCCCACGACCACCCGCACAACGATCTTGCCGCTCCGGTCGCCGGGATAAGCGGGCCGCGGCAGATTGCCGACCAGACCGCGCCCCTGCAAACCCTTGTCGACCTGATCGAGCCCCTCGTAACTCGACCCGGGGCCCTGCCCGGCGTCCTGCTGCCACCCCTCGCGCACGTGGGGATTGCCGGTATCGGCGGGCTCGGTGCCGCTCTTGTTCATATTGAAGAGGGCACGCGGATTGGGCGAGCGGGAAACCTGCGCGTCGCCGGAGACCTGGGCCGAACGCTCGACGTTGGAGGGCTCGTCGTGCGTCCTCGGCTCGGCGGCGGCCTCGGTGGGCCGGGGACGCTCGGGCTGCGGCTCGACGAACTCGACGAAGATGGTGTCGGCGGGCCGGACCGTCACGGCGAAACCGAACGACACCCACCAAAAGGCGGCTGCCAGCCCGGCGGCGTAACACACCAGCGCCGCAATCGCCGCCCACCGGGGCACCCTGTCGCGGGAATCGGGAAACATGCTTAATTAGCTGTTGTCGCCAGAATCAGGCGATACCCGTTTCTGTTGACGATATTCATAACCTTGACAACCTCGTCGACAGCCACCGTCTTGTCGCAGTGCAGCGACACGGTAGGCTCCTTCTGCCCTTCGAGCCGCGACTGCAAAGCCTGCTCTACGCCCTGCAAACCGTCGACCCGCTCCAGCTCGACGTAATAATTGTAGGCCGTGCCGACCTGCTGGATGGAGACCGTGGTGACGGCCTTGTCCTTGAGCTGGTTGGAGCTTTTGGGCAACATGAGCTTCAGGGCGTTGGGGTTGATGAGCGTTGTGGCAATCAACAGAAACAACAGCAAGAGGAACATGAGGTCGGTCATGGACGAAGCCGAAAACGACTTGTCGACCTTGGAACCGTGTTTGATGGCCATGACGAACTACTTTTGAACGGGCTGGTTGAGAATGTCCATGAACGCGATGGAATTGGCCTCCATCTGGAACACGAGCTTCTCGATGCGTGCGACGAGATAATTATAGCCGAAATAAGCAGGGATGCCGACGATAAGACCCATGACCGTGGTGACCATGGCGACGTACATGCCGCTCGAAAGCAGCCCGAGGTCGACGGTACCGCCTGCGGCCGACATGTCCATGAACGTGCGGACCATGCCGAGCACCGTGCCGAGGAAACCGATCATCGGAGCGCCGCCGGCGATAGTGGCCAGGAACGGCAGACCGTTTTCGAGCTTGGAAACCTCCAGATTGGCGACGTTCTCGATGGCGGTCTGCACGTCGCTCATGGGCCGCCCGATACGCCCGATGCCCTTCTCTATCATGCGGGCGATGGGGGTATCGGTCTTGCGGCACAAGCTCACGGCGATGGCAATCTTGCCGTCGGAAATGTAATCGCGGATGCGGTTCATGAAATTCATGTCGAGGACCGAAGCGCGGCGGATGGCCAGAAAACGCTCGACGAAGATGAAAATCGTCACGCCGCCCAGCACCAACAAGGGCCACATCAACCAACCGCCCTTGACGAACAAGGTCCACAACCCCATGCGGGTCTCCTCACTGATGGCCGCCGCCCCGGCAGCCTGCAAAAAACGAATCATAACGTAGTGAAATTTATTTAAGTTTTTTCCTTATCTGTCGAATTCGATGTCGTCCTCCTCGATGGGCTCCTCGTCGAACCCCGGCTCGGGCGGGTTCTCCCGCGCAGCCAGTGCGGCCTGTTCCGCCCTTTCGGCGCGGCGCGCGGCACGGCGGGCCTGCCGCTGCTTGTTGGTGAAACGCTCGCGGACGCGGCGCCGCAGGTCGCGGAAATTGTTGAAGTCCTCCTTATAATAGACACCGATGCCGGTCTCCTGCAAACCCTGGTTCTCGTCGAAACGGTCGATGGTCTGGGTGAAAGCCTTGAGCTTGAGGGCTCCGGCCCGGTCGATGAGATAGGTCACATAGGCCTCGCCCATGAAGTTGGAGACGGAATTGTTGACCGCCTGCTTGTTGTCTATCAAGTAATTGCCCTCGACCTCGACGAGCAGCCGGTCGTCGATAAGGCTCTTGGAGAGCCCGAAATCGACCTCCTCGCCCGTGAGCTCGGACTTGGGCCGGTAGCGGATCATCAGGTTGTAGTCGCTCATCGAAAGCCAGTTGCTCAACTGGTTGGAGAGGAACTCCAGCCCCGTGGCCGCCGAGACCGAAGCGCCGATGTCGGAACCCGATGCGGCGTTGTTCTCGGCCAGGAAGCTGTTGAACAACAACAGGTAGAGGAACTGCATGTTGGTCGATTCGGGCGTGGCCAGCGCATTGGCTATCAGCGTCTGCGTCTCGGGGTCGGACGAAGGCACATGGACCTCGAAGCCGACCGACGGATTGGAGAGCCGGTCGCCGAGGTGGATGACGCACTCGACGGGCACCGACCGGTCGGTGCCGGCCTTGTTCTCGGCTGTGTTCTGGAACAACTGCTGCAACAGCGGTTGCAGCGACGCCTTGAGCTTGTAGACGGCATTGATGTCGAGCATGGCGTTCATCGGCGCCCCGGTCCACTGGATAGTGGAACCGTTCTCGATGGTGAAGCGCTTGTTGATGATATTTTGCAGCGAAAGCTGGTAGGTACCCTCGCGGATGGTGTAGTCGCCGTACATCTCGAAAACGTTGGACCGCGGGTCGATCTGGAGGTTGAGCGTACCCTCGCCGCGCGCCCGGACGGCGTTGCCCGACACGGCGATCTCGACCTCCACGTTGGGCCGCACGTCGAGCGCAAGGGCGATGTTCATGCGGCTGTCCTGCTTGTCCTTGCGGTCGCGGCGCCGCTCGAACAGCATCTTCTTGCGCATGACCTTGTCGAGCGTATCGACCTCGGCGGGCTTCTCGAAGACGACGAAATCGGCGTAGGAGATATTGGACTTGCTGGAAAGCGGCATCGAGAAGAACGAATCGTCGTCGGTGCGGGCGGCGATGTCCATGCTGACCTGCCCCTTGTCGCCCGCGATGCGGGCCATGCCGGACGCGTAGACGCGCCCGAAGAAGAAGTCGTTGTCGTCGGCCGTGGTGTTGAGCACCAGCATTTCGTCGGGCGCCACCCGCAGGTCGTAGGCGATGTTGGAAAGGTGCTGAAGATTGAGGTCGACATCGAGCCGCCCGCGGTTGCCCTCGGGGTCGTAGACCGGGACGTTCGCGGCCCGGAAACGGTTGCCCCTGACGTCGAGCACGGCTTCGGGCACGCGGTAGCGCACCTGCGTGAAGTCGACCGTCGTAGCGAGCCCCCGGGCGCGTATCTGCCCGGTAAGTTCGGCCTTGCGGCGCTCGCCCTGCACGACGAGCTCGGCCGACGCAATCCCCTCGGTCGACGAAACGACCCCCGCAAGCACCGGGTCGAGCAACCCCATATCGAGACTGTCGACGTTCATGCGGGCGTAATAGCGCATCCGGTCGGGGGCGAAGTACCCCCGCACGAGCGTATCGTGCTTGGCCCGGTTGAGCACCGTCATGCGGGCGCGGCTGCGGGCGAAGTCCCAGCGCGAAACCAACCTCAGCGGCGGCCCGGGGATGTCGTTGACCTCTAAGGAATCGACCTCGATGTCGGCATGGAACTCCCCGCCGCGCAGCACGGACTTCATGGTAGCCCCGCCGTTGGTGCGCCCCTCGACCAGGTAGCCCATCCGCTCGACGATCTGCGAGAGAGGAGCGATGTCGAAATTGTGCAGGCGCAGCGTGAGCGAATCGTCGCGGCTGCGCGAAGCGACGCCGTCGAGCAGGAGACTCTGATTGCGGTGGGAGACGAAGAAACGGTCGATAAGCACGCGGGAGGTGTCTATCTGAATGCGGTTGGCGAAAATCTGCCACCGCTTGTCGTCGCGCGTGATGTGCGAGGGCAGAATCCGCAGGTCGACGACCCGTCCGCCGTCGCTCCGGTCGTCGGCCTCGGCGCGCACGCTCACCAACCCCGAAAAACGCCGCAGGGAATCCTCGAATCCGGTCGAAAGCTGCATGCGGTTCTGCTTGGCCCCGCCCATGACCGAAAAATGGGGCAGGTGGAGCGGTCCGGCGTAGAGGTCCTCGGCCGAACCGTAGACGGTGAGCGAATCGCCGCGGTTGGACGCATTGATGTTCAGCCGCGTAGCCAACAGCCGCTTGCGCTCGATGAATTCCGAATCGGCCTTGAGCGAAAGCTGGTCGCTGGCGGGGTTGAAGAGCAGCTGCAACGACGACCCGTCGGCAATCTGCAATCCCGACGACACGGCGTCGGCCACGGGATTGAAATCGCGGATATAGACCGACAGGAGCGAATAATCGTCGGGCACGGCGGTTTCGTGCGTCGCGGACCGGGCGCCCCGCCGCTCCTTGCCGAGCAGGGGCAGGTATTTCCAGGCGCTCTGGCGCAGGTACTCGAAGACGGTGCGGTAGCTGGTCTTGGACCGGAACGTGACGTCGGCGAAGTCCGAACGCAGTTCGATGAACTTGCTGTGGGCCGAATTCTCGCCCGTGACCACAGCGCTGCGGGTCTCGACGACCTTGTCGTTGTAGCGGTAGGACGCGTCGGTGACGCGGATAACGCCGTTCAGGTCGTCGAGCGTCCGCCCTCCGGCGTTGGCCTCGACCCGGGCGGCGAGCACCGACACCGAATCGCGCTGATTGACGTGCAGCGCCGCCAGGTCGGCACGCCGCAGGTCGAGCGTGAAATCGTAATGGGGAACGGCGCCGTTGAAGTCGACGGCTCCGGCGAAATCGAAATCGAGGTTGGGGTCGCGCGCCGTGACCAGGCCGTCGAACCCGCGGTTGCGCAGACGGCCGTCGAGCCGGAGCGAATCGTAGGTATAGCCCCGGAACTCCAGCTGCGACACGTTGCCGACGACCATGGCGTCGGTCACTCCCCGGCCCACCGACCCGTTGACGGCGGCGGTGAGCGTGGCATCGCCCAGCAGGCTGCGGCGGCCGAGCAGCTCGCCCAGCCGGAAGCGCCGGGCCGAGAGATCGCCCTGCAACGCACTGCGCCCGCCCCCGAGGGGCTTCATGGCGAGGTTCAGGTCGACATTGCCTACCCCCGTGGCGAGTGCGGCCCGGAGGTCGAACGACGAAAGCAGGCCGCTGAAACGGGCGTTAAGCCCGAACCGCCCGGCCCGGCCGAGCATGGCGGAGAGCGCGGAGGGCAGCTCCGTATGCCCGATGTTGCGGGCCAGCAACTCCATCTCGTCAGCCGTGGTGACGAGCCGCGGAATGTCCAGCTCGAAGCGTGTACGGCGGATGTCGGGCAGTCCGGTTATCTTGGCCGTGGCCGCGAGCGAAGTGCCCGTGCCGATGCGCATGTTGCGGAGCTCGGCCTCGAAATCGGCGACCGTGCCGGTGAAATCGGCGTTGACTTCGCTGAAAAGCGTATGCCACCCACGGAGCTGCGGCGCGAAGAAAGCCAGGTCGTCGGACGAAAGCGAAGAATGGCGCAAGGCTCCGTCGAGCTGCACCTCGCCGATGAAATTCTTGTAGTCCGCCCACGAATTGCCGACCAGCGACACATAGGGAATCGACAGGTGCGACCGGGCGGTGAGGATGGTGGTCTCCTCGAACCCAAGACACCCGCTGACCAGGTAGAACCGCCCCGACAGGCGGTCGAGAACGAACCCGCTGCGCTCGCGCGCCGAAAGGGAGGCGATGGTGGCGTAGATGGTGTAGCCGTCGATGGTGAAGTCGTCGACGTAGGCGGTCATGTCCGAGAGGTGCATGTGGCCGAAGTCGATGCCGTAGGGGGGATTGCGGTGCTGCTGCCGCTCAAGGCACAGCTCCATGCCGACGATGGAAGCCTTGCGCAGCGCGAGGTTGAAATTGCCTTTCTTGGGACGGTCGGGGTCCGAAAGCCGGCTGACGATCTGCCGGATGTTCATCCCGCCGTCGGGGGTCTCGCGCAGGCAGAGCTTGGCGCCGGAAATCTCGGCACGGCTGAAGACGAGCCCGCCGCCGAAAATCCCGAGCCGGGTGAGGTAGGCATCGAGCCGGTCGACGTAAAGGAGCGTATCGCGCTGGTAATCCTCGACATAGAAACCCTCTATCTTGGCCTTGCCGAACCACCCGATGTCGACGTGCCGGATGGCGACCGTGGTTTCCAGCTTGGAAGAGACGACCCCGGCGGCCTTGTGCACGACGAAGTTCTGCACGGCGGGAACGCCCAGCAGCAACGACAGGGCAAAAGGGAGCAAGACGACCGTCAGAACGATCGCCAGCAACACCTTTCCCAATATTTTTATACCTTTGTGCACGAATAGCCGTTATAACCTGCAAATTTAACTATTATTGGTTAAAAAACGAAAAACCCGATGGATATTACCATACTCGGCATCGAATCCTCGTGCGACGACACCTCGGCCGCCGTGCTGCGCAACAACGTCCTGCTGTCGAACGTCATCGCCTCGCAGGCCGTACACGTGAAGTACGGCGGAGTGATTCCCGAACTGGCGTCGCGCGCCCACCAACAGAACATCGTCCCGGTAGTGGACACGGCGCTGCGGGAAGCGGGCGTCGGAATCGGCGACGTGGACGCCATCGCCTTCACGCGCGGCCCCGGACTGGTGGGCTCGCTCCTGGTGGGCGTGTCGTTCGCCAAAGGGCTCTCCATAGCGGGCAACATCCCGATGGTCGAGGTCAACCACCTGCAAGGCCACATCCTGTCGCACTTCATCGACCTGCCGGACCGGACGCTGCCCCACCCCGAATTTCCGTTCCTGTGTCTTTTGGTAAGCGGCGGCCACACGCAGATCGTCCGGGTAGATTCGCCGCTGGCGATGGAAATCATCGGCACGACCATCGACGACGCAGCAGGCGAAGCCTTCGATAAGTGTGCCAAAGTGATGGGACTCCCCTACCCGGGCGGCCCGGTCATCGACAGGCTGGCCAAGGAGGGCGACCCCGAAGCGTTCCGTTTCGCCCGGCCCCGCATCGAGGGGCTCGACTACTCCTTCTCGGGGCTGAAGACCTCGTTCCTCTACACGCTGCGCGACCGCGTGGCGGCCGACCCTGAATTCATCGAGCGCCGCAAGGCCGACCTTTGCGCGTCGCTGCAACACACGATTGTGAGCATCCTGCTGGACAAACTCGTCAAAGCGTCGAAGCAAACGGGCATCCGCGACATTGCCATAGCGGGCGGCGTATCGGCCAACTCGGGCCTGCGCGACGGCATCGTAGCCGAAGGGCGGAAGCGCGGCTGGCGGACGTTCCTGCCGGAATTCAAGTTCACGACCGACAACGCCGCGATGATTGCCATGGCGGGCTACTACCGCTATCGCAACGGCGAATTCTCGACCCTCGACGTCGCGCCCGAAGCACGGCTGGAGGAGCTGTAGCCATGCACACGGTCGAGGCCAGGACGATCCTGTCGCCGCAAAACGGCATGAACCTCTACCGCGGCTGCACCCACGGCTGCATCTACTGCGACTCGCGCAGCGCCTGCTACGGTTTCGACCACCCGTTCGACGACGTAGAGGTCAAGACCAACGCCGCGGAACTGCTCGAACAGGCGCTCCGTCGCCGGCGCACCCGCTGCATGCTGGGCACCGGCTCGATGACCGACCCATACATTCCGCTCGAAGAGGAGTTCCGCCTTGTCCGCCGGACCCTGGAGTTGGCCGACCGCTACGGCTTCGGCTTCACGCTCATCACCAAGTCGGCCCGCGTGCTGCGCGACCTCGACCTGCTGCGCAGCATCCACCGCAAGGCCAAGTGCGTGGTGCAGATGACCCTCACCACCCGCGACGAGGCCCTCTGCCGCCGGATAGAACCCAACGTCAGCACCACGCGCGAGCGCTTCGGGGCGCTGAAAACCCTGCGCGACGCCGGCATCCCCACCGTCGTGTGGCTCACGCCCGTCCTGCCTTTCATCAACGACACCGAGGAGAACCTGCGCGGCGTGCTCGACTACTGCATCGAAGCCCGCGTGCGCGGCATCGTCTGCTTCGGCATGGGCATGACCCTGCGCGAGGGCAGCCGCGACTACTTCTACGACCGGCTCGACCGGCTTTTTCCCGGCATGAAAGAGCGCTACATCCGCACTTTCGGCAACCGCTATGCCCTCGCGAGCCCCGACAACGAACGGCTGACGGCCATATTCCATGCCGAATGCGAACGCCACGGCATCATGCACGACAACCGGCAGATTTTCGACTACCTCCGCACCTTGGAGCCGACGCCGCATCCGACGCTTTTCTGACGCCTTTCCGCCGCCCGCCGCTTTTCTGACGCCGGGCCCTGCCGCCGCGAAATTTCACGGAACAATCATTTCGCCCCGTACTCCGGACGAGTCGTCCGCACCCGCTCTGACGTCCCAAGGCACGAAAAAGCGCGGCCGCCGAAGCAGCCGCGCCGAACCGGGGAAAGGGTGCGCCTCTATCTTGCCAAACCTTTGATTTTCTGCGCAAAGGAATCGTATTCGGCACTCAACGACGACATCAGCTCGCGGACCGACTGGATTTTCTCGGCCCGCCAGGCGTTGGCGCCGCAGAAAGCGTAGCCGTTCTGCAACTTGCCCTTGAAGGCGTTGTAGAGCGCCAGCATGATGCAATAGGGGCTGTGCGTCACGTCGCAGGTCTTGATGCAGTCGAACGGACAGGCCTTGGGCCGCTTCAGCCCCTCCCTGACCCGGTCGAGGAACGAACTGCGCAGCGCCCGGCCCGGCATCCCGACGGGACTTTCGATGATTTCGATGTCCTCGCGGCGGGCGTCGATGTAGCTTTGCTTGAACGCCGGGTCGGCGTCGCACTCGTCGGTGGTGACGAAGCGCGTGCCCATCTGCACCCCCTCGGCACCCAGTTCCATGATGCGGTAGATGTCCTCGCCCGTGTAGATGCCGCCGCCCGCGATGACGGGAATATGGCACTCGTGCTCGGCGCCGAATTTCGACACCTCCGCCACGATTTCGGGCACCAGCGTTTCGAGCGAATAATGCGAATCGTCTATCTGCTCGCGCTTGTAGCCCAAGTGTCCGCCCGCCTTGGGGCCCTCGACCACGATGGCGTCGGGCACGTAGCGGTACTCCTCGAACCATTTGCGGCACAGCAGCACGGCAGCCCGCGCCGACGAGACGATGGGCGCCAGCTTGGTCCGGGCACCCTCGGGCAGGAACGACGGCAGGCTGAGCGGGAGCCCGGCCCCCGAAAAGATGATGTCGGCCTTCTCGGCAATGGCCGTGCGCACCATGTCGGCGAAGTTGGACATGGCCACCATGACGTTGACGCCGATGATGCCGCGCGTGGCTTCGCGGGCCTTGCGCAGCTCCTCTTTCAGTCCGCGGATCGACGCTTCGCGGTAGTCTGCGGGGCGCGAACCGTAGATGACGCCGAGCCCGGCCGACGAAATCACCCCGATGCCGCCCTCGCTGGCCACGGCCGAAGCGAGCCCTGCCAGGGATATGCCTACGCCCATACCGCCCTGCACGATGGGCACCGAGGCGCATAAATTTCCGATTTTCAGTGTTTTCATTTATTCGTTCTTGAATAAGTTCCGGGCCAAAGATAGGTATTTTCGGCCGAAAAATTCGGCACTCAAGAACAATTTCACAAAAACTTAACACTGCGCGTTCTGCGGCGCTCGTCGGTCAGCTCACGCTCGACGATTCCCGTAAGCACGTCGGGCGCGTCGTGCCAGCGGTTGGCCCGGAACTGGCGCCTGTAAGCGGTCAGATGGCCGTGGAGCTCGGGCCACCGCAGCCGCCAGTCGCGCGGGAAGCGCAGCAGATGCAGCACGGTCGCCGCGTTGGAGAGGATGCGGGCCTCCTTGTTGCCGTGCTGGTGGAACCACTCGACCCGCACATCGGGCGCGAGCCGCTGCACCGCGCGGGCGAACCCCCGGCCGCCGGGGATCGAGTTCGGAGGAGGGCGACACCTTGAGCGCCTCGAAATTGAGGTGGAGCCACTCGTCGTGCCGCAAGGTGCCGAGCTGCTCCCAGCGCCGCAGCGCAACCACCTTTTCGCGCTGCATGATGGTGCCTATCAGGTCCTCCTCGTGCCAGCGCGTAAAGACGATGAGCTCGCGCGAAGCATTGTGCATACGGGTGCGCACGACCGAGGTGTACCACTCCCAGCAATTGGCGCGGATGATGGGCGAATTGGCTTCGAGGGCGTCCTTGTAGAGGTCGTCGAGCACGAAGCAGTCGACGCGGTTGCCGGTGAGCGACCCCTCGCGCCCGACCGACAGCAGGCCGCCCCGGTGTCCGACGATTTCGACCTCGTCGGCCGTGCGGATGTAGTTGGGCGGCTTGTTGCCGCACTTGATGGTGGTGACGGGGAAAATATCGCCGTACTCGCGCGATTCGAGGATGCGCTGGACGCGGCGGTTGAATTTCGACGCCAGGGCCCCCGAATAGGAAGCGATGGCGACACGGCAATCGGGGTCGGCCCCGAGGATGTAGGCGGGCAGCAGCGTAGTGGCCCCCACGCTCTTACCGTGCTGGGGCGGCATGGTGACGATGAGCCGCCGGACCTGCCCGCGGGCGAACGCCTCCAGGACGCGGTAATAAGCGCGGTGGAACGGCTGCAATTCCAAAAAAGGATAGACCGCCAGCGCGAAATCAGCGAACGAGGGGGCAGGATGTCCGGCTCCGGCAGGTCCGGCAAATTCGGAGGGAATTGGTTCGGCGGAGGGTTCAGGGCCCAGGACGGATTCGACGGAGTTTCCAACCGCGGCAGGCAGTCCGAAGCCAAAAACCGGTTCGGCGGAGTGACCCGACCCGGAATCGGGGGCAGCAGAGTTCCCAGGGCCGGGGCTGGATTCGGATTCGGCAAAACTTGCGGCCGCAGCGGCCGGAGAAACAAAAACCTCTGCGGGAGAGTGTCCCGCAGAGGAAAAATCGGATGGACGATTCATGAAAGTACGATTTCTGAACCCTCTGCGCGGCGCCGCGGCGGGCGGGTTCGTCTGAGTGGTTCCGGCGGGCGGCGCCGCGCCCGAAAGGCGGGAAAGGGCCGGAACTCAACAAGGTGAACTTTGCTCTTGCTCGGCAAAGCCATGCAAGGAGGAGGAAAACAAGCGTAGCGCAGTTAAGAATCTAATGGCCACAGATGTTTCACTGCGTTCAACATGACATACTGCTACCCTCTGTCATTCTGAGGAGGTCCGACGCTCGCTCCACATGACATTTATTCCTTATTAACTATACATTATTCACAATTTCCTGCAACGCCTTGCGTTGCCATCTGCGGCGGCTCGCATCGGAGATGCGTCCGGCCCAGCCGCCGCAGATGAATATGCCCGGCTGCATCTTACTTTACGGACTATAATTTCCTCCGGCAGGCAAAATTCCACCATTCTCACGAGTATGCCCTCTTCCGTTGCAGCCATTCGCGGGCCCGGCCGGGGCGGTTGCGCCACGGGCGCGAGCCGGGCGCCGCGGGAAAACACGCACACACATGCCCCAGCTATAAACTCCGGAAAAGGTCCCGGATTTCGCCGAACGAAAAATCGTTCGGCACCTCCCCGTCGGCCGCGAAAGTGTGGAACTCCCACCACACGGGCACGAGGTCGGAAATCGGCTCGGCGGTGCCCTCGGGCTGCGAAACGCGGCGACGATAGACGATAACCGAAGCCGTCAGACGCCACGCGGCGCCCTCCGTCTCGCCCTCGACCGACCCCGAAAAATAGCTGCGGCCGCCGACGGCTTGCGCGAGAAGCGCCGCGACCTGCCGGTAAAGTTCGGATGAAACAGGATACATAACAGAAAACCAACGTTTTTTTGAATGGATGATTTGCGCGAAAGAATAAATTGCTTAACTTTGCAGGACAAAGATATATTCAAAAATTGAATTTCGATACGGCTTAGTACAATTTTTTATTATAATATTTTCCGATAGCACAGCCATGAACGAACGGGTAAAATTGATACGCAAGCAACTCGGGATGACCCAAGAACAACTTGCACAGCGACTTGGCATCGGCAAGGCAGCCCTTTCGATGATCGAGACGGGCAAGGCGGGGCTTTCGTCGCGCAACCGCAACATATTGGTTCAGGATTTGAACGTCAACCCCGAATGGCTCGAAACCGGCCGCGGCCGGATGTTCAACGCCGAACCCGACCTGACGGCCTACATGCACCGCACCGACAACTCGCTGCCCATGCAGAGCGTGCCGCTCTACTCGATCGAGGGCACGGCGGGGCTGGTGCCGCTTTTCACCGACCGTGCGCAGGCCAAACCCATCAACTTCATCCACATCCCCAACCTGCCCAAGTGCGACGGCGCCATCTACATCGTGGGCGATTCGATGTATCCGCTCCTCAAAAGCGGCGACATCGTGCTCTACAAACAGCTGTGCGACCTCAACGACATATTCTGGGGCGACATGTACCTGCTCTCCATCGACATGGACGGCGAAGAATACGTGACGGTGAAATACATCCAGAAGTCCGACCGCGAGGGCTATGTCAAGCTTGTGAGCCAGAATCCCCACCACGCCGACAAGGAAGTGGCTGTCGGCCGCATCCGCGCCCTGGCGCTGGTCAAGGCCTCCATCCGCATGAATTCGATGCGGTAGGAGCGGGCCCCCGATTTTCATTTTCGATTTTTTGTGAGTATCTTTGAAATTCGGATAATGCTGCCACGCAAAAAACAACAACTCAATAAGCTGATGAAAACCAACTACGAAATCCGCTACGCCGCGCATCCCGAAGATGCCAAACACTACGACACGGCCCGTCTGCGCCGCGACTTTCTGATTGAAAAGGTCTTCGCGGCCGACGAGGTCAACATGGTCTATTCGATGTACGACCGCATGATCGTCGGCGGCGCGATGCCCGTGAACGAAACGCTCCGGCTCGAAGCCATCGACCCGCTCAAGGCCCCGCACTTTCTGACGCGCCGCGAAATGGGCATCTTCAACGTCGGCGGCAAAGGCCGCGTGAAGTCGGGCGACACGGTGTTCGAGCTCGATTTCAAGGAAGCGCTCTACTTAGGTGCGGGCGACCGCGAGGTGACTTTCGAGAGCGCCGACCCGCAGCACCCGGCCAAGTTCTACTTCAACTCGACGACGGCCCACTGCACCTACCCCGACCGCAAGGTGACCAAGGCCGACGCCGTGGTGGCCCACATGGGTTCGCTCGAAGGCTCCAACGACCGCAACATCAACAAGATGCTGGTCAACCAGGTGCTGCCCACGTGCCAGCTCCAAATGGGCATGACCGAACTGCTGCCGGGCAGCGTCTGGAACACGATGCCGGCCCACGTACACTCGCGCCGCATGGAAGCCTACTTCTACTTCGAGGTGCCCGAGGAACACGCCGTCTGCCACCTGATGGGCGAAGTCGACGAGACGCGCCACATCTGGATGAGGGGCGACCAGGCCGTCCTCTCGCCCGAGTGGTCCATCCACAGCGCCGCCGCCACCCACAACTACACGTTCATCTGGGGCATGGGCGGCGAGAACCTCGACTACGGCGACCAGGATTTCTCGAAGATTACCGACTTGAAATAAACGGCCGCCAGCAAACTTCGCAATGAAAGCAACAAGGCTGTTTTTCTTTCTTCTTTCTTTGTTTTTTTCTTGCAGTCTCTCCGCGCAGAACAAAAATACGATTCGCGTAGGTGCCGGCGTCAATGTTCGCAGCAGTGTCGACAACGACCGGCTTTCGGCCGGGCCGTCGCTGCTGGTGGAATATGGCCGAAGTGTCAACAGCTATTTCGCTGTTGCAGTCGAAATCCACACCGACATGTGCAAAAACGGCACAGCGTCCGATTTATATGGAGCTGGGGTCAGTTTGCGAGGTATGGCCACACCGTTTCCCCAAAAATTCCGATGGGTCAAAGTCGGTGTCGGCGCAACGTACGATCGCTGCAAGTATCTGTACGGCGTTCATTTCAAGGACAAGGAAGGGCAATCGGTCTTGAAGCACATGCAGCACTCCGCCGGTTATTGGGGCATCGACTTTCCGATACGCGCCTATTTTATCGACAGCCGGCAGTTCGAGTTCTATGCGTTCTATAACATCAAAACGATGTTTGCGGGCGGCAGGTATCATTGGAACTACTCCCATGGCGGTCTGGCATTCGGCGTCAGATTCTGAGGCTGCATAATATAGTTTTCACCTTTAACTTTTAACTTTTCCCTTTATAAAAATGGTAAACTTTTCTTTGGAAGGCAAGGTCGCTCTCGTGACGGGCGCTTCCTACGGCATCGGCTTCGCGCTGGCGACGGCATTCGCACGCCAGGGCGCCAAAATCGTCTTCAACGACATCAAGCAGGAGCTGGTCGACAAGGGACTGGCCGCCTACAAGGCCGAGGGCATCGAAGCCCACGGCTACGTCTGCGACGTGACCAGCGAGGAGCAGGTCAACGCGCTGGTGGCTCGGATCGAAAAGGAAGTCGGTGTGATCGACATCCTTGTGAACAACGCCGGCATCATCAAGCGCATCCCCATGCACGAAATGACCGCCGCCGAGTTCCGGCAGGTAATCGACATCGACCTCAACGGCCCGTTCATCGTCTCGAAGGCGGTCATCCCCTCGATGATTAAGAAAGGCCGCGGCAAAATCATCAACATCTGCTCGATGATGTCCGAGCTGGGCCGCGAAACCGTGTCGGCCTACGCGGCCGCCAAGGGCGGTCTGAAGATGCTCACGCGCAACATCGCGTCGGAGTACGGCGAGTACAACATCCAGTGCAACGGCATCGGCCCGGGTTACATCGCCACGCCGCAGACCGCGCCCCTGCGCGAGAAGCAGGCCGACGGTTCGCGCCATCCGTTCGACGCGTTCATCGTCGCCAAGACCCCCGCGGCACGCTGGGGCACGCCCGAGGACCTCATGGGCCCCGCCGTGTTCCTCGCTTCCGAAGCCTCGGATTTCGTCAACGGCCACGTGCTCTACGTCGACGGCGGCATCCTCGCCTACATCGGCAAGCAGCCGCAATAAGGGCGTGCCGGAAAATTCACCCAAGAGGTACCCGCTTCGGGCACCTCTTTTTTCATTTCTATCGCAGGACCGTTCTTTTGCCGTTCGGCCACCCCGGAAACAAATATTCCGGCGGATTGTGAACATTCTAACAATAAATTCCTATATTTGTATTAGGCTTATAAAAACTAACCTTCTCATTAAAGACATGGAACAGCATTCTGTGCACGAAATGCACGACGTCGTGATTCGCTTCTCGGGCGATTCGGGCGACGGCATGCAGCTCACGGGCACGCTCTTCTCCGACACCTCGGCGCTGATGGGCAACGGCATCTCGACTTTCCCCGACTACCCCGCCGAAATCCGCGCACCGCAAGGCACCGTCGCGGGCGTCTCGGGTTTTCAGGTCCACTTCGGCAGCCGCCGCGAGTTGAATCCCGGCGACTACTGCGACGTGCTGGTGGCGATGAACCCTGCCGCGCTCAAAGCCAACCGCAAGTGGCTCAAGCCGGGTGCCACGGTCATCCTCGACGGCGATTCGCTCACCGAGGAGCACATCCGCAAGGCCGGGTTCGCCACGCTGGACCCGCTCGCAGAGCTCAAGCTCGACGAGTACAACGTCGTCGTGCCCGGCATCACATCCATGACCCGCGAAGCGCTCAAGGATACCGGGCTCGACAACAAGTCGGTCGTCAAGTGCAAGAACATGTTCGCGCTGGGCATCTGTTTCTGGTTGTTCGACCGCCCGGAGGACCATGCCTATAAGTATTTGGACAGCAAGTTCGCCAAGAAGAATCCCGCCGTGGCCGAGGCCAACAAGCTGGCCATCAAGGCGGGCTACAACTACGCCGCCAACACCCACCAGTTCGCCAACAATTACCGCGTGGCGCCTGCCGACCTCGAAAAGGGCACCTACCGTTCCATCAACGGCAACGTCGCTACGGCGTGGGGCCTTTGCGCCGCCGCCGAGAAAGCCGGGCTGCCGCTCTTCTGCGGTTCCTACCCCATCACTCCCGCCACGGTCATCCTCGAAGAGTTGGCCAAGCGCAAGGACCTGGGCGTCAAGACCGTGCAGGCCGAGGACGAAATCGCAGGCATCTGCACCGCCATCGGTGCCGCGTTCGCCGGCAACTTCGCCGTGACCACCACTTCCGGCCCGGGCCTTTCGCTCAAGAGCGAAGCGCTGGGGCTGGCCGTCATGACCGAGCTGCCGCTCGTCGTGGTCGACGTACAGCGCGGCGGTCCCTCGACGGGTCTGCCCACCAAGACCGAGCAGAGCGACCTCGCGCAGGCGCTCTACGGCCGCAACGGCGAATGCCCCGTCATCGTCGTGGCCGCTTCGTCGCCGAGCGACTGCTTCCACTTCGCGTTCGAGGCGGGCCGGCTGGCCATGGAGCACATGACCCCCGTGGTGCTGCTCTCCGACGGGTTCATCGCCAACGGTTCCGAACCCTGGCGCATCCCGCAGATGAAGGACTACCCCGCCATCTGCCCGCCCATCGTCGACCAGGCGCCCGAGGAGGGTTTCATGCCCTACGTACGCAATGAGAAGCTCGCCCGCGGCTGGGCGTTCCCCGGCAAACCCGGACTGGAACACCGCGTGGGCGGTCTGGAGAAAGATTGCGTGAAAGGGTGCATCTCCCACGACCCGGCCAACCACCAGAAGATGGTTTCGACCCGCGCCGCCAAGGTGGCCAAAGCCGCCGACTACATTCCCCGGCAGCAAGTCTGCGGCGACCCGGAGGGCGACCTGCTGGTCGTAGGCTGGGGCGGTACGCGCGGCCACCTGCAGAACGCCGTCGACGAAATGCGCCGCGAGGGCCGGCGCGTCTCGCTCTGCCACTTCAACTACATCTGCCCGCTGCCGCACGGCGTCGAGGAGATCTTCGCCAAGTTCCGCCGCATCGTTGTCTGCGAGCTCAACGAGGGGCAGTTCGCCGCCTACCTGCGCCAGCAGTTCCAGCAGTTCAGCTACGAACAGTTCAACAAGTGCGAGGGGCTGCCGTTCACGGTGGCCGAGCTGAAACAGAAATTTGAATCCTTACTGAACCGATAAGTTATGGCAGACTACAAATACACTCCGGCTGATTTCAAGAGCGACCAGGAGGTGCGCTGGTGCCCCGGCTGCGGCGACCACGCCATTCTCAACGCCGTGCAGCGCGCCCTGCCCGAAGTGGCCGACCGCACCGACACGCCGCACAACCTCTTTACGTTCGTCTCGGGCATCGGTTGTTCGTCGCGCTTCATCTACTACATGAAGACCTTCGGCTTCCACTCGGTCCACGGCCGCGCCAATGCCGTGGCCACAGGCGTCAAGGTCGCCAATCCGCGGCTCAACGTGTGGGTCACGACCGGCGATGGCGACTCGCTGGCCATCGGCGGCAACCACTTCATCCACGCCATCCGCCGCAATGTCGACCTCAACGTGATTCTGTTCAACAACGAAATCTACGGACTGACCAAGGGGCAGTACTCGCCGACGTCGAAGTTGGGCAAGATTACGAAGACTTCGCCCTATGGCACGGTCGAGAAGCCGTTCAACCCCGGCGAGCTGGTCATCGGCGCCAAGGGCACCTTCTTCGCCCGCTCCATCGACATGGAGGTCAGCCTCTCGAAAGACTGCATGGTGGCCGCCGCGCTGCACAAGGGCATGTCGGTGGTCGAGGTGCTGCAAAACTGCGTGATATTCAACGACAAGACCCATGCGGCGTTCGCGGCCGACAAAGCCACGCGTGCCGAACATACGATTACGCTGCGCCACGGCGAAAAGATGCTTTTCGGCGCCAACAACGACAAAGGGCTCGTCTTCGAGAACATGAAGCTCAAGGTCGTGACCGTGGGCCAGGACGGCTACACGCTCGACGATGTGCTGACGCACGACGCCCACGAACGCGACACGACGCTTCACATGATGCTCGCCGCGATGAAGTATCCCGACTATCCGGTGGCCGTGGGCGTCATCCGCGCCGTCGAGGACGATGCGGTCTACGACCAAGCCGTCGAGCGGCAGGTCGAGGAGGTCAAGGCTTCGTCCCAAATCCGCTGCGTCGACGACCTGCTCCGCTCCGGCGCCACGTGGGAGGTATAGACGAATTCCGAATTTGCAAGTAAGCGATGCCAGGAACTATCGTAAGCGGATTATGCCGAGTATGAGCGAATGAATCGTTAGCGGCATCCGGCTTACGACGGATAAACATGAGCGCCACCGCCCATAGAGACGGTGGCGCTTTTCTGTCAGATGTACGGATGGGTCATCGGCTTCCGGCTCGTTATGCCCGAGTGCCCGCCCGGACCAATTGCAAGAAAAACACAGTTTTTCCCTGTTCCGCAGCAAAGTTTTCGCCGCTTCGTTTGGTTTTTCAAAAATTCGTCTTACCTTTGCATCCGCAACGGGGGATTAGCTCAGCTGGCTAGAGCGCTTGCATGGCATGCAAGAGGTCACGAGTTCGAATCTCGTATTCTCCACGAAGGGCAAAATGTCCGACAGACTGCAAACAAATGTTTGCAGTTTTTTTGTTTCCGGGCAAAAGCGCGGATTCATGCGCAGATGCCGCCCGGAAACAAAAGAAACCGCATTCGCGGCTATCGGACATTTTCGTTTCTTCGTTCGGATGCCTGCGGCAGCAAAGAGATCGGACGAACATCGCGAGGCCAATTCCGCATATCTTTCCGAAAGCCTTTCCCGCGCCGCAAAAAACCGCTTCGCTCATCGCAATCTTTTCCACCTCACAAACGCCATTCTCACAAAAGCAAGAGTTGCGGGGCGAAAATAGATTGATTTTCATAGGCCGCCCCGCGAGTGCTGCGCACTTCGATTCCGATATTCTCCACAAAAAAAGCAACCGGAAAAACCGATTGCTTTTTTATTTCACCTATGCCCTCCTTTTACAGCTTCCGCACCTCGGAGATACCCATAACCTTGTAAGACGCGGCCAACTCCTCGTCGCGGTTGGAGATAACCAGCAATTTGTCGCCCAGCAGCAACCCGGTGTTGCCCTTGGGCACAAAGTAGTCGCCGTCGCGGCAGACCATCATGACCAGCGTGTTTTCGGGCAGTTCTATCTCCCGCAGCAACTGCCCGCGTTCGAGCATGCGTTCGTTGACCTCCACTTCCGTCAGCACCGACTTCATGTCCTCGTGCATGTTGACGTTGAATGCCGATTCGCGTTCCTCGTACGAAAGTCCCAGCAGGTTGGCCATCACGCTCACCGTCGTGCCCTGCACCACCAGCGAAATGATCGTCGAAAGGAAGACTACGTTGAACAGCAGGCCGGCATGCGGCACTTCGGCAATCAGCGGATAGAGCGCAAACAGAATCGGCACCGCACCGCGCAGTCCCACCCACGAAACGTAAAGCCGCGCCTTGGTCGTGAATTTGCGGAACGGCGCCAGGCAAAGGAATACCGACGCCGGGCGTGCCACCGCAATCATGAAGACACCCACCAGCAGTCCCAGCAGCAGCACTTCGGGTTGAAGCAGTTCGTCGCTGTTCACGAACAGACCCAGCATCAGGAACATCATGATTTGCATCAGCCACGTGAATCCGTCGAAGAAGATGGTCATGGGCTGTTTCTGCGCCAGTTTGCGGTTTCCGACCACCAGCCCCGCCAGATAGACGGCCAGATAGCCGTTGCCGCGAATCAGGTCGGTAAAGGCGAACGCAAAGAATATGAAAGCCAGCAACAGCACCGAATAGAGCGAGCGATTGGCCAGATTGATGCGGTTGATGATCCACACCGCCGCACGGCCGATCAGATAGCCCGACAGAGCGCCGACCACCATCTGCACGACGAACAGCACCAGGTTCGTCCCGAAGCACATTTCGCCCTGCGAGCGCGAGAGCACCCCCACCAGCAGCACCGTCAGCATGTAGGCCATCGGGTCGTTCGAGCCGCTCTCGAGTTCGAGCAGCGGGCGCAGGTTCTGCCGCAGGCCCTGTTTCTTGCTTCGCAGAATCGAGAACACCGACGCCGAGTCGGTCGACGACATGGTCGACGCCAGCAGCAGGGCCGCCGTGAACGAGATTTCGGTACCCGCCACAGGCGCCACAAGCCACACGAACGTGCCCAGTATCAGTGCCGTTATGACCACACCCCCCGTCGCCAGCACCACGCCCGGGCCGATGATGGGCCGAATCTGCGAGAATTTCGTGTCCATACCGCCCGTAAAGAGGATGATGCAGAGCGACACCATCCCCACGAACTGGGTCACTTCGACCGAGCGGTACGAAATGAAGTCCAGCCCGAAAAGCATGCCCACGCCCAGGAAAAGCAGCAGGGCGGGCGCACCGAAACGGTAGGCCGCCTTTCCGGCAAGCACCGCCACGAACAGCAGCAGCGCACCGACCAGCACAATATGTTCACTTGTAAAGTCGATCATCTTACTGCGGTATGAATATGTAGGTAATGGTCCCCTGCTGCCGCGCCGGGGCCGACTGGTCGATGTTGAACAGCGACGCCCGGGCCGCCCGCAGGGCCGTTTCGCGCATACACGCGTCGCCGCCATATTCCACATGGGCGGCGGTCACTTCGCCCGAGCGGTTCACCGTCACGCTCACTTCCACTTCGCCGCCGCCCTCGCATTGGTAGGCCGGCACCACCAGCCGCCGCGACGTCCGCACGGGATTCGTCAGCGAGAACGACACCGTCACGCGGCCTTTCATCTTGCGGTCCTGCCGTTCGGTCCCCTCCTCCGAGCCCGTCCGTTGGCGGATGGCCTGTTCTTCAGCCAGCCCCTGCTCGTAGGCTTCGCGGTTGGCGCGCATCCGTTCGGCCGCTTCCGAAGCCGCATCGTTCAGCGCCGCGGCATTGGTCCCGCGGTCGTCGCGGAGTTCTTCGTTCAGTGCATTTTCGTTCGACGCCGCATTGCGGACGCTCTTCCAGTCGACAGGGTCCTGTTCCTGCCGGCGGCGCACTTCCTCTTCCAGCCGGGCGCGTTCGCTTTCCAACTCGGCCAGCGTCTGTATGTCGATGTACATCCCCTGCGTCGAGGCCCGGCGGCCGACCGCTATCTTCGACGATACGAATACGATCATCAGCACCAGATAGGCTATCAGCGTCACGCAGAGCCCTATCCGGTGGTTGTAGGCCCAGGCCCCGGCATCTTCGTGCCGATTGTCGAACGGCAGCTTCAGGCGCGGCCGTCCGGCAGGGCGGGGTCTGTTGTCGGAGGGTGTCTCTGTCATGTCAGGCGGTCGGAATTTCGGACAAAAATAGTTTTTTTTAGCGATTTTTTATATCTTTGGGCACAAAATATTCAGAAACCAACGCTTATGTCAACCAAACAGCAAACGCTCAAAGCGCCCATTTGCTTTTCGGGCAAAGGGCTGCACACGGGCGTCGAAGTAACCATGACCGTCCGCCCGGCCGACGCCGATTCGGGTATCGCTTTCCGTCGCGTCGACCTCGAGGGACAGCCCATAATTCCCGCTTTGTGCGATAACGTGACCGACACTTCGCGCGGCACCACCATCGAGGCCGGCGGCAACCGCGTCAGCACCATCGAACACATCATGTCGGCGCTCTGGACGCTCGGCGTGGACAATGCACTGATCGACATCGACGGTCCCGAAGCCCCCATCATGGACGGTTCGGCCCGCGAGTACGCCGAAGCCATCGTCCGCACGGGCGTCGTCGAGCAGGAGGCCGAGCGCACCTATTACCACGTCACCGAGAAGATGGTCTACACCATCCCCGAAAAGGGCGTGGCCATCATCCTCTACCCCGACGACGAGTTTTCCGTTTCGCTGCACGTCGATTACAATTCCAAGGTCATCGGCAACCAGTATGCCACCTTCGAGCCCGGCGACGACTACGCATCGAAAATCGCGCCGTGCCGCACGTTCGTCTTCCTCCACGAGCTGGAGCCCCTCATCAAGGCCAACCTCATCAAGGGCGGCGACATGGACAACGCCATTGTCGTGGTCGAGAATCCCGTGCCCGAGGAGGAGCAGGAGAACCTCAAGAAGATTTTCAACAAGTCGGGCATCGAAATCAAGCCCGGTTACCTCAATAACCTGGAGCTGCGCTGCAACAACGAGCTCGCACGGCACAAGCTGCTCGACCTCCTGGGCGATTTCGCGCTCCTCGGCGTGCGCATCAAGGGCCGTGTGTGGGCTACCCGCCCCGGCCACTTCGCCAATACGGAGTTCATGAAGCAGCTCAAGCGCTCCATCCGCAAGGCCGGCGAGAAACCCCGCTACACCTACGATTGCCGCAAACCTGCGCTCTACGACATCAACGCCATCCGCAAGATGCTGCCCCACCGTCCGCCGTTCCTGCTGGTCGACCGGATTTTCCATTGCGACGCTTCGTCGGTGGCCGGCATCAAGAACGTCACCATGAACGAGCCGTTCTTCGTGGGCCACTTCCCCGAGGAGCCCGTCATGCCGGGCGTGCTGATTGTCGAGGCCATGGCCCAGTGCTCCGGCATCATGGTGCTCAACACCGTGCCCGACCCCGAGAACTACTCCACTTACTTCATGAAGATCGACGGCGTGAAGTTCAAGCGCAAGGTCGTTCCGGGCGACACGCTCCAGTTTGAAATCCACCTCCTGGAACCCATCCGCCGCGGCGTTGCGCTGGTCGAGGCCAAAGCGTTCGTCGGCGAGACACTCGCCTGCGAGGCCGTGTTGATGGCGCAGGTCGTCAAAAACCGCCAGTAAGATGATCAGTCCGCTTGCTTACGTTCACCCCGACGCCAAGTTGGGGGCCAACGTCACGGTCGAGCCTTTCGCCTGCATCGCGGGCGACGTGGTCATCGGCGACGATTGCTGGATAGGTCCCGGGGCCGTCATCCACGACGGGGCCCGCATCGGCAGGAAGTGTAAGATCCACACCGCGGCTTCGGTGTCGTGCCTGCCGCAGGACCTCAAGTTCGACGGCGAGGTGACCACCTGCCAGATCGGCGACTGCAACGACATCCGCGAGTACGTCACCATCAGCCGCGGCACCAAGTCCACGGGCACGACCATCGTCGGCGACGGCAATCTGTTGATGGCCTACGTCCACGTCGGCCACGATTGCGTCGTCGGCAGCCATTGCGTCATCGCCAACCGTGTTTCGCTCGCTGGCGAGGTCCATGTCGACGACTGGGTCGTCATCGGCGGCCACGCGGCCATCCACCAGTGGACCCGCATCGGCGCGCACGCCATGATTCAGGGCGGCGCCCTCCTCGGGCAGGACCTGCCGCCGTTCGTCATCGTCCGCAACGATACGCTCCGTTTCGCCGGAATCAACAAAATCGGGCTTTCGCGCCGCGGCTTCACGCCCGAGCGCATCGCCGAAATCCACGAGGCCTGCCGCATCCTGTTCCAGAGCGGTCTGAACTATCTGAACGGGTGCAGCGAGGTCGAGCGTTCGGTGCCCCAGAGCCCCGAGCGCGACTATCTGCTGGAGTTCATCCGCTCGTCGAAACGCGGCATCATCAAGCCCTACGCTTCCGGCCACCGCGAAGCGTAAAAAAATCCCTATATAATATTGGTATATCGGATTTTTTTCGTACATTTGTCGTGTCGAAAGACAGGACGCACGCAATAAGGGGACGCAAAGTCCCCTTATTTCATAGTTGTACACAAGTTGACTTACGTTTTTCAGCCATGATCGACCCTAAAAAAATCATCGCCGCCGCCGAGCGCAGGCTTGCAGGTTCCGACATGTTCGTAGTGGGCTGCAATTGTTCGCCGGGCAATGAAATCGAGCTCTTGATCGACAGCGATTCGTCGGTTTCCATCGACGCCTGCGTCGAGTTGAGCCGCGCCGTCGAGGCGGAGTTCGACCGCGATGCCGAGGATTTTTCGCTCACCGTCGCTTCGGCCGGCATCGGTTCCGAACTCCGGTGCCTGAGACAGTACCGCAAGCTCGTCGGCAGGCCCGTCGAGGTGCTGCTCGCCAGCGGCGTGAAAATTACGGCCCGGCTCGACGAGGTCGACGATGAGAGCCTCACCCTCTCCTACGAGGAGAAGCAGGCCGTCGAGGGCAAGAAGCGCAAGCAGCTGGTCCGCGTCACGCGTCGGTATCCTTTCGCCGAGGTCAAATCCACCCGCGAATATCTGGACTTCAAATAAAGTAGAAAGCGAAACGTGAAAAGCACCTTGATTAAGACGAACCGAAATTTCCGCATCGAACATTTCACCTTTCACTTTTAACTTTTCACCTTTCACCTCGAATGAATCATCCGCAATTCAAAAAAATACAAAACAAACAATAACCCCATGGACAATCTCAATCTTATCAGCAACTTCGCCGAGTTCAAGGAGTTGAAGAACATCGACAAGCCCACCATGATCGGCGTGTTGGAGGACGTCTTCCGCCACGCCCTGCAAAAGCAGTACGAGAGCGACGAGAATTTCGACGTCATCATCAACCCCGAGAAGGGCGACCTCGAAATCTGGCGCAACCGCACGGTCGTCGAAGACGGAGCCGTCGAGAATCCCAATACGCAGATCGCCGTTTCGGAGGTCAAGGCCATCGACTCCACCTACGAGGTCGGCGACGAGTATGCCGATGAAATCAAGCTCGCGTCGTTCGGGCGCCGTACCGTCCTGTCGCTCCGGCAGAACCTCGCTTCGCGCATCCTCGACCTCGAAAAGGCCAACCTCTACGAGAAGTATTCCGAGAAAGTCGGCGAAATCATCACCGGCGAGGTTTACCAGGTCTGGAAAAAGGAGGTGCTGATTCTCGACGACGACGAGAACGAGCTGATTCTCCCCAAAAGCGAGCAGATTCCCAACGATTTCTATCGCAAGGGCGACACCATCAAAGCCATCGTCAAGTCGGTCGAGATGAACAACAACCAGCCCCGCATCATCCTCTCGCGCACGGCCAGCCAGTTCCTCGAACGTCTGTTCGAGCAGGAGGTTCCCGAGATTTCCGACGGTCTGATCACCATCAAGAAAATCGTCCGCATCCCCGGCGAGCGGGCCAAGGTCGCGGTCGAATCCTACGACGACCGCATCGACCCCGTCGGTGCATGCGTCGGCATGAAGGGTTCGCGCATCTATTCCATCGTCAAGGAGCTGCGCAACGAGAACATCGACGTCGTCAACTTCACGGCCAACACGCAGCTGATGATTCAGCGTGCGCTGAACCCCGCCAAGATTTCGTCCATCGTCCTCGACGAGGAGAAGCAGACCGCCGCCGTCTACCTCAAGCCCGACCAGGTGTCGCTGGCCATCGGCAAGGGGGGTCTGAACATCCGCCTTTCCAAGATGCTCACCGGTTACGACATCGACGTCTACCGCGAGGTCGAGGAGGAGGATGTCGCCCTCACGGAGTTCGCCGACGAAATCGAACCTTGGATCATCGAGGCCCTCAAGAACGTCGGGTGCGACACCGCCAAGAGCGTGCTGGAGCTTCCCGTCGAGGAAATCGCCGCCCGCGCCGACCTCGAGTTGGAGCAGGCACAGAAGGTCGCCGAGATTCTGAAGGCCGAATTTGAATAGCATTTACACGCAAAGAAAGGAGAACACACAATATGGGGAATGAAAGAAAATTAAGGCTCATTCAGGTGGCCAAGGAGTTCAACGTGGGTATCAACACCATCACCGACTTCTTGCACAAGAAGGGCATCAAGAGCGACGGTTCGCCCAACACGCAGGTCGACGCCGACACCTATGCGATCCTCGAAAAGGAGTTCGGCGCCAACCGCGCCGCGTCGGGTGCCCGCGATTCGATCCGCGAGCGGATTTCGCTGAAGCAGACCACCGTTACCATCGAGGGCGGCAAGAAGCCGCAGGAGGAAGAGAAAGAGGTCGTCATCAAGAGCAACGTCATCAACGTGCGCGACGAAATCCAGCAGCCCAAGTTCCTGGGTAAAATCGACCTCGACCCCAAGCCCAAGGCTGCAAAGACGGCCGCGAAGCCCGTCGTAAAGGCGGAGCCCGCCAAGACCGAGGCGCCCAAGGTCGCCGAGACCCCGAAGCCCGAGCCCAAGGCGGTTCCCGAAACCGTCGTGGCCAAGCCCGTTGAAACGCCTGCCGCGAAACCGGTTGAAAAGCCCGTCGAGAAGCCCGCCGAAAAGAGCGAACCCGCCAAGGCCGAGGAGCCCAAGCCCGAAGCGCCCAAGGACAACATCTTCCGTCCCGAAACCGTGACCCTCACCGGGCCGCAGGTCCTCGGTACGATGGACGTTTCCGGTTTCGTTCCGGGCGGCAAGCACAAGCGCAAGCGTCTTTCCAAGGAGAAAGTCGACGTCACCAAGGCACAGCGCGGCGGCGGTCAGAGCGGCGCCGGCACTCCCGGCGGTCAGCGGCCGGGCGGCCAGGGCGGTCCCAACCGCGGCGGCGCCCAGGGCGGCAAGCCCGCACCCAACCAACCCCGTCCGGGCGAGGGGCGGCGTAACCGCAAGAAGAACAGCCAGGCCGTCGTTCGTCCCGAGGTCAGCGACGAGGAGGTATCGAAGCAGATCAAGGACACCCTGGCCCGGCTCACGGCCAAGGGTGCCAAGAATACGGGTGCCAAGCACCGCCGCGACAAGCGCGAAGCGGCCGCCGAGCGGATGAACGAGCAGATGGAGCGTTCCGTGCAGGAGCGTTCGACGCTCAAGGTCACCGAGTTCGTCACCGTCAGCGAGCTGGCTACTATGATGGACGTCGCGCCCACAGAGGTTATCACGGCCTGCATGAACCTCGGTCTGATGGTTTCCATCAACCAGCGGCTCGACGCCGAAGCGTTGGCCGTCGTCGCCGAGGAATTCGGGTTCAAGGTCGAGTTCGTCTCGGTCGAAATCCAGGAGGCCATCGCCGAGGAGGACGCCGACAGCGAGGAGAACCTCGTGCCGCGTCCGCCCATCGTCACCGTCATGGGACACGTCGACCACGGTAAGACGTCGCTTTTGGACAACATCCGCAAAACCAACGTCATCGAGGGCGAAGCCGGAGGTATCACCCAGCACATCGGTGCTTACAGCGTCGAGCTCAACGGTCAGAAAATCACGTTCCTCGACACTCCGGGCCACGAAGCGTTCACCGCCATGCGTGCCCGCGGTGCCAAGATTACCGACGTCGCCATCATCATCGTCGCAGCCGACGACAGCGTCATGCCGCAGACGGTCGAAGCCATCAACCACGCGCAGGCCGCAGGCGTTCCCATGGTCTTTGCTATCAACAAGATAGATAAACCCAACGCCAACGCCGACCACATCAAGGAGCAGCTTTCGCAGATGAATTACCTCGTCGAGTCGTGGGGCGGCAAGTACCAGGACCAGGAGATTTCGGCCAAAAAGGGTCTCAACCTCGACAAGCTCCTCGAAAAGGTGCTCTTAGAAGCCGAGATGCTCGACCTCAAGGCCAACCCCGACAAGAAAGCCGTCGGCACGGTCATCGAGTCGACGCTCGACAAGGGGCGCGGCTACGTCTCCACCATCCTCGTCCAAAGCGGTACGCTCCGCATCGGCGACGTCGTGCTCTCGGGTACCTACACCGGGCGCGTCAAGGCCATGTTCAACGAGGACGGCAAGAAAGTCACCGTCGCCGGGCCCTCCACGCCCGTGCAGGTGCTGGGTCTCAACGGCGCTCCGCAGGCGGGCGATACGTTCAACGTCATGGACGACGACCGTTCGGCGCGCGAAATCGCCAACAAGCGCGAGCAGTTGCAGCGCATGCAGGGCATCATGACCCAGAAGCACGTCACGCTCGACGAAATCGGGCGCCGCATCGCCATCGGTTCGTTCAAGGAGCTGAACATCATCGTCAAGGGCGATGTCGACGGTTCGGTCGAGGCCATGTCCGGGTCGCTCATCAAGCTCTCCAAGGAGACGGTGCAGGTCAATGTCATCCACGCCGCCGTGGGTCAGATTTCCGAATCCGACGTCCTGCTCGCCGCCGCATCCAACGCCATCATCGTCGGGTTCCAGGTGCGTCCTTCGGCCGCCGCACGGCGCGTCGCCGAGAAGGAGGAGATCGAAATCCGCCTTTACTCCATCATCTACGACGCCGTCAACGACATCAAGGACGCTATCGAGGGTATGCTCGAGCCCGTCATGAAGGAAGAAATCGTCGCTTCGGTCGAGGTCCTGGAGATTTTCAAGATTTCCAAGGTCGGCACCGTCGCCGGGTGTATGGTCCGCGAGGGCAAACTCCAGCGGTCCACGCCCATCCGCGTCATCCGCGACGGTATCGTCATCTACACCGGCAAGCTCGGGTCGCTCAAGCGGTTCAAGGACGATGTCAAGGAGGTCGCTGTCGGTCAGGACTGCGGTCTGAACATCGAGTCGTTCAACGACATCCGCATCGGCGACATCGTCGAGGGTTACGAGCAGGTCGAAGTCAAACGTAAATAGTATCATCCAACCCGCATAAAAGCATGAAGAACCCCATCCATTTCATCACCCCCGAAGAGGCGGTCAAAGTGATCAAATCGGGCGACCACGTCCATCTGAGTTCCGTGGCTTCGGCTCCGCAGTGCCTTATCAACGCCATGTGCGCGCGCGGCGAGGCCGGTGAGTTGAAGGACGTCCACGTCCACCATCTCCACACCGAGGGTCCGGCGCCCTACGCCGATCCCAAGTTCACGGGCATCTTCCAGCTCGATTCGTTCTTCGTCGGCGCCAACGTGCGCAAGGTCACCCAGAGCGGCGACGCCGACTACATCCCCATCTTTCTCAGCGAGACGCAGAAGCTCTACCGCTGCGGCGCCGTGCCGTGCAACGTGGCGATGATCCAGGTTTGTCCGCCCGACAAGCACGGGTACGTTTCGCTCGGCACGTCGGTCGACGCTACGTTGGCCGCCGTCGAGTGCGCCGACCACGTCATCGCCGTCATCAACAAGAACGTGCCGCGTGCGTTCGGCCAGGCCATGATTCCCATCTCCAAAATCGACATGTTCGTCCAGGACGACACGCCGCTTATCGAGGCCAAGTTCTCCGAACCCAACGAGGTGGAGACCGCCATCGGCAAGCACTGCGCCGCGCTCATCGAGGACGGCGCCACGCTCCAGATGGGCATCGGGGCCATCCCCAACGCCGTGTTGAGCCAGTTGGGCGGCCATAAGAACCTCGGTATCCACACCGAAATGTTCGCCGACGGCGTCTTGCCGCTCGTCGAGAAAGGCGTCGTCAACGGCGAGGCCAAGAAGACCGACCCCGGCAAGATGGTTTCCACGTTCCTCATGGGTTCCAAAGCCGTCTACGATTTCATCGACGACAACCCCGGCGTGTTGATGATGGACGTAGGTTATACCAACGACCCCTACGTCATTTCGCAGAACGACCGTTTCGTCGCCATCAATTCGGCTTTGCAGATCGACCTCACCGGGCAGGTTTGCGCCGATTCGCTCGGCACCAAGTTCTGGTCGGGCGTCGGCGGTCAGATCGACTTCGTCTACGGCGCTTCCCTCTCCAAGGGCGGCAAGGCCATCATCGCCATGCCGTCGATTACCAACAAGGGAGTTTCCAAGATTTGCCCCACTTTGTTGGACGGTGCCGGCGTGGTCACTACGCGCAACCACATCCACTGGTTCGTCACCGAGTTCGGCGCCGTCGACCTCTACGGCAAGACCATGCAGGAGCGCGCACGCCTGTTGATTTCCATCGCCCACCCCTCCGCCCAGGAGGAGCTCGACCGCGCCGCTTTCGAGCGTTGGGGGTCGCACCACCACTACATCAAGGGTTACATGTCCAAGTAATTCCGGGCCATAAATTCTTTGTTCACAAGGAGCAGCCGTTTTCTCGGTTGTTCCTTGTTTTTTGTTTCATTTTTTTCAGCGCCTGCCCCGCCGTCCTGCCCCGCCCTTTCCCGCAGAACTCTGCAACGTCCTGCGTTGCCACCTGCGGCGGCCCGCATCGTAGATGCGTCGCTCCCAGCCGCCGCAGATGAATACACTATCGCTAACTATTTCTTACTTTGTGCGGTCCGTTAACCTTTCCGCACTTCGCCCCTGCGTTCTTTTACCAGCCCCTCTGTCATTCTGAGGAAAGGCGTAGCCTTGACGAAGAATCTAAATTCAAGCATTGCTTGTTATTCTGAGCGCAGTAAAGAATCTTTCCGCCCCTCCGCAAAGCCCCCTTATTCCCTATTTCATTATCAATTATTCATTACCTTTGTCCCATCAACATTTTGCCATGAATCCCAAAGCCCAAGGTTATTTCATCGGCGCCCTCGCCGCCGTCACTTACGGGACCAATCCGCTCTTCGCCCTGCCGCTTTACAGCGCCGGTATGGACCCCGATTCGGTGCTGTTCTTCCGTTACCTTTTCGCCATTCCCATCCTCGGCGCCATGATTCGGTTGCGCGGCCGGAGTTTCAGGGTCCGGCGGGCCGAGATCCCCTTGCTCGCGGGTATGGGTATCCTCGTCGCCCTCTCGTCGTTGGCGCTCTTTCTGAGTTACAATTACATGGACGCAGGGATCGCATCTACCCTGCTTTTCGTCTATCCCATCCTCGTGGCTTTGATTATGGCGTTCGGGTTCCACGAAAAATTATCGTGGACCACTTCCTTGTGCATTCTGTTCGCCATGGGCGGCATCGGGTTGCTTTACAGGGCCAGCGACGGTTCCACCCTCAGTCTCACCGGTACTTTGCTCGTCTTCGTTTCGGCGCTTTCCTATGCTATCTACATCGTCGCCGTCCGGCAGTCCCGGCTCAAGGACGTTCCCACGCTCGCCGTCACCTTCTACGTCCTGTTCTTCGGATTGATGCTCTTTCTCTTCCGCGTCGATTTCGGCCGTTCGCTCCTCTTGCCCGGGGCTTGGTACTTGTGGGGCAACCTCTTGGCGCTCGCCGTCTTCCCCACCGCCGTTTCGTTCCTCTGCACCACGCGCGCCATCGGGCTCATCGGGTCCACCCCTACCGCCATCCTCGGAGCCCTCGAGCCCGTCACGGCCGTTTGTTTCGGTGTCCTCATCTTCGGTGAAGCGCTCACGGTCCGCATCGTCTGCGGCATCGCCTTGATTATCCTCGCCGTCACGTTCATCATCGCCGGCAGCAATATCGGCGTTTACCTCACCCATTTCCGCAAGCTCTTTCCCCGGTTGCGGCGAGTCCGCTCCGACCTTTAGATTTCGGTGCGTCTTCTCCTTTTCGTCTTTCTGCTCGTCTGTTTGGCGTATCTTTCCACCCTTATCTGTTAATAAAATAACACGTTACGGTCTTTTCACCGTTATTTTGGTCTGAAATTTGGGGGGGGGATTTTTTGTATCTTTGCACTGCCGGGCTGAAGCTGGATAGCCCGGTGCTGGGATGTTGACGCAACTCCACACC
>NZ_CALPDD010000014.1 GCF_943193205.1 Alistipes muris
CTTAATTCTTAATTCTTAATTCTTAATTCTTAATTCTTAATTCTTAATTCTTAATTCTTAATTCTTAATTCTTAATTAAAAAGTGTCCCCTCTCGCCGTCATCCTCACCGTCTCGGGTTATATAGCCGTGCTGTTCCTCGTCGCGTGGCTCTCGGGGCGCCGCGCCGACAACGCCGGATTCTTCACCGGCAACCGCCGCACTCCGTGGTACATGGCCGCTTTGGCCATGATCGGAGCCGCCATGTCTGGCGTCACGTTCATCTCCGTGCCCGGTTCCGTCGCCGCCGATTCGTTTTCCTACATGCAGATGGTCGCAGGCTTCACCGTCGGGCAGCTGATCGTCGCGTTCGCCCTCGTGCCGTTGTTCTACCGGCTGAAGGTCGTGTCGCTCTACCAGTACCTCGACGAGCGGTTCGGCATCGTCTCCCACCGCGCCGGGGCCTGTTTCTTCATCCTCTCCAAGATGTTGGGCGCCGCCCTGCGGGTCTACGTCGTCTGCGCCGTCATGCAGCTGCTCGTCTTCGGGCCTTACGGTTGGCCGTTCTGGGCCAACGCCGTCGTCACCGTCGCCCTCGTGTGGCTCTACACGCAGCGGGGCGGCGTCAAGTCGCTTATCTGGACCGATACGCTCAAGACCCTTTGCCTGGTCAGCAGTCTGGTCCTCACCATCGTTTTCATCGCCCGGGCTTTGGGCTTCGGCGGCACGGAGCTTATCCGCGAGGTCTCCGCATCGCCCATGTCGCAGATATTCTTCTTCGACAATCCCGCTTCCGACCGTTATTTCTGGAAGATGTTCGTCGGCGGCATCGTCGTCCTCGTCGCCATGACCGGGCTCGACCAGGACATGATGCAGTGCAATCTCTCCTGCCGCACGCCGCGTGACGCCCAGCGCAATATCGTGCTGACGGCTTTCTGTCAGATCATCGTCATCCTGCTGTTCCTCGTGCTCGGCGTACTCCTATATTTATATGTCGACAGCCGCGGCCTCGCGCTCCCCGCCAAAAGCGACCAGCTCTTTTCGTTGGTCGCCGTCGACGGAGGGCTTCCCGCCATCGTGGGCATCGTCTTCGTCCTCGGGTTGATTTCCAGCACCTATTCCGCCGCCGGGTCGGCCATGACGGCCCTCACCACTTCGTTCACCGTCGACCTGCTCGACGGCCCCGCGCGTTACGACGAGCAGCGGCTCACCCGCGTGCGGCACCGCGTCCACGTCCTTATGGCCGCCTGCATGACGCTCGTCATCCTCGGCGTAGGCTACCTGGCCGACGACAACGCCATCAACCTCTTTTTCCGCATCGTCAGCTACACCTACGGTCCCATCCTCGGGCTCTTCCTCTTCGGCATCCTTTCGCGCCGACGTCCCCGCGACCGCCGGGTGCCGTTCGTCGCCCTCGCAGGCCCCGTGCTGAGCGCATTGCTGCAATACGCCGCCGCCGAGCATTGGGGTTACCGCATCGGCTTCGAGCTGCTGGTCTACAATGCGCTTTTCGTCATCGCCGGGCTCTTTTTGCTCTCGCTCGGGCGCAGGGATACAGAAAAATCGTAACTTTGGGGCTGTAAAACCGTTTTAGCATGTCACTCGAACAACAGATTTCCAAGAGCATCATGGATGCCATGAAGGCCAAAGACGCCGTGCGTCTGAGCGCCCTGCGCAATGCCAAGAAGTACATCATCGAAGCCAAGACCGCCGGGCCGGAGCTCTCCGAGCTGCCCGACGCCGACGTGCTGAAAATCCTCGCCAAGCTCGCCAAGCAGGGCACCGATTCCGCCGCCATCTTCACCGAGCAGAACCGCCCCGACCTAGCGCAGGAGGAGTTGGCGCAGGTCGCCATTTTCCAGGAGTTCCTGCCCAAACAGCTCTCGGCCGAGGAGCTGACCGCCGAGGTCAAGGCCGTCATCGCCGAAGTCGGCGCCACCTCCATGAAGGAGATGGGCAAGGTCATGGGCGCCGCGTCCAAGCGGTTGGCCGGACGGGCCGACGGCAAGGATATTTCGGCCAAGGTCAAGGAGCTGCTCGCTTAGGATGCACCTGCCCGAAGGCGTCCGCCGCAATCTGAAAAGCATCGCCATGCCCACGGCCATGGTCGTCGGCGCATTGCTGTGCCGCCCCGTCACGGCCGTGGAGGAATGGTCGGGCCGGATGATTACCCCGGCGCTCATCTTTCTGATGCTCTTCGTCACGTTCTGCCGCGTGAAGCCGCGCGAAATGCGGCTTTCGTGGCTTCACGTGTGGCTGCTGCTTTTCCAGACAGCAGCTTCTGCGGCAGTCTATTTCGCCTTGCTCCCGTTCGACACCACCATCGCGCAGGGGGCCATGATTTGCATCCTCACCCCCGTCGCCATGGCCGCCGTTGTCATCGCAGGCATGCTCGGCGCCAACGTCGTCACCGTGGCGACATACAGCCTGCTCTGCAACATGACCGTGGCTTTGGCGGCCCCCGCGATTCTCACTTTCACCGGGACAGGCGTCTGTTCTTTCGCCCAGATTCTCTCGCGCATCGCTCCGCTCCTCGTCATGCCGTTCGTCGTCGCGCAGTTCTGCCGGCTGCTGACACCCCGCATCGCCCGGTGGTTCGGCAGCCACGGGCAGATTTCGTTTTACCTGTGGTTGGCAGCGCTCACCGTCACCATAGGGCGGACCACGGCGTTCATCATCGACCTCCACGACGTTTCGCGGTCGGTCGAGTTGTGGCTCGCGCTCGCCGCCCTGGTCATCTGTCTCGTCCAGTTCAAGGTCGGGCGGACGTTGGGAAAGCGGTTCGGCGACCCTGCCGCCGGGGGCCAGTCCCTCGGGCAGAAGAATACCGTCCTCGCCGTCTGGATGGCCCAGTCGTTCCTCGACCCCATCTCCTCCATCGCCCCCACCGCTTACATCGTGTGGCAGAACTTCGTGAACAGCTGGCAGATGTACCGCAAAAATCAAGGCGAATAATCGACTGCTAAATAAAATTATCCCCGGCCGAATTGGCCGGGGATAATTACTATATCAGTTTTTATAAAGATCAATAATATTCGTTGATGGTAGTTGTAGTTGTATTCTCTGAATTAGGGAATACCGAAGGGTCATATATTGAACTTAAAGCACGAGTTACTGTTTTACCGGAATATTCATATGTGGTAATTATTGAATAGCCATTAGAATGATTTTCGGTTCTTATTATTCGGCCGTGCTCGTCATAATAACTATACTCATCGTGTGTGATTCCTCATTTATATTTAGATGAAACAATACCATTCCGACTGAAATACAACCCGTCCACGAAAAATTCGCCGCAATCGGAATTGCCACTTGAACCGTCGCCCGTGGATTTGAGTGCTGCAACTTCCGTGTTCAGCCGTTCGATTTCACCGCCCATCCCGGTCATTCGGGCTGTCAATGTCGCCGTTTCTTCTTTCAAAGCCGAGATTTCCGGTTCCACATTCAACGACAAAATTTCTTCTTTGAGGGTAGATACTTCCTCCTTCAATGCTGCGACATCCGTGCTCGTATTCAACGCGGCCAATTCCTCTTTAAGTGCCGATATTTCCGTTCTCAAAGTAGCAATATCCTTATCCATATCCAACGCCGACAACTCCTCTTTCAACGTGGATACTTCGGTCTTCAATGTGGAAACCTCCGTTTGCAGCGCACGTATGATATTCCACAATTCCTGCCCGTTAGCAGGCGGGACCGAATCGTCGGTCGTGGACTCGCCGCAGGAATGGTTGATAGCCACCCCGACCAAAAACGCCGCAATAACGGCGATTGATTTCAAAAGGTTGTATTTCATAAGGTTTGAAGTTAGTTATTTCCGGAAAATAAAGTAAACGGCGAGGACCAGGCAGGCGAACCCGGCGAGGTGGTTCCACCGGAGCGTATCGGACTTCATGAAGACGAGCGCGAAAAGGGTGAAGACCGAGAGCGAGACAACCTCCTGGATGACCTTGAGCTCCCAAATGGAAAACGGACCGCCGAACTGCGCCGAGCCGATGCGGTTGGCCGGGACCTGGAAGCAATATTCCAGAAGGGCGATTCCCCAGCTCAGCAGCACGATAGCGGCCATCCCGAAACGTTCGAGCCGCGATTTGAACGCGATATGCCCGTACCACGCCAGCGTCATGAAAGCGTTCGACACGACGAGCAACCCCACAGCAACTATTCCCCGCATCGTCCTACTGCAAAATAGCGCCGAGGTCCTCGACTTCGGCAAAGTTGTTCACAATCATGTCCGCCGCGGTCTCTGCCGCCAGCACCTCGCGCGGGAGAGTCGTGGTCAGCGCAACGATGCGCCCCGCACCTGCCCGCCGGGCCGATTCGATGCCGGCCTTGGCATCCTCGAACACCACGCATTCCGCCGGATTCAGGCCCAACTCAGCCGCGGCCGTAAGGTATATTTCCGGGTCCGGTTTGCAGTGCGCCACCCTGTCGCCCGACACGATGACGTCGAAACAGCCCTCGATGCCGCATTTCTCCAGCACGAAGTCGATGTTGGTGCGGCAGCCCGACGACCCCACGGCAAGGCGCACTCCGGCAGCCCGCAGCCGTCCGAGCAGGTCGGCCAACCCCTCTACGGGCCGGATGGTCGGCGCGTAGATTTCGCGATAAATCGCTTCCTTTTCGTCGGCCAGCGCCGCCAACCCTTTTTGACGGATTATCTCCTCGGGCATGATACGGCGCATGATGTCGTCGTTACCCATACCGAACGCCTGCGCCAACTTCTCCTGCCAATCATGCACGCCGTAGCGCTCGCAGAAAATCTCGAATGCCCGCACATGCACCGCGCTGTTGTCGACCAGCGTGCCGTCCATGTCGAATATTGCTCCTCGAATCATCGTTTCAGAATTTTACGGGGATAAAGATACCAATTTTATTGGTACGGGATTTGCGCGGGGGCCGAAAAAATTCCGACAACCATGAACCACGGTATCAGCGTACTTTTCCGCGCCATTCCGCTTGCGATGGCGGCATTCTGTTTTGCCTACGGGGCCTATATCTACACGGCGGGCGACGACCCCGCACGCCTGACGGCCGGACCCGTCGTATTCTTCCTCGGCTCCATCTGCATGGCCCTCTACTGCACGGCGGCCACCATCATCCGCCAACTGACCGGCACCTACAACGAAGCATCCAAATACATCTTCCCCGCCATCGGCTACTCCTTCGCGCTGGCCACGCTCATCTGCGGCGTCTTCATCCTCACCTCCGGGATGACCGGCTGGGTGGTCACGGGCCACGTGGTCTGCGGTCTGGGCCTTATCACCGTCTGCGTTTCGACGGCCGCAACCTCGTCGTCGCGCTTCGTCCAGATTCCCCGCAATTCGGCCGACGCTTCGTTTTCGATCAACCCGCAGGGATTCACCGTCGGCCAGTCGGTCACCCTTATCGGCATCGTCAGCGCCACGGCCCTCGCCGCGTGGATTTGGTGCATCCTGCTCTATGTCCGCGGCACGCTCCCGGCCCACATCGTCGCCGGCAGCGTCATGTTCGGCATCGCCTGCGTCTGCACGGCGCTTATCGCCTTGGTGGCAAGCATCGCCCGGCAAATCCGGGGCAGCTACACGCTCAAGGAGAAATCCAAATGGACAGGGCTGGCCCTCACGATGGGCGCCCTGGCTTTCATCCTCGGCATCGTCCTGCTGATCGTACTTCGGGGACGCCCCATCAATTTCGTCGGATTCGTACTCTTCGGCCTGGCGCTGATTTGCTGGAGCATTTCGAGCAAGGTCATCCTGCTTGCCAAAATCTGGCACACCGATTACCCGCTGGCCAACCGGATTCCCATCATCCCCATCGTCACCGCCCTCACGTGCCTTTTCCTCGCGGCGTTCCTTTTCGAGGCCGCCGGCTTCGCCCACAAGTATTTCGTGCCCGCCCGCGTTCTCGCCGGATTCGGCGCCATCTGCTTCGCCCTCTACTCCATCGTCTCCATCCTCGAAAGCGGCGCCAGCAAGAAATAACCCGCACCCTTTCAACAAAAACAAGAGCAGACATTCGTCTGCTCTTGTTTTTTATTCACCCTATGTTAACTGCCGAAATTATCATACAGGATATTCTCCGGCGGGACGCCGAGGCTGTCGAGCATCTTGACGACCGAAGCGATCATCATCGGAGGTCCGCACATGAGGTAGATGCAGCCTTCGGGCTCCTCGTGGTTCTTCAGATAGTTCTCGAAAAGCACGTTGTGCACGAATCCGGCCGTGTACTTCACCCCTGCCGCGTCGGCTTCGGGGTCGGGACGGTCGAGCGCGAGATTCATCTTGAAGTTGGGGAAATCCTTCTCGATCTGGTGGAACTCGTCGAGATAAGGCGCTTCCTTGAGTGCGCGGGCACCGTACCAGAACGACACCGGACGCTTGGTCTTCTCGGTCTTGAACAGGTGCATGATATGGCTGCGCATGGGCGCCATGCCCGCACCGCCGCCGATGAAAATCAGCTCCTGCGTATCGGGCAGGTCGTCCGGCAGGAAGAATTCGCCGTAGGGGCCCGAAATCGTCACCTTGTCGCCCGGTTTGCGCGAGAAGATGTACGACGAGCAGATACCCGGGTTCACCTTCATGAACGAGCCCGCGGCCCGGTCGAACGGCGGCGTGGCGATACGGATGTTCAGCATGATGATGTTGCCCTCGGCCGGGTGGTTGGCCATCGAGTAGGCGCGAAACGTCGGTTCGGGGTTGGTCGTCACGAGGTCCCACATCTTCATCTTGTCCCAGTCCTCGCGGAAGCGTTCGTCGATTTCCATGTCCGAGAACTTGATGGCGTCGTACTTCGGAATGTCGATCTGAATGTAGCCGCCGCTGCGGAACTTGAGGTTCTCGCCCTCGGGCAGCTTCACCACGAATTCTTTAAGGAAAGTCGAAATGTTGCGGTTCGAGACCACCGTACACTCCCATTTCTTCACGCCCAGCACCGCTTCGGGCACCCGAATCTTCAGGTCCTCCTTGACCTTGACCTGGCAGCCCAGACGCCAGTGGTCCTTGGCCATCTTGCGCGAAATGAAGCCCGTTTCGGTCGGCAGGATGTCGCCGCCGCCCTCCAGCACCTGGCACTTGCACATGCCGCACGAGCCGCCGCCGCCGCAGGCCGACGGCAGGAACACCTTGTTGTTGGCCAGCGTCGAAAGCAGCGTCCCGCCGCTCTCGGCCGTGATGACTTTCTCACCGTTGTTGATGTCGATGGTCACGTCGCCCGACGAGGTCAGCTTCGCCTTGGCAAAGAGAAGCAGCCCCACCAGCAGCAGGGTGACGATCAGAAAAGCCGCAATCGCAACTATAATTGTCAATTCCATTTTTTCAGTGTCTCTGTTTAGGGGTTTAGAACTGAATGCCCGAGAAAATCATGAACGCGATGCCCATCAGCCCCGTGATGATAAAGGCGATGCCCGGACCTTTCAGCGCGGCCGGGATGTGCGAGTAGGTCGTCTTCTCGCGGATGGCCGCCATCATGACGATTGCCAGCCACCAGCCCAGACCCGAGCCCAGACCGTAGACGACAGACTGCCACAGCGAGGTCAGCTGCATGGCGTCGACCTTCTGCTGCATGAACAGCGAGCCGCCCATGATGGCGCAGTTCACCGCAATCAGCGGCAGGAAGATGCCCAGCTGGCTGTAAAGCGTCGGCGAGAATTTCTCGACGATCATCTCCACCAGCTGCACGAACGCCGCAATCGTCGCAATGAACACGATGAACGACAGGAAGCTGAGGTTCACTTCGGGAACTCCGGCCCACGCCAGGGCTCCGGGTTTCAGCACGAACTGATAGAGCAGATAGTTCAGCGGCACGGTCATCACCATGACGAACGTCACGGCGGCGCCCAGTCCGAGGGCCGTCTTCACGCTCTTCGACACAGCGATGTAGGAACACATGCCGAAGAAGAAGGCGAACACCATGTTGTCGATAAAAATCGACTGGATAAAGATATTCAACGATTCCATACGCTACCCTCCTATTTTTCCTGTAATTCCTTGTTGCGCGAGCGGTGCACCCAGATGATGCAGCCCACAATGATAAGGGCCATCGGCGGGAAGAGCATCAGACCGCAGTTCGAGTAGAACCCGCCCTCGGCCATGTACCAGCTCTCCGGGACGATGCGGTAGCCCAGCAGCGTGCCCGAGCCCAGCAGTTCGCGGAAGAACGCCACGACCACCAGTATCAGGCCGTAGCCCAGGCCGTTGCCGATGCCGTCCAGCAGCGCGGGCCACGGCTTGTTGGCCAGCGCAAAGGCTTCGATGCGGCCCATGACGATGCAGTTCGTGATAATCAGACCCACATAGACCGACAGCTGTTTCGACACTTCGTAGACATAGGCCTTGAGCACCTGGTCCACAAGGATTACCAGCGCGGCGATGACCACCAGCTGGACGATGATGCGGATGCGGGCCGGCACGCCGTTGCGCAGCAGCGACATGACGAGGTTCGAGAACGCCGTCACGACCGTCACCGACAGCGCCATGACGATGGCCGGTTTGAGCTGCACCGTCACGGCCAGCGCCGAGCAGATGCCCAGTATCTGTACGATTACCGGGTTGTTCGCCGAGAAGGGCCCGGTCAGGTATTTGAGATTCTTGCTACTCATGGTCTTCCGTATTTTCTTCGTTAGAGCCCGATGCGGCCGCGCGGCGCGCTTCCAGCAGCGGCAGATAGTGGCCGATGCTCGTGCGGAGCATGGCCGTCACGCCGTCCGAGGTCTTGGTTCCGCCCGTGATGGCGTCCACTTCGTGGGCAGGGTCCTTGGCGCCGCCCTTACGCAGCGACACCGACACGAATTCGCCGCCCTCGAAAATCGTCTTGCCGACGAAATTCGACTGGTATTTCTCCGTCGCGATTTCGGCGCCCAGACCGGGGGTTTCGCCCTTGTGGGACATCACGATGCCCGCCACGGTGTTCATGTCGTTTTCCAAGGCCACATAGCCCCAGATGGGGCCCCACAGCCCCGAGCCCGTCACCGGGATGACCACCCGGCCGTCCCGGGCCTCGAACACCGGGTAGTTGCCCGCATCGAACGAGCCTTGCAAGTCGTTGAGCATGGCGAATACGTCGCCGCCCTCGACCGTCCGGCCCTCGGCATCCAGCACACGGGCTTCGATGAATTCATCGTAGTTCTCGCCCGTTGCCGAGAGCGACGCGAGAATCGACTGCTTCTTCTCGTTGAGCTCGTTGGCATACTGGCGTTTTTGCAGCGAGAGCGCGGCCACGGCCAGCAGCGTCGCCACCGCCACCACCATCACCGTCGAGTAGACGATGATGTAGGCGTTGCTGTTCGTATTGAATTTTTTCATGATTGCACCCTTATTTTGCCGGTTCGACACGTTTGTTTCTGCGCCGGATGTTGGCCTCGACCACATAGTAGTCGATCAGCGGCGCCAGCGCGTTCATGAAGAGAATCGAAAGCATCATGCCCTCGGGATAGGCCGGGTTGACCACACGTATGAGCACGGCCAGCGCACCCGTCAGCAGACCGAAGATGTACTTGCCCGCGTTGGTCTGGGCCGAAGTCACCGGGTCGGTGGCCATGAAGACCGCACCGAACGCAAAGCCGCCGATGATCAGATGCCACCAGGCCGGATAGGAGGTCACGCCCGTCCACTGGAACACATAGCCCATCAGCAGACCGCCTGCGAAGACCGAAAGCATCGTCCGCCACGAGGCGATGCCCGTGAAGAGCAGCAGGGCGGCGCCTATCAGAATCGCCACCGTCGAGGTCTCGCCGATGGAACCGGGGATGAATCCGAGGAAAGCATCCATCGCCGAGTAGCCCAGCGTGCCGTCGACAGCCAGGTGTTCGAGCGCCGTGGCACCCGAGAAGCCGTCGACCACGCCCTCGCCCGACTTCAGGCCCGCAATCCACACCTCGGCGCCCGAAATCGAGGGCGTGTAGGCGAAGAAAACGAATGCACGTGCCAGCAAGGCAGGGTTGAAAACGTTCATGCCCGTACCGCCGAAGACTTCCTTGCCGAATACGACCGAGAAAGCCGTAGCTACGGCCACCATCCACAGCGGAATGTCCACCGGCATGATCATCGGGATGAGCAGACCCGTCACCAGGAAGCCTTCGTTGACTTCATGGCCGCGCGCCTGCGCGAATCCGAATTCGATGGCCAGACCCACCACGTAGGAAACCACGATGATGGGCAGCACCTTCAGAAATCCGAACCACAGCGAAGCCCACAGCGCAGGTTCGACGCCCTGCGACAGATAGTGCTGATAGCCCGTGTTGTAGAATCCGAACAGCAGCGCAGGCAGCAGCGCCGCCACCACCACGATCATCGTTCGTTTCATGTCGTTGCAGTCGCGGATATGCGCGCCCTTGGCCGTCGTCGTGTTCGGCACGAAAAGGAACGTCTCGAACGCATCGAACGTCGAGGCCAGAAAACTCAGCTTGCCGCCCTTGGAAAAGGTGGGCTTGAGGTTGTCAACTATTTTACGCAGTCCCATCGTTATGCCTCCCTTATCATTAAGTTAATACCGTCGCGGATAATCTGCTGGATTTCGATTTTCGAGGGGTCGACGAATTCGCACAGCGCGAAGTCCTCCTCGACTGCTTCGTAGATTCCCAGATTCTCCATCTTGTCGATGTCGCCCGCCAGGCAGGCTTTCAGCAGATACATCGGATAGATGTCCATCGGCAGATACTGCTCGTAGAGTCCCGTCACCACGAACGGACGTTCGCCGCCGTGCAGGTTGGTATCGAGCTTGTAGGCTTTCTTCGGGCAGAGCCACGAGAAGTAGGAGCGCGACACCGAGAACTTGCCGAAGCGCGGCATCGCCCAGCCCAGCAGTTCGTACTTGTCGCCCTCGGGGATGACCGTCAGCTGGTTGGCGTAGTAGCCCAGGAAGCCGTCCATCGCCGTCTTGGTGCCCGTCAGCACGTTGCCCGAGATGATGCGGACGCTGTCGCCCTCTTTCTGCGCCTTGACGTTGCCGCCCAGTATCGAATCGCAGCGGGCGCCCGCTGCGGTGCGGACATAGGCGGGTTTCTCCACCTCGGAGCCCGTCACGGCGATGATGCGCGTCATGTCGACCCGCCCCGTGTTGAACAGGCGGCCGATGATGGCGAGGTCCTGGATGTTGACCGTCCAGACCTTCTCGCCCTTGTTGATGGGGGCAATGTGGTGAATCTGCACGCCGACGTTGCCCACCGGGTGCTTGCCCGCAAAGCTGTGCAGTTCGGCGCCTGCCAGCGACGGCATGTCGCCCTCGGCCTTGGCGCGCACCGACAGATGCACCTTGCCCGGCGTGAGCTTGCGCAGCACCTCGATTCCGGTTTGCAGGTTGTGTTTCTCCTCGCGAAGCACGAAGTTGTAGTCCGGGGCCAGCGGCGCCGAATCGAACGCCGAAACAAAGATTGCCCGGGGCGTGTCCGACGGGTCGGCGATGATGCCGTAGGGGCGCTGCACGATCATCGGCCACAGGCCGCTGCGCAGCAGCAGTTCCACAACTTCCTCGCGCGTAGCCGCACCGAGGTCCGGACGTCCGAACTCTTCCGACCGACCTTCGCCGTCGGGGGTCACCGTCACGGAGAGCACCTTGCGTTTTTCGCCGCGGTTGATGGCCGCCACACAGCCGCTCACCGGCGAGGTGAAAAGTACGCGTTGGTCGTTCTTGTTGAAGAACAGCGGCGTACCCGCCTTCACCTTATCGCCCGCCTTGACCAGCAGCTTGGGGGTCACGCCCTCGAAATCGAGGGGCGAAACCGCATACTCCGCAGCCCGCGGCGCATCGGCCACGGTCGGCTGAGGTTTCCCCTCCAGATTGATGTCGAGACCCTTGCGTAGTGTAATGACTTTCGACATGGTTTGAATTTGAGTTTGATTGAAATATGATTTTTCTCGTTGTTCCGTCCGTTGTCCGTGCCCTCTCGGCCGCAGTCCGCAGGTGTTCCCGCAGTCGTGGGCCCATGTTCCGGCAGTTCCCAGCGCCTCCGGCTTCCCGGCCCCGCCCTGTTGTTAGCACGCTAACAGCTTAACCGCGTGCGAAAGTACGAAATTTTTTCCGGAAAAACGTATGCCGCAGCCATTATTTCTTAAATATCCTTAAAATTCGTATCTTTGTCCATATGAACCCTGTTTTCGTCAACATCCACACCCACCGCCCGACGGGCTGCGGCATCGAACTGCGCACGGCGGGCATCCACCCGTGGGATGCTCCCCAGGCCGATGCCGCCGCGCTCGACCGGCTCGCCCGCGAGTTGGAGAGCGGCGGCGTGCAGGCGGTCGGCGAAACCGGGCTCGACTTCGTGCAGGCGGCCGACAACGGCACGCGTCAGGCACAGATCGAGCTGTTCCGCGCCCAACTCGCCCTCGCCTGCCGGTACGGACTGCCCGTGGTGCTCCATTGCGTCAAGGCATTCGAGCAGACCATGCGCCTGCTTTGGGAGCAGGAGCCGCGCGCCGTCATCTTCCACGGCTTCATCGGGTCGCCGGAGCAGGCCCGGCAGGCGCTCGAACGGGGCTACTGCCTGTCGTTCGGCGAACGGACCTTCGCCTCGCCGCGGACGGTCGAAGCCCTGAAAGGCACGCCCCTTTCGCAGCTCTTTCTGGAAACCGACGACAGCGAGACGCCTGTTAAAACGATTTATACGCGCGTCGCAGAGCTCCTGGCACTTTCGGTCGAGGAGCTGAAGCAGGCAACGACCGAAAACTACGAACGCATTTTCATCCATGGATAACTGGCTCGAACGCACCGCCCTGCTGCTGGGCGAAGAGAAGCTCGGCATGCTGCGCCGCGCCCACGTGCTGGTCGTGGGACTGGGCGGCGTGGGGGCCTATGCCGCCGAAATGATCGCCCGCGCAGGCGTGGGCCGCATGACCGTCGCCGACGCCGACACGGTGAGCGTCAGTAACATCAACCGCCAGCTTGTCGCGCTCCGCTCGACCGTCGGCCGCCCCAAGGCCGAGGTGCTGGCCGAACGGCTCCGCGACATCAACCCGGAGCTGGAGTTGACGGTGCTAAATCGTTTTATACGCGACGAGGAGACCTACGCCCTGCTCGACGCGGCGCGCTACGACTATGTCGTGGATGCTATCGACACCCTTTCGCCCAAGCTGGCGCTTATCCTCGCGGCGCTCGAACGGGGGCTGCCGCTTGTCAGCTCGATGGGCGCCGGAGCCAAGACCGACCCCACGAAACTCGAAATCGCCGACATCTCCAAGACCCACCACTGCCCGCTGGCCCACATGCTGCGCAAGCGGCTCCACAAGGCGGGTGTCCGGCGGGGCTTCCAGGCCGTATTCTCGCCCGAACCCGCCCGCGAGGGGGCGATGATTCTTTGCGAGGAGCAAAACAAGAAATCGAACGTGGGGACCATCTCCTACCTCCCCGCCCTATTCGGCATCGGCTGCGCCTCGGTCGTCATCCGCGGGCTCATCGGCGAACTGCCCGAGCGCTGAGAACCGCATCCCGCATAGAAAAAAGGGGCGCGAAAATTTCGCGCCCCTTTTTCCATACAATGTCCTGCCGGGCTATTCGGCCATGACCTCGGCCACCTTCTCCTTGAGCGCATCGCCGCGCAGGCCGCGGGCGACAATCGTTCCGTCGGGACCGAAGAGGATGATATGGGGAATCCCGTTGATGCCGTAAAGGTCGGTCGGCACGCCCTGGGCGTCGAGAATCTGCGCCCACTCGATACCGAGGTCGGCAGCGGCCTTGAGCGTATCCTCGCGCTTGTCCCACACGGCAACGCCCAGCACCTCGAACTTGTCGCCGCGGTACTTCTCCCACACCTTGCGGATGACGGGAATCTCGCGGCGGCAGGGACCGCACCACGAAGCCCAGAAATCGACCAGCACGTATTTGCCCTTGCCCACGTAGTCGGAAAGGCTCGCGGCCGTCGAATCGGCATTGCCGTTCTCGATGGTGAAGTCGGCGAACGGCATTCCCTCGGCGGTCTTCTTCAGCGCATTGTGCTTGTCGACGATGGCTTTCACGGGAGCGAACTCACGCACACGGTCGCCCGCAAGGGCCAGCGCGGCGTCGAACTCCTCGGGCGTCTCCAGATCGGAGCACCAACGCAGGAAAGCATAGGCGCCCAGCGCGTTGTTGTTGGCTTCGACCAGCGGACGGGCCAGGTCGCCGAGCGCAACGTTCGTCTCTGCCACCAGCGCATCGGCCTTGGCCTCGAACTCCGCTTCCGAAAGCAGCGCGTCGCCCTTAAGGGTCATGAAATTCTCGTAAAACGCCCGGCCGATGGAATCGTACTGCGTGTTAAAACGATTTAACTGCTCGTTTTTCTCCGAACCGCCGACCGTGTGCTCCGTAAGGTCGACCGTGAAATCGCCGCCCTCCAGAATGACGTTGACGAAGTTGCGGCCCAGCGAAACCCGGCGCAGGACGTCGCCCGCAATGCGGCCGCCGAAGCTGAAACGCCCCTCGGCTACCACGGTGCTGTCGACGGCGCGGCCCTCCTGGTAATCGTAAAGGTAGACCGTCTGCCCGTCGGCCGACGAATCGGCCGTACCTGCGAGAGTGAACGGCTTCTTAGGCGTGCACGAAGCGCAAAGCGCGGCGCAGGCCGCAAAGAACAACAATTTTTTCATCGTATTCGGTTTTAAGGTTACTTCATTTCGACCAGCGAACGGCCCGTCATACCGGCCGGCTGGGGAACGCCCATCAGCGCCAGCACCGTGGGTGCTACGTCGGCCAAGATACCGTCGTGCACCGCCTTGACGCGGTCGGAAACCACGACGATGGGCACCGGATTGAGCGAGTGGGCCGTGTTGGGCGTGCCGTCGGGGTTGACGGCGTTGTCGGCGTTGCCGTGGTCGGCAATCTGCACCACCTCGTAGCCGTTGCGCTTGGCCGCCTCGACCACCTTTTCGACGCACCCGTCGACCGCCTTGACCGCCTTGACGATGGCATCATAAATACCCGTGTGCCCTACCATGTCGCCGTTGGCGAAGTTCAGACAGATGAAGTCGAACTTCTGCTCGTCGAGCGCCGCCGCCAGCTTGTCGGCCACCTCGGGCGCCGACATCTCGGGCTGGAGGTCGTAGGTCGCCACCTTGGGCGAAGCGACGAGGATACGTTCCTCGCCCTCGAAAGTCTCCTCGCGTCCGCCGTTCAGGAAGAACGTGACATGCGCGTATTTTTCGGTCTCGGCGATACGCAGCTGCCTGAGCCCCTGCTTCGAGACCCACTCGCCGATGGTGTCGGGCACATTCTCCTTGTCGAACAGAATGTGCAGCCCCGTGAACTTAGCGTCGTAGGGGGTCATGCAGCAATAGTAGAGCGGCAGGGTGTGCATCCCGGCTTCGGGCATGTCCTGCTGGGTCAGCACGATGGAAAGCTCCTTGGCGCGGTCGTTCCGGTAGTTGAAGAAAACGACCACGTCGTTGGGCCGGATGGTTCCGACGGGATTGCCGGCCTCGTCCACGCGAACGACGGGCTTGATGAACTCGTCGGTAACATCGGCGTCGTAAGACTTCTGCACGGCGGCGGCCATGTCGGTTGCGTGCTCGCCGATGCCCTCGACCAAAGCGTCGTAAGCCACCTTGACACGCTCCCAACGCTTGTCGCGGTCCATAGCGTAGTAACGACCGACGACCGTGGCGATTTTACCCGTCGACGCGGCCAGGTGCTTCTCCAGCTGCTCGATGAAACCCTTGCCGCTGCGCGGGTCGGTATCGCGGCCGTCCATGAAACAATGGACGAACGTGCGGTCGATTTTATACTCGGCGGCGATGTCGCACAACTTGAACAGATGCTCCAGCGACGAATGCACGCCGCCGTCGGAGGTAAGGCCCATGAAATGGACGCCGGCGCCGTTCTGGCGGGCATAGTCGAACGCGCGGACGACCTCGGGATTCTTCAGAATCGAATTGTCGCGGCAGGCGCGGTTGATTTTGACCAAATCCTGGTAGACGACGCGCCCGGCGCCGATATTGAGGTGGCCCACCTCCGAATTGCCCATCTGCCCGTCGGGCAGACCGACGTTCTCGCCGTCGGTGCGCAGCTGCGCGTGGGGATAACGCTCGGTCATGGCCGAGATATAAGCGGGATGAACCGTCGAAATGACGTCGGCCCGGTCGTGGCGGCCGTTGCCCCAGCCGTCGAGAATCATCAGCAGAACCTTGTTTGCCATAGCTGTAATCTTTTATTCAAATCTGTAAGGCCGTCATTCTGAGCGGTCAGATCCTTCGCTGCGCTCAGGATGACAAAAAGAGCTGGCTCGGGACAAAAGAGACGCGCTCAGGATGACAGGCGTATAGTTTCTATTTGAGTTTGGCGAGAATCAGTTCCACCGCCTTGTCGATGGCGGCCTGCAATCCGTCGGGGTTCTTGCCGCCGGCCGTGGCGAAGAACGCCTGACCGCCGCCGCCGCCCTGCATGAGCTTGGCGGCCTCGCGGATGACGGCCCCGGCATCGACGCCCTGCTTGACGATTTCGTCGCCCAACATGATAGTCAGCGAAGGCTTGCCCTCGAAGAGCGACCCGATGACCAGCACGAGCTTGGGCGACCGGGCGCGGAGGTTGTAGGCGAGGTCCTTGACCACCTCGGGCTTGTTCTCGGACTGCAAGGCGATGAGCTGCACGCCGTTGCGCTCGGGCAACGACGCGGCGAGCTTGTCGGCCCACTGCGCCACCTGCTCGCGCCGCATGCGCTCGACCTCCTTGGAGAGCGTCTCGTTGCTCTCGATCATCTTCCGGACCGCCTGCATGATTTGCGTATTGTTGAGCGACTCGCCCACACTGCGGATCGTATCCTCAGCCACGTAGAGCACCTTCTCGGCCTGCTCGCCCGTGACGGCCTCGATGCGGCGCACCCCGGCCGAAATGGCGCTCTCGTTGAGAATCTTGAAGAAGCCGATGTTGCCCGTAGCGCTGGTATGGGTACCGCCGCAAAGCTCGACCGAATCGCCGAAACGCACCATGCGCACGCGGTCGCCGTACTTCTCGCCGAAAAGCATCATGGCCCCGGCTTCGGCGGCCTCCTCCTTGGTGGCGTCGCGCTTCTCCTCGAGCGGGTAGTTGGCGCGGATGGCCTTGTTGACCAACTTCTCGACCTCGCGCAGCTCCTCACGCGTGACTTTCTGGAAGTGCGAGAAGTCGAAACGCAGCAACTCGGGGGTCACCATCGAACCTTTCTGCTCGACGTGGTCGCCCAGCACCTTGCGCAGAGCGGCGTGCATGAGGTGGGTGGCCGAGTGGTTGTTGGCCGCCGCCTGCCGCTTGTCGGCATCGACGCGGGCGGTGAAAACAGCCGCGGGATTCTCCGGCAGCCGCTCGACGATATGGATAATCAACCCGTTTTCCTTTTCGGCAGCGACGACGGCGATGCGCTCGTTGGCGCTCTCGATGACACCGATGTCGCCGATCTGACCCCCCGAATTACCGTAGAACGGCGTGCGGTCGAAGACCAGCTGGTAGGAAGTCTTGCCCTTGGAAGCGACGCGGCGATAACGGGCTATGCGCACCTCGTCGGTGAGCGTGTCGTAACCTGTGAAGACACTTTCGCGCAAGGGGAACAGCTCCACCCAGTCGTCGGTATCGACGGCCGCGGCGTTGCGCGAACGCTCCTTCTGAGCCTGCAGCTCCTTGTCGAAGGCATCGAGGTCGACCCCGACGCCCTGCTCGCGGGCTATAAGCTCCGTGAGGTCGATGGGGAAGCCGAACGTATCGTAGAGCTCGAACGCGTCGGCGCCCGAAATCAACTGCCGGCCCTCGGACTTGGTACGCGCGATGACGCCGTCCAGGAGGTTGATACCTGTGGCCAAAGTCCGCAGGAACGAAGCCTCCTCCTCCTCGATGACCTTTTCGATAAGCCCCTGCTGGGCCTTGAGCTCGGGGAACTGGCCGCCCATCTGAGCCACCAGCCCGGGCACCAACCGGCAGAGGGTCGGCTCGGTGAAGCCGAGGTAAGTATAGCCGTAACGCACGGCGCGGCGGAGGATACGGCGGATGACGTACCCGGCCTTGACGTTGGAGGGCAGCTGTCCGTCGGCGATGGAAAAAGCGATGGCGCGCAGGTGGTCGGCGATGACGCGCATGGCGATGTCGGCCTGTTCATCGGCCCCGTACTGCTTGCCGGACAAGGCGGCGATACGGCCGATGGTGGGCTGGAAAACGTCGGTATCGTAATTGGACTTCTTGCCCTGGAGAATCATGCACAGACGCTCGAAACCCATGCCGGTGTCGACGTTGCGCGCGGGCAACTCCTCCAACGACCCGTTGGCCTTGCGGTTGAACTGCATGAAGACGAGGTTCCAGATCTCGATGACCTGCGGATGGCTCTTGTTGACCATCTCGCGGCCGGGTATGGCGGCGATTTCGGCCTCGTCGCGGAGGTCGAAGTGGATTTCGGAACAAGGCCCGCAAGGACCCGTCTCGCCCATCTCCCAGAAATTGTCGTGCCTGTTGCCGCGGATGATGTGGTCCTCGGGCAGGAAACGCCTCCAATAATCGTAGGCCTCCTGGTCGAACGGCACGCCGTCCTCCTCCGAACCCTCGAACACGGTGGCGTACATACGCTCGGCGGGCAACTTATAGACGTCGTGCAAAAGCTCCCACGCCCACTCGATGGCCTCCTTCTTGAAATAATCGCCGTAAGACCAGTTGCCGAGCATCTCGAACATGGTGTGGTGGTAGGTATCGTGGCCCACCTCCTCCAGGTCGTTGTGCTTGCCGGAGACACGCAGGCACTTCTGCGTATCGGCCGCCCGCGGAAACTTGCGGGGAGCGTTGCCGAGGAAAATATCCTTGAACTGGTTCATACCCGCGTTGGTGAACATCAACGTAGGGTCGCCCTTGACGACCATCGGCGCCGAGGGGACGATGGCATGGCCCTTGCTTTGGAAAAAATCGAGAAAAGCCTGACGGATTTTTGCAGATTCCATATATACTCTATTGTCCTGTTGCATCGTTATACGATTCGGGTTGCAAAATTACACAATTAAACTTAAATTTGCATCCTGCAACAAGGAGTTTTTTAGAGGATGAAGCAAAAACCAGAGACACCTGCCGCCGCAGGGCGCGAGGCGCGCGAAACCGCCAAGGCACCGCTCCGGCTGAGAATCTACCGCATACTGCGCAAGGTACTCATCGGATTCATCCTTGTGTCGATAGCCAACGTGGTCTTTTCGCAGTTCTTCTACACCCCCAAAATGTACCGCATCAACCGCCGCAACCGCGAACTGATGATCCGGTACCGCATCCTCCAGGACCGCATCCGCACGGCCCAGAGCCGCGTGGACGAAATACGCCACCGCGACAACCACGTCTACCGCTCGCTCTTCTCGACCGACACCCTGGCGGAAGCCGACCGCCCCTACCCCGACGCGAAATACGCGCCGATGGCCGACGACGAATTCGCACCGCTGATGATAGGGACGTGGAAACAACTGGACGCACTGGCCCGCACGCTCTACCAGGAATCGGTCTCGTTCGACGAACTGCAAGTGCTTTCCAAGGACAAGGCACGGCTGGCGGCGGCCATCCCGGCCATCTGGCCCATCGACCGCAAGGCCCTGCACGGCGACCATATCGGAGCCTTCAACCCGCGCCGCATGCACCCGATCTACCACCGCATCATCGCCCACCTGGGCATCGACCTGGGCTGCGACCGCGGAACCCCGGTCTATGCCACGGGCGACGCCACGGTGCAGAAAGTGGACATCGGAGAACCCACGCGCGGCTACGGCAAACAAATCCTGCTGAACCACAAGTTCGGCTACCAGACCCGCTATGCGCACCTGAGCAAGATACTCGTGAAACCCGGCGACAAGGTCCTGCGCGGCCAGGTCATCGGCGAAACGGGCAACACGGGCGGCTCGACGGCGCCCCACCTCCACTACGAAGTCATCCGCAGGGGCACGCCCGTCAATCCGGTCAACTACTTCAACCGCAACATGACCTACGACGAATACGACCGGTTCATGGAACGGATGCGCGAAACGAACTTTGAAATCATGTAACCATGCCCGGCAAAAAAGACCTTGAAAAACTCCGCAGGCACAAGCGCCGCCGCCAACGCATCATCCGCGGGACGGTGCAGTTCTTCGTGTGGACGGGTGTGGCGGTGATCTACTACACGGGATTCTCGCTCTTCTTCGACACGCCGCTCGAATACATGCTCAAGCACTCGACCGACGGGCTGCGCGACGAATACAAGACGCTGACGGCACGCTACGATTCGCTGACGATGGTGCTGGACAACCTCTCGGAACGCGACCGCAACGTGTTCCGCATCCTCTTCGAGTCGGATCCCTACGAATCGGAAGCCGAAATCCGAAGCCGCGAAAACGCCAGCTACGAAGCACTCGTCGAGCACCCGACGCGCCAGCTCAAACGCGACCTGCGGCAGAGCACCGAAGAACTGGAACGGCGGCTCGAAGAACTCAACCACACCTACCACGACTTGCAGGCGCTGATCGATTCGACCGGGACGGCGAGCCACAACATACCGGCCATCCAACCCGTCATCAACAAACAGCTTACCCTGCTGACAGCCTCCTACGGCATGCGTTTCCACCCGTTCTACAAGACGCTCCAGTCGCACCAGGGCGTCGACTACACCATCCCCGAGGGGTCGCGCGTATTCGCCACGGCCGACGGCACGGTGCGCGACGTGCTGGAACGCAACTCGACCTCGGGCCGCACGGTGGTCATCGACCACGGCAACGGCTACGAAACCTCGTACAGCCACCTGTCGCAAATCAACGTCCGCAAGGGACAGCAGGTGCGGCGCGGCGACATCATCGCCCGCTCGGGCGACACGGGTCTCTCGCTGGCCCCCCACCTCCACTACGAAGTGCGCTACAAGGCCATGCGGGTCGACCCGATCCACTACTTTTTCATGGAACTCACACCGGGCGAATACCGGCGTCTGATGCACATCGCCCAGTCGGGCATGCAGTCGTTCGACTAACCCGATGGAAGGCCCGGTCAAACTGATTCTGCTGGACTTCGACGGCACGCTGGCCGACACGCGGCGGGCCAATGCGCTGGCCTACGCGGCCACGCTGCGGGAAGCGGGCTACCCGCTGACCGAGGAAGAATACCTCGGCCGCTATTTCGGAGTGCGGTGCGACGAATTCCTGCGCAGCTACGGCATCGCCGACCCGGCCGAGCGCGAACGGCTACGGCTGCGGAAAATCGAACTCTATCCTGCGTTTTTCGACACGGTGGAACTCAACCGGCCGCTGTGGGAATTCTGCCGCCAGTTCCGGCGGCAGGGCGGACGGGTATGGATCGTCTCGACGGGCAGCCGGGCCAATATCGACAACGCGATGGCCCACTTGGGCATCGGCGGACCGGAGACGTCCGAAGCCCGATGCCCCGCAGGCCGGGTCGACGGCATACTGGCCGGACCCGACGTCGCGCGAAGCAAGCCCGCCCCCGACTGCTTCCTGGAAGCGATGCGCCGCGAGGGGGTCACGCCCCGCGAAACGCTCATCTTCGAGGATTCGGCCGTGGGGCTCGAAGCCGCCCGGGCTTCCGGGGCCGCGTACATCCGAGTGACGCTGCCGGAATAGCGCCCTACACCACCCTTTCGATTTTGCCGAGCCGGACGAACCAGAGGTAACCCTCGGTGCGGGCATACCCCATGTCGCGCAGGAGCGCGCAATATTCCTCAATCTGGCGCTTGTAACGGGCGGTGTCGTGCTCGCCGAACTTGTAATCGACGACCACGGCCCGGTCGCCGCAGGTCATCACGCGGTCGGGGCGGCGCGGCGAACCCTCGCCCGGCAGGATGATTTCCTGCTCGTTGCGCACCTGCTGCCACGGTCCGTCGAACCACTCGCGCACAACCGGGTCGGCCAGCGCCTGGCCGATCATCCGGCGAAGCTGCGCGGCGTCGGCGGCCGAAAGCGTGCCGTCGTGCTCCATCCGCGCCACGGCCCGCCCGATTTCCGCGGTGTCCGCCGCATCCTCGAACGCCCGGTGCATCAGAATACCGAAATCGCGCGGCGAAAGGGCGGCATCCGACCCCGGCTCGAAATAGCGCTGCGACGGCAGCCGCAACCGCAGGTCGGCCTGCGCCGTGGGATAATTCTCCAGCACGACGTGCCGGACCTCGCCCCCCTTGCGGAGCGAATCGGCCGGACCCGCGAACTCGCCGAACTCGAAACGCTCGGAAGCCTCGCCGCACGAGTAACGGCCCGTCATATCGCCGAGCAGCGCCCTATCGCCGTCGACGGCAAGGTGTTCGAGCAGCAGCGACCCGACGTGGCGGCTGCCCCGCCGGGGAATGAAGAGATGGAGCGATTCGGCGGCACGCGTCAGCGCCACGTAGAGCAGATTGATATTGTCGACATGCGAATAGACCGTCTCGCGGTAGAACTCCTCGGAGAAACCCGATTCGGCCATCGCCTTCTTGAACCTGACCGGGAAGCGCCCCGCTCCGGCGGCTTCGCCCTGCGCCTCGGCCCACACGATGTTCTGCACCCCGCCCCCGGACTTGGGGTCGAGCTGCCACGAACAATAGGGAATCAACACCGCCTTGTTTTCCAGCCCCTTGGCCTTATGGATGGTGATGATTTCGACCGCCTGCTCGCTGCGGCCGACGCTCAGCGAACGGGCCGAACCCTGCTCCTCCCACCAGGCGAGAAAAAGCGGGATGTCGGCTACCTTGTTGGCGCAGAACGCGATAATCTGCTCGTGGATGGCTTGCAGGTAGGCCGTCTGCAAACGGTCCTGCTGAAGGTCGTACTCCATGACGATGCGCTCGAACGCCTCCTCGGGCGAGAGCAGGCGGACCGAACGGAAGAACGCCCGCTCGGCATCGGAGAGCGGAGCATCGAAATCGCGGCCGAGGCAGCGGTTGAGAATGGCGCGGCTGAGCCGGTCGCCGGCATTGAGCGCCAGCCGCAAGGCCGCCGCGACGAACGAGCTGACGGGCGCGTTGCCGATGACGAGCGCTTCCTGCGTCATGACGTCGAAACGGTAGCGGGGGTCGGTGTTGCGGCTCTTGAAGTCGAGCAGTTCGGCGGCGATTCGGGCCCCGTCGGTGGCGCCGCGCACCAATATCATGATGTCGGCCGGGCGGAAACCGCGGTCGAGCAGTTCGCAGAGCCGCTCCACGACGGGCGGCCGCTCGTCGAAGGTCTCGACCGAGACGTACCCGTCGACCGGCGCCTTGCGGCGGGGCGTCTGCACCTGCCCGCGGTAAGCGTCGGCCAGCGTATCGCGCAGTTCGTCCGCCGCGGCAGCAGCGACATCGCCCCGGGCGGCCGCTTCGGCGAGCTGTCCGTTGAGCGCCGCATTGTCGGCGGCCACGACGCAGTCGATTATCCGGTTGTTGAACCCCACGACCACGGGCAGACTGCGCCAGTTCTCCTCCAGCATCTTCACCTCGGTGTTCCCCTCGCCCAGCGCGCGGCGCGCCCCCTCGTGGAGAATCCGCCAGTCGCCGCCCCGCCAACGGTAAATCGACTGCTTGATGTCGCCCACGATGAGCACCGAAGTCTCCTCGCTCTGTGCCATGGCGTTCTGCAACAAGGGCAGGAAATTCTCCCACTCGCGCACCGACGTGTCCTGGAACTCGTCGATCATGAAGCGCTCGAAGCGGTTGCCGACCTTCTCGTAGATGAACGGCGCATCGTTGTGGCCGATGAACTCCGCAAGCAGGTATTTGGTTTCGGAGAGCAGCATCATGTTCTGCTCGTCGCAAAGCCGCTGCACCTGCGCATAGAGGTCCGACAGGAGGGCGAAACTGCGATAGTTCTCGCGCAGCAGGTCGCAGGTGTTCCACGAACGGAGGTTCTGCGCATAGAGCCCGCACATGTGCTGCAACAGCGGCCGGAGCTGCCCGACGAGCGGCTCGGCAGGCGAACCCTTGGCGCACCAGCCGTCGGCCGTGGCGCTCATCTTCAGCACGGTGGCGGAGGGAGCTTTCAGTTCTCCGGCAGCCACGACATAGAACCAGTGGGCGAAACTACGGCTCTTGCCCGAAAAATCCGTGGCGGAAAGCCCTGCCGCGCCGATAAGCTGCACGGCCTGCGCAGCCGTCTGCTGCAACTCCCGCTTGGAGGCCTCGGCATGGGCCGCAGCACGGTGAACGATACGCCGCAGCTCCTCCTTGGACCGGGGAGCGGAGAGCGTCGGGCGGTTCTTCTCCTTGAAAAGCTCGCCGCCCAAGGAGAGAATGCCGTCGCGGACGTCCCATTTGCGCCCCTCGTCGATACGCTCCTCGACGAAACCGGTCATCCAGCGCAGCAGGTCGCGGTCGGCCGTGATGGCCTCGATAAGCGTATCGGCGCTCTTGGCGAGCACCGAAGCGGTTTCGATTTCGACGTTGTAATCGAGGTCGATGCCCAGCTCCTTGATGAAAGCCCGCAGAATGCGCTGGAAAAAAGTGTCGATGGTGAGGACCGTGAAACGCGAATAATCGTGGAGAATCCGGGCCCGGGCCTCGGCCGCCCGCTTCTGCACGGTGCGGGCGTCGAGCCGGAGCTCCCGGCACAAGTCGGCGGCATAGGCACTCGGCCCGCCGGACGCGAGCAGGTGTATCTCCTTGAGAATACGCGACTTCATCTCCTCGGTAGCCTTGTTGGTGAAGGTCACGGCGAGGATATGGCGGTAGAGCGACGGCTGCTGCACCACGTCGCGCACGTACTTGTAGGCCAGCTGGTAGGTCTTGCCCGACCCGGCGCTGGCATTGAGGATTCTGGCCCGCATGGGAAACGATGGATGTTCGGAAAGCGTAAAAGTACGAAACAAATCCCGAACGGCAAGGCGCTGTTCGCGATAATTTTCGTAATTTAGCGACCTGAACAGAAAAAGCCACACCATGAAACACCCGATTCTGAGCGCCATGGCGCTGCTGATGATGTGCACCGCCCATGCGCAGGCGGAATTCGAGACGCAGGCTTCGGTCGGCCGGGCGAGCACGCTGCCCGTATCGCCCACCGAACGCAGCGAATGGCTCGCGTCGTTCACGGCCGTGGAGGTCGACGCCTCGGTCGACCTCCTGTTCGTGCGGACGCCCGACAACAAGGCGCCCCGCATCGTCTACGACACCAAGGGCGATTCGACGACCAAGTTCCGCGCCGAAATCAAGAACCAGACCCTCCGCATCCGCGAACGCGCCGACATACACCGCCGCGACCGCACGATTGTGACGGTCTACTACACGACGCTGGAATCGCTGCGCCTGACCGACGCGACGGTACGCTTCGAGGGGCCGCTGAAAGCCAGGCTGTTCGACCTGGCGGTAGGCGCCCGGTCGAGCGTGGAAGCCGAAATCGACGTTCAGGACCTGATGATGGACCTCTCGGGCGAGGAGAGCCGCGCGAAACTCCACGGGCAGGTACGCTATCTGACGCTCTTTGCGTCGACGGGAGTAGCCGACGCGGCCGGAGTGGTCTGCGAAACGGCCCGCGTAGTGGCCCGCAACAAGGCCCGTGTGAGCGTCGACGCCATCGAACGGCTGGAAGCCAGGGCCACGAGCGGCGCGAAAATCGACTACAAGACGGAACCCAAGCTGCTGCGTTTCAGCCAGTCGACGCCGTGGTTCCCGTCGGACGAAAAAGAGAAATAGGATGGCCGCGCCGGGATTTCTGGAAGAAGTGGCCCGCGACCTCCACGCACGCTACGGCGCGGAGCTGAGCGACCGGACCATCCTGTTTCCGTCGCGGCGCGCACGGCTGTTCTTCACCGACGCCCTGAGCCGGATTGCGGACCGGCCCATGTGGCAGCCGGCGTGGACCACGATCGACTGCCTGACAACCGAAATCTCGGGGCTCGAAACGGGCGACCGCCTGCGGCTCATCGCCGAACTCTACAAGGTCTATTCGCAGTACCACGACGAAGCGTTCGACAAATTCTACTTCTGGGGCGAGATGCTCCTGGCCGACTTCGACACCATCGACAAATACCGCATCGACGCCCGGCAGCTATTCCGCAACCTGTCGGAAATCAAGGAACTGGAAGCCGACATATCGTATCTGACGCCTGCCCAGCTGCAAATCCTGAGCTTCTGGTCGTCGCTGGGCCCCGAAGCCGACCTGTCGGAGGAGAAACGCCGCTTCCTGGCAATCTGGAAGACGCTGGGGCCCATCTACGAACGCTACCGCGAACGGCTGGCCGCGCTGGGCATCGCCTACGGGGGCATGGTACAGCGCGCCGCGGCCGAGAAAATCGAAGCGGGCGACTATGCGTTTCCGGAACCCCGGCGCTACGTGGTGGCGGGATTCAACGCACTGTCGGAATGCGAGAAAATCCTGTTCCGGTTCCTCGCCACGACGGCCGAAACCGACTTCTACTGGGACTACGACACCTATTATAAAACGAATCCCGAGCAGGAAGCGGGCATGTTCGTGCGCGAAAACATGGCGCTTTTTCCGCCGCGCGCGGAACTCTCGCACGACGGCATGGCCCTGCCCAAGGAACTGACCGTGGTTTCGGCGGTGTCGAATGCCGTGCAATGCAAATACGCCGCGGAAATCCTGCGCGAATATGCCCGGCAGGCGCCTTTGGACAAACGGACGGCGGTGGTGCTGACCGACGAAAATCTGCTGCTGCCGCTGCTCTACGCGCTGCCCGCAGAAGCGGGCAAGGTCAATGTGACGATGGGCTATCCGCTCAAACAGACGCTGGCCTACACCTTTGTGGAACGGCTGGTGGCGCTGCAAGCCCGCCGCCGGAGCAAAGGGACGGAAACGACTTTCTATCACGCGGACGCGACGGGACTGCTGAACCATCCCTATGTTTCGGGGTGCGACGAAGCGCTGACCCGCACGCTGTCGGAGGAGATAGCCGACGAACGCCGGATTTCGGTCGACGCCGCGTGGCTGGGCCGCAACGACCTGCTGCGAAGTGTCTTCCGCCCTGCCGAAAGCTGGCAGGAACTCTCCGACTGGCTGCTGGAAGTCATCGGCGCGGTGGCCCGGATGCCCTATGCCGGAGACGACGCTGGCCAACGGACCGAATTCCTGGCAGTCATCGCCGAAGAAATCCACAAACTGCGCAACTCGCTCGAAACCTGCGGCATACCCATCGAAACAGAAACCTATGCCTCGCTGCTGCGCCGCCACCTCCAAACGCTCCGCATTCCGTTCGAGGGCGAACCGCTGGAGGGACTGCAGGTAATGGGCATCCTGGAAACCCGCAACCTCGACTTCGAGAACGTGGTCATCCTCTCGATGAACGACGACAACTTCCCGGGCAACCGCATGGCGCAGGCGTCGTTCATCCCCTACAACCTGCGGGCGGCCTTTGCGCTGCCGACGCCCGAACACCACGAAGGGGTCTTCGCCTACTATTTCTATCGGCTGATTCAGCGGGCGCAGCGCGTGCACATGCTCTACTGCTCGCATGCCGACGAAAAATCGACGGGCGAACCGAGCCGCTACATCTATCAGCTCGAATACGAAAGCGGAATTCCGGTGCGGCGAACCGAAGTGGGCGTCGATGTGAACCTGGCGCAGACAGCCCCCATCGAAGTGGGCAAAGACGCGCGGACGCTGGAACGGCTCGAACGCTTCGTCGACCCCGAAAACCCGGCGACCCTCTCGCCGACGGCCTTTTTCCGCTATGTGGCCTGCCCGCTGCGCTTCTATTTCCACTCGGTGGCGCGGCTCACCCCCGACGACGAAGTGACCGAAGAAGTCGACGCCCCGATGTTCGGCACGATACTGCATGCGGCGGCCCAAAAACTCTACGGCCGCATCGTAGGCGAAGCCCATCCGGGCGAAACCCTGCGGGCGATGATCCGCACGGACGAAGCGACGCGCGCAGTGACCGAAGCGATCAACGAAAACTACCTGCGCGACGCGGACGCGACGCCGGAAGAATACACGGGCGACCTGCTGCTGGTCAAAGACATCGTAACGCGCTACCTGCGCGGCGGCATCATGCGCCACGACGCGGCGCACGACGCATTCACGACCACGGGGCTGGAACACGAAGTCGCCTATGCCTTTCCGTTCGAGGCGGCGGGCCGGAAACTGCAACTCAAATTCGCCGGAATCGCCGACCGCATCGACCGGCTGGACGACGGGACGCTGCGCGTGGTGGACTACAAGACGGGAGCGCCGCATCTGGAATTCGCAGGCATCGAAAGTCTCTTCCGCGGCGAGGGGAAACAACGGCTCTCCAACATTCTCCAAACCCTGCTCTACGCCATGATGCTCTACCATTCGCAGGGGTGCGACGCCCGCCCGGCGCTTTACTATGTCCGCAACATGCACCGGGAGGACTACGCGCCGGAACTGGACGACAAACAACTGGGGCAGCGAGGAACGCCCTACTCGGCATACGCCGCGCCGTTCGAGGAACTGCTGCGCACCACGCTGGCCGAACTCTACGACCCCGCCGTACCGTTCCGGCAGTGCGAGGACCCCGACACGTGCAAATTCTGCGACTTCAACGTAATCTGCAAACGATAAAAAGGCAGGCCGGACCCGAAAGAATCCAGGCCGGCAAGCCCTGCCCTATCCAGACGACCACCCCTCCGCCCGACGGAATCCGCAAAACAAAACGCCGGAACTTCCTTTCCTCGGAAGCTCCGGCGTTTCAATAAACGGCCGACGGCTACTCGCCCAGCGCGAAACGCTTGTAAGCGATGACCGTAGCGTCCTTGTCAGCCTTGCGGATGAACTCGGCGATGGTCTCCTTCTCGCCGACGACGCACTGGTTCAGAAGCGTATTCTCCTCGAAGAACTTGCGCATCTTACCCTCGGCGATCTTCTCGAGAATCTCGTCGGGCTTGTTGGCGTTCTTGGGGTCCTGCTTCATGGCCTCGACAGCGATCTGACGCTCGTGAGCGACCACGTCGGCGGGGCAATCGGCCACGTCGATGGCGATGGGCGCCATAGCCGTAGCCTGCATGGCGACAGCGTGGGCGACCTCCTCGGGCACAGCCTTGTTGAAACCGAGCACCGTACCCAACTTCTTGTTGAAGTGGACGTAAGCGGTGCAGTAGGGAGCCTCGATGCGGGCATAGTAGGCCAGCTCGATTTTCTCGCCCGTCTGACCCGACTTCTCGGTCACCATCTCCTCGACGGTATGGCCCTCGGCGTTCTTGGTAGCCAGGAGCGCATCGCGGTCGGCAGCGTCGGCAGCGACCGCAACCTCCAACATGGCGTTGGCGGAAGCGGCGTACTCGGCATTCTGAGCCACGAAGTCGGTCTCGCAGGCGAGGCAGAGGATATAAGCCTTGCCACCCACGATTTTAGTCACGACAACGCCCTCGGTAGCGGTACGGTCGGCGCGCTTGGCAACGACGAGCTTACCCTTTTCGCGGATAATATCCTGTGCGCGGTTGTAATCGCCCTCCGCCTCGATGAGTGCCTTCTTGCAATCCATCATGCCGGCACCCGTCATCTTGCGGAGCTTCATCACATCGGCAGCTTTGATTTCCATAATTGTCTGAATTTAAGATTTACGTTCGTTTGCATGACCTTCTCCTGCCTCGGCAAAACCCAAGCCAACCTGGGCGCCGCCCCGGCAAGAGAAAAAGCCCGTGTTACTCCTCCGCAGCGGCTGCGGGCTCCTCGTAGGAAGTTTCGACAGCGGCGACAACCTCCTTGACAGCCTCCTCCTCGGCATCAACGGTAGCTTTGACAGCCTTCTTGATGCGGGGTTTGGCTTCCTTCTTGGCAGCTTCACCTGCGGCCTCGGCCTCCTGGGTCTCCTTCTCCTTTTCGAGCTTGCGCTCCTCGAGACCCTCGGCCAACGCGGCGCACATGGCCTCTACGACCACGGCGATCGACTTGGTGGCATCGTCATTTGCAGGGATTACGTAATCAATGTCGGTCGGATCACAACAAGTATCAACCATTGCAAAGACGGGGATGCTCAAACGCTTGGCCTCCTTGACGGCGTTGGCCTCCTTCTGAACGTCGACGACGAACAGAGCGGCGGGCAGACGCGTGAGGTCGGCGATGGAACCGAGGTTCTTTTCGAGCTTCGCACGCTGGCGTGCGATCTGGAGCTTCTCGCGCTTGGAGAAGTTATCGAACGTGCCGTCGGCGGTCATCTTGTCGATGGTCGCCATCTTCTTGACGGCTTTACGTATGGTGGGGAAGTTTGTCAGCATACCGCCGGCCCAACGCTCTGTAACGTAAGGCATACCGACGGCTGCCACCTTTTCGGCAACGATTTCCTTGGCTTGTTTCTTGGTGGCGACGAACAGCACGCGGCGACCGCTCTTGGCGATCTGCTTGATGGCTGCGGCAGCCTCATCGATCTTCAGCACGGTCTTGTGCAGGTCGATGATATGGATGCCGTTCTTCTCCATGAAGATGTAGGGAGCCATTTTGGGGTTCCACTTACGCTTCAGGTGACCGAAATGGGCGCCGGCCTCCAACAATGTATTAAAATCTGTACGTGACATTTTCGATTCGTAATTAAAACTGATTCTAATTCTCTTTTCAACAACTCCGCGAGTAGCGGTCCTTAGGGCCGGTCCCCGGAGTTTTCCGCGGCGCGGCAACCGAGAGGCAGTACCTATTTATTATATAAGATTCTTCGCTGTGCTCAGAATGACATAACCAAGGCAATCCCTGCGGTTTGAAACCGACGCCGTACATGCCGAAATTCCGGTCGTACTAACGCTTGCTGAACTGGAACTTGCGGCGTGCTCCGGGCTGACCGGGCTTCTTACGCTCAACCTCGCGGGGATCGCGGGTGAGGAAACCTGCCTTCTTGAGCGTGGGACGCATCTCGGCGTCGATCTCGCACAATGCGCGAGCGATACCCAGACGTGCGGCCTCGGCCTGACCCTTGATACCACCGCCATCGAGGTTGATGGTGATGTCGTAATTCTCGGCGGTGTTGGTAGCCAACAGGGGCTGCTTCACCTGGAACTGGAGAATTTCGAGGGGGAAATAAGCGGCGAGTTCCTTGCGGTTGATGGTAATCTGACCCTTGCCCGGCTTCACGTATACGCGAGCCACAGCGGCCTTGCGACGACCTACGGTGTTTACAACTTCCATAACGCTTACTTAATCTCGTTTAACTTGATACTCTTGGGGTTCTGTGCGGCGTGCGGATGCTCGGCGCCTGCATAGACCTTCAGATTTTTCAACAGCACGGCACCCAGACGCGTGCGGGGCAGCATGCCCTTGACGGCCTTTTCAACCAGGAAAGTAGGTTTCTTGGCGAGGTAATCGGCCGGAGTAGCGAAACGCTGACCGCCGGGATACCCCGTGTGACGCGTGTAGACCTTGTCGGTCATTTTCTTGCCCGTGAGCTTCACCTTGTCCGCGTTGACGACGATGACGTAGTCGCCGCAGTCGACGTGGGGCGTGTAGCTGGGCTTGTTCTTGCCGCGGAGGATCTTGGCCACCTGCGAAGCAAGACGTCCCAATACCTCGTTCGTAGCATCGATCACCACCCATTCCTTGGCGACGGTCGAAGCATTGGCCGAGATAGTCTTGTAGCTTAATGAATCCACTGTTTTACGTTTAGTTTAACTTGTTTGTAATCCGTTTCCCGCACTACGCGGGTGCGCAAAGGTACGAAAAAATATTCACCCGGCAAACCGCACGGCGAAAAATTGCGGCGCCGGGTGAAAAAAAGAAGCCCTGCGAACCTAACGGCGATACGGACGAGGGCGAATTCTTCTGATTTTCAGATTTTTTGCGCTATCGCGTGCCGGACGGTTACGGGCGGGGTCGCCGGGCAGATAACAAACCGCGATGGAATCGCCCTTGCGCACGCCGACGGACGCGGAACCGAGCCGGTGGGAATCCTCGAACTCCTGCCCGCCGACCGAAAAACGGTAGTCGAGGTAATGGACCGTCACCTTTTCGCGGCGCGAAGTGCGCCGGGTGACCCGCCGGGTGCGGTACTCGGTCTTGGTGTAAATACGGGTCACGACGCCCATCGTTTCGACGCCCTCTTTCTTGAAACGGCCGTTGAGCCAAAAGGCATAGCCCGAACCGACGGCGAGGGCGGCGACCAAAGCCGCAAGCGCCCCGCGCCAAACACCGCGCCACGTTCGGGAAGCGGAATTTTCCATGGACAAAAACGAACTTTAATGAAAAAGGGGCGGACCCAAATCCACCCCTATCGAAACAACGCCCCGGACTAACCCAGGAACGAAAGCAGAATACCTGCGGCCACGGCCGAACCGACGACGCCGGCGACGTTGGGTCCCATGGCGTGCATCAGCAGATAGTTGCCCGGATCGGCTTTCTGCCCCTCGGTCTGCGACACGCGGGCGGCCATCGGCACGGCCGAAACGCCTGCCGAACCAATCAGCGGGTTGATTTTGTTGCCCTCCTTGCAGAAGCAGTTCATCAGCTTGGCCAACAGCACACCGCAGGCGGTGCCCAGCGCAAACGCGGCGACGCCCAGCACGAGGATGCCCAGCGTGCGGACATTCAGAAACGCCTCGGCAGTAGCCGTAGCACCGACCGTCAGACCGAGGAAGATGACCACGATGTTCATCAGCTCGTTCTGCACCGTCTTGCTCAGACGGTCGACAACACCGCACTCCTTCATCAAGTTACCGAGCATCAGACAGCCGATAAGCGGCGCGGCGCTGGGCAGTAACAGCGAAATGATGACAGCGATGATAATCGGAAAAAGGATACGCTCCAGTTTGGAAACGGGGCGCAGCGTGCTCATCTTGATTTTGCGCTCTTTCTCGGTCGTCAGCAGCCGCATGATGGGGGGCTGGATGACGGGAACGAGGGCCATGTAGGAATAAGCCGCCACGGCGATGGGACCCAGCAGCTCGGGCGAGAGCATCGAGGTGAGGTAGATGGCCGTAGGACCGTCGGCCCCGCCGATGATACCGATGGAACCTGCCTGCGCGGGCGAGAAACCCAGCGCGAACGCCCCGAGGAAGGTGACGAAGATACCGATTTGCGCCGCGGCCCCGAGCAGGAAACTCTTGGGATTGGCAATCAGCGGCCCGAAATCGGTCATGGCGCCGACGCCGACGAAAATCAAGCAGGGATAGATACCCAGCTTGACACCCAGATAGAGGTAGTCGAGCAACCCGGCATTGGCGACGAAGATGTCCCAATGCACGTGCCCGCCGGCGAAAAGCTCCGTGTGGTAGAGGTTGGCGCCGGGCAGGTTGGTGAGCAACATGCCGAACGCGATGGTGAAGAGCAGCAGCGGCTCGAACTTATGCCGGATGGCCAGGTACATGAGGAAGCAGGCGACGCCCAGCATGACGACGCTGCCCCACCCCATCGAGGAGAAGAAACCTGCGATACCCGTGGACTCGGCGAATTTGAGCAGGCTCTCCGATACGAAATCGGAACCTGCGGTCAGAAAACTCCACATAAGGCTACCCGATGACGATTAAGCTGTCGCCCTCCATGACGGTAGCGCCCTGCTGGATGAGAATCTCCTTGACCACACCGCCGCTCACGGCGTCGATATTGTTCTCCATCTTCATGGCTTCCAGCACGACGAGCGTCTGTCCGGCAGCGACGGTATCGCCGACAGCCACCTTGATGGCCAGCACCGTACCGGGCAGCGGGCACTTGACGACCGAACCGCCTGCGGAAGCCGCGGGTGCGATGCGCGGCGAAGGAGCCGCCGTGGAGGGAGTGATCATGCCGCTGTTGGCCTCGCGCGGTGCGGGAGCCACCTGCGGCCGCGAGGGTGCGGCGGCCGAAGCCCCGGCGATTTCGACCTCGTAGGGAGTGCCGTTGACGGTCACGTGGGCCACCGTCGAGGTTTCGTTGACCTCGTCGATCTGCACGTTATAATTTTGTCCGTTGATTTTCAGTGAGTAATCTTTCATTGCAATAAACTATTTACGGTCGGGCAACTGGGTGAGGCCGTGGATTTTGGAGTTCCACGGCGAATAGGCGCGCTTGATGCTGAGGATGGTCAGCACCTCGGATTCGCGGTCGTGCATGGCGCTGCGGTAAATCTTGAGCGCCGTGGCGATGGCAGCGATCTCCTCCTCGTGGACCTGCCCCTGCACGACGACACGCCCCGAGGGAGCGGCCGCGGGAGCAGCGGTCTGCCGGACGGTGAACACGTAGCCGAAGAGCTTCATGACGCCGACGAGCAGCACCAGCATGAAGAAGACCAGACAGACGCTGATGAGCGCCACCCACAACATTTCGGACCAGCCCCAGTCCGCTACTATCAACATTTTCATGGTTGCAGGATTGGGTTACAAAGGAATGTTGGAGTGCTTCTTGGCCGGATTCTGCAAACGCTTGGTAGCCAGCGACTGCAAGGCCCGGATGATGCGGAAGCGCGTGTTGCGCGGCTCGATGACGTCGTCGATGTAGCCGTAGCGGGCGGCGTTGTAGGGGTTGGAGAACTTGTCGTTGTACTCCTTCTCCTTCTCGGCGATGAAAGCGGCCTTCTCCTCGGGCTTGTCGGCAAGCTCCTTGAGCTCCTTGCCGTAGAGCACCTCGACGGCACCGCTGGCACCCATGACGGCGATTTCGGCCGACGGCCAGGCGTAGTTGATGTCGCCGCGGATGTGCTTGGACGACATGACGATGTAAGCACCGCCGTAAGCCTTGCGCAGGGTGATGGTAATCTTGGGAACCGTAGCCTCGCAGTAGGCGAAGAGCAGCTTGGCACCGTGGGTGATGACCCCGCCGTACTCCTGCGTGGTACCCGGCAGGAAGCCCGGCACGTCGACGAGCGTCACGATGGGGATGTTGAACGCGTCGCAGAACCGCACGAAACGGGCGGCCTTGCGGCTGGCGTTGATGTCGAGCACACCTGCCATGAACTTGGGCTGGTTGGCGATGATGCCGACCGACTGGCCGTTGAAGCGGGCGAAGCAGGTGATGATGTTCTTGGCGTAGCTTGCAGCCGATTCGAGGAACTCGCCGTTGTCGACGATGGCGCGAATGACTTCGGCCATGTCGTAGGGCTTGTTGGCACGGTCGGGGATGATTTCGTTGAGCGAATCCTCCAAACGGTCGATCTTATCGGTGCAGACAGCCAGCGGAGCATCCTCCATGTTGTTCTGCGGCATGTAGGAAAGCAGCTTCTTGATAAGCTCGATACCCTCCTCCTCGGTGTTGACGGCGAACTGGGCGACGCCGGACTTGGTGGTGTGCATCATGGCACCGCCCAACTGCTCCTGCGTCACGTCCTCGCCCGTCACGGTCTTGACGACCTTGGGACCCGTGAGGAACATGTTGGAAGTCTCCTTCTTCATGATGATGAAGTCGGTCAGCGCGGGCGAATAGACGGCACCGCCGGCGCAGGGGCCGAAGATGGCCGAAATCTGCGGGATGACGCCCGAAGCCATGACGTTGCGCTGGAAGATATTGGCATAACCGGCCAGGGCGTTGACACCCTCCTGGATACGTGCGCCGCCCGAATCGTTCATGCCGATGCAGGGGGCACCGTTGCGCATGGCCATGTCTATGACCTTGCAAATCTTATCGGACATGGACAGCGACAGCGAACCTGCCGTGACGGTGAAATCCTGTGCGAAGACGTAAACCAACCGCCCGCCGATGGTACCGTAACCCGTCACCACGCCGTCGCCGAACGCATGGCTCTTGTCCATGCCGAAGTCGTAGCAACGGTGCGTGACGAACATGTCGAACTCCTCGAAACTGCCCTCGTCCAGCAACATCCGGATACGCTCGCGGGCCGTGTACTTGCCCTTGGCGTGCTGGGCGTCGATACGCTTCTGACCGCCGCCGAGACGCGCGGTTTCGCGGTTCTCGATGAGCTTGTTGATCTTGTTCTGAATTTCGCTCATAGTCTTATACGGATTATTTGTTCTTGTTCTCGCACAACTCGGTCAGAATGCCCTGCGTGGACTTGGGATGCAGGAACGCGATGGTCATCCCCTCGGCACCCTTGCGGGGCGTCTTGTCGATCAGGCGGATGCCCTTGGCCTCGGCGTCGGCCAGCTGCTCCTCGATATTCTCGCAGGCGAGAGCCATGTGGTGGATGCCCACGCCGCGGTTCTCGATGTACTTGGCGATGGTCGATTCCTCGGAAGTGGGCTCCAGCAGCTCGATCTTGGTCTGGCCCAGCATGAAGAAAGCCGTGCGGACCTTCTGGTCGGCGACCTCCTCGATGGCGTAACACTTCAGACCCAGAACGCCCTCCCAATAGGGAATGGCCTCGTCGAGGCTCTTCACGGCGATGCCCAGATGCTCGATATGAGATACTTTCATGATAAGAATGAATTAAGATTTGATGATATTTTTGAACTGTAATTTACGGATTGTTATTTCACGCACACAAAGATAAGAAGAATATTCAGGAACCGCCAACATTTGAAACGGATTTTTTGTATTTAATTTTCAGTCCGTTCGTCGCCGAAATTATCCGGATTGCCGGATGGGCGGCGCACCGCGGCGCAGCAAAAAAATCGGCCGCACGGCAGAAAATGGCAAATAATTCGTATCTTCGCTTGACAAAACACCGGGCTCTATGAAAAAAACAGTGTTCGTATTGCTGGCGGCCCTGGCCGCAGCGGCCGCCGCCGGTCAGAATATCGCCCTGGGCGAACGGGCGCCGGAACCCAAAGTCCAGTGCTGGCTCGACGGCCGCCAGCCCGCCGAGGCGCCGATGACCTATGTGGAGTTCTTCCACTCGGCCAGCCGCAACTCGCTGGAGGCCATCCGCCACCTGCACCGCATTTCCGAAAAAATGGGCGACAGGCTGCGCATCGTGGTGCTCGTTCACGAACCCGAGGAGAAAATCGCACCCCTGCTGACGCCCTATCTGTCGGAACACCTGGGCGTAGGCTGCGACCCCAACGGCAAACTATTCACGGCCTACGACGTCCGCTACGTTCCGTTCGGGGTGCTCCTGGGCCCCCGCCACCGCGCGCTGTGGATGGGCAACACGCTGCAACTGACCCCCGAAATCATCGAGAAATCCAAATAACCCCCGCAATGGCCTACACCAAAATCGACCACTACGAAAAAGAATACGCCGACACGCACCACGACACGGCGCTGAATGTAGCCCAAGGAGTTGAAGAACAACCGATCATAAACCCCTACTTCAAGCGGCGCAAGAAATCGAAGCTGACGACCGAAGAATACGTTGCCGGCATCCTGGCAGGCAACATAACGACCCTTTCGCAGGCCATCACGCTCATCGAATCGAACAACCCGGAGCACTACGCACAGGCGCAGGAAATCATCGAACGGTGCCTGCCCCACGCCGGGAAATCGGTCCGCATCGGCATCACGGGAGTGCCGGGCGCCGGCAAATCGACGTTCATCGAAGCCATCGGCAACATGGTGACCTCGCTCCGCCACAAGCTGGCCGTGCTGGCCATAGACCCCTCGTCGGAGCGCAGCGGCGGCTCGATTCTGGGCGACAAGACCCGCATGGAGAGCATCTGCCACAATCCCGACGTCTTCATCCGCCCCTCGCCCTCGGCCGGTTCGCTGGGCGGCGTGGCCCGCAAGACGCGCGAGACGATCGTGCTGTGCGAGGCCGCCGGATTCGACGTCATCTTCATCGAGACGGTCGGCGTCGGGCAGTCCGAGACGGCCGTGCACTCGATGGTGGACCTGTTCATGCTGCTCCAGATTTCGGGTGCGGGCGACGAATTGCAGGGCATCAAGCGCGGCATCATGGAGATGGCCGACCTGATGGTCATCACCAAGGCCGACGGCGAAAACATCCACAAGGCCGAACTGGCCCGCACGCAGTTCCAGGGCGCCCTGCGGCTTTTCCCGCTGCCCGATTCGGGCTGGCGGCCCAAGGTCTACACCTGTTCGTCGGTCTCGGGAACGGGGCTGGAGGAGGTCTGGAAAGGAGTGGAAGAGTATCTGGACCACATCGAAAAGAACGGTTACTTCAAGCACCACCGCAACTGCCAGAACAAATACTGGATGTACGAATCCATCGAGGAGGTGCTGCGCAGTTCGTTCTACCGCCATCCGCAGGTCGAAGCGCAAATCGGCGACTACGAGCAGCGGGTGCTCGACGACAAGATTTCGTCGTTCATCGCCGCCAAGGAATTATTGAAGCTCTACTTCAACAACTAACAGCTATCGATCTCGCTATGTGTTTGCAGAACTTTTCTGATTGTCTTGTTGAGCGTAGCGAAACATCTTGCTGACGCATCCGGATTGACACTATCGGATTCTTCGCTTCGCTCAGAATGACGAGACGAAAACCGGATGTATCGCGTAAAATCGGAGGCTGCTATTTCAGAATCGGCAGCTTGAGCCCGAAATGCACGGCGACGACGCGTGCGGCGATAACGCTCAAGGCGGTAGCCACCTCCGTAGTCCCGGCCCCGAGCCCCGCCCACTGGCACAATCCGAAGACGACCCCGCCGAAGACGCAGGCGAGGGCATAGATTTCTTTCCGGAAAATCAGCGGTTCCTCGTTGATGAGGATGTCGCGCAGCACACCGCCCGCAGCGCCCGTAATGGTTCCCATGATGATGCCGACCCACAGCGGGAATCCCGCCGCGAGCGTCTTTTCGATGCCGACGACGGTGAAAAGCCCCAACCCGATGGCGTCGAAGATGAAGAACGTGTTGTTGAAACGAATCAGATAGGGCCCCGAGACGATGACGATAAGCAGGGCCCCTGCCGTCACGAACAGATAGGTCGAATCGAGCATCCAGAACGGGGTGAGCGAGAGCATCAGGTCGCGCACGGTTCCGCCGCCGATGGCCGTGGTGAACCCCACGACGTAGGCCCCGAACCAGTCGAAGCGCTTGGCCGAAGCCAGCCGGATGCCGCTGATGGCGAAAGCCAGCGTGCCCAGAATCTCGATGAAAGTGAAGAGCGTCATGTTGGCGACAGATTTTCCGGGGCACAAAGGTAAAACAATTCTCTCATTCCGCACCGCCACGCACCGCTAAACGTAAGTTTTTTGCAGCATCGCGGCCAGTTCGGGCACCCCGTCGGCCGCCCGCTTGTGGATGAACGTAAGCGGATTGCGTATCCACGACGTGTCGGGACGGCCCGGGTCGACCACGAAAATCGGGATTTCGGGCCGCACGTAGCGCACCAGCGAAGCCGCGGGATAGACCGCCAGCGAAGTGCCGACCACCACCATGATGTCGGCTTCGGCCGCAATCCGCGCCGCCCGGTCGAACATGGGCACCGCCTCGCCGAAGAAGACGATGTGCGGGCGGAGCAGCGCCCCGTCCGGGGCACGGGCATCGAGCGGCTGTTCCCAGCCGTCGAGCGGAACGATGAGTTCCGCATCGCGCTCCGAGCGCAAGCACGTGAGTTCACCGTGCAAATGCAGCACGCGTGTCGACCCGGCCCGCTCGTGGAGGTCGTCGACGTTCTGCGTAATGACTTCGACCTCGAACCGCTCCTCCAGCGCGGCGATGGCCCGATGCCCCGCATTGGGCCCGGCATCCAGCATTTCGCGCCGCCGCCTGTTGTAAAACTCCACCACCAGCGCCCGGTTGCGCGCCAGGGCTTCGGGCGTGCAGACATCCTCGATCCGGTATTCGGCCCACAGCCCGTCGGCATCGCGGAACGTCGCCAGCCCGCTGTCGGCGCTCACCCCGGCACCCGTAAAAACCACAATCTTCTTCATCGCCGCATTAACGTTTCACGCATCGAAACTACCGATTTCCGACCGAAAAACCAAACGTTCCAGGCAAAAAAAGCCCGGAGCACGGGAACCGGGCGGAACCGCGCATCACACAGAAGCGAAAATTCCGCCGCCACGACTTTCCGGCACAATTCGTGCAGGCATCCATACTGCGACCGCACCGGGTGCGACCGGCACCTCGCGGTAACGTATTCCATTCTCCGCAACGCCCCGACAGGCGCTTTCTCGCGGCCGGTAACGGCGACCGAACATTCAGGGACCTTCCCCGCGACACGCGCCGCCACCCGGGCCGGAGCGGATCGGACGGACAGCGCAGGCTCAGTGCAGGCGCTGTCCTTTTATTTATAGGCTGTTTTTCGCCATTGACAGCCGCTTCGTCCGACTTCCGGCCCGAAAAATTGTCGGTCAGCGATTTTTTGGCTATATTTATGCCGTTGTCCGCAAACCCGACTGCATAAAATGGCCCAGACGTTCGACATCTTCCTCCTCATCATGGCCCTGCTGGCCGTGGGAGTATTCGTGGCGCTCCACTTCTTCGAGGCCGGCTACGGCTATCTTTTCAATCCCAGATACGGACCTCCGGTACCCAACAAAATCGGATGGATGCTGATGGAATCGCCCGTGTTCATACTCATGTGCGTGCTTTGGGCGCTGAGCGACCGCACATGGGAAGCCGGGCCGCTGGCGCTGTTCCTGCTGTTCCAGGCCCATTATTTCCAGCGTTCGTTCATCTTCCCGCTGCTCATGCGCGGCCACTCGAAGATGCCGCTGGGCATCGTGCTGATGGGGATGGCGTTCAACACGCTCAACGCCTTGATGCAGGGCGGCTGGATATTCTACGTCTCGCCCGCAGGCTATTACGCCGACTGGTTCGCCAAGCCCTACATATGGACAGGCGGCGCGCTGTTCATCGCGGGCATGGCCGTCAATCTGCACTCCGACCGCATAATCCGCCGCCTGCGCCGTCCCGGCGACACGCGCCACTACATCCCGCGCGGCGGCATGTTCCGCTACGTCTCGTCGGCCAACTACTTCGGCGAGGTGCTCGAATGGACGGGCTTCGCCATCGCTTCGTGGTCGTGGGCGGGCGCGGTCTTCGTGTGGTGGACTTTCGCCAACCTCGCCCCGCGCGCCGCCTCGCTCTACCGTCGCTACGAAAAGGAATTCGGCGAAGAGTTCACCGCCCTCAAACGCAAGAAAATCATCCCGTTCATCTATTGAAATCAGCATAGCCTGCAAGCAGTCTCTGCCCTCGCTTAATCGCAAAGTTCACCTTTAATCTTTCACTTTTCACCTTCAGCCAAAATGTCCGACCTGTTCACCCCCTATAAGTTGGGTCCGCTGACCCTGCGCAACCGCACCATCCGCTCGGCGGCTTTCGAGTCGATGGGCAAGGATTTCGGCCCCACGCAGCAGCTCAAGGATTACCACGTGTCGGTCGCCCGCGGCGGCGTGGGCATGACCACGGTAGCTTACGCTTCGGTCAACCGCAGCGGCGTGTCGTTCAACAAACAGCTGTGGCTGCGGCCCGAAATCGTTCCGGGGCTGCGCGACATGACCGACGCCATCCACGCCGAGGGTGCCGCGGCAGGCATCCAGATCGGCCACTGCGGCAACATGACCCATTGGTCGACGGCCGGATGCTTCCCGGTCAGCGCATCGACGGGGTTCAACCTCTACTCCCCCACTTTCGTGCGCGGCATGCGGCGCAGCGAGTGCGCGGCCTTCGCCAAGGATTTCGGGCAGGCGGTCCGCACGGCCCACGAAGCCGGGTTCGATTCGGTGGAGGTGCACGCGGGCCACGGCTATCTGATTTCGCAGTTCCTCTCGCCCTACACCAACCATCGGCGCGACGAATACGGCGGTTCGCTCCAAAACCGGATGCGCTTCATGCGGATGTGCCTGGAAGAGGTGCTCGAAGCCGCAGCGCAATGCGGCATGGCTGTGCTGGTCAAGCACAACATGGAAGACGGCTTCAAGCGCGGCATCCAGATACCGGAGAGCCTCGAAATCGCCCGCGAAATCGAACGCTTGGGCGCCCACGGCATCGTGCTGACGTCGGGCTTCGTGTCGAAAGCCCCGATGGCGGTGATGCGCGGCCGCATCCCGACCAAGACGATGAGCCACTACATGCCGTGGTCGTCGTGGCCGCAGAAAATCGTAATCAGCCTGTTCGGCAGCCGGATGATCCGGCAGTACGATTTCGAGGAGTGCTACTTCCTGGAAAACGCCAAGAAGTTCCGCGCTGAACTCAAATGCCCGCTGGTCTATGTGGGCGGGCTGGTGAGCCGCGAGGGCATCGAGCGCGTGCTCGGCGCCGGGTTCGAGCTGGTGCAGATGGCCCGCGCGCTGGTCAACGACCCGGCGTTCGTCAACAAGCTGCGCGACGGCGACATGACGACCCGCTCGGGCTGCGACCACCGCGACTACTGCATGGCCCGCATGTACTCGGTCGACATGCAGTGCTGCCACAACTGCAAGGAACCCATACCGGAGAAAATCTGGCGCGAACTGGCCAAAATCAAATAGCATGCGACGCGGAGAAGTGGAAAAAGGAAGCGCATGGGCCTTGGTGACGGGTGCCGGCTCGGGCATCGGACGGTGCTACGCCTTGCGGCTCGCGGCCTTGGGCTACAAGCTGGCGCTGGCAGGAGACCGCCCCGAACCGCTGGAAGCGGTAAAGGCTGAACTGCTGGCGGCGGGTTGCGCCGGGGTATTCGTCACGACGTGCGACCTGGCCCGGGTCGAATCGGCGGAAGCACTGCACGCAGCGCTGACAGTGGCGGGAATCGAGCCGGACGTGGTGATAAACAACGCAGGCATGTTCTCCTACTGCGACATCCTCGCAACGCCCGTCGAACGAATCGAGCGGATGGTTCTGCTGCACGACCTGACCAACACCAAGCTCTGCCGCCTGTTCGCCGCCGACATGATTCGCCGCGGCGTGCAGGGCCGCATCCTGAACATGTCCTCCTACTCGCAGTGGATGCCTTTTCCGGGGCTGGCGCTGTACAGCGCCTCGAAAGCCTACCTGCGGCAGTTCACGGTCTGCTTCGCCAAGGAGATGCACGAGCACCGAATCCGCGTCACGGCGGTTTGTCCGGCAGGCGTCGCCACCGACCTCTACGGCCTGCCGCCCCGCTGGCAGCGAATCGGCATGCGGCTCGGAGCCTTGATTTCGGCCGACAGGTGCGCCCGCCGCGGGTTGCACGCCTTGTGGCGCGGGCGCCGCACCTGCGTCCCCGATTGGTGGAACCGCATCGCAATCCCCGTCTGCAAGCTCCTCCCCCTGTGGCTCCTCCGCCCTATCCGTAAATCCACGTTGAAGTTTCAGAAATAGCCCTCTGCGATTGATTTGCAGGGTCCTCCGCGCAAGCACGACTTTATATCCGCGAGCAAATATCGGCGCAACAAAAAAACCTTTGCTTTTCAGCAAAGGTTTCTGCCGCCGTGGCCTGTCGGGGAGACTGGATTCGAACCAGCGACCCCCTGCTCCCAAAGCAGGTGCGCTAACCGGACTGCGCTACACCCCGTTCGCTCATACGAAAACAGACCGCCGAAAGGCAGTCTGTCCTTTTTGTCGGGGAGACTGGATTCGAACCAGCGACCTCCAACTCCCGAAGCTGGCGCGCTAACCGGACTGCGCTACACCCCGAACAAAACTCCTATCCTTGTAAGAGCGCACAAAGATACGCCGAAAAATCGAAACAACCAAATTATTCGCAAAAAAACGACATCGCCCCTCGAAAACATGCCGACCGAAAGATACTCGACCGCCAAAAAGCTCATGCTAAAACGTTTTAACAACCCCACTGCATCACTGCCGCGCAGGTTTACCAACGCCGCCTGATTTTGTGAAGCCAAGCCTCAAGCGCACAACCCAGCAAGAAAAGGGTCAGAAAAATAGCTCCCCAAAACATCATAATCACAGCCGTTTGTAGTGACAATACAGCAGATCGCCGTTGTCGTCGTGCAGGTGCATCCCGCCGCCGAGGCAATAGCGGAACATTTTGCAGTCGGCGCATTCGCCGCGCTTCGCCCAGTCGCGTTTGCGGAACGGCTCGAAGCGGTTCTGCCACACGTCCCAGAATTTGTCGCGGTAAATATTGCCTTGGTGGAAGTTGGCCCGGATGGAGGTGCAGCCCGAAATCGACCCGTCGACCCGGATGGAAGCCACCGAAACCCCGGCGGCACATTGGTAGAAGTGGTCGCGGACCTCGGTTTCGTAGCCGCCCAAAAATCCCTCGCAGGCATAGCTGACCTCGATGCGGCCCTCTTTCCGCGTCTGACGGATGAATTCCAGCATCCGGCGGAACTGGGCGTCGGACAGCCGCAGCGTCGGGTCGTCCTTGGCGCGCCCCATCGGGAAAATCGAGAACAGCCGCCACGACCGCACGCCCTCGGCAATCAGCATGTCGCGGAAAGCCTCCAGCTGCGGAACCATGGCTCCCGTCACGCAGGTCACCACGTCGAACGCCAGGCCTGGTTCGCGGACCAAAAGCCGCACCGCATCGAGCGCTTTGGAGTAGCTCAGCGGATTGCTGCGGATGTAGTTGTGTTCGCGCTCGAAGCCGTCCAGACTGACCGAAATGCTCCGCAGTCCCGCGTCGACCAGCCCGCGCAGGCGCTGTTCGGTCAGCGCCATGCCGTTGGTGACCATCCCCCACGGATAGCCCCGGCGTGCGACTTCGCGGCCCGCGAATTCCAGGTCGTCGCGCACCAGCACCTCGCCCCCGGAGAAGATAATCAGCACCGACGAGGGGTCGGCATGCGGCGTCACCTCTTCGTCGAGCACCCGCAGGAAATCGGCCACGGGCATGTCTTTCACCCCAGGGTCCACCCGGCAGTCGCTGCCGCAATGGCGGCACGAAAGATTGCACCGCAGCGTGCATTCCCAAAAGAGCGTATCGAGCCGATGCTCGGCGACCGTCGAGCGGTAAAGGTCGGAAAATATGTTGAGGGCCAGCCGCTTGCGGAGCCCCAACCGTCGTCCGGCCATGACTATTCGGCCTGCTTCTCCTCCTGCGGAGCCTGCGGTGCGGGGATCCCTGTCGGCGCTGTCACCGAATCGGGCAGCGTCTCCATCACCGTCCCGCGGGGCGGCCGCACGCCGTACATCACGACAATCCGATAATGCGTCGTGTCCGAACGCATCTCCACACCGATGGCTTCCTGCGGCCCGGAACTGCGGCCCGCGGAGTGTTTCGCCGAAGAGCAGGCGGCCGAAAAGCCGAGCAGCGCCGCCAATGCAAGTTTGAATTTTCTACCCATATCGCCCGAATTAGTATGCGATTCTCTTGCCGAAGATACGAATAAGTGAGGGCAAAAGCAAACTTGTTTGCATTTTGCCGAGCGGGAGTATCTCAGCAATGGCTAAGATACGAAAAATCCCGCAAAGACGAAAAAATAAGCGGATAAGTTTTGAAAACCGACCTTTTTTGCGTTACTTTGCGGAACACAATTCACACTTTAATCGCTTTTTTATGAAAGGTCAGGTAAAATGGTTCGATAGCAAGAAAGGCTACGGATTCATTACTGGAGAGAACGGCAAGGAGATTTTCGTTCACTTCTCGGGCATCTTAACGGATGGTTTCAAGTCGCTCAACGAAGGTCAGCACGTCGAATTCGAGGTCGGCAACGGCGCCAAGGGCGAGCAGGCCATCGACGTGAAGGTGGTTGAGTAAACGATAAATTACCCAATTCCCGTCGGAGCGGTTTTCAGCAGTGGAAACCGCTCTTCTTTTTTCCCGCGCGGCATCCCCGCGAATCGCGCCCGGTTTTCTTGTCGGTTTGAAAAAAAAGGCGTAATTTTGGCTTCCGAAAAAACAACTCACTCCAATACTCCTATGAAAGAAGCTATTGCTATTCTGACCGGGGGCGGTCCGGCCCCCGGCATGAACACGGTGGTGGGCAGCGTCGCCAAGACGTTCCTGCACCACGGTTATCGCGTAATCGGCCTGCACGAGGGTTACACCGGGCTCTTCATCCCCGAACCCCGGACCGTCGACATCGACTACCGCATGGCCGACAGCATTTTCAACCAGGGCGGTTCGTTCCTCCAGATGAGCCGTTTCAAGCCCAAGGATTCGGACTTCGAGAACAATTTCAATCTCAAGTTCTTCACCGACAACAACATCAAGCTGCTCGTCACGGTGGGCGGCGACGACACCGCTTCGACGGCCAACCGCATCGCCAAGTTCCTTGAGAGCAAGAAATACCCCATCGCCAACATCCACGTGCCGAAGACCATCGACAACGACCTGCCGCTTCCGAAGGGTACGCCGACGTTCGGCTACGAATCGGCCAAGGACAAAGGCGCCGTCATCGCCCGCGCCGTCTACGTAGACGCCCGCACCAGCGGCAACTGGTTCGTGCTGGCCGCCATGGGCCGCAGTGCCGGCCACCTCGCATTCGGCATCGGCGAGGCCTGCCACTACCCGATGATCGTCATCCCCGAGATGTTCAACAAGACCGAAATCACGGTCGAGAAGATCGTCAACATGGTCATCTCGTCGATCATCAAGCGTAAAATCATGGGCATGGACTACGGCGCCGCCGTCATCTCGGAAGGTGTGTTCCACGCATTGAGCGACGAGGAAATCCGCAAGAGCGGCATCCACTTCACCTACGACGACCACGGGCATCCCGAGCTGGGCAAGGTGTCCAAGGCGCATATCTTCAACGAGATGATCGAGAAGCGCGTCAAGGAGCTCGGGCTCAAGGTCAAGAGCCGTCCCGTGGAGCTGGGCTACGAAATCCGCTGCCAGACCCCCATCGCCTACGACCTCACCTATTGTTCGGAGCTGGGCATCGGCGTGCACAAGCTCTTCACCGAGGGCAAGACGGGCTGCATGGTCTACGTCGATTCGGAGGGCAATGTTTCGCCCCTCTACCTCAAGGATTTGCAGGACCCCGCTTCGGGCAAGATTCCGCCCCGTCTGGTCGACATCCATTCGGACAAGTTCACGTCGGTGGTCGAGAATATCCTGAACGCCATCACTCCGGCCGATTACGAGGAGGCCAGAAAATACGTGCCCAATCCCGAGGAGTTCGATTTCCACAAGATTCTCAACTGGAAATAGCCCCTCCGGACGTTTCAGCCATCCCGGTTCCCCGCAAGGAGGACCGGGATTTTTGCGCTCTGCGGCAGGGTTCGTGCTCCGTATTTTGAATTCCCGGCTATTCGGTTTATCTTTACGCTATGAAAACCTCGTTCCGACTCCTATATATAATAGCGCTCCTGCTGACCGTCGTGTCGTGCGGCCGCCGTGCGCCGCAGACTGCGGCCAGGCCCGAGCGCCGCTACGTCTTTCTGCCGCCCATCCCGCCGGCGGCCCTGCCCCAGGAGCAGAAGCGCGATTACCTGCGCGGGCACTATTGGGACAAGTTCGATTTCACGGACACCATGTTCGTCCACAAGGCCGACACGGCGCAGATGCTCAACCATTTCGCCCAGTTCGTGGCTGTCATTTCGGACCGGCCCGCCGACCCCGCCCCCATGGCCGATTTGATGCGCCGGGCCGGCGTTTCGCGGCCCATGACCGATTATTTCGTCTGGTTGGCCGAGCGGGTTCTGGCCGACCCCAATTCGTCGATGCGCAACGACGAGTTCTACATTCCCGTGCTCGAAGCGCAGCTCGCCGCGCCGTTCTACGACCAGTACGAACGCATCGGGCCCCAATACGCGCTGGACATGGCGCGGCAGAACCGCATCGGACAGCGGGCCAACGACTTCCGCTACACGCTCGAATCGGGCGTCTCCCGGCGGCTCTACGACCTCAGGGCCGAATACGTGCTGCTTTTCATCAACAACCCCGGATGCCCGATGTGCCGCGAAATCCACGAAGCCATCGAAATCTCGCCGGTACTCCGGCGGCTGATCGCCGACGGGCGGTTGAAAGTGCTGGCATTCTATCCCGATGAGGACCTCGGCGAATGGCTCGCCTACCGCGGGCATGTCCCGGCATCGTGGATCAACTCCTACGACAAAGGCTGCGTCGTGCGCGAGACTTCCGCCTACAACCTCTCGGCCATCCCGGCGCTCTACCTGCTCGACCGCGACAAGCGCGTGCTGGTCAAGGACGCCACCGACGTGGGGCTCGTCGAGGAAGCGGTTCTCGCCCGCGAACAGCTATAGACGCAGCCTATGCCTACATAAAAAAAGAATATCGGATTTTTATCCGATATTGCGTCCGTTTTGTTACTTTTGCAGAGGAAACAGAAACTACAAACACTCAAACAATCAAGATTATGGCAAAGAAATGGCGTTGTACCGTCTGCGGGTACATTCACGAAGGTCCCGAAGCTCCCGAGCAGTGCCCGATGTGCAAGGTCGGCAAGGATAAGTTCGTCGAGGTCGAGGAGCAGGAAGGCAATCTCGATTTCGTCACCGTCCACCAGATCGGCGACGGCAAAGGTGCCAGCCCCGAATTGTGGGAAGGCTTGCAGAACCACTTCATGGGCGAGTGCACCGAGGTGGGCATGTACCTGGCCATGAGCCGCCAGGCCGACCGCGAGGGCTACCCCGAAATCGCCGAGGCCTACAAGCGCTATGCGTGGGAGGAGGCCGAGCACGCCTCGAAGTTCGCCGAGCTCATCGGCGAGGTGGTCTGGGACACCAAGACCAACCTCTTCAAGCGCATGAACGCCGAGTGCGGCGCCTGCGAGGACAAGATGCGCCTGGCGCGTCTGGCCAAGGAGCAGAACCTCGACGCCGTACACGACACCGTGCACGAGATGGCCAAAGACGAAGCCCGCCACGGCAAGGGTTTCGAGGGGCTCTACAACCGCTATTTCAAGAAATAGGCGGCGCCCTGTCCCAACGAAAAGCGGCTTTCCATCGGGGAAAGCCGCTTTTCCGTTATTCGGAGGGCCACAGTTCGTGTTTCAGCCGGACGAAGAATTCCAGCTTGGCCGCCACCCAGTCGTAGCCCTGCTTGAGCAGCCGGGCCACGTCGTAAACCGTTTCGATGCGGGCCCGGATTTGCCGTACCGGATCCTTGATGGCAAAGAAATAGATGCCTGCGGCGGCCAGCACAAAAACACCTCCCACCAGCAGCGCCGCCCATGTGAACGACCCCAGCCACTCCGACACCGCGATGAGCAGCGCCACGATCAGCAGCACGACTGCAATCATGGCCGTCACGCAGAAAAGAAGCAGCGCGAGGAAGAAATTTCCGCTCCCGGCGGACTTGTTACCCGTAGACATGCGGTTCTCCGAACGGACAGGGGTTTACTGCTGGTGCTCGCACTTGCAGCGGGCATCCTCGATTTGGTCGTGCACTTTCTGGACCTTGTCCTTCATGCGGTCGATTTCATCGGTCAGGAAGTCCTTGATTTGCTTGCGCGTTTCCATCCCCGACTGGGGCGTGAAAAGCATGGTGAGCGCCGAGCCGACGATCAGCCCGCCCAGCAGCGACGTAATGATGATACCAGTGTTCTTCATGGTTGTTGAAATTAAAAGATTCATGTCCCCGTTCAGCAAAGTCCGGGCCAAAAATACTATCTTTACCGCCGATGAATCCCAACCCCGCAACCGCCGTCGCTTTCACGGGCCACCGCACCTACTGCGGCGAGGCGGCGGCTGCCCTGCAACGCGCCGTCGAGACCCTCTACGCCGAGGGCTGCCGCACGTTTCTGAGCGGCATGGCCGCTGGGTTCGACATGGCCGCCGCCGAAACGGTGCTCGCCTGCCGCGACAGGCTGTCGGGACTGCGGCTGGTCGCCGTGGTGCCGTTCGAGGGGCATATAAATCGTTTTAGCAACTCCGACCGCGAGCGCTTCGGGCGAATCGTCGCCGCGGCGGACGAGACGACGGTGCTGTCGGCCCGATACCACCGGGGCGTCTACATGCAGCGCAACGATTACTTGGTGAGCCATGCCGCGCGGCTCGTCGCGTGGTTCGACGGTTCGCCCGGCGGCACGTTCTACACCCTCCGCCGGGCCTTGCAGGCCGGGCGCCGCATCGACAACCTGTGTCCCGCAGGCCCCGGCTTCCCGCCGCCCATGCCTACCCTCTTCTGAATACGAAACCCGCGGAACCTCTGAGAGGTTCCGCGGATTTACAGTGTTCGAGACTAAATCCGAGCGCAACTAAATATCCATAGATTCTTCGCTGCGCTCAGAATGACATTGCAAGAGCTTGTTAAAACGTTTTAACAACTACTCTAAGCCCCATTCGACGTGGTCGGAGACAAACGCATCGGCTTCGGCCGCCGCATCGTCCGAACGGGTGTAATAGTAAATCGAAACGAGCGAACCGTCATGCGCCGCATCGTACAGCACGGTGTTCCACTCCGGATAATCGGTACGACGCCCGACATGCCGGAGCATCCGGATGCCGCCGAGCACGACGATTTCGCCGCTGCCCGTCAGACCGCCGTCGAGGAAAGCTGCGGCCTGCTCGCCCAACGCTTCGGTCATTTCATCCACCTGCGCGATTCCGGCATCCGTCAGATTGCCCGCATGGCCCTCGACCATGAACATGCGGTCGTCGTTGTAGGCCAGAACCTTCCGATAGGCGTAGGTCGAATCGGTCTCCTCGCGGCCCGTGGTTTCGAGCTCGGAAAATCCGGCCGGAACGCTCACCCGCAGTCCCAGTTCGGGCCATTCGCACTGCTGTTCGGTCGCGAGATACTCCACGTCGTCGGCATGCACCATGCGCCACGAGGCGTAACCCAGCCCGGCGATGACCGCGCCTGCACAAACGCCGAGCACAACGGCCTGCCGGGCAGTGGCATACGCGCCGCGGCCGCGCAGCTCCCGCACGTAGGCGACAAGACCGCTGACAGCCTGAACGGCACCCCAAACGATGGCACCCGTCGCAATGACGTAACGGCCGCCCGCCTCGGTGAAATAATAAGATACGAAGCTGAAAATCAGACCGCCCACGCACCACAGCAACCCCAACAGCATGTTGCGGCGAGCCGTGCGCAGCGTATCGTCTTCGGCAGTCTCCGCGTCGGGAGCCTGCGGTTCTTCGATGGGCTCGAAAAGCCCGTTTTCCTGCTCTTTCATCTGAAATCCGAAATTAAAACGATTTAACGATATGTTTTCCGACGACAAAGGTACGAAATCCGCGGCCGAAACAAACACGCCCGAAGCCAAAAAGAGCAGACCCTGCAAGGTCTGCCCTTTTTGCGGAACATTCCGGCGGGCGCTAATCCCGCTGCGGAACGGCTAACACTCCTGCTCGACGGCCTTGAACAAATCTACGTCGTCGAACGAAGAATTCATGACGTAGGTATAGGCTTCCGAAATCTTGCCCTCGGCCAACTTGACGAAGATGCGCGCGGAATTGATGTAGTCCTCGCACTCCCCGGCCTGACGGGCGAGCAGATAGGTGATGATGATATGCCCGGCGGTCTCGACGAGCCGGCGCGCATGGAAATCCTTGAACCCGGGCTTCTCCTTGTCGCCGGACTCGACGCGCTCGACCATCTCGGCGAACTTGGCCGTCAGCTCCTTGAGCTTGGCGACGACGGGCTGCATGCACTCGGAGTAGGTGTCGGCAGCGTAACGCTCGATCTGCTCCATGAACGTGCCCTTAGTGACGGCGTTGATGGCCGCCACGACCTGCAACTGCGAGGTACCCTCGTAGATGTTCATGATGCGGGCGTCGCGGTAGATGCGCTCGCAGGGGTAATCCTTCATGAAGCCCGAACCGCCGTGAATCTGGATGGCGTCGTAGGCCAGCTGGTTGGCGTACTCCGACGAAAAGAGCTTGACGAGCGGCGTGAAACCGTCGGCCAGGCGGGTATAGAACTTCATCTCCTGGCGCTCCTCGGCTTCGAGCGAACGCTCGTGCGAAATGTGGGTATACTGCTTGTAAATCTCGACGAAACGGGTGGTCTCGTAGAGCAGCGCGCGGGCACCCTGCAACTTGGCCTTCATGTTGGAGAGCATCTCCGAAATGGCGGCGAACCGGATGATGGGCTTGCCGAACTGGGCGCGCTCGTGGGCATACTTCAGCGCCTCGCGGTAAGCGGCCTCGCACGTACCGACCGACTGGGCGCCGATACCCAGGCGGGCGGCGTTCATGAGCGACATGACGTACTTGATAAGGCCCATCTTACGGTCGCCGACCAACTGAGCGGGAGCGTTGGTGAAGACCAACTCGCAGGTGGGCGAACCCTTGATACCGAGCTTGTTCTCGATACGGCGCACCTTGACGCCGCCGTCGCGCTTGTCGTAGACGAGCATCGAGAGACCGCGCGCATCGGCGGTGCCCTCCTCGGTGCGTGCCAGCACGAGCGAGACGTCGCCGTCGCCGTTGGTGATAAAACGTTTTACACCGTTCAGGAGCCATGTCTGCTTCTCCTCGGACCAGGTGGCCTTGAGCATGACGGCCCCGAGGTCGGAACCGGCGTCGGGCTCGGTGAGGTCCATGGCGCAGGTGGCCCCGGCCGAAACCCACGGCAGGAACTTCTGCTTGATCTCCTCGGACGCGAACTCGTTGAGCGTCTCGGCGCAGTCCTGCAAACCCCAGATATTCTCGAACCCGGCATCGGCGCGGGCGACCATCTCGTTGGCCATGACGAAGCAGACGAGCGGGAAGTTCAAACCGTCGTACTTGCGCGGCAGCGTGAGGCCGCTCAGACCGGCGTCGACGATGGCCTTCATATTCTGGACGGTGCCGGAAGCGTACTCGACGTGGTCGTTGACGACGCGCGGACCCTCGTGGTCGACCCCCTCGGCGTTGGGCGCGATGACCTCGCCGCACACCTCGCCGGCGATTTCGAGCACGCGGCGGTAGGAATCCATGGCGTCGTCGAAATTCTGCGGAGCGTAGTCGTAGAGGTCCTTCTCGGCGAAACCGCGCTCCTTGAGCTCCACGATCTTGCGCATCGCGGGATGCTGGAGGTGGAACTGCAAATCCTTGTTATCTGAAAAGAAATTGGCCATTACTTTGAATTTTGCTTGTAATACTTGATCATTTTGGGAATGATGTCGTTGACGTCGCCCGTGATGGCATAGTCGGCGAGCTTGCAGATGGGAGCCTCGGGGTCGGAGTTGATGGAAATGACCATCGACGACTGGTCCATGCCGGCCGTGTGCTGGATCTGACCCGAGATGCCGCAGGCGATGTAGAGCTTGGGACGCACCGTGACGCCTGTCTGGCCGACCTGGCGCGCATGGTCGGTGAACCCGGCGTCGACGGCGGCGCGGCTGGCGCCGACCTCACCGCCCAGGACGTCGGCGAGCTCGTGGACGAGCTTGAAATTCTCCTTGGAACCCATGCCGTAACCTCCGGCGACGATGATGCCTGCCCCCTTGATGTCGATTTTGCGCTCCTCGATCTGGCGCTCGACGATACGCACGGCGAGGTCGGTATCCTTGACGAACTTCTTCCAGTCGATGGCGCGGACCTCGCCCCTGCCGGGCTGCGCGGCGTACTCCTTGCGCATGACGCCCTCGCGGACGGTAGCCATCTGCGGCCGGCAGTCGGGGTTGACGATGGTGGCGATGATGTTGCCGCCGAAAGCGGGACGAATCTGGTACAGCAGGTCGGTGTACTCCTTGCCGGTCTTGGGGTCCTTGTGGTCGCCGATGACTAACTGGGTGCAGTCGGCGGTCAGACCGCTGTGCAAGGCGGACGACACGCGGGGCGCGAAGTCGCGGCCGATGCAGGTGGCGCCGAAAAGAACGATCTGGGGCTTCTCCTGCTCGATGAGCCCGCACAGAACTGCCGTATGGGGCAGCGTGCGGAACGGAGCGAAAGTCTTGTCGTCGGCGACCCACACGGTGTCGGCGCCGTACTTGGCGAGCTCCTTTTCGATGCCTGCGAGCTTCTCGCCGAGCACCACGGCGTCGAGCCCGACGCCCAAGGTCGAGGCCAACTCGCGGCCCTTGGTCAGCAATTCGAGACTTACGTCGGCGACCTTGCCCTCCTCGATCTCGATATAGACGAATATGTTGTTCATAATGCTAAAACGATTTAACCGAGCGTATGGCTCGCGATGAGTTCGACCATCAGTGAATTGATATCCTCGTCGGCGGCCGTGAGCCGCTTGGCCTCCTTGGCCTGGAAGACGACGTTCTCGATCTTCTTGACCTTGGTGGGCGACCCGCTGAGACCCAACTGCTGGGGATCGGGATCGACGTCGGCAGCGGCGAACTCGACAATCTGAAGATAAGGCTTCGCAACGGCGCGCCGTGCGGCCTCGGAATCGGGCGCGGCGGCGATTTCGGACCCTGCGAGGGCGCACTTGAACTTCATGACGCGCTTGGCGTTGCGCGGCCGGCACTCGGGAGCCGACGCGTTGACGGTGACGACGGCGGGAACGGGGCACTCGACGACCTCGGTACCGCTGCTGAGCCGCCGCTTGATGACGAGCGAAGCGTCCTTGATTTCGACAATCTCCTCAGCGTAAGTGACCTGCGGCAAAGCGAGCTTCTCGGCGACCTGCGGTCCGACCTGCGCCGTATCGCCGTCGATGGCCTGGCGCCCGGCGATGATGATGTCGGGCCCGATTTTACGCAAAGCGCACGAAAGGGCGTAGGAAGTAGCCAAGGTATCGGACCCGGCGAACTCGCGGCCGGAGAGGAGGTAACCCCCGTCGGCCCCGCGGAACATGGCGTCGCGGATGATGTCGGCGGCGCGCTGGGGCCCCATGGTGAGGATGTGGACCGTCGCGCCCTCGACCCGGTCCTTCAACGAAAGGGCCATTTCGAGCGCATTGAGGTCCTCGGGGTTGAAGATGGCGGGCAGAGCCGCGCGGTTGACCGTGCCCTCGGGCGTCATGGCGTCCTTACCCACGTTGCGGGTATCGGGCACCTGCTTGGCCAGAACAACGATTTTCAACTGGTTTTTCATAAATATGGATTAAATAATGTTAGATTCTTCGCTTCGCTCAGAATGACAATGAAAAGGGCTCAGAATGACAGTAAACAAACTAAGAATGACAGTAAACAAACTCGGGATGACAATAAACAAACTCGGAATAACTGCGGGAAGCCGAATGACAAAACGGCGGATTCACCTTTCACCTTTATTCTCTTACGATGGTTTCGCCGCGGTCGGGACCGACGGAGATGATCCGGACGGGAACGCCCGTTTCGCGCTCGATGAACTCGACGTAACGCCGGAACGCGGCGGGGAACTCGCCGTAGGATTTACACCCGCGCAAGTCGCACTTCCAACCCTCGAAGTCGGTATAGACGGGCTTGAGAGAATCGGCGATGTCATAGGGGAACTCGCCGGAGACCTGCCCGCCGATGTCGTAGGCCGTAGCGACGCGGATGGTGTCGAAGTCGTTCATGACGTCGGACTTCATCATGATGAGCTGCGTGACGCCGTTGATCATGATGGAATACTTGAGCGCGACGAGGTCGAGCCACCCGCAACGGCGCTTACGCCCTGTGACGGCGCCGAACTCGTGGCCGACGGAACACAACCTATCGCCGGTCTCATCGAAGAGCTCGGTAGGGAACGGACCGCTGCCGACGCGCGTACAATAGGCCTTGAAGATGCCGAAGACCTCGCCGATGCGGTTGGGCGCGATGCCGAGCCCGGTGCAGACCCCGGCGCTGACGGTGTTGGACGAAGTGACGAACGGATAAGAACCGAAGTCGATGTCGAGCAAGGTGCCCTGCGCCCCCTCGGCCAAGACGCTCTTACCCTCGGCAAGGGCGCCGTTGATGAAATACTCGCTGTCGATGAAGCGGAAGCGCTTGAGGAACTCGACGGCCTCGAACCACTGGCTTTCGAGCCCGGCGAGGTCATACGAATAATCGAGACTGCGGAGAATGCGCTCGTGACGGGCCTTGGCGCGGCTGTAAATCTCCCGGAAATCGGGGCTGAGCAAATCGCCGACGCGCATGCCGCTGCGGCTGACCTTGTCGGTATAGGTCGGACCGATGCCCTTGCCCGTGGTGCCGATTTTGGCGCTGCCCTTGGCGGCCTCGTAAGCGGCGTCGAGCAAACGGTGGGTAGGCAGAATCAGATGGGCCTTCTTGGAGATGCAGAGCTGGCGCGTGAGGTCGTGACCGCTCTTGGCCAACTCCTCGGCCTCGGCGCGGAACAGAATGGCGTCGATGACCACGCCGTTACCGATGACATTGGTCTTGCCGCCCTGGAAGATACCCGAAGGAATGGACCGCAGGACGTACTTCTCGCCGTTGAACTCCAGCGTATGCCCGGCGTTGGGGCCGCCCTGGAACCGGGCGACGACATCGTAACGCGGAGTGAGCACGTCCACGACCTTGCCCTTGCCCTCGTCGCCCCATTGCAGCCCGAGGATCACATCGACTTTTTTCATGCTATAGCTTATTCGTAATTTGGACTTTTTGCATTCAAAGGTAAGAAAAATTCGGCGGAAAAGGAAAAAAATCGGCCGATTATATACACTGCCCGGCGGAGAAAAAAACGGCCGCCCGAAGCAACGGGCGGCCGGAGACGAATCATACGGAGCGGGGAATCAAGGGTGGGTAGCCTGCCACCACTCGGTGTCGAGCTTGGCGGAGACGGTCAGCGACGAGACGCTGGGGTCGGAAGTGGTGATGCCCGAAAAGGTGCGGATGGGGTTGACGCCGTTGGTCATGGAATAGAACGCGGGCGTATGGCGGCGGAACGCGGCGGGAACGACCCGCTCCAACTGCGCCTCGAACTCGCCGAGAAGCGCCGGGTCGGAACAAAGCTGCCGCACGTAATCGCCCATGTCGAAGAACCGCACGGGCGAATAGCCGTCGAGCCGCTGCAAGGCGGAGAGGTTGGCGCTGTCGAACGCGAACCGCGCGTTGATACGGGCCATGACGCTGGCAAGGGCATCGAGCTCGGAACAGACAATGGTGCTGACCGTACCGTAGGGATACGGATAAGCCATATAGAAATCGTAGAACGCCTGAGCGATACCCTCGAAATCGGTCTGCCCGACGAGGTGAGGCCCGACATGGGCATAAGGAAACCCGGCGGCCATGACCTCGGAAGTGGAAGCCACGAGGTGGTCGGCAACGTCCCTCAACGCGTAGGCGACCTCGACGGAAGCCATGTAACAATCATCGAAGAGGATGAAATCCAGCTTCATGCCAGCGCTGCGGATACCCTCGGCCAAAGTAGCGATGTCGGCGCGGGAATCGGGCGTAGTACCGCCGAACCACCGGGTGAGGGGACGGTCGGGGGCGGCATACTCCCAATATTCCTTCTCGGGAACGCCCGAACGGTCGGCAGCCCTGGGAGAGGCACTCCGGGCGGGCAACCAAGCCATGCCGTGGCTGCCGATGGTCATGGCGAAACGGTCGGCGGGCGCGAAACGGCGCACGTCGTCGAGCACCGAAGCGATGCCCTGGGCGGTGGTGACATCGGGCGCGGGGGCATAACTTTTCTTCCACACCCGAATGCAGCGCCCCTTATCGGCGCGCAACTCGAACAAGGAAGCAGTCGTATGGGAATCCATGTAAAAAACCAACAACCGCTCGTCGTGCAGAGCCCCCTGCGCGACGACGCGCTCCATGTCCTCGATATTCTTCTTGGTATAGGTCGCAAGGTCCTGCGCCCACGGGAAATACATGAGCACGGTCCGCCCGACAGGACCCTGCGGAGTTTCGATCTTGTTGCGGGAACAAGCCGAGCAAACAGCAAGGGTCAGCAGCAGGAAAAACAGGCGACGAATCATTTGTATTCGCGGGGTTTGAGGTTATTGAACTGCCAGGTACGGTCGCGCTTATAAGTATAGCCCTCGGGCTTGTTCCAATAAACACGGCCGAAGTCGAAGTAGAAACCGCGGCGCTTGCGCCCCTCGACGACGTAAGGCTTGAGCAGGGGCACGAACTCGACGTTGCGGCTGACGATGCGGGCCTTGCCGTAAGGCAGCTCCTCGACGTCGAGCAAATCGAGCGCGTGGTCGAACATGAGCACGTGGCGCGGCGACTGCTGGCTGAGCCCGTCGCCGGAAGCGAGGACAGCACGCAAAACGCCGTTCATGCGGGCGGCATAAGCGGCGGCCTGCTCCTTGTCGCCGAGCATGTCGTAGGCGAAAGCCATGAGGTTGAGCACCTTGGGACTGAACGGATCGCGCGCGAGCACATCGTTGCCAGTGGCGATGATGGTTTCGAGGGTCTCCTTCTGGGGATTCTCGGTATCGACGGACGACGCGAGCAACAACAGCTTGTCCAACTCGGGAACGGGAATCAAGGGCTTGTAACTCTCCTGGTAGGCGTAACCGTAATAAAGATAGTGGTAGTCGAGGTCGGTGAGGGTCGGATCGCCTGCGCGGTAACGCATCATGAGCGTCGTATAATAATAAGGAGACGACGAATCGAGCGTCCGGGCGAGGATGTCGTCCTCGACAGGCACCTGGGCCCCGGCCCATGCGGGGAGAAGCAACAACAAGCACAGAAACCGTTTCATGACAAATGCGTTTAAGAACAATAACGCAAATCTATCGCAAATCGTATTCCGCAATCAACCGCCGGAACCGCTCGCGCAAGTCGGCGGAACCCTCGACCAACGGCAGCCGCAAGGCGGGACCGATTTTGCCCATGATCGAAAGGGCGCACTTGACGCCTGTGGGATTGCCCTCGGCGAAAAGAGCCTTGACGGCCTCGTCCAATGCGGCGAACTCGGCTTCGGCCTGCGCGAAGTCGCCAGCCTTGGCGTGGTTGACGCACTGCATGAAACGGGCGGGAAAGGCGTTGGCCGCGACGGAAATGACGCCGTCGCCGCCCCGCTGCATGACGGGCAGGACCATCCCGTCGTCGCCGGAAAGGACCAGGAACCCGTCGGGCCGACGGTCGATAATCTGCTGTATCTGGTCGATATTGCCGGAAGCCTCCTTGATACCGATGACCTTGTCGAAATCGCGCGCGCAGCGCAGTGTAGTCTCGGCGGTCATGTTGACCCCGGCGCGGCCGGGGATGTTGTAGAGGATGACGGGCAGGGGCGAATGCTCGGCGACGGTACGGAAATGCTGGTAGAGCCCCTCCTGCGAAGGCTTGTTATAATAAGGCGTGACGCTGAGGATGGCATCGGCGCCCCGCAGGTCGAACTCGCGCAACTGGTCGAGGACCTCGGAAGTGGAATTGCCGCCGCACCCGATGACCAACGGCACGCGCCCGGCGATGTGGTTGGTGATGAACATGGCGATGACGGCCCGCTCGGGCATGTAGAGGGTCGGCGTTTCGGCCGTGGTGCCCAAGGCGACGATGTAATCGACACCCCCCTCGATGACATAGTCGATCATGCGGGCCAACGCCTCGTAATCGACCCGGCCCTCGGCCGTGAAAGGGGTAATCATGGCGACCCCGACGCCGGCAAGTTTGTGCTGCAACATATCTTTTCCCTAATTAAAAATCACGGTTCGGGCCCTGCCGAGAAAAACGACGCGAGCCCTCCGCCGTCAGAACAACGTTCCCTGCTCCGCCTTTTCCGCCGCATCCTGCGAAGACGCGTCACCGCCGAGCATGGCGATGAACTCCTGCTCGGAGATGATGCGGACGCCCAACTTCTCGGCCTTCTTCAACTTGGCAGGCCCCATGTTCTCCCCGGCGACGATGAAATCGACGCTGGCGGAGACGGCCGCGAGGTTGCGCCCGCCGTGCAGCTCGATCAACTCCTTGAGCTCGTCGCGGGAATGATCGGCGAACTTGCCGGAGATGACGAAACTTTTCCCGGCCAACGCCTCGGAAGCCAACGCCCGCTCCTCGGCCTCGAACTGCAACCCGGCGTCGCGCAGACGACCGATAATCCGCAGGTTCTCGGAATCGGCGAAGTAATCGAGAATGGCGTCGGCAATCTTGCCCCCGACCTCGTCGGCCTCGACCAACTCCTCGCGCGAAGCGTGCATGACGGCGTCCAACGACCGGAAATGGTCGGCCAGGTACTTGGCCGTAGTCTCGCCGACGAAACGGATGCCCAACCCGAAGAGCACGCGCTGGAAAGGCACCTGAAGCGACGCGCGGACCGACCGGACGATATTCTCGGCGGACTTCTCGCCCAGACGCGGAAGGGGCGCGAGCTGCTCGGCCCTCAAATCGTAGAGGTCGGAAATATCATGGACCAACCCGTTCTCGTAGAGCAGCTCGACCGTCTCCTCGCCCAACCCGTCGATGTCCAGCGCCTTGCGCCGGATGAAATGGATGATGCGCCCGATAATCTGCGGGCGGCAGCCGCTCTGGTTGGGACAATAATGCTTGGCCTCGCCCTCGTAACGCACCAACGGAGTGCCGCACTCGGGGCAGGTGTCGATATACTTAAAGGGCCTGCTGTCGGCAGAACGCCCGGCGAGCTCGACCCCGGTAATCTTGGGGATGATTTCACCGCCCTTTTCGACGTAGACCATGTCGCCGGGACGGATGTCGAGAAGGGCCATCTGCTCGGCGTTGTGGAGCGTGGCGCGCCGCACGGTAGTACCAGCCAGCTGCACGGGCTCAAGGTTGGCGACGGGCGTGACGGCCCCGGTACGCCCGACCTGGAAATCGACGCTGACGAGCCGGGTGAGCGCCTGCTCGGCCTTGAACTTATAAGCCACGGCCCACTTGGGCGCCTTGGCGGTGAAACCGATCTTGCGCCGCTCGGCGAAGCTGTTGACCTTGATGACGACGCCGTCGGTCGGGAACGGCAACTTGCGCCGCGCCTCGTCCCAATGGGCGATGAAAGCGTCGACCTCGGCGGCGGAACGGCAGATACGGCCGCAGTCGGAGACCTTGAAACCCCACTCGCGGGCCTTCTGCAAACTTTGCCAATGGGTCTCGAACGGAAGGCCGTCGCCCGAAAGCTGGTAGAGCGTACAATCCAGCCCGCGGCGCGCGACCACGGCCGACTGCTGCTGCTTGAGCGTCCCGGCGGCGGCGTTGCGCGGATTGGCGAACAAAGGCTCCCCGGCGGCCTCGCGCTCGGCGTTGATCTTGTCGAACGAAGCGTAAGGCATCAACACCTCGCCGCGAATCTCGAAGAACGCAGGCCAATCACTGCCCCGCAATCTTAGGGGCACGGACCGCACGGTACGGATATTGGCGGTGACGTCGTCGCCCTGGACGCCGTCGCCGCGCGTGACGGCGCGCAGCAAACGCCCGTTCTCGTAAGTGAGCGAAATGGCCGTGCCGTCGAACTTGAGCTCGCAAACGTACTCCGCAGGCCCGCACTCGCGCTCGATACGCTCCAAAAACTCGTGGAGCTCGTCGAGCGAATAGGTATTGCTCAACGACAGCATGGGATAACGGTGCTTGACGGTGGCGAACTCGGCGGAAATGTCGCTGCCGACGCGGGCCGTAGGCGAATCGGGGTCGGCGAACTCGGGATGCGCGGCCTCCAGCTCCTGCAACTCGCGCATCATGCGGTCGAAATCGAAATCCGAAATCTCGGGCGCGTTTTCGACGTAGTACTTATGATTGTGGAATTCGAGCTGCCGGCGCAGCTCCTCGATTCTTCGGCGGACCATAAAAAAGCGAATAACTTGTGTAAAGGTACATAATTTGTTCGTAAGAGCGAGCAAAAACAAAAAAATTGCAAAAAAAAATTGCCGGCGTGGCACGATAGACAAATTTTGTTTATACTTGCAGAAAATTTCCGCACAACCATGACCAAACAGCATATTGTGAAGAAACATATCGTAACAAGCTACCGGAACCTGAGCCCCGAGATGCAAGAGGCCGTAAAGGCGAAGTACCCCACCGGATTCACCGACGCGATGATGCGTGTAGACAAACCCAACGGCGACTTCTTCTATGCCGTACCGTTCGACACGGACGAAGTGGCCTACCTGGTGAAAATCGACGTCAAAATCGACGACAACGCACAGGAAGAAGACGAAAAAGACTATTACGACGACGAAATAAAGGGGGCCGACGACCTCCAGGACGACAACGCCGACACTGCGGAACGCAGCGACGACGACATGGAAATATAATCCCCTCGCATACGACGAATACTACTTCTTTGGGCGGCCTGTATCGGAACCGCAGTCGTAACCCACGGCTGCGAACCCTGCCTGCCACACCAACCCGCTGAAGATGCCGAGCGCAACGAACTGCGCGGCGTCGATGGACGAAGCGGATACCTGCGGCTACCCGCTGGAAGGATTCTACAAAAACCGCCGGCAGGAAATCCGCCTGCTGCTGCCCGACGGGCCGAACGTAGTCCGGGAACTCTGAATCCATAGTAAATAAAGCGACGCCCCGAATCCAGCAGATTCGGGGCGCCTGTCTATTGCAAGAACGAGGACTACTCGTATCGGCCGGACTTGAGCCGCTCGACCTCCTCGCGGGTGAGGAAACGCCATGCACCGCGCTTGAGGTTCTTCTTGGTGAGCCCGGCGTAGTAAACGCGGTCGAGCTTGGTGACGGTATAACCGAGGAACTCGAAGATACGGCGCACGATACGGTTGCGCCCCGAGTGGATTTCGATGCCGACCTCCTGCTTGTTCTCCTTGACGTAGGAAATCTCGTCGGCGAAAATCTCGCCGTCCTCCAACGTGACGCCCTCGGCGATGCGGTCCATGTCGGCGCGCGTGAGGGGCTTGTCGAGCGTGACCTGGTAAATCTTCTTCTTACGGTAGGAAGGATGCGTGAGCTGCTTGGTCAAATCGCCGTCGTTGGTGAAAAGCAACAACCCGAGACTGTTCTTGTCGAGCCGCCCGACGGGATAGATACGCTCGGTGCAGGCCCCGGCGACCAAATCCATGACGAGCTTGCCGGCATGGGGGTCGTCGAGCGAAGTGACATAACCCTTGGGCTTGTTGAGCACGAGGTAGACTTTCTTCTCGCCCTCGACGCGGCTGTCGTTGAAGCGGACCTCGTCGGAAGGCATGACCTTGGAACCCAACTCGGTGACGATCCGCCCGTTGACGGAGACGAGCCCGGCGGTGATGAAATCGTCGGCCTCGCGGCGCGAACAGATGCCCGACTGCGCGAGGAAACGGTTCAAACGCATCTCGCCCGTCTGCTTGGCGGGGTCGTACTTGGGATAACTCCGCGGCTTGTCGTCCTGCTTACGGAAACCGGGCTTATCCTTGCGGAACCCAGGCTTCTTGGGCCCGAACTTGCTGTCGGCTTTGTCGCCGAACTTCTTGAACCCGCCCTTGGCCCCGGGCTTTGCGCCGAAACGCTTGGGACCGCGCTCGCCGAAAGGCTTGCTGTCGGACTGCCCGTCGTATGCGGCCCCTGTCCGGCCTTTGGTCCCGAACCGGGGCTTGTCGGTCTCGGCCTGCGGGCGGCCGCCGCGGAAAGGCCTCTCGCCGCCGGAAGTGCGGCGGGGCTTCTCGTCGAACGCGGGACGGTTGTCGCGCGTGAAATTGGGATTGTACGAAGCTCTCCGGGAACGGGGCTCCTGCTCCGAATCGGCAGCATCGCGCTGCAAACGCGGACGACGCTCGACGCGCTCGGCCGCATGGGCGGCAGTACGCGGGCGCCGGTCACGTCCGAAACGCGCGAGCACCTCCGTCGAGTCGTTTTTGTGATCTTTCATATTGGTCTAATTGTCTGCCGCGACGAACATGCAAACCTCGGCGACATGACCGGGCCGCACGCCTGCGAACAACTTGTGAAGTGCAAAGGTAACAGAATTTTCCGGATTGGAGCGCACGGACCCTGCCAAACCGACCGGAAAACCGATAACTGCCATGTTCCGGTCGAAAAGAGAGAGGAATCCGAAAACGGAGAGAATGCGCCCCCAACCTCCATATGCGGAACAGGCAGGCCCCGGGAGCACCGGAATTTGGCATTGCCCGCGGCTTGCACTATCTTTGCCGCGATGAAACCGAAGATAACCGTTTTCGATAAGCTGAGAGCAAAGACGAACTCGTTCGGGCTTTGCCGAGGCGAGAAAACCTGCATGAAGATGAACGTTTTCGATAAGCTGAGAGCAAAGACGAACTCGTTCGGGCTTTGCCGAGGCGAGAAAACCTGCATGAAGATGAACGTTTTCGATAAGCTGAGAGCAAAG
>NZ_CALPDD010000015.1 GCF_943193205.1 Alistipes muris
CGACCGAAGACGGATGCCGCCATTTTCACCGTGCAAAAGCTCTTTGGTACTTTCTTGCACAAGAAAGTACGAGAAAAGGAAAATAGAACTGCGAGTTGCTCGCAAAAGTTTAGCGTAGAAATAGATTCTTTACTCCGTTCAGAATGACCTTGTATTAGATTCTTCGTCGCTACGCTCCTCAGAATGACAGAGGGGAGGGCTCGCAGGTGCTCGGAATGACGGGGAGAGGGCTCCTCAGAATGACAGGGGGGACGAACTGAATGGCAAGGGATGGTACAAAAGAGAAAGAGCAGAGTAAAAGAACAAAGGAGAAAAAGACGGTCTGAATGACAAAAACGGGGCAAAACGAGAAAGGAGGGACAAGTAGGACTAAAGAGAAAAGGAGGACCGAAAGCGAAAACACTTTTGACCTTGGACCTTTCACTTTTCATCGACGAAAAAAAATCCCCCTGCGGAACGGCTGTGCCGAAGATTCTTACGAACGGGAAGCAATAATCGGGATTTTCCGGGGAAATGTCGATTATTTTTCCTATTTTTGCATCAATTGGAAAATAGTGAACTTAAATGCCGAAGTTCCATGACAAGGTAGACGCACTCAGAAAACCCGGATGGCTGAAAATCCGTCTGCACCGCACGGCCGACTACGCCGACGTGCGACGGATCGTCGAAAAACACGAGTTGCACACCATTTGCAGCAGCGGCCGTTGCCCCAATCAGGCCGAATGCTGGAGCCGGAGGACCGCGACTTTCATGATTCTGGGCGAAATCTGTACGCGCGGCTGCCGCTTCTGCGCCACGCAGACCGGCCGGCCCCTTGCCCCCGACGCCGACGAACCCCGACGGGTTGCCGAAAGCGCTGCGCTGATGAAACTTAGGCATGTCGTCGTAACGTCTGTGACGCGCGACGACCTCCCCGACGGCGGAGCCCACCACTGGGCCGCGACCGTGGAGGCCGTCCGACAGCAGAATCCCGACGCCGCCATTGAGCTCCTTATTCCCGATTTCGACGCACGGCCCGACCTGCTGGACGTGGTCGTCGCGCCGAAGCCCGACATCATCGGGCACAACATCGAAACCGTCGAGAGGTTGACGCCGCTGGTGCGCTCCAAAGCAACCTATCGGACCAGTCTGGAGACACTGCGCCACCTGAGCGAACGGGGCGCCGTGACCAAAAGCGGTCTGATGGTCGGCCTCGGCGAGAGCGATGAGGAAGTTTTGCAAACGCTGCACGACCTGCGCCAGGCAGGGGTCGGCATCGTGACGCTCGGCCAGTACCTTCGGCCTTCGTTGGAGCACTATCCCGTTGCGGCGTATCTCGCTCCCGAAAAATTCGACTGGTACAGGCTCCGGGCTCTGGAAATGGGCTTCAGCTACTGTGCGAGCGCGCCGCTGGTGCGATCGTCGTACATGGCCGAAGAAGCGCTCCGCAAAGCGAAAGGCTCCGAGGCATGAAAGTCCGCTGCCGCGACCTCGGACCGATGGACTACGCCGCCTGCTGGGAATTGCAGCGGACGCTGTTCGAGGAACTCCTCGCGGAGAAAAACCGACGGCGGAACGGCTGCGGGGCGAAAGAAAGCGGCCCTGCGGCAGACAAGACAGACACAAGGCCGGACGACGCGGGCACGGTGCTGCTGGTCGAACACCCCCCGGTCTACACGCTGGGCAAAAGCGGCCACGCAGAAAACCTGCTGGTGGGCCGCACAGCCTTGGAGCAACTGGGAGCACAGTTCTTTCACATAGACCGCGGCGGCGACATCACGTTCCACGGACCGGGACAGCTGGTCTGCTACCCGATTCTCGACCTCGAACGGCTCGGAATCGGCCTGCGGGAATACATCGGCCGGCTCGAAGAAACGGTCATCCGCGTGGTGGCGCACTACGGCATTGCGGCGGGGCGTATAGACGGAGCTTCGGGCGTGTGGCTCGGAGGACCGGAAGAACAACGAAGCGCCGAAACGGAAAGGAACGCGGAAGAAACCGACGGAAGAAACGCCGCAGAGAGCAAGGACGCAGAGACTGACGGAAGAAACGCCGCAGAGGAAAACGCCGCAGAGGAGCAGACCGACGAAAAAAGCGCCAAAGAGGAACGGAGCGCCGGAAAAAGTACCGAAGAAACGGTCCGAATAAAAAGGGATGCGCCCCGCAAAATCTGCGCAATAGGCGTCCGCTCATCGCGTTATGTAACCATGCACGGGTTCGCGCTGAACGTCGACACCGATTTGGAGTGGTTTTCGCGGATCAACCCGTGCGGATTCAGCGACCGCGGCGTGACCTCGATGGCCCGCGAAACAAGGCGCGAAGTCGCCATGGAAGAAGTCAAACGGCTGGTTCTCGAAGAATTGGGAGAACAGCTGGGCGTTGAAATACGAATCTGACCCTTATCGGGCCGAAGCCTTGCGGGTGTCGCGGAACGAAACTGCGGCCTGCATGCCAAAACAAAACGAACGGTCGGCGAAACGGCCGTCCGCCGGAAAAAGAAGAAAGTAAATGTTAAAATATATAAATAATAGTTCATATGCCCATAGAAAAACGTTGGGTAGTGAAGCCGCAGGGCGATGCCGAAGCGGTGGCTGCGCTGGCGGCCGCGCTGAAACTCTCGCCTGTGCTGGCCAATCTACTCGTACAGAGAGGCATAGACACCGTAGAAAAGGCGGAAAAGTTCTTTAAGCCCACCCTCGCCGACCTCCACGACCCGTTCCTGATGAAGGACATGGACAAGGCGGTCGAACGGGTCGAACGGGCCGTCGCGAACAATGAGAAAATCATGGTTTACGGCGACTACGACGTCGACGGCTGCACGGCCGTGGCGCTGGTCTACAAGTTCCTCCGCCAGCTCGGGCACCAGAACCTGACTTTCTACATCCCCGACCGCTACACCGAAGGCTACGGTATTTCGGTCAAGGGCATCGACCTCGCAGCCCGCAAGGGCGTGGGGCTCATCATCGCCCTCGACTGCGGTATCAAGGCCACGGAAAAGGTCGTCTATGCCAAAGAGAAAGGCGTGGATTTCATCATCTGCGACCACCATCTTCCGGCCGAGGAGATCCCCCGTGCCGTAGCTGTACTGGACCCCAAGCGGGTCGACTGCTCCTACCCGTTCGACGAACTGTCGGGCTGCGGCGTGGGATTCAAGCTCGTGCAGGCCTATGCCCAGAAAAACGGCATTCCGTTCGAGCGGATTCTCGGGCTGCTCGACCTGCTGGTCGTCAGCATCGCCTCCGACATCGTGCCGCTGGTCGACGAAAACCGCATCCTGGCCCACTTCGGGCTGAAGTACCTGAACCGCGAACCGTCGAAAGGACTGCTTTCCATCATCAAAATCTGCGGACTGGACAAGCACAACATCACCATCGACGACATCGTGTTCAAAATCGGCCCGCGCATCAACGCCGCAGGCCGCATGCGGATGGACGAGACGGACGAAAACGCGTCTCCGTCGGGCGGACATGCGGCTGTGGAACTGCTGATCGAGGGCAACGAGAGCGTCGCCGAAGAATTCGGCAACGTCATCGACGCCTACAACCAGGACCGCAAGTCGATAGACCGCTCCGTGACGCAGGAAGCCCACAACTACATCGAGAGCAACCCCGAACTGAAACGCCGCAAAAGCACCGTCATCTACAATCCGAAGTGGATGAAAGGGATCGTCGGCATCGTCGCGTCGCGGCTGATAGAGACCTACTACCGGCCCACGGTCGTGCTGACCATGAGCAACGGATTCGTGACGGGCTCGGCCCGCTCGGTACCGGGCTTCGACCTCTACCAGGCCGTCGAATCGTGCTCCGACCTGCTGGAAAACTTCGGCGGACACATGTATGCCGCGGGGCTGACGATGAAACCCGAGAACGTCGAGGAATTCACACGGCGGTTCAACGATTTCGTCGAACAGCACATCGACCCGCAGATGCTGGTTCCGCAGGTCGACATCGACAGCGAACTGCTCTTCTCCGACATCACGCCCAAGTTCCGCGACCACCTCAACCGCTTCCAGCCTTTCGGCCCCGGCAACGCGGCCCCGGTCTTCGTGACCTACGGCGTGAGCAACCACGGCGATGCCAAGCTGGTCGGCATGGAGTGCGAACACCTGCGCATGGACCTGATGCAGCGGCAGAAGCCCAACACCAAAATCCAGTCGATTGCGTTCCAGCAACCCACCCACTACCAATGGGTCCGCGCGGGCAAGCCCATCGACGTATGCTACCAGATTGTCGAGAACCACTACCGCGGCTGCGTCACCACGCAACTGCGCATCAAGGACATCAAGCCAGTGGAGAAATAAGGTGAAAAGTGAAAGGTTAAAAGTGAAAGGTCAAAGGTGAAAAGTCTATCCGAATGCTTTTCGCATCTGACTGAAAAAGGTGAAAGGGCTTTTGCTCCTTTCACCTTTCTTTTTCAATCGCGCAGCAAGTTTCAATTCCGCTTACCTGCACCTTTCACTTTTCACTTCAGCCAAGTCACCCTTGCCTTGTCGTTGGCCGGGGGCAGGGGCGCGGGAACGAAATCGGAATAACCCAAAGCGATGGTGCACAGAGGTTCGCAGCCGTCGGGAACTGGCAGAAAACTCCGCAGATAATCGGCCGCCATTTCCCCGTCGGGGGCATCCTTGAGCCGCGGGCGGCCGTCGACATGGACCCAGCACGAAGCCAACCCCTCGTCCACGCAGGCCAGCTGCAGCAGCGTCGCCGCGATGGCACAGTTTTCGCGCCAAAGGTCGGTCTTGGCCGTCTCGCCCAGGACCACGACAGCCAGCGGTGCCCCTTTCATGAACCCTGCGCCGTAATCGCGCATCCCGGCCATCCGGGCCACGGCGGCCGGGTCGTCGACCACCAAAAACCGCGTCGAACGGGTATTGCGCGACGAGGGGGCCGACAAAGCGACGGCGAGCAACCGTTCCACCACAGCCCGGGGCACGGGCTCCGCCTTGAACTTGCGGACCGAACGGCGCATGCGTATGATTTCCTTGAACTCCATAAGCTGTTGTTTTCGAGCGCTTCTTGCAAAGATAATGAAAAAAGCGTATATTTGAATGGCAAAATATCCTTTCACCATGAACGACACCTACCGTTTCACCATCGCCCTGATCTACGACTTCGACGGGACGCTGGCCCCCGGCAACATGCAGGAATACGACTTCATCCCCGCCGTGGGCAAAAGCAACAAGGAATTCTGGACCGAAGCCAACTCGCTGGCCGAAGAGCAGGACGCCGACATGGTGCTCACCTACATGGCCCGCATGATTCAGGGCGCCAAGTCCAAGGGGCTGTCGCTCCGCCGCGAAGCCTTCCAGGAATCGGGACGCAAGGTCGCCCTGTTCCGCGGGGTGAAAGAGTGGTTCGCACGCATCAACCGCTACGGCGCCGAGCGCGGCATCCGCATCCTCCACTATATCAACTCGTCGGGGCTGAAAGAGATTATCGAGGGGACTGAAATAGCCCGCGAATTCCGCAAGATTTACGCCTGCTCGTTCCTCTACGACGTGGACGGCATCGCCTACTGGCCCGCCGTGGCGGTCAACTACACCAACAAGACGCAGTTCATCTTCAAAATCAACAAGGGGGTCGAATCGGTCTCCGACTCCAAGCTGGTCAACCGCTACATCCCCGAGAACGAACGTCCCGTGCCGTTCAGCCGGATGATCTACGTCGGCGACGGCACCACCGACATCCCCTGCATGCGGCTGGTCAAGAACTACGGCGGCCACTCCATCGCCGTCTACAACCCCGAACAGAAAGGAGCCCACAAGGAGATGGCGTCGCTCATCCAGGACAACCGCGTGAACCACGTCTGTCCGGCCGACTATTCGGAGGGCTCCAAAATCGACACGCTCGTCAAGCTGATTATCGACAAGCTCGACCTCGACGAAAAACTCCAGAAGCGAGAAACCATCTTCTGACCCGGCCCCCGGCAAGCGCGGGCCGAAAATCCGGAGCCCGACGGCAAATAAACCGCCGGTTTCTTGCAGGGGGGGGGAATTATCCTATATTTGTAACCGAAACCTGCCAAGACCCCGAACCTATGAAGAAACTACTACTGCTGCTCTTGCTGGCGGCCATGCCCGCAGGACTGCTCGCGCAGGAAGAACCGGCCGCCATCCGAGTGCGCAGGCCGTTCACTCCGCAACACGAACTGCGCCTGACCGTCGGAGCCTACCCGATTCTGCCCTCCATGTTCGACTGGGAGGGCTGCGCCGACGGAGTCTTTTACGACCGAACCCACCGCGGCCCGGTCTACACGAGCGGAACCTGGTCGCTGACCTACGACTATCGGTTCAAGAAGTGGTTCGACCTTGGGGTGACGCTCAGCTACTACGGCAAATACAGCCGCTCGTACAGCAACAGGGACTTTTCGCCTGTCGGCCGCAACCGGGCCCATGCTTTCACGGTCATGCCCGTTGTGCGCTTCACGTGGGTCAACTCCAGCTGGGTGCGCATGTACTCGACGCTGGGGCTCGGAGCGACGCTCTCCGGCGGACGCTTCGACCACAATTCGGACCGCTTCCGCAATGGCTTCCTCGCCTTTCAGCTCACGCCGATAGGCATTTCGGTGGGACGCTCGCTGTTCGGATTCGCCGAACTGGGACTGGGCGCGCAGGGCGTCTTCATGATGGGTGTCGGCTACAAGTTCAAACCTCAAAACATGCGTGCAAAATGAAACGGGCATTGATATGGCTGGCGGCCGCGGCCGCGCTGACGGGCTGCAAAATCCATGAGGCCGAAAATTTCGACCCGACCCGAGAGGGCTTCTACATATTCCGGGAAGCGAACCGCTGCCTCGGGGAAACGGCCGCCGATGCGACGCGCGTGCTGCTTTTCGACCTCTACTACTCCGCCTCCGAAGAGGAGCGGGAAGTCGTGCACAATCGTTATTTCTACTCCTCGCGCATCGTCATTTCCGACGACGCATGCCACATTATCGACGGCACCAGCGACCTGATTATCTACACCGGCGGGCAGCCGCTCTCGGCCGAAGGGGCCGTCTGGCGATATGCCTATTCTTCGCAAAGCTGCCTGGAAAGCGAGATGCCGACAATCAGCTGCCGCAAGCACGAAACCGGACCGGATACCTACGACCTCCGGCTCCCCGACGGCAACCAACAATGGTCGGTGACGCCGTTCTACTGCAACCAGCCGCAGCCCGACGGCCCGACCCGCTACTGGTGCGAACTGAGAATCAACGGCACGGGCAAGTTGTCCGAAGGGGTCTACTCCCCCGATTTCGGAACCGTCGCCTACGAAACACTCGAACCGCTGAAATACAATTCGGAAAAACGCTTGCAGTTCCAACGCGGAAAACTGAAGCTGACCGCGACAATCGACCACGAAGAAGTGGAGGTCGACGCCCGATATGTCGACGATGACCAAGTAGTGATCTTATACGGCTCCCACGGCAAAACTTATTGGTACTGAAACAAATGGAAATCCTTTTCGCCACCAACAACGCCCACAAGCTGGCCGAAGCAAGCGCCGTGCTGGGCGACGGCTACCGCCTGGTGACCCCGCGTGACTGCGGAGTGACCGGAGAGATACCCGAAACACAGCCCACCCTCGAAGGCAACGCGCTGCAAAAGGCCCGCTACCTGCACGCCCGCACGGGCCGCAACTGCTTTGCCGACGACACGGGGCTCGAAGTCGAAGCGCTCGGCGGAGCCCCGGGCGTACACTCGGCCCGCTACGCCACCGACGGTCACGACTTCGCGGCCAACAATCGGCTGCTGCTGCGAAACTTAGAGGGAAAAACGAACCGCCGGGCCCGGTTCCGCACGGTCATCGCGCTGATTCTCAACGGGGAAGAACACCTGTTCGAGGGCATTGTCGAGGGACATATCATCCCCGCCGAACGCGGCGCCGAAGGATTCGGCTACGACCCGCTGTTCGTACCCGAAGGCGGCGACAAGACGTTCGCCGAGATGGACGCGGCCGAGAAAAACGCCGTGTCGCACCGCGGCCGTGCCGTGCGCAAACTTGCCGCCTATTTGCATTCCATCGAGAAATAACCTAACTTCGCGGCCCTATGGAGACAAAAAACTACGAAAAGGAAGAACGTTTCGACGCCGCGACCGTCGAAGCGCTCCGCGGCCATTATAGCGAAATCCTGCGCCTCCTGGGCGAGAACCCGGCCCGCGAAGGACTGCTGAAGACCCCCGAACGGGTGGCCAAGGCGATGTCGTTCCTGACGAAAGGCTACGACGAAAACCCGCTCGAAATCCTCCGCTCGGCGATGTTCCGCGAAGAATACAAACAGATGGTGCTGGTCAAGGAGATCGAACTCTACTCGCTCTGCGAACACCACATGCTGCCGTTCTACGGCAAAGCCCACGTGGCCTACATCCCCGACGGCCGCATTACGGGCCTGTCGAAGATAGCCCGTGTAGTGGAGTGCTTTGCCCGGCGGCTGCAAGTACAGGAACGGCTGACCGTCCAAATCCGCGACTGCATCCAGGAAGCGCTCAACCCGATGGGGGTGGCGGTGGTCATCGAAGCGAGCCACATGTGCATGCAGATGCGCGGCATCGAGAAACAACAGTCGGCGACGACGACTTCGGCGTTCACGGGCATCTTCCTTTCGGACCACCGCACGCGCGAAGAGTTCATGACGCTGATTTCCCACCGATACCGCTAACGGTGCGCAACCGTTTTCGTTCGGACGCTTTCTTCGCAGAGAGCGTCTTTTTTTATGACCCGTCCGGTTTTTCCGGAGCACACAACCGCTTGCGGAACGAATTTTGAAACATTCCGCCCGACAGCAAACCATAAATCTGAAAAACCATGACCGTCAAAACCATTCACTTCTTAGCGATCGCACTGCTCGCAGCTGCGGTCAGCTCGTGCCAGAAGGATCCGTCGACATCGGCCCTGCACCGGGAGTACTTAGTCTACACCGACCGCGACCGCGCCGCCGACTTCGCGGCTTTCGAGACCTTCTATCTGCCCGACAGCATTCTGATTATCGGCAACAACAAACAAACCGAATATTGGAAGGACGCCGACGCGCTTGAAATCGTCGGCACCGTAGCCTTCGAGCTGGAAGCGGCCGGATTCCTGCGGACTTCCGAAAAACAAAACGCCGACTTAGGCGTCCAACTGAGCTATGTGGAACGCGAAACCTACTTCGTCGGCTCGAACAACCCCTACTGGTGGTGGTACTATCCCTACTACTGGAGCCCGGGCTACTGGGGCGACTGGATGGGCTGGTTCTACCCCTACCGCGTCTACTACGGCTACACGGCCGGGTCGCTGCTGCTCGAAATGATGGACCTGAAAGCCACCCGGGTCGAGGGCAAACGCCTGCCCGTCGTCTGGGACAGCTTCATGAGCGGTCTGCTGACCTCGAATGCCAGCCTCAACCAGGAACGCACGCTCCAAGCCGTCGAACAGGCTTTCGCGCAATCGCCCTACCTCTACGAATAACCGATCACCATTTTACGCAGCAATCATGAAAACGACAAAATACCTCCGTATTGCAGCGCTCTGCACCCTGTTGCTGGCCCTTGCCCGGCCCGGTCAGGCGCAAATCTTCCCCAAGTCCTACATCAACATCGACTGGCAAGTCAACGTCCCGCTGGGCAAATCGTTCGCCGACAAGGCTTCGGGCTGGGGCATGAACTTCGAGGGCGGCTACCGCATCACGCCGGCCGTGGCCGTGGGTCCGTTCATCTCGTTCCACACCAACCTCCAGAACATCGACCGCCGGACGCTCTACCTGAACGACGGCTCGGCGCTGACGACCAACCAGAAACACGCCGTGTTCCAACTGCCGTTCGGTGCGACGGGCCGCTACAGCTGGCTCAACGACAGCATCTTCCAACCCTACGTCGGGATGAAGCTGGGCGCCTGCTACTCGCAGTTCTCGTCGTACTACTATGTTATCAAGCAGTACGAAAACACCTGGGGATTCTACCTCTCGCCCGAAGTAGGCGTCTCGATCTTCCCCAATCCGAACTACCGTTTCGGACTGCACCTGGCACTCTATTACAGCTACGCGACCAACAGCACCAACCTGCTCACCTACAAGGTCGACAACCTCAGCAACTTCGGCCTGCGGGTAGGTATTTCGTTCTAATGAAAAGAGGGCTCCTGGAATCGTCCAGGAGCCCTCTTTTTTCCGTACCGGATTGGTTATTCGGCAGCAGCTTCGCACTTCTCGCAAGCCGTCGAATCGCACTTCTCGCACTCACCGGTGCAAGCGGTTTCAGCAGCAGCTTCCACGACAGCGGTCTCTTCAGCAGCAGCGGCAGCCTCGGCAGCCTTCTTGTTGGCGTTGCCGCAGCAGCCTACCATAGCCACAGCAGCGAGAACCACAACGAAAGAAAAAATCTTTTTCATAGCTTCAAACGTTTGAAATTAGTTGTTTTACATCGCCGCAAAGTTAGACAATCGTAAGAAATATGCAAGGAAATTCCAAGATTTTTCCGAATCGCACCGCCGCTCAATACCGGAAATCGCGCAGCGAAAGCGGCTCGCTTTTGGGAAAAGCCTTGGGGAAAGTGCCCGACACGCGGCCTTTGAGAATGATGGCTTCCTCAAGGGTCAGGCAATTGCCCACCGTCACCCGGAAATAGGGATTTTCGTAGAACATGTAGACCGGCGTGCCGGGGAACGTCTCCTCGAAGAGCTCCTTGGCCGCCGCCGCACCCGCCCGGGCGTTGTGGCCATTGTCGGAAAAGATGCACACCCGATAGGCCTTGAGCGCCGGGGTTCGGACGCTCCGCGATGCCTCGGCCACCGCTTCCGCTGCGTCGCCGTATTCGGTCACCGTCACCGTGGCCGGGGTCTGCGCATACGGCGTCGCCGCAGGCCGGGCCAGCCGTCCCTTGAAGGCGCCGAGCGACTGAGCCGCCGCCGGACGCCCGCACAATGCCGCTGCAAACACCAGCAGCCCAATCAGATACTTGTTTATCACGGTTCAAAATGGTTTTGCAGTTCTTCCAACTCCACGCCAAAGGTATTCAAAAATTCGTACAAAGGGACCTTCCCGCGGAAAATATTCAAGGGCACCGGACCGCATCGGCCCTCCGCCGCGCAGTCGACCGCAACGGAAGCGATTTGCTGCTGCCGGATGCGCCGCGCAAAAGCGTAAAGCGTAAAGGGGTCCGAAATCCGCAGGCGCCAGCGGGTCGCAATGCTCTGCGTGGTATGGCGTTCGGCCGTGACCGGGTCGCAGAGCTCCGCCCCCACGACGAACGACGGACCCATGAAAATGTCGAGCGAAGCCTTGTCCAGCACCAACTTATAGCCCGTGTCGTTGCGCAGGCGCAGCACAACGTCCAGCTCCGTCAGACCGCGCATCCCGACCCGTTCGACCGCTTCGACACGGATGTTTTCCCGCGCCTTTTCCAACTTTCGGCGACACGAAGTCATCCCCGCGCACACCGCAAGGCACAACAACAAGAAAAATATTTTACGCGTAGCACTCATATCCGAAAGGGTCATCGCCGCACACCTATATATATATACGCTATCCCGCCGCTCAGGCTCCGGGCCCGGCAGTCGGCGAATCCGGCGCGGCCCATCATCGCCAAGAACGCTTCGGGCGAGGGGAATTCCCCCACCGAGGCAGGCAGATAGTCGTAGGCCCGGCGGTCGTGGGAGACCATCCCGCCCACCCACGGCAGAATCCTGCAAAAATAGAACCCGAACAGCGCCCGGAACAACCGGCTGCGCGGCCGCGAGAACTCCAATATAACGACTTTGCCCCCGGGTTTTATTGCGCGGGCCAACCCGCACAGCCCCGCGTGGAGGTCGCCGAAGTTGCGCACGCCGAACGCCACCGTCGCCGCGTCGTAGCAGGCTTCGGCCGTGGGATGTTCGGCGTCGCCCTGGTGCAGTTCGATACGCTCCGCAAGTCCCTGCGCCGCTACCTTGCGGCGGGCTTCGGCCAACATTCTGTCCGACAAATCGACGCCCGTGACATGCGCACCGGGGATATGCCGCGCCAGCTCGATGGCCAGATCGCCCGTACCCGTCGCCATGTCGAGAATCTGCGCGGGAGCCCCCCGGCGCACCTCCACGACCACGCGGCGGCGCCACCAGCGGTCGACGTTGAGCGACAGCGTGTGGTTCAGCAAATCGTAGCGCGGAGCGATGCTGTCGAACATTTCGCGCACCTCTTCCTTCTTGGAAGCACGTGTATTATAAGGTTTTACCGTCATTCGTAGCGGAGTGCTTCAATAGGTTTTATCTTCGAGACGGCCGAAGCCGGGACTATCAGCAGGGCCACGATGACCGCCAACACACCGACGTTGAGCAGCAGCAGCCAGCTTCCTCCCAGCGCAACCGGAACTTCGGACAGCAGATAGCCCTCGGCATCGAGCTTCGCCACCCCGGTCCATTGCTGCAACAGACACAGCGCCAGCCCGATGCCGTTGCCCCACGCCATGCCCCGCAGGGCGATGAAAGCGGCCCGGCACAGAAATATCCGGCGCAAGGGGCCGTTGCGCATTCCCAACGACTTGAGCAGCCCGATCATCCGCGTGCGCTGCATGACGATGACAAGCAGCGCCGTCGTCATGTTGAAAAACGCCACCGCCAACATGATGCCGATGATGACCGCCGCGTTGACGTCGTGGGCCTTGAGCCAGTCGAAGATGTTGGCGTACTGCTCCCCGACGCTCCGCACGGTGAGGTTGTCGCCGAGACCGCTCTCGTCGTAGAACAGCGCCCGGTCGAGCCGCCGCGCGAAATCGTCGGAAGCGGCCAGGCCGTCGGCAAATATTTCGTAGCCCGTAACCAGGTCGGGACCCCAATCGGAGAGCCGCTGGACGTTGCGCAAATCGGTCATGACCACCGTGTTGTCCATCTCGTCCATCCCCGACGCATAGATTCCGGCCACCTTGAAGCGGTCGCGGCGGGGCATGTCGCCGTGCTCCACGAAGAGCATCTCCACCCGGTCGCCCACCCCCAGCATCAGCCGCCGGGCCAGATTGCGCGAGAGCAGAATATCCTTGGTCCGCACCGAACCGCCCACGCGCGGCAATTCGCCCTCGACGAGCCATTCGCCGAACGTGCGCCAGTCGTAACTGCCGTCGACCCCCTTGAGCAAAATCCCCTCGACCGCGTCGTCGGTGCGGACGATGCCCCCGCGCACGGCATAGGGGGTCAACGAAACGAATCCGTCGACCGAACGAATCAACGCTTCGAGCTCGCCGCTCCGCCGCACGGGAGCCGGGCTCAGCGACCGCACGCTCCGGACATCGGTCAGCGTCGCATGGGCCGCAAACCCGGTAATCTTGCGCGAGACCTCGCGCTTGAAACCCATCATCACGGCCAGCGTCAGAACCATCACCCCCACGCTCAGCGCCACCGACACCACGGCGATGCGCTCCATGACCCCGGACTTCTCTCCGGGTGCGGGCCGCGCCGTGCGGCGCGCTATGAAAAAGGCGAGATTCACAGTGAGGTACGATTTATGGGAAATCCATGCAAAGTAACATAAAAATTCGTATTTTTGCCCCACCGGACGGCATTTTTGTGCAGCGCGGGTCCGCCTGCCGCAACGGCCGTCGCGGGGCACGCACCCCAAAAACCGCAGCTTATGATCATGCAACCCCTTGTCGCACTGCTCCATGCAGCGCTCTACGTCAACCGTTACGCCAACGACCCGGCCTCGATGGGCATCTTCGTGCTCATCATCGTCATCGGTATCGCCGGATACATCGTGCAGGCGCGGCTCCAGTCGGTCTTCGCCAAATACTCCAAGGTCCGCTTCCCGGGCGGGCTCACGGGTGCCGAAGTGGCCGAGAAGATGCTGCGCGACAACAACATACACAACGTGCGCGTGACCCATGTCAAGGGCCACCTGACCGACCATTTCGACCCGCGCAACATGACCGTCAACCTCAGCGAATCGGTCTACTCGTCCGACAGCGTGGCGGCCGCCGCCGTTGCGGCCCACGAATGCGGCCACGCCATCCAGCACGCCCGCGACTACGCCCCGCTACGGCTGCGCTCGCAGCTGGTTCCCGTGGTGACGTTCTCTTCCAAGGCAGCCATGATTACCATCATCGTTGGCCTGCTTATCATGGCGGCGACCAACAACGAACTTGTCTGCTGGATCGGCGTGGGACTCATCGCCATGTCGGCCCTCTTTTCGATAGTCACCCTGCCCGTCGAATACAACGCTTCGGCCCGCGCCCTGGAATGGCTGGAAAGCAGCCGCACCATGCAGGGTGCCCAGCTTGCACAAGCCAAGGAAGCCCTTTCGTGGGCCGCGCGGACCTACTTAGTTGCGGCCGTGAGCGCCATCGCCTCGGTACTCTACTACGTCTTTCTGATTCTCGGACGCCGCCGCTGATGGAACGGGCCCCCGAAAACTACACCCGCAGCGGATGGATTGCGGCCGCGGCGCTCCTCGGAGTGCTCGTGGCCGTGAGTTTCATCCCCCCGCAGAGCGTGGGCGGCGTGAAGTTCCGGCGTGCCAACATCCTCTCGGACTTGGTGGCTTTCGACGACAGCGCGGCCGACACCCCCTCGTCGGCGGTCTTCGACGAAGAAGAATTCCATGTCGACATGGCCGAAGTGGCCGAACGTATCGAAACCGAAGTGGCCACGCCCCATGTGCAGACCCTTTTCGAGTGGACCATCGGCCGCGACACCACCCTGCGGCCCCTCTTCAGGCCCGACACCGTGTTGTGCCCCGAACGGCGCATCGTCCCCATCGAAGAATACGATTCGGTCCGCACAGACGGCATGCGGGCGTTCTACGACAAACTGCTCGCCGACGGGCGCCCCGTGCGCATCGCCGTGCTGGGCGATTCGTTCATCGAGGGCGACATTCTGACGGCCGACCTGCGCGAACGCATGCAGGAAACCTTCGGCGGGGGCGGCCCGGGCTTCGCACCCGTGGCATCGCCGCTCACCTACTTCCGCCGCACGGTCAAGACCGTGTCCAAGGGCTGGACCGCCTACAACATCATGCAGCGCAAGAAGACCCCCGAGAGCCTGCGCCAGAAATTCTACGTCTCGGGCTGGGTGTGCCAGGCCGGGCCCGGCGCCTCGACGCGCTGGGAACCCACCGCCTACCGCCGCAAGCTCGACGACTGCACCTGCGGGCGCATCTTCTTCCTCTCGCCCGACAGCAGTCGCGTCGAAGTGACGGTCAACGACACGCTGCGGCAGGAATTCGCCATCGCGGGCGACCCCTCCGTCCGGCAAATCGCCGTGACGGCACCCCGCATCGGCTCGCTGGGCTTCCGCGTAGTGCGGGGCCACGAACGGTTCGTGGGCTACGGCGCCGTCATGGAGGGCGAGGGGGTGAGCGTGGACAACTACTCGATCCGCAGCAACAACGGGCAGGCCATGTTCTGGACCGACCCCTCGGTCGACGCCCAGATCGACGCCATGCTCGACTACGACCTTGTCATCCTGCAATACGGGCTCAACATCATGCAGCAGGGGGTCTACAACTATACGAACTACGCCGCCAAAATCGAGAAGATGGTGGGCTTCGTGCGCGAATGCTTCCCCGGCGCCGCGGTTCTGGTCATGGGGGTCAGCGACCGCTCGGTGCGCAGCGACACCGATTTCGAGCGGATGGACGCCGTGCCCCACATGATTTCGTACCAACGGCTTGCCGCAAGGCGTTCGCAGGCCGCGTTCTGGCCCACGAGCGACGCCATGCGTGCGCTGGGCGGCATGGAACGCTTCGTCCGCAACGGCTGGGCGGGCAAGGACTACACCCACATCAACTACGCCGGAGGCACCCGCATAGCCCATGCGCTTTTCGACGCGCTGAACCACCGCGCCTGCACCCTCCGCCGAAGCCACCGGCAACGGCAGCCCGAGGTTCCGGTGATGGATTCGCTCCAGCACGAACGCATCCGGCGGCAGCTACTCTACCGCCCCCGGCCCATCGACCCCTCCGCACCATGATGCTGCCCGCGACGGACGACATAGCCGCCCGCCTCGGGGCGCTGCTCACCTACGACGCTTCTTCGCCGCTGATTTTCAGCAGCGGACTGTTTCTGTTCCTGTTCACCGGATTCCTGCTCCTCTACGCCGCGTTCCACCGCAGGCCGACCGCGCGCATCGTCTATGTCATCCTTTTCTCGCTCTACTTCTACTACAAGTCGAGCGGCATCTACTTCCTGCTGCTGATTTTCGCCGCCGCGAGCGACTACTGGATAGCCCGCGCCATCTTCAACACCATCGACCGGCGCACGAAACGCTGGCTCGTGGCGCTGAGCGTGGCCGTCAACCTCGGGATGCTGGCCTATTTCAAGTATACCAACTTCTTCATCGAAATCTCCAACCAGCTCTTCGGGCAGGGGTTCCTCCAGTTTCAGAACATTTTCCTGCCGGTCGGCATTTCGTTCTTCGTCTTCCAGTCGATGAGCTACACCATCGACGTCTACCGCGGACGGCTGTGGCCGCTCAACAACTGGCTCGACTACCTGTTTTACCTCTCGTTCTTCCCGCAGCTGGTCGCCGGACCCATCGTCCGCGCCCGCGACTTCATCCCCCAAATCCGGCAGAACCCCGTCATCGTCACGCGCGAAATGTTCGGCACGGGCATCTTTCTGATTCTGAGCGGTCTGTTCAAGAAAGCCGTCGTGTCGGACTTCATTTCGCTCAACTTCGTCGACCGCGTTTTCGACGAACCGCTGCTCTACACCGGATTCGAGTGCCTCATGGGCATCTACGGCTACGCCCTGCAAATCTACTGCGATTTCTCGGGCTACTCGGACATGGCCATCGGCATCGCGCTGCTCCTGGGATTCCGCTTTCCCAAGAACTTCGACGCCCCCTACAAGTCGGCCACCATCACCGAGTTCTGGCGGCGGTGGCACATCTCGCTCTCGTCGTGGCTGCGCGACTACCTCTACATCTCGCTCGGCGGCAACCGCAAGGGCCGGGCGCGGACCTACGCCAATCTGCTGATAACGATGATATTGGGCGGACTATGGCACGGGGCCGCCCTGCGGTTCGTACTTTGGGGCGCGTTGCACGGCGTGGCGCTGGCGCTCCACAAGCTGTGGATGTCGCTCGTTCCGGGAGCCAAGGCGACCGGGGCCGAGATGCACCCCGTATGGCGCGGTCTGGGCATCTTGCTGACGTTCAACATAGTATGCTTCAGCTGGCTGCTGTTCCGCGCCGAATCCATGCAGACCGTCACCCTGATGCTCCACCAAATCGTCCGCAACTTCAACGCCCCGGTCATCCCGCAGGTGGTGGCCGGCTACACGGCGGTCTTCGCCCTTATCGCCGCCGGATACGCGCTGCACTTCCTGCCGAGCAGGGCCGACACCCTCGCCCGGCACACCGTCGCCCGGTCGCCGCTGCCCATGCAGGTGCTGCTCGTCGCCGCGATGATCTGGTGCGTCATGCAAATCAAGTCGAGCGACATACAGCCGTTCATCTATTTCCAGTTCTGAACAATGAATATTTAATAGTGAATAGTGTCTGCCGAAATTATTCACTATTCATTATTAACCATTAATTCCCGCTTAAAGTGTACGACTTCGACCACGGCCTTTTCCTGGCGCTCAACTTCGACGGCGGTCCGGTCATGGACCGCATCATGCTCGCCGTTTCGAGCACGCTGCTGTGGCTGCCGCTCTACGGCCTGATCATGTGGCTCGTATGGCGCCGCTACGGGTGGCGCAGCCTGCTGATATTCATCGTGCTGATGTCGGCGGCCATCGCCCTTTCCGACATGGTTTCGGGCATCTTCAAGCACAACGGAGTGCTGGGCGGGCTGCTGCCCGACTTCCAGCCGCGCTGGCGGCCCATGTTCACCCCCGAACTCGAAGGGCTGGCCGTCGCACCCGATTCGCTCGTGGCTATCCGCCGCGCCGCCATGCCCGGCGACTGGGCGGTGCACGTTCCGGCCGGAGCCGTGAGCGGTCATTACGGCACCGTATCGGCCCACGCCGCCACCATCGTGGCCCTTGCCGTACTCTCGGTCAGCGTTATCCGCCGCCGCTGGTTCGCATGGCTCATGACCGCCTGCACGCTGCTTATCTGCTACTCGCGCATCTATCTGGCCAAGCACTTCCCGATGGACTTGGTGTGGGGGGCGCTCGTCGGCGGGCTCCTCGGGTGGGGCGCCTGGCGGATTTTCCGACGCTTCGCCCGATACTTTGCCGACCGCAGAAACTGCCGCTGAACACGCCGTTGAACCCACCGCAGAAACTGCCGCTGAACCCGCCCCGTAAACCGCAGGCCCGACACAAAAAAGCCGCCCCGACACCACGGAGCGGCTTTTTCATACGGCGTCGGCCGTCAGAATCCCCAGTCGGCCGAGTTGTAGCTTGCCTTGACCGAAGCCGGCACGTCCGGGAAGAATTCGATGCCCATCTTCTCCTCGATGAACGACACCGGAACGACCCTCCGGTTCAATTCGGCCGTGGCGCTCGTGCCCGAAAGCGTGGGGAACGCCTCGATCCAGAACCCGATGGCCTGCAACTCGTCGGCCGTGCAGTCGGCGATGCGCTTGCCCGTGTTGCCTTTCTTGGTGCGCAGCGCCATCTTGAACTGGTGCGTCGGCATGATGCACATTTTCGACAGGCTGCTGGTTGTCGGCTTCTTGTTGTAGTTCGACGCATCGTAATCGGCCCAGTCGTCGTGCTCGTAGTAGCAGCCCGCCACAAGGAACAGCGTGTCAGCGACGATGTTGATGTTCTGCGACCCGTCGTCGGCCGTGAAGTCGGTGTTCTTGTAGTCGTTCGTCCCCGAAAACAGGGTCTCCACGTAGCTCCACACCGTCGCGAAGTCGGAAGCCGCGGCACTCGACTGCGGCGCTATGTTGGTCGGGTGGAAGGTCTGTATGTTGAGCGCCGCATCTTTGCCGCCGCGCTCGCTCGACATGCAAAGGTGGCCTTTCGACCAATAGCCTTTCTTGCCCAGGGACTTCAGCAGCGTGTTGCCCCAGAACTGGTAACCGTCGTAGATGCCGTCGCCCTCGCCGTCGTGCTTGTATATCTTCGACTGGTACCTCTCGTCGAGCGCCGGATCGGGAGCCCACGGGTCGGGGTCGGTGCGCCCCGTGCCGCCCTCGCGGTAGACCGGATGCAGCGGATAGGCCACCCACACGGGATTGTGGCGCCGCGTATCGTAGCAATAGGAGTAGTTGCGCACGGTCTTCTTCGATTTCACGCTCTTGGACCAATGGGTGAAGAACGCCCGGTCGTCCTTGAGGGCTGCCGTGCTGCCCGTCGGCGCCACCCAGTTGGAGGGAAGCTCCGGGAAACGGTAAGCCGGCACAGGCGTCGGGTCGGGGTCAGGGTCGGGATTCTCCCCCGCAGCCCGTGTCACCGTGATGGGCCCGCCCGTCGTACCGCCTGCCACCGGCCGCACGTTCACTTGGATAGAGATGCCCTGCGGCATCTGGACGATTCGGAACGACCCGACGCCCGAACCCGCAAAAGGCTCCGCCTTGACAAAGACGTCGCTGGGCGTATAGATCACCTGCCACGCCGTATTCGACACCACCTGCACCGTATTGGCCGCAGGGTCCGTCTCGTCGAAGACGAACGACGCAGTCACGATTTGCGCGAACGGCTCTTCCCCGTTCTCGGCGTCATCGCCGCACGAAAGCGCACACAAGGCCATCAGCCCCATTATCAAACCCCTCCGGCATAGGAGGAGGGAACTCCGTCGTTTCCCGGCATCTCCAATCAATCGTTTCATCGCTCATTCGGTTCCGGCCCGAGGCCGATTGTTGCAAATATACGGATTCACAACTTAATATTCGCCTTTTTTCATTACTTTTGCACGGATAAACCGACAACATAAAAACGACATACACATGACCATCGAACTCAGTGAACAGGAACAGCTCCGGCGGCAGTCGCTCGCCGCGCTGCGCGAGTTGGGCATCGAACCCTACCCCGCCGCCCGTTACGAGGTGACGGCTACGACCCATGAAATCGCCGAGGGCTTCGACCCTGCCAAGGGCAATTTCCAGGAGGTCCGCATCGCCGGACGCATCATGTCGCGCCGCATCATGGGCAGCGCGTCGTTCTTCGAGCTCCAGGACCACACGGGCCGCATCCAGGTCTACATCCGCCGCGACGACATCTGCCCCGAGGGCGACCCGACGCTCTACAACACGGTCTTCAAGAAACTGCTCGACATCGGCGACTTCATCGGCGTAGAGGGCTTCGCGTTCCACACCAACACGGGCGAGCTGTCGGTCCACTGCCGCAAGTTCACCGTGCTGTCGAAGTCGGTGCGGCCGCTTCCGGTGGTCAAGGAAAAGGACGGCAAGACGTTCGACGCCTTCACCGACCCCGAAATCCGCTACCGCCAACGCTACCTCGACCTGATTGTCAATCCGCAGGTCAAGGAGACGTTCGTCAAGCGGGCCAAAATCATGGCCACGATGCGCGACTTCTTCAACGAACGCGGCTACATCGAAGTCGAGACCCCCATTCTCCAGCCCATTCCGGGCGGCGCTTCAGCCCGGCCGTTCATCACGCACCACAACTCGCTGGACATCGACCTCTACCTGCGCATCGCCACCGAACTCTACCTTAAGAAACTGATTGTCGGGGGCTTCGACGGCGTCTACGAATTCGGCAAGAACTTCCGCAACGAAGGCATGGACCGCACGCACAACCCCGAATTCACGTGCATGGAGATTTATGTGGCCTACAAGGACTATCTGTGGATGATGGAATTCACCGAACAGATGCTCGAACGGGTGGCTATGGCCACCAACGGGACCACGGAACTGACCATCGACGGCAAGGCCGTGTCGTTCAAGGCGCCGTTCCGCCGTGTGACGATGACCGACCTCATCCGCGAAAAGACGGGCTACGACATCACGGGCCAAAGCGAAGAACAGCTGCGCGAAGCCTGCAAGCGGCTCAACGTCGAAATCGACGACACGATGGGCAAAGGCAAGCTCATCGACGCCATTTTCGGGCAATACTGCGAGGAGGAACTCATCCAGCCTACGTTCGTGACCGACTACCCCATCGAAATGTCGCCCCTCTGCAAGCGCCACCGCGAAAATCCCGACCTGACCGAACGCTTCGAGCTGTTCGTCAACGGCAAGGAACTCTGCAACGCCTACTCCGAGCTGAACGACCCCATCGACCAGCTCGAACGCTTCCAGGAACAGCTGCGCCTCTCGGAAAAGGGCGACGACGAAGCGATGTTCATCGACACGGATTTCGTCCGTGCGCTCGAATACGGCATGCCCTCGTGCTCGGGCATGGGTATCGGCATCGACCGCCTGACGATGTTCATGACGGGGCAGACCTCCATCCAGGACGTGCTGTTCTTCCCGCAGATGCGTCCCGAAAAGAAAGCCGTCAGCGACCCGGCCGAGAAGTACATCGAAATCGGCGTGCCCGAGGAATGGGTGCCCGTCATCCAGAAGATGGGTTATCTGACGGTCGATTCGCTCCGCAAGCTCTCGGCGGGCAAGTTCTTCAACGACCTCTGCGGGTTCAACAAGAAGAACAAGCTCGGTCTGAAAGCCCCCTCGATGGAGGAGGTCAAAAAGTGGTGCGAGGAATAGCCTATGTCCACAATCAACGGTGCGACGCTTGGCACGGTGTGGATGGCGCTCGCTGCGGCTCTCCTGATTTTCGTCTGGTGGCTGTCGTTGCGGCGGGTGCTGCCCCGAATGACACCGAAGCACCGGAACCGAATGCTGTTATGGACCTATGCCGTACCCCTTCTCGCGGGGCTGATCTTTCCGCTCACGGACGATGCGGGGCATCCCGGCAAACGGTTCATGCTGAAACTGCTCCTCCTGCTCGCATGGGTGCTATTGACTGCAATCGTATACAACATAATCTATAAAAACAAACCGAACATGAGAAAGAAAATCGTAGCCGGCAACTGGAAGATGAACACGCTTCCGGCCGAGGGCGTGGAACTGGCCAAAGGGGTCGCCGCAGGCCGCGGCGAAGTGTGCAAGTGCGTGGACTTCATCGTCTGCCCGCCGTTCACCCACCTGTCGACGGTAGCCGAAGCACTCAAGGGCTCGGACATCGCGCTGGGCGCGCAGAACTGCGCCGCCGAGGAAAAAGGCGCCTACACGGGCGAAGTGGCAGCCTCAATGATTGCAGCGCTGGGCTGCAAGTATGTGATCCTGGGCCACTCGGAGCGCCGCCAATACTACGGCGAGACCTCCGAAACCCTCAACAAGAAGATGACGCAGGTCTACGCCAACGGGCTGACCCCCATCTATTGCGTGGGCGAGAACCTCGACGAACGCGAGGCCGGCAAGCACTTCGACGTCGTGAAGCAACAAATCGAGGAAGTGGTCTACAACCTCACGGCCGAGCAGTTCAAGAATCTGGTCATCGCCTATGAACCCGTCTGGGCCATCGGTACGGGCAAGACCGCCACGGCCGAGCAGGCACAGGAAATCCATGCCTACATCCGCAAGGTGCTGGCCGACAAGTTCGGCGCCGCAGCCGACGAGTGCGCCATCCTCTACGGCGGTTCGTGCAAACCCTCCAACGCGGCCGAAATCTTCGCCAAGGAAGATGTGGACGGCGGTCTGATCGGCGGTGCCGCCCTCAAGGCCGATGACTTCCTGGCCATCGGCAAGGGCTTCGGGAAATAAACCTGTTTCCCAAAACAACGAAAAACGAGGAGAACGATTTCTCCTCGTTTTTTATTTGCCTGCCGCCCTTTCAGCACCCGGGCTCCCCAAAACAAAAATTCCGGCCCTAACTTGCGTAAGACCGGAACCCGATTGGTAGTGGATAGGGGATTCGAACCCCTATGTCATGCGTGAGAGGCATGTATCCTAACCCTTAGATGAATCCACCGGATGATTTTGCTGGGGCAAAGATAGCGCGAATTCGGCAAACTGCAAAATTTTTGCACCCCATTGTACAAAATTTTTCGCGGCGGGTTTCTTTTTCCCCGCTTTTTGTCTATATTTACATTCGGAACGGTCCCGTTCGGGCGGCTGTACCGAACTCCGGCACAGCCCGAACAACCCCGCAACGACCGTTCCGCAAAATCGTGCGCCCATGAAAACATCCCGCATTCTCGCTGCCGCGCTTCTTGTCGCCGCTTCGACCGCCTGCTCCGACCGTCCCGTGAAACCCCGTTTCACCGCCTCGGTACTCGATACGCTTCTTGTCCGGCCCACCTACGACTGTCAGGTGGATTACCGTTTCGCGACCATCGCCAACGCCCGCAAGTCCGAAGCCCTGCAAGCTATCGAACAGAGCAACATCAATTATTTCTTCGAGCTGGAAGACTTCGAGGGTCCGGCCGCCGCGGCCATCGCCGAATCGCTCCGGCAGACCGACCAACAGCTGACGCTGCCCGAATCGCTCCGCCCCGAGCGGAAAGCCGAATACGAAATTTCGGTCGAAAGCGAAGGTTCGGTCGTCGACACGCTGCTTTGCTACATGATTTACAGGTCCAGCTACCTCGGCGGTGCCCACGGCATGTATTCCACTGAATACCACACCTATTCGCTCGCCGACGGCTACGAGCTGTCGGCCGCCGACCTCCTCGGCGAGGAGAAGATGGAGCCCTTGCAGGCGCTGATCCGCACCAAGCTCTGCCAAACCTACAACGCCGCCAACGACGAAGAGCTCTCCGCCGCAGGCTTCTTCCCCGACTACATATCGGTGACCGACAATTTCCGCATCACGCCCGAGGGGATGATTTTCCACTACAACCCCTACGAAATCGCCTGCTACGCCAACGGCGAAATCGACGTCGAAGTTACGCACGAGGAGCTGGAGGCGCTCTGACACTCGCTTCCGCTGGCCGGAAGGCCGCACAAACAAAAAAGGTCCGGGATCTTGCGATCCGGACCTTTTTTCAGCGGGAACCACCCCACCGAAAAACGAGGGTGAATCGGAGGTATTCGACCCCTCGGACGAGCACCGCCCTCGAAGTCTTAGCAGCAGTCTCCCTACTGCAACCTGCCGATCTCCTCAACCAACCTAAAACTACTAACCTAAATGAACCTTAAAACTTCACTGCAAAGATAAGGCGAAAAATCGAACCGCGCAAGTTTTTATTAAATTTTTTTGCGATTTTTTTCAGAAAATTTAATATAGACAATCTTCACGCCCTGGCTAAAACGTTTCAATATATTGTTTTACAGAGTGTTAGTTTTATACGCTTCCGCTTCGTGCTGCGCTATCTGTTCATCCGTGAACCGGCGCCCGATAACCTTGGCCGGTACTCCGCCAAGAATCGAATAGGGCGGAAAATTCTTTGTAACCACCGCCCCGGCAGCCACGACCGTACCGCGCGCGATAGTCACTCCCTTAAGAATCGTTACGTTGCATCCAATCCAGACATCGTCGCCGATTTCCACGTCGCGGTCATTTTCCGGTAACTTTTCGGGAGGAGGAAATCCGTTTATGGTCCGCCCGACGTGGTCGTAGCGGTGGTCCCCGCCGATGATGGTGACATTCGGCCCGATGGCCGTGTTGCTGCCGATACGTATATTGCTCAGATGCGCCAGCATGAAAGCCCGGGGACCTATGTATACATGGTCGCCGACCGTAATACGTTTGTAGCTGAAATGGGAACGCACCGGAAAGAAAACCAAATTCTTCCCGCACGAGGCAAACAGGGGCCGCATCACCAGGCGTCCCAACGATTCGTAGGCGTTGACCGCTTCGCGGCAGATTTTTCCGGGTATTGCTGTTAGTTTCATAGTCCTTTTTTTGAGTCGACAGTTTTTTCATAGACCGCCAGCAGGTCGGCGACCAGCTTTTCGGGCTCGAACCGGGCTACGTAGGCGCGGCCCCGCTCCGTCATCCGGCGGCGCAGTTCTTCGTCCGCAAGAATCTCCGTCAGCTTGTCGGCCAGCTCCTGCGGGTCGTCCGGGTCGACATAGGCCTCATCGGGCCCGCCCGCTTCTTCCAGACACGAACCCGTCGCCCCGACGGTCGGCACGCCGCAGCACGCCGCTTCGATCATCGGAATGCCGAACCCCTCGAAGCGCGAAGGATAGACGAACACTTCGGCCATCCGGTAGAACGCCGGGAGGTCGGCGAATTTGACGTCGTGATAGATGTGGAGCCGCTCCGCAAGACCGTTTTCCGCCGCAAATTTCTCTACTTCAGCCGTGTAGGGGGTCCGTTTCCCGACCGCCACGATATGAATCGGCTCCGTCATCCGGGCCGCCGCCTGCACAAGCAGCAGCAGGTTCTTACGTTCTTCGATACTCCCCACGCTCAGCACATACCGCTCGGGCAGCCCGTATTGCGCACGCACCGCCCGTTTGGTTTCGTCCGTCACCTCGCGCTTGAAACTCTCGTCGCAGCCTTGGTAAACCACGTCGATTTTCTCGGGCGCAATGCCGAAAAAATCGACGATGTCGCGTTTGGTCGCTTCGCTGATGGCAATGATGCGGTCGGCCTGCCGACAAGCCGCACGGTATTTCCACGTATAAATCCGGCGGTCGAACCACTTGTAATAGGCCGGAAAACGCAGGAATATCAGGTCGTGAATCGTCACTACCGACGGGATGCCCCGCTTGCGCAGCCCCCACGGCAGCTCCGCCCCCAACCCGTGGAACAACGATACGTCGGCCGGAAGTTCACGGCAGACCCCCGCGCTGCGCCACCACGCTTTCGCCAACCCGTGTTTCGGGGTCCGGGGCAGGCGGAATTCAATCTGTTCGCACTCCGGCAATCGTTTGCGCAGGGCTTCCCGCCCGAGGTCGGGCGTATAGAGCAAATAGCGGTTCTGCGGAGCCGACCGGGCCAGCATCTCCACGATGGTGCGGCCGTAGTTACCCAAACCCGTAGCGTTGTGGGTGATGCGTTTGGCCTCGTAGGCTATCTTAAGCGGTTTGTCCGTCATGGTAGAGAGCAAGATATTTGCAGTAAAAATGTTCGTAGGCAAGATTTTCTTCAAAATGGCGACGCCCGGCCGCACCCATCGCATCGCGCAGGGCCTTGTCGTCCAGTAGCCGGGCCAGCGCGGCGGCCAGCGCGGCTTCGTCGGCCGGAGGGACCAGCAGCCCCGTAACGCCCGCCACCGCATACTCCGGCTGCGAACCGTTGTCGGAAGCGATAACCGCGCAGCCCGCCTGCATCGACTCGATGAGCGTCAGACCGCCGCCCGCTTCGGGCACGACCGAGGGCAGCACCGAAATATCGGCCTGCGCAAGCAACGCTCCCGCATTGGGCACAAAACCGATGAATTCGACCCGGACCTCCGGCGGCAACTTCGCCGCCAAGGCACGGAGCTTCGCAAGATATTCCGCGTTGTCGGTCGTCCCGGCGAAAACCAGCGCGAAGCCTCTTCCTCCCCCCATTCGGGCACAAGCACGCAACAACACGTCGCAGCCTTTCTCCTCGACCAGCCGTCCGCAAAACAGCAGCAGCGGAACGTCGGGAGCCAGCCCGTAAGTTTTCCGCAAATCGGGTGCTTCGCCGCCCATGCGTCCTTCGGGCGAGCTGTTGAGGATAATGGTCGTCCGTTCCCGGTCCATCGCCGGACCGGTCGAAAAAAACTCCTGCCGGGCCCGTTCCGAAACGAACGCCACCCGGTCCAAACGGCGGTACAGCCAACGGTGCAGCCAATCGCATTTGGCCCGGCGAACCAAATGACGCGTCAGCACAATCCGCGGCCGCAGTCCGAACACCCGCACCAGGGCCCGGGCATAGAGCGCCGTAAACGCATCCTTGAAATGGTGCACATGGACCGTTGCCGGACGATGACGCAACATCAGCCAGGCAAGCGCCACCGCCGAAAACAAATCGGGTATCCCCTTGAGCGGCAGGCGATAGAACGGAACCGGCACGTCGGCCGTGCGTTCACGGATGACCTGCCCCGAGCGGGCAATCAGCACCACCTTGTAGCCGTCGGCCGTCAGCCGCCGAGAAAGATCGGCTATGAACTGTTCGCCGCCGCCCCATGTCGCGGAAGCAAAAATCTGAAAAATCGGTTTCTCTGTCTTCATGTTATCCTTTTATCAGCGCGACAAACGGCGTTTGATACTCTCACCCCAACGGAACACCGTTGAAAGGGCGATAACCGCCGGGCGCAAGGCCCGCCGTCGGTCGAGCCGGAAAAGCAGCAATTGCTTGCCCGAAAAAATCGTCCGCAAGGCTTTCCGATAACGCGGTGCCATCTCGTGCAGTTTCTTGGCTAATTCGTCCGAACCTCTCCAGCTGTTGCTGCTTTTGGAAATATAGCTTACGTACCACCTCACCCCGCTGACCAATGACAGGAATTCGGCCTGCTCCGGGGTGACGGCTCCGGCATTCCGCACGAAAATATCGTCCACGCACTCCGCAAACTTCTTGCAGTAATCGAACGTCAGCTTGTTGCGGTGAATCGACGACCCGGCCCGCTGCAAATAGTTGTAACCTACATAGTCGATTATGCGGACCCGGGCGACCCGGCAGCCAATCTGCAAATTGAGGAGAAGGTCCTGCCCCATCGGCATGGGATAATGGCAAAGCGATTCGCCGAACAGCTCCCGCCGATAAATCTTGGACCACAGGGCAGGCATAATTTCATGTCCGACAACGCTTTGCAAAAAAACATCACCGTCCATTACACCTAAGTTTCGTTCGGGCACCGCCGTCCGGTAGGTCCGCGAAACACGCGTATATCCGCAGCATACCATATCGCAGTCTCCCTCCTCCTCGATGGCCGCCACCATCCGCTCCAGCATGTCGGGCTCCCACCAGTCGTCGCCGTCCAGGAAACAGACATACCGCCCGCGAACATGGGCAAGCGCCGTTTCGCGGGCGCGGGCGACACCCTGGTTTTCCTTATGAACCGCCACGATGCGTGCGTCGGCAGCGGCGTGGCGCTGAATCGCGGCCCAGGAGCCGTCGCACGAACCGTCGTCGACCACGATGGCCTCGAAACGGCCGAACGTCTGCCCCGCGACCGATTCCAGACAACGGTCGACGTAGGCTTCCAGATTGTAAACCGGAACGATTATCGAAACAACCGGTTCCGAAGTCTCTTCACTTATCATCGGTTTTATTGAATGTATGCTTTCACCCGGTCGGCAATCCGCTCGCCGTCGAGCGCCGCCGAAATGATGCCGCCCGCATAGCCTGCACCCTCGCCCGACGGGAACAGACCGCCGACGTCGGGGTGCATCAGCGTCGCCGGGTCGCGCGGAATGCGGACGGGCGACGAGGTGCGCGATTCGACCCCCACGACCACCGCGTCGGAGGTGACGAAACCTCGCATCCGGCGGCCGAAGGTCGCGATTCCGGCCCGCAGCCCCTCCGCGATGAAGCGCGGCATCCAACGGTCCAGCCGCGACGGCACGATACCCGGAATATAGGAGGTCGACGGCAGCGTACCGCTCGCACGCCCGGCCACGAAATCGGCCACGCGCTGGGCCGGAGCTATCTGGTGCTCGCCGCCGTATTGCCGCGCGAGCTCTTCGAACTGATGCTGGAACTTCAGTCCCGACAGCTCGCCCCATTCGGCGCGCAGATGCCCGAAGTCGCCGAGCCTTACCTCCGTCACGATTCCCGAATTGGCATAAGGCGACGTGCGGCCGCTGGGCGACATGCCGTTGACCACCGACTGCGCGGCATCGGTCATGGCCGGGACGATGAAGCCGCCGGGGCACATGCAGAACGAGTAGACCCCGCGGCCGCCCTCCTGGCTGACAAGCGAATAGGCCGCCGCCGGAAGGTATTCGCCGCGCTCGGCGCAGTGGTACTGAATCGAATCGATGAGCGCCTGCGGATGCTCGATGCGGACCCCCATCGCAAAGGGCTTGGCTTCGAGCCGGACCCCCTGCCTGTGAAGCAGTTCGTAAATATCGTGCGCCGAGTGGCCCGTCGCCAGCACCACCGCGGCCCCCTCGATCCGTTCGTCGCCGCACTCCACGCCGCAAATCCGCCCGCCCTTGATTATCAGGCCGGTCACCCGCCGCTCGAAAAGCACCTCGCCGCCTGCGTCGACGATGGTCTTGCGGATGTTGCGGATGATGCCCGGCAGCCGGTCGGTGCCGATGTGCGGATGGGCTTCGTAGAGGATTTCGGGCGTCGCGCCGTGGAAAACCAGCGTCCGGAGCGCCTTGTTGTAATCGCCGCGTTTCTTGCTGCGAGTGAAGAGCTTGCCGTCCGAAAAAGTCCCCGCGCCACCCTCGCCGAACGCGTAGTTGGAATCGGGGTCGACCCGGCCGTTGCGGTTGATTCGGGCGATGTCGACCTTGCGGGCCGAGACGTCGCGCCCCCGCTCCAACAGAACGGGCCGCAGACCCAGCTCGATAAGCCGCAGAGCCGCGAACAACCCCGCGGGACCGGCCCCCACAATAACCACCTCCGTGCGCCCTGCCACCGACGGATAATCGAAATGCACGGGCCCCGGCGTCGGCTCGCCGTCGACGAAAATTTCCAGCGTGAGGTTGACTTTCGGCTGGCGCTGCCGCGCGTCTATCGACCGCTTGACCACCCGCACCAATGCCACGTCGCGTTCGGCCACACCCATCCGACGGGCCGCCAGCGCCGTATAAAACCGGGCGTCGGCCGCTTCGCGCGGGGAGAGGACAAGGGTGATTTGACGGGACATTCTATTAAAGGTTATAGGTTAAAAGTTAAAGGTCAAAAATGCAATTGAACGGAAACCGAGGCACCTGCGGACTGCATCCGGCAAAAACGTGCGCTCCGAATCCGTCTTATGAACGGCTCTTGAATATTTTCGTTTTCACGTTTCACCTTTCACTTTTCACTTTATACTCAATGTGCTTCCAGCCAGTTCCGGCCCGCTCCGCACTCGGCCAGCAGCCGGACTTTGAGCGCCGCGGCCTGCTCCATGCTCTCCGTGATGATACGTGCAACCTGCTCTTGTTCAGCTATCAGCGTGTCGACCACCAATTCGTCGTGCACCTGCAGGATGACCCGCGAACGGATTCCCTCGGCCGCAAAACGGCGGTGCACCTCGATCATCGCTATCTTCATGATGTCGGCCGCCGAACCCTGTATCGGAGCGTTCACGGCGTTGCGCTCGGCCAGACCGCGCGCCACGGCATTGTGCGAAGCGATGTCGTTCAAGTAACGCCGACGGCCGAAAATCGTCGCAACGAAACCTTCCTCCTTGGCCTTTTCGACCACGTGCTCCATGTATTCCTTCACTTTCGGATACGACGCGAAATAACCCTCTATCAGCTCGCGGGCCTCCTTGCGGGGGATTTCGAGCCGCTGGCTCAAGCCGAACGCCGAAATCCCGTAGATGATTCCGAAATTGGCCGTCTTGGCCCGGCGGCGCTCTTCGGTCGTCACTTCGTCGATGCGTTTGCCGAACAGACGCGCCGCTGTCGCCGCGTGGATGTCCTCGCCGTGCTCGAACGCCGCTATCAGCGATTCGTCGCCCGAGAGGTGGGCCATCAGCCGCAACTCCACCTGGCTGTAATCCGCCGACAGCAACACATGTTCTTCGTCCGTAGGGATGAACGCCTTGCGGATGCGGCGGCCCATCTCCTCGCGGACCGGAATGTTCTGGAGATTGGGATTGGCCGACGACAGACGGCCCGTCGCCGTAACGGCCTGGTTGAACGACGTATGGATTCGTCCCGTCGCCCGGTTCACCAGCTGGGGCAGCGCCTCCACATAGGTCGACAGCAGTTTCTTGACCCCGCGGTATTCGAGTATCAAGGCCACGATGCGGTGCTTGTGGGCAAACGATTGCAGATACTCCTCGTCGGTGCAAAACTGCTTGGTTTTGGTCATCTTGGGTTTCTCGGCGATGCGCATCCTGCCGAAGAGCACTTCGCCCAGCTGGCGCGCCGAATTGATGTTGAGCGACGGTTCGCCCGCCTCGCGGCGGATTTCGGCTTCCAGCTCCGCGATTTTCCGGCTCAGCTCCACGCTGTACTCAGCCAGCGCGTCGACATCGATGCGCACACCAGCCATTTCGATGTCGGCCAGCACCTCGATCATCGGCTCCTCGATGCGGAAATAGAGGTCGTGCAGCCCCAGCTCCTCGACCATCGGATAGAGTTTCTGCTTGAGCTGGTAGGTCACGTCGGCATCCTCCGCCGCATATTCCTTGACCCGCTCCACGTTCACCAGGTCCATCGTCAGTTGCTTGGAGCCCTTGCCTATCAAGGTCTCGATTTCGATGGGCCGATAGTTCAGATAGCGCTCCGACAAGGCGTTCATGTTGTGGCGCGATTCCGGGTCGAGCAGATAATGCAGAATCATCGTGTCGAACTTCCGGCCCCGCATGGCGATTCCGAGCCGCCGCAGGACCATCAGGTCGAACTTGACGTTCTGCCCGATTTTGTCGATTTTTTCGTTCTCGAAAAGCGGCTTCACCAAAGCCGCCAGCTCCGCCGTATTTTCCTCCTTGAAAGGGATATACCACGCCTCGTGGGCCCTTACGGCCAGCGACAGCCCCACGATCCGGTCGGTGAAAATATCCAGCCCCGTGGTCTCGGTGTCGAAACAGAATTCGGGATACTTTTCGATTTCGGCCACCGCCTGCCGCACCGCTTCCGGCGTGTCGGCCAATATATACAGGTGCGACGTGTCGAGCGCCGTCCGCAGCGGCTCCGGCTCGGGAACGGTTTCCACAAGCAGCGATTCTTCCACGACCGCGTCGGCCGCAGGCACCGCCGGACCCGCAAAGAGGTCGCCCTGCCCCGCCAGCGCCGCCTTTTTGGCCGCCGCCGACTTCGCCCGGGCCATTTCGGCCAATTGGCGCTGCGCCTCCTGCCGGGGAGCGTCGGAGAGCGGTTCGGCGGGCGCCACGTTGGTCAGGTCGCCAAGAAACGACTTGAAATCCAATTCGGCGAACAGGGCCCGCAGGTCGTCGATATGCGGGTCGCACATCGTCAATTCTTCCTCGCGGAACTCGATGGGCACGTCCAAGCAGATGGTCGTCAGCTTCTTGGCCAACATCAGATTGTCGGCCCACGCCGCGATTTTCTCGCCCTGCTTGCCCGGAATGCTGGCCACGTTGGCCAGGATGTTCTCCACCGGACCCCATTCCTGCACCAGCTTGCACGCGATTTTCTCGCCGATACCCGGCACGCCGGGGATATTGTCCGACGCATCGCCCCACAGGGCCAGGATGTCGCGCACGAGCACCGGGTCGTCGATACCGTACTTCTCGCGGATGGCCGCAGGGTCTACGATTTCGATTCCGTCCGTGCCTTTCTGCTTGTAAATCTTGCAGTTGTCGCGCACCAACTGGCCGTAGTCCTTGTCGGGCGTCACCATATAGACGTCGTAGCCCGCGTCGGCGCCCTTCTGCGAAAGGGTCCCTATCACGTCGTCGGCCTCGTAGCCCGCCACCTCCAGAATCGGGATGCACATCGCCTCCAGCACCCGCTTGACATAGGGCACCGAAAGGATGATGTCCTCGGGCGTTTCGCTGCGGTTGGCCTTGTAGTCCGTGAAGATTTCGCGGCGGAAGCTGCCCCCCTTGGGGTCGAACGCCACGCCCAGCAAATCCGGGCGCTCGCGCTTGAGAATGTCGCGCAGGAATTTGACGAACCCGAACACCACCGAGGTATTCATCCCCGTGCGGTTACGCATCGGGCGTCCCAGAAATGCGTAGTAGTACTTGAACATCAACGCGTATGCGTCGACCAGAAACAGTTTTTTCATATCCCTTCGGTTGCGTCCCGGCCTCAGGCTCCGGGACGGTTGTCTTCGGCGAACCACTCCGCAAAGGAGGTCGCGGTTTCGTGCAGGCGCAGCGACCAGAGCTGCACGCCCTGCGGCAGCCGGGCCGCAATCCGCTGCGCGAAATCGGCCAGCATGTTCTCGCAGGTGGGCTGGTAATCCACCTCCGCGATATTGCCGAATTGCCGGGCGAGCGTCGCACGCAACTCCTCGTTGGCCGCTGTCGCCCTCAGAATCAGCGTGTGGTCCAGCCGACCGACGATTTCCTCGGTCACGATGCGTTTGAGCATCCCGAAGTCCATGACCATCCCGCACTTGGGGTCGCCCTCGGCAGTCGAGGGTTCGCCTTTCACCGTCACGAACAAACGGTACGAATGGCCGTGTATTTCGCGGCACGGACCGTCGTAGCCTTCCAGCGCATGGGCCGCCTCGAACGAAAATTCTTTTGTCAGTCTTATCGTTGCCATAAATGCAAAGATAACGCAAGTCGAGAGCAATGCCAAATTTATTTGGACATTGCCGAGACGCAGCCTATCTTCGGCGTACAGACAAAGTGCGCAAGCCGAGAAACCCCCGATACCCTATTCCGCCCTCAACCACAAAAAATACGGGCCGCTTCTCGATAAAGAAGCGGCCCGTATTTCGACTGCGTGCGACTTATCGCAATTCCACCTTGTAGGGCGAATACATCATGACACCCTGGCGGTTCAGCGCTTCGCGCATCTGCCGCAGTTCGGCTTCCGGAACACCAAGCTGCGAACCGGATACCAACGTCCGTACCCGAACCTCCAACGAAGCAAGAATCGCCGCAAGGCCCGTCGGCTGGTCCACCTTTTCGACCACGCGGTAGTCGCCGCCGATTTCCGCCTTGTCGGCTGCCAGCGCAATGGCCGTCTTCAGACCGCCGTAGGTGTCGATCAAACCGATTCCCAGCGCATCTTCGCCCGACCATACGCGGCCCCCGGCGATGTTCAGCACCTTTTCGATGGGCAGGTTGCGGCCCTCGGCCACATAGCCCGTAAAGGTTTCGTAGACCTTGTCCACACCGCGCATGACGGCAGCCCGTTCCAGCGGCGTCAGCGGCGCCACCGTTCCGGCTCCGGCCGAAGCATTGCTTTTCACGCCGTCCAGCGTGATGCCCAACTTGTTCTTCAGCGCGTCGATTTTGTCGATATACATCCCGAATACTCCGATGGAACCCGTCAGCGTCATCTTGTCGGCTACGATGACATCGGCCGGAGCCGAAATATAGTAACCGCCGCTCGCCGCATAGGAACCCATAGACACCACTACGGGCTTCTCGGCCCGGAGCAGTTCCATTTCGCGCCAAATCAGGTCCGAAGCCAGCGCGCTGCCGCCCGGCGAATTCACGCGCAGGACCACCGCTTTCACGTCGTCGTCCTCACGTACTTCGGCCAGCGTCCGGGCCATCGTGTTGCCGCCGATAGTACCGCCCGACGCTTCTCCGTCCACGATTTCGCCCTCGGCATAGACAATCGCCACCTGCGGAGCGGCAAAATTCGTGTCGGCCGGAAGCTGCGACGCGTATTCGCCCAGCGATACGAACCGATAGTCGCCCTGCTTGTCCGTCTCCACGCCCAGCGCCGCGAAGACATCGTCCATCTGGTCCTCGAAAAGCAATCCGTCGACGAACTTCTTCTCGAGCGCTTCTTCCGGCAGCGAAACCTCCAGACCGTCGGCAATGCGGTTCAGTTCCGCAAGGTCGATACGGCGCGATTCGGCAACCCCCTCCGCAATGGTTTTCCACAGCGAATTGACCAGCTGCTGCATCTGCTCGCGGTTGGCGTCCGACATCTTGGTCAGAATATAGGGCTCCACGGCACTCTTGTACTTGCAGACCGTCGGGCGGAAGATTTCGGCCTTGAGGTCCAGCTTGTCGAACAATCCCTTATAGAACATCAGCGTCGACGAAAGCCCCGTCCAGTCCATACCGCCCTGCGGCTGAAGATAGATGCTGTCGGCGGCCGAAGCCAAGTAGTATTGGCCCTGCGAATAGACTTCGTTGTACGAGACCACGAACTTGCCGCTCTCCTTGAAGTCGACCACCGCAGCGCGCAGTTCCTCCAAGATGGCCGAGCCCGAAATTCCGCCTCCGCCGTTGAGCCGCAAGTAGATACCCTCGATGCGGTCGTCGTCCTTGGCGGTTTCGATGGCCCGCAACGCCTTGATAAGCGAAAGTTGCTTGGTCGAAGTCATCGTCATCCAGTCGATGGCGGCAAAGGGATCGGTCGACGGCGAATCGACGATCTCTTCGGCCAGGTCGATTTTGAGAATCGACCCCGGACGAACCGTTACGGGACCTCCGTTCAGCGACGCAGCCATGCCGGCAATCATTCCGAACAGAAAAATCCAGAAAAACAGCGAGAGGAACGAACCCACCAAAAAGGCAAGCACCCCGGCCAAAAATGTTTTGAAGAAATTCATACCTATATATATTTAAGTTTGCTGTGCGGCTCTGTCGTATGCAAAGATAACCATATTTTCCGAGAAACAAATAAAATTTATCGTTTTTCGATAAAGTGTAACATTCATTCCTCTACTCCGGTAAAACAATAGCTTTTTCCGGGCTTCGTTTCCACATCGTAGAGCAAATCCATGTGTTCGGCATCCGGCTGCCGGGGTGCTTCCGGCGAAACGAGCGGCGCAAGGACGGTCTGCGCCCGCAACAACGGATTCGGACATGGGGCAGTGCCGGCAGTCCGCAACGCCCTGCCGTTCAGCTTCAAAGGCACGGCCGACCGGATGCGGAGCACCCCGCCCACCGTCGATGTCAACACGGCTCTCCGAAGACGGCCGCCGTCCCATGTCATTTCGTCCAGCACGAATCCGCCCCGGCAGCGCAACCCTTTCACCGACCCGCGGGCCCATACGTCGGGCAGCGCAGGCAAAAGATGCACCGCTCCGGCATGGCTCTGCACCAACATTTCGGCGATTCCGGCCGTACAGCCGAAATTGCCGTCGATCTGGAAAGGAGGGTGGGCGTCGAACAGATTGGGATAGGTCCCGCCGTTCTGCCCCCGGGTGTCGGAAGTCGGATGCAGCTGCTCGGCAATCAACCTATAAGCATGGTTGCCGTCGAGCAACCGCGCCCAGAAACATACTTTCCACCCCATCGACCAACCCGTCGAATGGTCGCCGCGGCCATGCAGCGTTGTACGGGCCGCCTGCATCAGCGCCGGATGCGCGCCGGTAATCTGACGCCCCGGATAAAGCCCCCACAAGTGCGACGCATGGCGATGGCGGTCCTGCGGATTGTCCCAGTCTTCGAGCCACTCCTGCAACTGCCCCCAACGCCCCACCTGCATGGGAGCCAAACGACCCAGCACCGCCCGCAGACTGTCCGTCAACGCGGGATTCTCGCCCACGACTGCGGCCGCGTCGAGCGTATTGGAAAAAAGGTCGTAGACCATCTGATTGTCCATCGTTGCACCGGCCACAACAACGAAATCGCGTTTTCCGTCCACCTTCGGCGCGTTCTCCGGCGAATACGACGGCGCCACGACCGAATAGCCGCGCCGTGGCTCGGTCACCAGAAAATCAAGATAGAACAGGCACGCATCGCGCATCAGGGGATAGACTTCGGCCAAATAATCCCTGTCGCCCGAAAAGAGGTAACGATCCCACAGGTGCTGGCAGAACCACGCATTGCAAGTGGGCCAGATACCGTATTTGGGACCGTCCACCGCCCCCGTCGAACACCAGATGTCGGTATTGTGGTGCAAGGTCCAACCCCGGCAGCCGTACATGGCTGCGGCCGCCCGACCCTGCTCGGCCGTCCGACGGACCAAACCGAGGAAGGGTTCGTGCATCTCGGCCAGGTTGGTGACCTCGGCGGGCCAATAATTCATCTCCACATTGATGTCGGTGGTATATTTCCCGTCCCAAGGCGCATGGCGCCGATGGTTCCAGATACCTTGCAGATTGGCCGCCTGCCCGCCCGGCTGCGAACAACTTATCAACAAATAGCGTCCGAACTGGAAATAAAGCGCAGCCAACTGGGGATCGCCTACCGAAGCGAATTCGCGGACCCGCACGTCGGTCGGCTTGTCGGCCTGCGCCGTACGCCCCAAGTCGAGCGAAACGCGCCGAAAATAACGCTTGTAAATTGTTTCGTGGTCCCGAAGCGCCTTCCGGTAACAGCGCCCTGCATTGGCCAAATGGCTCCGGGCCTGCTCCGGGGCATCGCCCGACACGTCTTTATAATTTCTGAAATTGGTCCCTATCGAAACATAGACGATTGCTTCGTCGGCATGGCATATCTGCAAAGTGCTGTCGGACAATATTTTCAACTCACCGCCCACGGGCTCGATACGCGTCACGGCGGCAAACCGCACCTTGCCCTCGATGCCCTCGTGGTCATCGGCCCTGCCCTCCAGCCAAAGTTCGTTTCCGTCGGCATGCCGCACGACATTCGTCTTGTAAGGCGTCGCATACCGGGCCGTAAACGAAATGCTGTTCTTTTTGGAAGCCGTCAGCCGGACAATCAGCAACTGGTCCGCAAACGAAGTAAAGGCTTCCCGGCGATAAGTCACACCGCCCGACGTGAAACGGGTGACCGCCACTGCCCGCCCGAGGTCCAGCTCCCGTTCGTAATCGGAAAACTCCGCTCCGGTCTCGAAATCCAGGCACAGCGAACCTACCGTCTGATAAGGCATGCCGTTGGCACCCTGCGGCGAACAGATGGCCGGACCGCAAAGTTCCTGCGCTTCGCGGTTTCGTCCCTCGAAAATCAGCTGCCGGATTTCGGGCAAGGCATCCTTGGCGGCCGGATTGGTATTGTTGTAGGGCGAGCCGCCCCACACCGTTTCTTCGTTCAACTGGAAACACTCGTGTTCGGGAGCGCCGAAGACCATGGCCCCGATCCGACCGTTGCCCAGCGGAAGGGCTTCTTCCCACACTTCCGCCGGACGGTCGTAGCGAAGTTTCAAATCCTCGCTTTCGGTCCGGCATCCGACCAGTACCAACAATCCAAAAAACCAATTTTTCATCTTGCAGGATTCTTTGTTTTATACAAAAATAATATGAACTGCATGCAGCACCAAATAAATTTGGCATTACACTCAGCTTATTCGTATCTTTACAGAAGATAGGCTGCGTCTCGGCAATGTCCAAATAAATTTGGCATTGCTCTCGACTTGCGCTATCTTTGTCCATAGAAGTTATTTGTCAATAATGGAAAACGAAATCAAAGGGCTACTTGCAGCCGTCGTTCATCCCGAAACCGGAAAAGACATTGTTTCCGACGGTTTTATCGAACATATCGCTTCCACAGCGAACAAAATTACTATCGTATTACGCTTCGCCAAGACCCGGGACCCGTTCGCCGGAAAAATCCGGAAACAGGTCGAAACCGTTCTGCAAGAGCATTTTCCCCAATCCGAAATTCTGGTTGTCATCAAAGAGGGTGGACAGCCTCCACGCCCTGAACCGAAAACCTCGACTACCACAGGCGGCATTGCTCATATTATTGCCGTCGCATCCGGTAAAGGCGGGGTCGGAAAATCGACCGTCACGGCCAACCTCGCCGTTGCCTTGCGCAACATGGGATTCCGGGTCGGTATTCTTGACGCCGATATTTACGGTCCGTCGCAGCCTAAAATGTTCGGCGTCGAAGGTTACCTGCCCGACGCTGTACAAGAGGACGGCATGGACCGAATCGTTCCCGCCGAATCCATGGACATCAAACTCATGTCCATCGGTTTCTTTATCAAGCCCACCGACGCCTTGTTGTGGCGCGGTGCCATGGCAGTCAATGCACTGAAACAGATGATTCATCAGACCCAGTGGGGAACGCTCGATTTTCTGCTGTGCGATCTTCCCCCGGGTACCGGAGATATCCACCTCTCGATTATCGGCGAACTGAAGATAGATTCTGCAGTCATTGTCTCTACCCCGCAGCAGATCGCTGTCGCCGATGTTGTCCGCGGAGTTGAAATGTTCCGCAACCCGAATGTCGATATTCCTATCGCCGGTATAATCGAAAACATGGCCTGGTTCACTCCCGAAGAATTGCCAGATAACCGTTATTACCTTTTCGGCAAAGGAGGGGCTCAGCGTTTCGCCAAAGAAAACGACATCAATTTTTTAGGCGAAATTCCTATTGTTCAATCCATTATGGACGGTTCCGAAGAGGGGCGCCCGGCTGTCGGTATTGACGCACGCGTAGAACAATGGTATCGCAACATCGCAGAGCAAATCGTTGAAAAAACCGTAAAAAGCAGTCGATAAACTGTGTATAATACACCAAAAATTCGTCAATAATTCGAGATAACTTTACTCTCCCAAAAATTGCGAATATCAGAAACGACGGTCATATATGAATTCCCGGAAAGAACAAAAAAAAGTTTTGACGATTTATTAGTACTTCTGTCAAAACCGAAACTGAGAAATTGTTTATAAAAAACTGCTGTCAATTTGTTTATAGTGATTATCAATAGTTGTTCAAATATGTTTTATATATCTGATTATAAATGATTTTCACAAAAATACTATATATACTTCTGTTGATAAGATTCTTTTCTGAAATATCATTAACACGCCTAACAGCCATTATATTTATTCTTTTTAATAATTATTTAAATTAACTAAAAAAGAAAAATATAAAACCTGTCGAAACCCGAAAACTCGAACCCGCAAATGAACCTCGTAAAAACTTCGGATACCCAATCCACTACACGCTTGCTCGCCCGCATTGCCGAATTGAAAAGTCAAAAGAAAGCCGTCATATTGGCCCACTACTATACACGCCCGGAAGTGCAATCGGCAGCGGATTTTTTGGGCGACAGCCTTGCGCTTGCAGTTCGCGCACAAACGATAGACGCCGAAATCATCCTTTTTGCGGGAGTTCACTTCATGGCGGAGACGGCAAAGGTGCTCTGCCCCTCGAAAAAGGTGCTGATACCTTGTCCCGAAGCGGGCTGTTCGTTGGCCGAATCGTGCGATGCCGCGGCTTTTGCGGCATTCAAGGCCCGCTATCCCGATCACAAGGTGGTTTCCTATGTCAATACGACGGTGGGTGTCAAGGCCCTGACGGATATTTGCTGTACCTCTTCCAATGCGCTTAAAGTCGTGCAGTCCATTCCGGCCGACCAGCCGTTGATTTTCGGGCCCGACCGCAATTTGGGCTCTTATATTCAGAAACTGACCGGGCGGAAAAACATGGTTCTGTGGAACGGTGCCTGTCATGTTCACGAGGAATTTTCGCTCGAAAAGCTGTTGGAGCTCAAGCGGAAACATCCTAAGGCCAAGGTCGTTGCCCATCCCGAGTGCCGGGCCTACATCCTCGACATTGCCGATTTCGTCGGTTCTACCGCAGCCATTCTTGACTACTGCGGGGATACTGATTCGACCGAATTTATCGTTGTTACCGAAGCGGGTATTCTTGCCGAGATGCAGCGGCGTTTTCCGGACAAGACGTTTATTCCTGCGCCGCCCGACGACGAGACATGCGGTTGCAACAACTGCCGTTTCATGAAGATGGTGACGCTCGAAAATATCGTGGCGTGTCTCGAAAACGAGGCCCCCGAAATCATCCTCGACGAGCAGACGCGGCTCAAGGCCGAACGCTCTATTTTGAATATGATACAGATTAAATAGTTAGTTGATATGAAGAAACTTTTGTTGTTGTTCGTCGCTTCGGTCGCTTCGGTTTCGGCCTTCGCCGACGAGGGGATGTGGCTCTTGCCTTATCTCCAGAAGATGAATATCCGCACGATGAAGGCGCGCGGGTGCAAACTTTCCGCCGAAGATATTTACAGCGTTGATAAGTCGTCGCTTAAGGATGCCATCGTCATCTTCGGTAACGGGTGCACCGGGGAGATCGTCTCTCCCAACGGGTTGCTTTTCACCAACCATCATTGCGGTTTTTCGTCCATCCAGGAGCTTTCGTCCGTCGAGCACGATTATCTCAAGAACGGTTTTTGGGCCATGTCGCCCGAGGAGGAGCTGCCCGCTCCCGGTCTTTCCGTGCGGTTCATCCGCAAAATCATGGACGTCACGTCCGAAATCATCGGCAACGTGCCTTCCATTGCCGGGCAGGAGGAGTTCGAGCAGATTACGGCCGCCAATCGCAAGGCGCTGACCGAAAAGCTCCTTGCCGAGTATCCCGGCATGAGTGTCGAGGTGGATGCTTTTTTCGGCGGCAACCAGTTCTTCGCTTTCATCATCGAGAAGTTTACCGACGTGCGGCTGGTCGGCGCTCCTCCGCAGTCCATAGGAAAGTTCGGCGGCGATACCGACAATTGGATGTGGCCGCGTCATACGGGCGATTTCTCCGTGTTCCGCGTCTACGCCGGACCCGATAACAAGCCTGCCGATTATTCGCCTGAAAACAAGCCTTACAAGGCCGACAGGTTCCTGCGGATTTCGCTCGACGGGGTCGACGAAAACGACTTCGCCATGATTATGGGCTTTCCCGGTTCTACCGAGCGTTACATGACTTCCTATGAAATCGACGATATGCTCGGTGTTTCCAATCCCAACCGTATCTTCATCCGCGGGGAGCGGCAGGCTATCCTTTGGGAGGATATGTTGGCCAGCGACAAGGTGCGCATCCAGTATGCGTCCAAATATGCCCGTTCCTCCAATTATTGGAAGAATTCCATCGGCATGTCGCGCGGCATCGAGAAGCTGAACGTCAAGGCCCGCAAGCAGGCGCAGGAGGCTGAGTTCCAGGCCTGGGCACAGCAGAACACCGTGCCTGAGGAGGGTTTCATTACGGCACTGCCCAAAATCAAGGAGTATGTCGACGGCCGCGGAGAAATCGACCATAATCGTCAGTACCTCGCCGAAGCGTTCCTTATGTCCGTCGAGGCGCTTACTCCCTGCCGTTCTTTCATGGGCAAGGAGAAAATCGCCGACCCCGAGAAGAGCAAGCAGCGGTTAGCCGATTGGTACAAGGATTATAATGCTCCCACTGACCGCAAGGTGGCCAAGCGGATGCTGAAAATCGCCCGCGAGCACATGACCGACCTGCCGTCGTTCTACACCGAAATCGTCGACAGGGATTTCGGCGGCGATACCGATGCTTACGTTGATTATCTTTATGACAATTCCGTTTTCGTCTCCGAGGAGAAGACCGCGGCGTTGGTCGACGATTTTTCCGCCGAAAAGTGGGCCGCCGATCCTTTCGTGCCTTTCGCCGAATCGGTGTGGAAGAAATACGTGGAGCTGAGCAAGGCATCCCGTCCTTTCTCGCAGCTTTACCGCGAGGGTCATCGTAAGTATGTCGCCGGGTTGATGCGTCAGTATCCCGACAAGGCCTGGGCGCCCGATGCCAATTTCACCCTCCGTCTCACCTATGGTCGCGTGCTGCCTTACGACCCTGCCGACGGAATCCGTTACAACCACTATACGACCCTCAAGGGCGTTATCGAGAAGGAGGACCCCAAGAACCCCGCCGAGTTCACCGTGCCTGCGAAGCTCAAGGAACTGTACTATTCCAAGGATTTCGGGCCTTACGCCAATAAGCAGGGCGAGCTGCCCGTCGCTTTCCTCGCCGACTGCGATATTACGGGCGGCAATTCCGGTTCGCCCGTCCTCGATTCGCGCGGCGATTTGATAGGTCTCGCTTTCGACGGCAATTGGGAAGCCATGTCCGGCGACGTGGCGTTCGAGCCCGAGTTGCAGCGGACTATCGCTGTCGACGTGCGCTACGTGCTGTTCGTCATCGACAAGTTCGCGGGCGCCGGGTGGTTGCTCGACGAAATGCAGTTCAGATAGTCCGTTCGTTTTCTTCAGGCCGGGGCCCTGCCCCGGCTTTTTTTGGTTGGTTGCTATGCGTAGCGCTTCTTCCGTTTCGTCTGCCGCCCGTGTCCAGGGTACGGCTTTCGTCGTGTTGTTCGTCATCGGGTTCGCCCATCTGCTCAACGACATGATTCAGTCCGTCGTGCCCGCCGTCTACCCGCTTATCAAGGAGAAATTCGACCTGTCCTTCGCGCAGATAGGTATCATTACCTTGGTGTTTCAGCTGACTTCTTCCATTCTCCAGCCTTTCGTCGGGCGATATGCCGACCGTCATCCCCGGCCTTATTCCCTGTTCGTCGGCATGTGTTTCACGCTGGTCGGTTTGTGTGCGCTCGCCGTTGCGCCCGATTTCCGGGTGTTGGTCGCCGCCGTCAGCATCATCGGGTTCGGGTCGTCGATTTTCCACCCCGAGGCTTCGCAGGTCGCGCAGTTGGCTTCGGGCGGACGCAAGGGGTTGGCGCAGTCCATCTTTCAGGTCGGCGGCAATGGCGGTACGGCCGTGGGACCTTTGTTGGCGGCCCTGGTCGTCGTGCCTTACGGGCAGGGTGCGATCGGTTGGTTTTCTTTGGCGGCCATCGTTGCGGCGGTCGTTCTCGTGCGGGTCGGCAAGTGGTACAGCCGGCAGCTGGCCCATGTCCGGGCAGTTTCCGGGGCTATGGATTCCGAGGGCTGCGGTCTCTCTCGCAAGACGGTCCGGCGGGCCATGGCGATGTTGATTGTGCTGATGTTTTCCAAGCATTTCTATATCGCCTGCATCAACAGCTATTTCACGTTTTTCCTTATCGGCAAGTTCGGCGTTTCGGTCCAGGCGTCCCAGTTCTGTCTCTTCGCTTTTCTCGCCGCTTCCGCCGTGGGTACCGTCGCAGGCGGTTTTCTCGGCGACCGTTTCGGCCGCAAGTACGTTATTTGGGGTTCCATTCTCGGGGCCGCGCCTTTCGCCCTCGCGCTCCCCTATACGGGTTTGCAGGCTACCATTGTTTTGTCCGTCGTCATCGGGCTCGTCATTTCGTCCGCTTTTTCGGCCATTCTGGTCTATGCCACCGACCTCATGCCTGGCAAGGTCGGGATGATTGCGGGCATTTTCTTCGGGCTTTCGTTCGGTTTGGGCGGCATCGGCTCGGCGTTTTTCGGGTGGTTGGCCGATCGTACCGGTGTCGGGTTCATTTTCCGTATCAGTTCTTTCCTGCCGCTTTTGGGGGTTGTCGCAGGTTTTCTGCCTGACCTCAGAAACGGTTCCCGATAAAAGCAGTTCTGGCCCGGAATGGCATGGGTTACGGTTCATTCACGCACTTTTTTCGTCTTGGCGTTTCGGTTCGTCGAAAGGGTGCTGCCAGCGAGGCCAGGCAGATTCAGCAATCCGCTGGCGGCATACCGCCGAGGTGCTAAAACGATTTAGCGGGCTGTTGAGCCGTTTTTTCGGGCGGATTAGTCGGCTGGCATGAAGAACGTTTCAGCTTTTTCTCGGTCTGACAGGATAGTTCATTTGTGCCGTCAGTTATTCATTCCAGTCTGGCAGAAAACTTGGGTTAATGAATAATTAACAATGAATAGTGAATAATTGCTTTTTCATGTCTTTGTCAATTATTCCTTATTAACTATTCATTATTCATTTTTCTGTCATTCATCCGAGCGATTGCTTCAGCGCCTGCTGCGGGCTACCGCGCCCGTGAGTCGGGAGCCTTGACG
>NZ_CALPDD010000016.1 GCF_943193205.1 Alistipes muris
TCGGCAGGCACCACCACCGGCTCCAACGGTAAGTTCACCTTGACGGCTCCTGCCGACGCTACGCTGACCGTTTCGTTTCTCGGTTACGAAACCCAGAGCGTTCCGGTCGGCGGCAAAACCTGGCTCGACATCGAGCTCAAGGAGGATTCGCAGTCCATCGACGACGTGATCGTCGTGGCTTACGGCACAACCAAGAAAGAGGCTTTCACCGGTTCGGCTTCCGTCATCAAGACCGACGACATCGCCAAACGGCAGGTTTCCAACGTTACCAACGCGCTCTCGGGCGTTACGTCGGGCGTGCAGGTTACCAGCACGAACGGCCAGCCCGGCACCGACGCCACCGTCCGCATCCGCGGTATCGGTTCGTTCTCGGCGAGCAACAAGCCGCTCTACGTGGTCGACGGCGTGCCCTACGACGGACAGATTTCGTCGATCAACACCGCCGACATCGAATCGCTGACCGTCTTGAAGGACGCCGCCGCTTCGGCCATCTACGGCGCCCGCGGAGCCAACGGCGTCATCCTCATCACCACCAAGCGCGGCAAGAGCAGCGAAGCGGTCATCACCGTCGACGCCAAGTGGGGTTCCAACTCGCGCGCCGTGCCTCAGTACGACGTCATCACCGACCCGGGCCAGTACATGGAGCTCGTCGGCCAGTCCATGAGCACCTACGCCCAGCTCCTCCGCGGGTTCACACCCGAGCAGGCCGCTCAGTATATCGAGAAGAATGTCTATACCAACAGCGCAGGCGGCGTGGGTTACCGCGTCTTCGACTACCCCGAGGGCGAGACGCTGATCGGCGCCGACGGCAAGCTCAACCCCAATGCCACCTTGGGCTACGTCAACGGCGACTACCTCTTCCTGCCCGACAACTGGTACGACGAGCTCTTCGACAAGGGCAACCTGCGCCAGGAGTACAACGTTTCGATCTCGGGCAACTCCGACAAGATCAACTACTACGCGTCGTTGGGCTACCTCGACGATTCGGGCATCATGTCCAACTCGGGCTTCACCCGTTACTCGACCCGTCTGAAGGCCGACTACCAGGCCAAGAAGTGGTTGAAGTTCGGCGCCAACGTCTCTTATTCGAACGTCGAGAACAACAACCCCACCAACCAGACCTCCAGCGGTTCGTCGGCCAACATCTTCTACCTGACCGGCATGATCGCGCCGATCTATCCGCTCTACATCCGCAACGCCGAGGGCTCCGTCGCCAAGGACAGCCACGGTTACACCATGTACGACTTCGGCGACACCTCGACGGGCATGCCTTACAAGCGTACTTTCATGTCGGGTTCTAACCCCGCGTCGATGTGGGAACTCGACAAGGCGACCTATACCTACGACGACTTCTCGTCGCGTTACTACGCCACGGTCGACATCTACAAGGGTCTGAAGTTCACCTACAACCTGGGCGTCGACCTCTCGGCCTACCGTTACCAGCGGCTCTACAACCCCTACTACGGACAGTATTCCAAGGTCGGCGGCGTCATCTACGTCGCCAACAAGCGCGAGCTGGCTCTCAACCAGCAGCAGTTGCTCAACTACTCGGGTACTTTCGCCGACAAGCACAACATCGACATCCTCGTAGGTCATGAAACTTACAAGTGGAAGCGTTCCTACCTGCAGGGCGGCCGCGAGAAGATCTTCAATCCCAACGTCGTAGAGCTCAACAACGCCATCAGCCAGCAGTCGAACGACTCCTATACCGACAATTACTTCACCGAGGGTTATTTCGCACAGGTCAACTACGACTTCGACGGCAAGTACTTCATCTCGGGTTCCTACCGTCGCGATGCTTCGTCGCGCTTCCACAAGGATCACCGTTGGGGCGACTTCGGCTCGGTCGGCGCCAGCTGGATCCTCTCCAAGGAGAACTTCCTCTCCGGTGCCGAGTGGCTCGATCTGTTGAAGATCAAGGCTTCGTACGGCGTTCAGGGCAACGACAACCTGCTCTACCAGACGGGCGAGACCAACTACTACCCCTACGCCGACCAGTACACGCTCTCGCAACTCGACGGCAGCTTCGCCACGGCACTCTCCTACAAGGGCAACAAGGACATCACCTGGGAGACCAGCCATTCGATCAACGCCGGCGTCGAGTTCAGTTTCTGGCAGGGTCGTCTGGCCGGTAACGTGGAGTATTTCAACCGTCGCACGTCGGACATGCTCTACTACATGCCGTCGCCCAACTCGATCGGCTACGCCTACTACCCCACCAACGTGGGTTCGGTGCGCAACTCGGGTGTCGAGATCGATTTGAACAGCACGGTCTTCCGCACTAAAAACGTTACGTGGACGCTCAACGCCAACCTCACCTACCTCAAGAACAAGATCATCAAGCTCGACGAGTCGCTCGGCGGCGAGTGGATCGACGGTTCGAGAATCTATCGCGAGGGCGAGTCGATGTACCAGCTCTACCTGCGCAAGTACGCCGGCGTCAACGAGAACGGTCAGTCGACCTGGTACCTGGCCGACGGCTCGGCCACTACGGAATACGCCCAGGCCGACCGCTTCACCACGGGTGACATCCTCCCGAAGGTCTACGGCGGTTTCGGCACCACGCTGGAGTTCTTCGGCATCGACTTCTCGATCGCCTTCGCCTACCAGCTGGGCGGCAAGGTCTACGACAACACCTATGCGTCGCTCATGCACGCCGGTACGGCGCAGACGGCCGGTTCCAACTGGCACAAGGACATCCTCAGGGCCTGGAAGATCGGCGACGAGGCGGGTTCGACCGACGTGCCGCGTCTCTACACGTCCGACACCAACACCAACAGCATGTCGGATCGTTTCCTCATCAGCTCGAACTACCTCGACATCACCAACATCACGTTGGGTTACACGCTGCCGAGCAGCTGGACTCGGAAAGTCCATATCTCCAAGTTGCGTCTCTACATGGCTGCCGACAACGTGGCGCTCTTCACCAAGCGGCAGGGTCTCGACCCGCGTCAGTCCTACACCGCAGCGGGCAGCTACCGTTACGCGCCGATCCGTACGATCTCGGGCGGTATCAACCTTACGTTCTAACAGTTAAAACAAGTCGTTGATTATGAAAACAATCTATAAGCTTATCGCAATCGCGTTCGGGGCGTTGGCTGTCGCCGCCTGCAGCGACGACCTCGACACCAGGCCCGAGGGCGACACGATGACCGAAGACCAGAAGAAGGAGATCTACGAGCAGAATCCCGAAAAGCTGGAGGCCGACGTCCTCTCGCTCTACTCTTCGATGATCGAGCTCCTGGCCATCGAGGACTGGTACGGCGGACAGCTCCATTTCGACTTCGGATACGCCGCCGTCATGTTGATGATGGATTCGTGGGGACAGGACATGCCTTCCGAGGACAGCAGTTACAACTGGTTCGCCAGCAGCCAGGATATGACCGACCGTACGCAAACTTCGCCGCTCGGTTACTTCATCTGGAACAACCTCTACAAGCAGCTTGGTCTGGCCAACCAGGTCATCGCCACGGTTCCGGCCGAGAGCGAGGACGCCACGTCGCTCAACTTCCGCGGCCAGGCGCTCGCCGTCCGGGCTTTCGACTACCTCAACCTCGTGCAGCTCTACCAGTACACCTACGTCGGACACGAGAACGAGCTCGCCGTTCCCATCATTGCGGAGACCATGACCAACGACGAGGCCAAGAACAACCCGCGCGCCACGGTGGCCGAGGTCTACGAGCAGATCCTCTCCGACCTCAAGGAGGCCATCGCCATCCTGCCCGAGACGGGCGTCTCCGGTCAGGTGAACCGCAAGGTCGCCTACGGTCTTCGCGCCCGGGCCCATCTGTTGATGCAGAACTACGACCAGGCCTACGACGATGCCGTCGAGGCTGCCAAAGGCTATCTGCCCTACTCGATCGCCGAGGTCTCGAAACCGTCGTTCAACGCCTTCAACCACGCTTGGTTGTGGGGCAACGTCATCAGCGAAACCAACGACGTCGTACTGTCGGGTATCGTCAACTTCCCCGCGCACATGTGTTCGTTCACCGGCAACGGCTATTCCCCGGGTTATTCGGGCCGCTACATCAACAGCCAACTCTACAGCCGGATTCCCGACACCGACGTCCGCAAGGGTTGGTGGGCCACGGTCCACGAAGACGGCCAGTGGGTGGCTCCCAACGTCGACTGGACTTGGGCCATCACCTATAATGGCTCGGCCTACAACATCGCAGAGTGGGAAGGTTGGCAGGCTCCCTACCTGAACGTGAAGTTCGGCGCCTACAACGACCTCTACGACAACGCGACCAACGCCTGCGACATTCCCTTGATGCGCGTCGAGGAGATGCTGCTCATCCAGGCCGAGGCCAAAGGTCTGAGCCAGAACGGCTCGGTCGCCGAGGGCAAGGCCATCCTGGAGAGCTTCGTGCAGACCTACCGCGATCCCTCCTACACCTGCACCGCCTCGTCGAAAGAGGAGTTCATCGACGCCGTGTGGTTCCAGCGCCGCATCGAATTGTGGGGCGAGGGACAATCGTGGTTCGACATCATGCGCCTGAAGAAGCCGGTGCACCGGCTGGGCACCAACTTCGAGTCGACCGTCGCCTGGAACCTGCCCGCCGAGGCTTCCATCTTCCCGTTGATCATCCCCGAGGCGGAGACCAACGTCAACCCCGCCTGCACGAACAACCCGATCGCAGCGGCTCCCCAGGCCGGCCAAACCTATTGATCCGGAACCTCCCGGTTCCGAATCCGCACAAGAGCTCCCTTTCCTGGGAGCTCTTTTTTCATCTCCGGCACAAATCCTGCAAATTACTGCAAACTCCGATTTTTTTTGTATTTTCGCAGATGGAACAAGCAAGCCTTACAAAACTACCTGCCATGAATATCCCGGAAATCCAGCCCGGCATCCGCTACGTGGGTGTCAACGACCGCACCACCACCCGTTTCGAGGCCCTGTGGCCCCTGCCCGCAGGCGTTTCGTACAACGCCTATCTGGTCGTCGGCGAGCGCATCGCCCTGGTCGACACCGTCGAAGAACGCTTCGGCGGCCGCCTGTTCGAGAACATCCGCCGCGAAATCGGCGACCGCAAAATCGACTACCTGGTCATCAACCACATGGAGCCCGACCACTCGTCGTCGATCGACGCCCTGCGGCGGCGTTATCCCGACATCCGGCTCGTCGGCAACGCCAAGGCCCTGCAAATGGTCGAGGGCTTCTACGGCATTGCAGGTCCTGCGCTCGAAGTCAAGGAAGGCGACACGCTCGACCTGGGCGGGCTCTCGCTCGCGTTCTTCATGGCGCCGATGGTCCATTGGCCCGAAACGATGGTCACCTGGTGTCCCGAGCGGCGCACCCTCTTTTCGGGCGACGCATTCGGCACGTTCGGCGCGCTCGACGGCGGCATCACCGATTCGCAGCTCGACCCCGCGCTCTATTGGGACGAAATGCGCCGTTACTACGCCTCCATCGTCGGCAGGTACGGTTCTCCCGTGCAGAAAGCGCTGCAGAAAGTCCGCGGGCTCGACCCCGCCGTCATCTGTTCCACCCACGGACCCGTCTGGCAGGAGCAGATTCCGCAGGTGCTCGACCTCTACGACCGCATGAGCCGTTACGAGGGCGAGCCGGGCGCGGTCATCGCCTACGGGTCGATGTACGGCAACACCGAGCAGATGGCCGAGCGGCTGGCCCGCCACCTGGCCGAAGCAGGCGTGCGGCACATCGCCGTCCACAACCTCACCTACTGCGACCTGTCGTTCGTCCTGCGCGACATCTTCCGTTACAACACGCTCGTCGTCGGCAGTCCCACCTACAATGGCGCCCTCTTCCCGCCCGTGGCCCGATTGCTCGAAGCGGTCGCCGCCCGGTGCATCCCGCAGCGCAACTTCGCTTTCTTCGGGTCGTTCTGCTGGGCCGGATGCGCCGTGCGCAGCATGGCCGAGTTCGCCCAGCGCATGAAGTGGGAGCCCCTCGGCGATGCCGTCGAGATGAAGCAGGGTTTCTCCGACGATGCCGACGCCGCCTGCCAGGCCCTCGCCCGGCAAATCGCCGGCCGCATCGGGCAGTAAGCCCGCCCGCAACAAAGAATCCCCGGAGCCTTTCGGTTCCGGGGATTTTTCTTGTCGCTGAAGATTCTTAGCGGCGTACCTTGACAATGACCTTGCGCACTACACCCTCGCCCACCATCGGGGCATGGCCGTCCTCGGGAAACAGCACCGAGAACTGCCCCGGACGCATCGTGTAGTAGGTCTGCGGCTCGTCCTCGAAGAACTGGATGTCCTTCTCCGCGTTGAACGCTCCCTGCGGCTGGCGGAGGTCCTTGCGCTCGCTCCAGCCGAAAGTCTCCGCTTCGCCCGTTACGAGCAGCTGAATGTCGATATAGGCGTCGTGCACCTCCAACTTCGCGTCGCCTTTCTTCTTGAGCTCGCGCTCCATGACGTTGGCATAAATGTCGCGGCCCTCGATTTCGTGAATGCCCGGCTCCATGGCGGTCCAGTCGGTGGCGGCGAGGAATTCAAAAGCGCGCTTCATGCGCGGGTGCACGTTTTCGTAGCGTGCGTAGTTTTTCAGTGAATCGAAAATCATGGTTGTATTCGGGTTTAGTTCTTGTCTGCCAGTATCTTGAACCGCACGGCCACCGGGTAGTGGTCCGAGCAGCCGAGGTGCGGCACCTCGTAGGAGAGCATTTGCAGGTCGGGCGACGCCAGCACATAGTCGATGCGCAGCATGTCGAAAAATCCGCGGTAGGTGTAGGAGTAGCCCTCGCCGCACTCGGCAAAGGCGTCGTTCATCCCGCGCGCCATCTTCCGATAGACGTAGGACATCGGCGTGTCGTTGAAGTCGCCGCAGACGATTTTACGCCGCTGCGGCATGCCGCGCATCGCCCCCGCTATCGAGTCGACCTGCGCCGCCCGCAGCACTCCGTTGTAGCGAAGCCGTCCGGCTATGCTCCGGAACTTCGTCTCGCGCGCCGTGTCGCCAATGAATTCGTGGCCCGTTATGTAGTCGTTGTCGGCCGCCTTGATCGAGGTCGACCGCAGGTGGTTGTTGAACACACGCACCGTGTCGTCGCCCACCGCCAGGTCGGCCCATACCGACGATTCCGGCAAGAGCAGCACTCCCGACCGCACGATGCGGTACTTGCTCAGAATCATCTGGGGCGACCGCTTGTCGGCCGGCAGCCCGAAACGGGCCGCGTGGTATTTTTCGCTCACGGCCGCGAACCGGTCGCTCAGCTCGGCCAGCCGGGGGTTGAATTCCTGCAAGCAGATTATGTCGGGGGCAAGGCTGTCTATCAGCGCCGCCACCTGGTCCACGCTGCTCCCGCCCTCCACATCGTAGAAAGAGCGGACGTTGTAGCTCAGTATCTTGACGGTACTGCGGCCGTATTTCTGTTCGCCATACACGCGTCCGAACTGGGGTTTCCAGAAAAGCGGCACCTTGAAAAGCCCCACGGCCAGCAGCAGCAACAGCAGTCCGGCGCGCACAAGCCGCCACCGCACAATCCAATAGCAGGCCAGCACCGCCGCCAGCACATAGAGCGCCGGAACCGCCAGCGCCATGACCGGAAAGAGCCACATGCGCGCCGGGGCCACATAGGGGACCAGATAGACCATCGGCAGCACCACCGCAAGCCCCAGCGTCGCCAGCGCAAGCAGCGTGTCGAGAAACCACATCAGCGGGCTCCGTCCCCGGCGCAGCGAGCCGCCCTTGTATTCGACGTATTTTTCTTCGGACATCTCAGAAACGGATTATGCCGCGCCGGCGCCACCAGTAGAGCAGCAGCAGGCCCCACAGCATGCCGCCCACATGGGCGAAATGGGCCACGTTGCCCCCGCCACGCCAGCCGAGGAACAATTCGATGACGCCGTAGATGATGACGAACCACTTGGCTTTCATCGGGATGGGCGGGAATATCAGCATGATGACCGCATTGGGATGCAGCACGCCGAACGCCAGCAGCAGCCCCATGACGGCACCCGAGGCGCCCACAAGCGTCATCGGTTCGTGCATCGCCCACGCGATTCCGGCCTGAATCAGCGCCGCCCCCACGCCGCAAATCATGTAGTAGACCAGGAAGCGTTTCGGGCCGAGTTCGTATTCGAGCGTCCGGCCGAACATCCACAGGGCGAACATGTTGAAAAACAGGTGTTCCAAATTGGCGTGCAGGAACATGTAGGTCACGAACTGGTAGGTGCGGAAAAGCGGCATCCCCACCCACAGCGCGCACCAGCGCTCGATCTGCGGCCCCACGGGCAGCAGCATCGTCGCCATGAAGACCAGCAGGTTGATGATTATCAGATTCTTGACGACCGGGGGCGTCTGAAAGTAGCGGTTCATGCTCGGTGTTCTCTTTTTGCAAAGGTAGCGTTTTCCGGCGGATTATCCCAGCCGGGTACGTATATCTTCCGGCGGGATTTCGGCAAATATGGCCTTGCCCGAGGGCGAATAGCTGAAATTGTCGCTTCCGGCGAGCTGTTCCAGCAGCGCCGCGGCTTCTTCGCGCGTGAGGGTGCGCATGGCGCCCCGCACGGCTCCGAGGGCCATCGCCGCCGCAATCCTCTCGCGCCGCACGTCGCCCGCCGCCACCGGCAGCGAAAAGGTTTGCAGCAGGTCGTAGAGCATGCGGTCGATTCCCTCGGCCGGGAGGTCGGCCGGGGCCCCTCTGACCTCCACCGCTCCGTCGCCCAGATAGTCCAGGTCGAAGCCCAGCGCCGCCACGTCCACCGCATTTTCTTCCAACAGGGCGTATTCGTCGCCCGAAAGTTCCAGCCGTTCCGGAAACAGCAGCTGCTGGCTCACCGACGAGCCGTTGCCCAGCATCCGCAGGTAGTTTTCATAGAGGATGCGTTCGCGCGCGCGCCGCACGTCGACCACCACCAGCCGTTCGCCCAGCAGCGCCGCCACATAGCCGCCCGCCAGCGGCAGCGGGTCGGTGAACGAGGGCCGCGATTCGATTTCGAGGAACTGCTGTTCGGCGTCTTCGGCCGAGGGGATGAATTCCAATTCGCTCTCCGCGTGCTGCACTCCGCCCGAAACATACTCCTCGAAAGTCTCGCCCTCGTCGGACAAGGTGAATCCGCCGCCGAAAATCCCGGTTCCCGGGCTCCCCGTCCGGCTGCTCCCGTAGGGCGCCGCCGTGGCATCGGAAACCCGCGACCCGCCGGCACGATAGGGTACGTCGAAGCCCGTGAAATCGGTGTCGGGTTCGGGCGCCGAGGGGTCGACGTATTCTTCCCGGAACGGGTTGTAGCTCTCGTCCGACATCGCGCGCGGTTCGCTGTAAACCGCCCCGCGCTCCAGCACCGGAATCTCCACCCCGCCCTCGCGGTCGAAATCCATCAGCGGCACCGCCCCCGTCTTGGCCAGCGTCTCGCGCACGGCCGCGTTGACTATCTGCCACACCGCGTCCTCGTCGGCGAACTTCACCTCGGTTTTCTGCGGGTGCACGTTCACGTCTATGCGCGAGGGGTCGATGGTCAGATAGAGGAAATACGAGGGGGTGCAGTTCTCGGGAATCAGTTTTTCGTAGGCTTTCAGAATCGCGCCCGTCAGGTAGGCGCTCTTGAAGAAGCGGCCGTTGACGAACAGATATTGTTCCGTGTTGCGCCGTTTGGCCGCCGCCGGACGGCCGATGAAACCCTCCGCACGGGCTATCGACGTGTCGGCTTCGACCTCCAGCAGGTTCTGTTTGATGTGGCGCCCCACCACGTCGACGATGCGCCCGGCCAGCGACGACGCGGCCAGCGTGTAGACCGGAGCGTCGTTCGAGTAGAGCTCGAAACCTATGTGCGGGTTGCACAGCGCCACGCGTTGGAATTCGGTCCGTATCTGCGCCGCCGAGGTCGTGCTTTTGTCCAGGAAACGGCGGCGGGCCGGCACGTTGTAGAACAGATTGCGGACATAGAACTGCGACCCCACGGGACACATCACCGGGGTCTGCGAGACGAACTGCCCGCCGTTGATTTCGGTGCACGTGCCCACGTCGTCGCCCTCCTGCCGCGTGCGCAGCTCCACCTGCGCCACCGCCGCTATCGACGCCAGCGCTTCGCCGCGGAAGCCGAAGGTCGACAGGGCATAGATGTCCTCGACCGCCGCTATCTTGCTCGTCGCGTGACGGTCGAAGGCCATCCGTGCGTCGATGGGCGACATGCCGCAGCCGTCGTCGACAATCTGTATCAGGTCGCGCCCGCCGTCGCGGAAGTTGACCTGCACGCGCGTCGCCCCGGCGTCGATGGAGTTCTCCATCATCTCCTTGACCACCGATGCGGGGCGGTTCACCACCTCGCCCGCCGCAATCTGGTTGGCGACGACTTCGGGTAAGAGTCGGATCCGGTCGGCCATCTTATTCTTCGTAATCGTTGGGTACCACCACTATGGACTGTTCCTGCCACTCCACGTCGCTCACGTGCGACTGGTCGAGCCCGTCGCGCGGTTCGGCCCGGTCCGGCGCCGCAGTTTCCACCGCCGCAGGCGCCGTGCGGGCGCGCAGGAAAGCATCCGCCAGCCGCGGATAGAGCAGATAGATGAACAGCAACACCAGCACGGCCCCCGCCGCCATCTTCCAGATGCGCATGCGGCCCCTCTCCTCTTCGCGCGTGCGCCGCGCAGCCCGGGCTTCGCGCTGCGTGCGGATATACTGGCCCGGGCGGTATTCGCGCCCGGCGTCTTCCGCCCGCTCGCCCCGCAGTTCGGCACGGCGCTGTTCGCGCGCTTCCTTTTCCGGGTCGTAGTAGCGCGGGATGTAGTTGAATCTGTTCGCGTGTTTCTTGAATGGGGTGAAACCCAGCATGGTTTTGTTATTTTCTGTAAAGATAGCGCAAACCGGGCGCAAAAGCAAACGGCAATCAGCCCGAACTTTTCTTTGTCATTCTGAGCACAGCGAAAAATCTGTCTTGCCGGAACAGCGGATGTTGCGCTGCGTCCGGCAGGAAAATTTTTCACTTTTCACCTCATCGGAAGAAGCTCTTCATCCGCTCGAAGATGTTCTGGTTCTTGACCGATTCGGCTTTCTGGAAGCCCGGCTGCTGGGAGAGCTGTTCCACCAGCCGTTTTTCTTCGGCGCTGAGTTTCGAGGGAATGGTGATGTCCACCACCACCAGTTCGTCGCCGCGGCCATAGCCGTTGACGTCCGGTATGCCCTTGCCGCCCAGACGCAGGACCTTGCCCGCATGGGTGCCCGGCGCTATCTTGATTTTCGCACGGCCGTCCACCGTCGGCACTTCCACCGTGCCGCCCAGCAGGGCCATCGTCACCGTGATGTTCAGATTGTGAATCAGGTCGTTGCCGTCGCGGATCAGTTCCGGATGGGGTATCTCCTCGATCAGCACCTGCAAGTCGCCGTTGATGCCGCCGTGACGCGCCGCGTTGCCCTTGCCCGTCACCGTCAGCGCCATTCCCTCGCCCACTCCGGCCGGGATGGCGATTTCGACCACTTCCTGCCCGCGCAAGGTGCCTTCGCCCTTGCATTCGTCGCAGGGCGAGGTGATGACCTTGCCCGTGCCGCCGCACGTGGGGCACACTCCCTGGGTCTGCACCCGGCCGAAGAACGAGTTTTCCACCCGCACCACATAGCCCGAGCCGTTGCAGGTCGAGCACGTCGCATAGGAATTGGCGTCCTTGGCGCCCGAGCCGCCGCACTTGCCGCACGCCACGGTCTTGTTGATTTTGAGTTTCTTCGTCACTCCCGTGGCTATCTCGGCCAGCGTAAGTTTGACCTTCACCCGGATGTCCGAGCCGCGGTTCACCCGGCGACCGCCGCCCGACGAGCCGAACCCGCCGCCGAAATGGCCGCCGAAGATGTCGCCGAACTGCGAAAAGATGTCTTCCATCGAGAATCCGCCGAACCCGCCGCCGAATCCTCCGGCGCCGCCCGCCGCGCCGCTCATGCCCGCATGGCCGAACTGGTCGTAGCGGGCGCGCTTGTCGGGGTTCGACAGCACGTCGTAGGCTTCGGCCGCTTCCTTGAACTTCTCCTCGGCCTGTTTGTCGCCCGGGTTCTTGTCGGGATGGTATTGGATGGCCGCCTTGCGGTAGGCCTTCTTTATCTCGTCGGCGTTGGCGTTCTTCGCGACGCCAAGTACTTCGTAGTAGTCTCTTTTTTCTGCCATGGCGCTATTCTCCTACAACCACCTTTGCAAAACGCAGTACCTTGTCGCCCAGCATGTAGCCCGTCTGCACCACGTCTATCACGCGGCCTTTCTTCTCCTCGCCCGCCGCAAAGCGCGCCACGGCCTCCGCTTCTTCGGCGTCGAATTCCTTGTCGAGCACCTCTATCTCGGTCACCCCTTTCTGGCGCAGGGCTTCGGTGAATTTCTGCGAAATCAGCTGCACGCCCGCCCGCAGGGCTTCCAGGTCGTCGCTCTTTTCCATCGCCGTCACGGCCCGCTGCACGTCGTCGCGCACCGGCAGCATCGCCAGCAGCACGTCGCGGCCGCCCGTCTGCACCAGCTCCATCTTTTCGCGGAGCGTGCGTTTGCGGTAGTTGTCGAATTCGGCCTGCAGGCGCAGGAACTTGTCCTGCCACTCGGCGGCCTGCGCCTGGGCGTCGTCGGCAGGTTCTTCCTGCGGCGTCTCCCCGGCTGACAGGTTGTCAGTCGCAGCTCCGGATTCGTCTGCCACTTTGGCACACGAATCCCCTTCGCCCGCAGGCTCGGCGCCGCCCGCAGCGAAATTTTCGTCGCCTTCAACTGCTTCGTTATAAGCCTTTTTGTCTTTCATGGTATCTGTTTTTTCGGTATTTCCGCCTATTATTCGCACAAATTGCATACCAGCCCCCGGCGCGTCAGCCGACGATGAAAATCGCCGGGCGCTTCTGCATTTCGGGCAGCCGGCTGCGCCGCCATTCCTCCACCGTGCAGGTGGCTATGAATTCGCCCGGCGCCGTCAGGTCCATCGCCAGCGTCAGCCGCGTCGCAGGCGCGAGCACCTGCAGCAGCTGCTCCATGAGCTTCGCATTGCGGTAGGGCGCTTCGATGAACATCTGCGACTGCCCCTCGCTGCGGGCCCGCCGTTCCAGCCGCCGGATCGCCTGCGCCCGTTCGGGCGGCTTCACGGGCAGATAGCCGTTGAACGCGAACGACTGGCCGTTGAGCCCCGAAGCCATCATCGCAAGGACAATCGACGACGGGCCCGTCAGCGGCACCACCCGGATGCCGTGGCGATGGCACGCTTCGACCGCCAGCGCCCCCGGGTCGGCCACGCCCGGCACACCCGCCTCCGAAATGACACCCGCCGAGCGGCCCGCCAGCAGCGGCGCTATCAGTTCTTCGACTTCGCGGCCCGCCGCTGTGTGTTCGTTCAGCTCGCGGAATTCCAGTTCGTCGATAGGCCGCGCCACGCCCGCTTTCGACAGGAAGCGCCGGGCCGTGCGGGTGTTCTCCACAATGAAGTAGTCCAGCCCGTCCATCACGGCCTTGTTCGCCGCAGGCAGTACGTCCCACGGCGCCGTCTCGTCCGAAATCGGACAGGGAATCAGGTATAGGGTTCCTTTCACTATTCTTTCAGATAAATTCGCTTCACCCGTGCCGAGACCGAGGTCATGATTTCATAAGGAATCGTGTCGAGCACTTCGGCCATCGTTTCGAGGTCGTTGCCTGGCACAGGCGAGAAGATGACCGCTTCGTCGCCCTCCCGAACCCCCTCGATGTCCGTGATGTCTATCATGCAGCTGTCCATGCAGATACGGCCCACTATCGGCGCCGGACACCCCGCCACCAGCACCGACCAGCGGCCGCAGCCCAAGTGGCGGTCCAGTCCGTCGGCATAGCCCACCGGGATGGTCGCCGTGACGGTCGGGCACGTCAGTTTTCCGGCCCGGCCGTAGCCCACCGCGTCGCCCGCAGGCAGATGCTTGATTTGTACGATGCGTGTCTTGAGCGTCGCCACGGGTTGCAGACCCGCGTTGTGCTGCCACCCGAAGCCATAAAGCCCCAGCCCCAGCCGGCACATGTCGAACTGCGCTTCCGGAAAGCGGTCTATCGCCGCCGAGTTGGCCGTGTGGCGGATGACCGGGTAGTCCAGCGCGTCGGCCAGCGTCCGGCTCATCCGGTCGTAGCGGGCTATCTGTTCGTGCGTGTAGGCGTCTTCGCAGGGCATGTCCGAGCAGTTAAGGTGCGAGAAAACCGTCGCGACCTTAACTTCTCCCATCGTCGCCAGTTTCTCGGCCAGCGGCGCGATTTCCTCCTCGACGAATCCCAGCCGGTGCATTCCCGTGTCCAGCTTCACATGAATCGGATAGTGCCTTTCGCCCGCATGGGTCGCAGCCGCCGCAAAGGCTTCCAGCGAATGGAAGCTGTATATTTCCGGTTCCAGCCGGTTGGCAATCATCAGCTCGAAGCTGTCGGCATCGGCGTTGAGCACCACAACGGGCATCGTGATGCCCCGTTCGCGCAGCAGCACCCCCTCGTCGGCAAACGCCACCGCTAAGTAGTCCACTCCCTGGTGCTGAAGCAGCTGCGCCACCTCGAAGTCGCCCGTCCCGTAGCTTCCGGCCTTGACCATCGCCACCAGCTTCGTCCCGAAGCGGAGTTTCGAGCGGAAATAGTTAAGGTTGCGCATCATCGCGTCGAGGTCCACTTCCAGCACCGTCGTATGACTCTGCCGCGACAGCGCGTGGGCCAGCTTCTCGAAACGGTAGTCGCGGGCCCCTTTCAGCAGCACCGCACGCCCCGCCACCGCATCGCGGCCCAGCCGCTCGATGCACTCGTCGGTCGAGGCATAGAACGATTTGTCGCAGCTGAAAAGCGGTGCGTAGCGCCGGAGCTTCGGGCCGATGCCCACCAGGCAGTCCACCCCTGCGCGGGTCACCATCGCCGCCACCCGGCTGTAAAGTTCGTCGTCCGACAGGCCGCTTTGGGCAATGTCCGACAGCACCAGCGTCTGCCTGCGGCCCAGCGCCACGTTGTGCAGGTAATCGAGCGCCAGCGCCAGCGAGTTGAGGTCGAGGTTATAGGCGTCGTTTATCAGGATCGAATCGTTGATGCCGTCCTTCACCTCCAGCCGCATCGCCACGTGGGGCGCCGCCGAAAAGGCCGGGGCCGCGTAGCCCATCGCCGCACAGAACGCTTCGACAATCTGCGCGTTGCGGCGCGACGCGGCATTGCCGATGACCGCCTCCGCCACCTCCGGGAAGCGTGCCGCGTCGATGGGCTTGCGGTCGGCGTAGCGTGCCGCCGCCATCCGCCCCAGCGGCTCGTAGTAGCTATGATAGATGATTTTCGACGCGCTGCGCGCCAGTATTAGTTTTTCGTCGCACTTCTGTTCCAGGTTGAGGAAATGTTCCTGGTGCGCGTCGCCTATCGAGGTGAATATCGCCACGTCGGGGCGGATGATGCGTTCCAGGCGTTCCATTTCGCCGGGCTGCGAAATCCCCGCCTCGAAGATGGCCAGCTGCTCGTCGCCCTCCAGCATCAGCACCGAAAGCGGCACCCCCAACTGCGAATTGTAGCTCTTGGGCGAGCGGTAGAACTTCATGCCCGCGGGCAGTTCTTCGGCTATCCATTCCTTGATGACGGTCTTGCCGTTCGAGCCCGTGATGCCTACCACCGTGCCCTTGAACTGCGCCCGATGATAGGCCGCCAGCGTCTGCAAGGCTCCGATGGCGTTCTCCACCACTGCATAGCCGCAGTCGGGCAGCATGTCGACTTCGTGTTCGACCAGAAAGGCCCGCACGCCGCGTTCGTACATCTCCCGGATGAAGCGGTGCGAATCGTGGTTGGCTCCGCGCAGAGCCACGAACATCGGGCTCCGGCCCATCTCGCACGAGAGCGAGCGGCTGTCGGTCACCACCGAGCGTACTTCGGTGTCGCAGCCCCGGAATTTCCCGCCGCACAGGGCGGCTATCCGCGAAAGTCTGTATTCCATACCTCTAAGGTTTCTTGCTTCGGAAGCGTGTTGTTCGTTTGCCGTTCGCCCGGGTCGGCTGCGGGGGGGGGCGCATCAAAGATGCGGGCCGAACCCGGGCGGATAAGTTTTGTTTTGCAATACGCAGAAAAAGGCCTACGCCAAGGTCACCACCGTGATGCCTGCCCCGCCCCGGTCGGCATGTTCGTCCACGGCCGACTCCACTTCGGGCACCGTGCGCAGATAGCGGCGTATCTCCTCCTTGAGCGCTCCCGTACCCTTGCCGTGGAGAATCGTCACCGAGCTCACGCCGACCATCAGCGCGTCGTCGATGAACTGCTGCACCGCGTCGAGCGCTTCGATGGAGCGCATGCCCCGCACGTCGATGTGATCGCGGAACGCAAGTTTGCGGGCCGATATGTCGGCCGAAACGACGGTGCGCACCGTCGTCGGGCGCGTCGCTTCGCGGTATTCGTTGTTCGAGACCACCGTCAGCAGCGCTTTGTCCACGGTCGTCAGTATCTGCCCGAATGCCACCTGCGCTTTCTTGCCTTTCACCGCGCGCACTTCGCCGACCATCTCCTGTCCCAGCATCCTCACTTTCGAGCCCGCCTCCACCTCGCGTTTCTTCGGCGGTTCGGGGGCGCTGCCCGGCGCTGCCGCTTCTCCGCGCTGCGCCTTGCGTTCGGCCCGGCGCTGGCGGCGGCGTTCGATGCGTTCGATTTCGCGGGCTATCTCCGCGTCGCGTTCCGCCGCGTCGGCTTGCTCGGCCGCCGCACGGAAATCGTCGAGTTCCTTGCGTGCCAGCCGCGTAGTCTCCTTTTCGGCCTGCGTCTCGCGGATGGTACGTATCGTGTTCTCTATCTGGCGGTTGGCATCGGCAATAAGGGCCTGCGCCTCCTGCTTGGCCTTTTTGAGTATCTCCTGCCGTTCGGCGCGGATTTTGGCCAGCTGTTCCGCATAGCTCTGTTCCAGCTCCTCCACCTTGCGGTCGGTCAGGCGGATGCGGTCGCGCTTCTGCTCCCAGTAGTGTTTGTCGCGCGCGATTTCGCGCAGCTGCTTTTCGAGGTTGATGTGTTCCGACCCCGCCTTTTCCGCCGCCGAGCGGATAATCTCCTCCGGCAGTCCTATCTTGCGGGCGATTTCCACGGCGAACGAACTGCCGGGCTTGCCCGTTTCGAGCCGGAACAGCGGCCGGATGTGCTGCACGTCGAACGTCATCGCGCCGTTGGCGATTCCGTCGGTGCTGGCCGCGTAGTACTTGATATTGGCATAGTGGGTCGTGATGACGCCGTAGCACCCCCGTTCGAGCAGCCGTTCCAGAATCGCCTCGGCTATGGCGCCGCCGATGGTGGGCTCCGTGCCCGAGCCGAACTCGTCGATGAGCACCAGCGTCCGGTCCGACGCACCCGAGAGCATGTTCTTCATGTTCACCAAGTGCGACGAGTAGGTCGACAGGTCGTTGTCGATGGACTGTTCGTCGCCTATGTCGATGAATATCGAGCCGAAGACCGGAAGTTCGGATATTTCCGACGCAGGCACCGGAAATCCGCATTGGAACATGTACTGCACGATGCCCGTAGTCTTCAGACAGACCGATTTGCCGCCCGCATTGGGGCCCGATATGACCAGGATGCGCTTGCGTTTGTCGAGCTGCATGTTCAGCGGCACGATTTCACGCCCCTGCGCCCGCAGGGTCTGTTGCAGCAGCGGATGGCGCGCATCCTTGAGCACCAGCCGGTCGTCGGTCGAGACGATGGGCTTCACACAGCCGTTCGCCGAGGCCCAGCGGCCCTTGGCCCGCAGCATGTCCACCTCGGCCAGATAGTCGCCCGAAGCGGCGATGAGTTCGACGTCGGGGCGCACCGTCTCGGTGAATTCGGTCAGTATGCGGACGATTTCGCGGCGCTCGGCATATTCCAGTTCGCGCAGTTCGTTGTTCAGCTCCACCACCTCCACAGGCTCCACATAGAACGTGCGTCCCGTGGCCGATTCGTCGTGGATGAAGCCGTTGAGCTTGCGTTTGTTGGCCGCCGAAACCGGGATGACGGTCTTGCCGTCGCGGACCGACAGCTGGGCGTCGGCGTCGACGATTCCGGCGCTCTTGGCCGCGGCCAGCACCTGCTGCAGGCGTTTGGCCGCCTGGCCCTCGCGTTCGCGGATGGCCCGCCGGATTTCGGCCAGTTCGGGCGACGCGCCGTCCCTCACGGCACAGAACGGGTCGATGATGGCGTCGATTCGCTGCACGATGGCCGGAAAGGCTTCCACCCCTCGCGTAAGGTCATAGAGTGCAGGATATTGTTGGCCGCGCGCTCCGATGAAGGCGACCAGCTGGCCCACCATCGCCAGCGCCCGGCGCAGGGTCACCACCTCCTCGACATCGAGAAACGCCCCCTCGACCCGCAGTTTGGCCACCACATGGTCCATGTCGGGGTAGTCGCCGCCCGGGAAATCGGGGTTCATTTCCAGCAGCAGGCGCATCTCGTCGGCCAGCGACAGCCGCCGCACAATCTCCCGCACCGAGGTCGTGAAGCCCTCGGCCGCAAGCAGTCCGCGGGCCGCGCGCATCGTGCACAGCGCCGCCACCTGCTCCCGCAGGCGGTCGAACCCGATTTTCTGCTCGAAAGTAGGCGGATAGATCATCGCTTATTCGGCCCGTTGCGCCGCCCGGAGCGAATCGCGTTCGGCCTTGGCCGCAGCCTTGGCTTCGCGGCGCTCGGCCCGCTCCTTCATCTTCTCCGGGTCGCGGCCGAAAAGCGACAGATGCACATAGCGCGCCGGATAGGCTTTGACGTCGGCCAGCAGCGCCGACAGGTTGCCCGTGGCCACGGTCAGCGAATCGTACAGCGCCGGGTCTTCGACGAGTTTGCCCAGCGTTCCCTCGCCCTCGCCGATTTTGCGCATCAGCTCGTCGAGCGTGGCCACCGAAGCCGTCAGCTTGCGGGCGAACTGCTCCTCGTCGAGGGTCGTCGCCACCCGGCCCAGGCTGCCCACGATGCTGTCGACGCGCCCGGCATTGTTGCCCAGCATTTCGGAAAAGCGGGTCAGGTTGTCGACCGTCGACTTGAGGTTCCTGCTCTCCGAAGCAAGCAGGTCGTTCATGTTGCCCGACAGCGAATTCAGGTGGCCGAGCGTCCCGTCGATGTTCGCCTTGTTGTCTTCCAGGAGTCGGCTCACGTCGGTCAGCGTGCGCGACAGGTCGGCCGTCACCTGCGAAATCTTCTGCTTCACGAAATCGAGCTCCGACCCCGCCATGTCCATCAGGTCGCGGTCGCGGCCCGAGCGAATCGTGTCGCCCCGCTCGAAATAGGTCGCCGCCGTGCCGAAATTGATTTCGATGGCCTTGGAACCCATCAGCGAGTTGCTCACAATCTTGGCTTCCGAATCGGTCGGAATGCGGTAGGCACGCTTGATGGTGAATTGCAGCACCACTTCGTCGCTGCGCGCCGGGTCGAACGTGATAGCCGACACGGTACCGATTTTCACTCCTTTGACAAGGATGGGCGACGCGGTCTGCACCCCCGTCACCTGGTCGTAGACCGCATAGTATTCCGCATTGCGGCTGAAGATGTCGAATCCTTTCAGAAACCGGATTCCGGCCCACGCCGCACCGATCATCGCCACGGCGAACAACCCGATTTTCACTTCTCTTTTCATATTCTTTTCCTGTTTATTTTCCTATTGCTTTTTCCGCCCCGGCATAGCTCGAACAAGCTCTGCGCCCGGCTTATCCCTATTTTGCTATCTTGTCTCCCTTGCAGCGCACGATGAACGCTCCCGGGAATGTCCTGCGCACTTCGTCGATGCGCTGCTGGGCTTCCGCCTTGGTGTCGCATTCGCAGACGCAGTACTTGTAGCGGAATTCCCCGTCGGCGGTGTATTCGCGCACCTTGCCGCGGTAGTTCTTGAATTCCGGCGAATCCGAAGCCACCGTCTTCTTGCTCGACAGAATCTGTATGGCAAAATGCGCTCCGGTCTTCTTCTCCGGTTTCGCCGCCGCATCGTCCGACGGTGCCGGTGCCGGCTCCGGCTTCGGAGCGGGTTTCGGGGCCGCCTGCGCCGCTTCCTCCTCCGCGCGCCGCCGCGTCTCCAACACGTAGTCCGAATAGTTCTTCACCGACACGAACAGCGAGCGGGCAATCTCATCCTGCCCCGCCTCGGATTTCAGATAGACCGCTTCCTTGGGGTTCGACAGGAACCCTATTTCGGTCAGCACGCCCGGCATGTCCGTCGCATAGAGCACCCGCAGCAGCTGGGGCTTCACCCCGCGCGAACGGCGCCCGGTCTTGACGTAGTTGCTCTGAATGAAGCGCGCCATAGCCAGGCTGTACTCGCCGTAGGTGAACTGCAGGTTCTGGATATAGGCCCGCACGATGGCCGCCGTGCGCTCGTCCGACATGTCGATCAGGTCGTCGCGGTTGTTTTCGTAGAGGGCGTCCTCGTTGTAGCGTTGTTCCTTGGTGCTCTCGCCCATGACCAGCGTCTCCACGCCCCGCGCCGACGCTTCCTTGGCCGCATTGACATGGATGGAGACGAAAAGGTCGCCGCCCGCCCGGTTGGCGATGTCGGCCCGGGCCTGCAAGTCCTCTATCTTCGTCGGGGCCAGCGCCTTGTCGGTCGTGCGCGTGTAGACCACCTTCACCCCCGGCATCCCTTCCTCGATGAGTTGGCCCAGCTTGAGCGCCACCGTCAGCGTCAGCGTCTTCTCATCGGTCCCGAAATAGTGCGCACCGGGGTCGTCGCCCCCGTGTCCCGGGTCGATGACCACCACCCGGATTCCGCAGGGGGTGTTCTGCGCCGTGGCGGCTTCGGTCAGAAAAGCCGCCGCCGCTGCAAGCAGTATCGTGAAATATCGCGCGCGCATACTTTGTTTTCGTACTTCGTCTTCGTCTCAGATACTTCGTTCCGGCATAATCGAACCTCCGGCCTATTTCTGCACTCAACGTATCTTTATAGAAGATACTCCCGCCTTGGCAATGCCCAAATAAATTTGGCATTCCGCTTGGCTTATTCGTATCTTTGACTTGGCCGAAGATACTTCCGCTCGGCAAAATGCAAGTAAACTTGCTTTTGCCCTCGCTTATTCGTATCTTTGCCACGCCCGAAAACGGCGCAGGAAAGCCCTGCCACCACGTTCCGGGCGGTTTTGCCGACTTGTCGGCAAAGTTACGGAAATTTTTCGACATTTTGGTCAAACCGAGGGTAAAATATCTGTTGTCGGCAGCCGCCGTGCTGGTCTTCGCGCAGTCGTTTTTCGGCTCCGCGGCACCGTACCGGGCGGGCTTTTCCGCGGCCGATACCCTCGCGCCCGCCGAAATGTCAGCCGGCAGCCCCCTTTCGGACGAAAGCCCGGCCGAAACGCTCCGCACCCAAGCCGACAGCACCCTGCGGCTTTCAGAGGGTAACGACCCCGTCCCCTCCCGCCGCGAGCGCAGGGCCGCCCGCGAAGAAGCCCGCCGCCGCGGACGCTTCAACGCCCTGCCGCAAGAAGTGCGCGATTCCATCGCCGGGGCGCAGTTCGATTCGCTCGTGGCGTTCAAGGCCGATTCGCTCCGCTCCGCCGACACGCTCCGCCGACAGTCTGCCGACACCGCCGCCGGGCCGCGTCCGGCCCAGCCGTTCCTCGACGACCCCATCACGGGTCAGAATACCGATTCGCTGGTCTACGACCTGCGCAGCAAAAAGGTCTACATCTACAACCAAGGCGACGTCACCTACCAGAACAGCAACCTCAAGGCCGACTACATGCAGATCGACATGGATTCCAAGCTGATCTACGCCTACGGCAAGCCCGACACGCTGGAAGGACGGCCCGTCGTCACGAAGCCCGAGTTCACCGAGGGTTCGGCCACCTATCAGATGGACACCATCACCTACAACCTCACCTCCAAGAAGGCCAAAATCAAGGGCGTGGCCACCCAGCAGGGCGACGGCTGGCTTGTGGGCGGAAGCGTCAAGAAGATGGCCGACAACACCGTCAACATCCAGAACGGCAAATACACCACCTGCGACCACACCGACCATCCCCACTTCTACTTAGCCATGACCAAGGCCAAGGTCATCCCCGGCAAGAAGGTCGTCACCGGGCCCGCCTATTTAGTCATGGAGGACGTGCCCATCTACTTCCTCGGCATCCCCGAGGGTTTCTTCCCCATCAACATGGGTCCCAAGTCGGGTCTGCTGATGCCCACCTACGGCGAGGAGTACACCAAGGGTTTCTTCCTGCGCGGGCTGGGCTATTACTTCACCCTGGGCGATTATGCCGACCTGGCCATCCGGGGCGGCATATACAGTTTGGGGTCGTGGGAGGCTTCCGCTGCATCGCGCTACATCAAGCGCTACAAGTACAGCGGCAACCTCGACATGCAGTACTCCAAGGTCCGCATCGGCAGCAAGGGCGAGGCCGACTACCTGCGTCAGAGCAACTTCCAGATCAAGTGGACCCACTCGCAGGACCCCAAGGCCAACCCCGGGTCGACCTTCTCCGCGTCGGTCAACTTCGCTACCAGCGGCTACAACCGCTATTCGGCCACCAACCTCAACGACATGCTCTCGACCCAGACCAACTCCTCGATTTCCTACTCGAAGAACTGGGCCGGCACGCCGTTCTCGCTCTCGGCCAACATGGCCGTGTCGCAGAACTCGCAGAACAAAACCCTCTCCGTCACCCTGCCGACCGTGGTGTTCAACGTCTCGCGCATCTACCCGTTCAAGCGCAAGGAGCGGCAGGGCAAGGAGCGCTGGTACGAGAAGATTTCAATGCAGTATACGGGTAAGATGACCAACTCGGTGACCACCACCGAAAGCAAGATTTTCACCAAGGAGACGCTCGACAACATGCGCAACGGCATCGAGCACACGCTGCCCGTTTCGGCGTCGTTCAACCTTTTCAACTACATCAACATTTCGCCCTCGGTCAACTACTCCGAAAAGTGGTTCTTCAAGCGCACGCTGCTCGACTGGAACCCCGTCACGAACCAGACCGACACCACCAAGCAATACGGGTTCTACCGCCTTTACAACTACGGGGCGAGCGTCTCGGCGTCGACCACCGTCTACGGCATGTACGACTTCACCAAGAAGAACCGCAACCGCAAGATCCAGGCGATCCGCCACACCCTCAGCCCGTCGTTCGGCTTCTCCTACGCGCCCGACTTCGGCCATCAGAAATACGGTTACTACCGCACGCGGCAGGTCGACTCCACGGGCCGTTTCACCACCTATTCGCCCTACTCCGGCAACGCCTATCCGGTCCCCTCGTCGGGCCGTTCCATGGCGCTGAGTTTCTCGCTCTCGCAGAACCTCGAAATGAAGGTGCTCTCCAAGCGCGACACCTCGGGCATCCGGAAAATCAAGCTCATCGACGAGCTGCGCATCAGCGGGTCCTATAACTTCCTCGCCGATTCGATGGGGCTGTCGAACATCTCCGTGTCGCTGCGCACCACGCTGTTCAAGAATTTCGGTCTCAACCTCTCGGCCACGCTCGACCCCTACCGGCTCACTCCGCAGGGACAGCATATCAATAAAATCCGCCTCCCGGGCCGCGTCGTCTCGACCGGGTGGTCGTTCGGCTATACGTTCAGGTCGCGGCAGGACAAGTCGCAGCCCGCCATGAACGACATCACCTCCATCCCGCCCGAGTACCAGAACCCCTTCTACGACCCCTACGGGACCATGGACCCCGTGCTCCGGCGGCAGTATATGGCGCAGACCTACTACGATTTTTCGCTTCCCTGGAACTTCGGGTTCAACTACGCGGTCAACTATTCGAGTTCGCCCTACAACAACGGCACCACGGGTTACCGCCGCAACGTCACTCAGACCATCGGTTTCAACGGTTCGATCAATATCGGCGAGAAGACCGGCATCACGTTCAGCGGCGGTTACGACATCATGAACAACAAGCTCACCACGTCGCAGATTTCCATCACGCGCGACCTCCATTGTTGGCAGATGTCTTTCTCCTGGATTCCTTTCGGGCATTACCGCAGTTGGAGTTTCAACATCGGCGTCAAGGCCGCCTCGCTCTCCGACCTCAAGTACGACAAGTCGCAGTCCATGTACGACAACATGTACTAAGGTGAAAGGGGCAAGGTGGAAAGTGAGAGGTGAACTTTGCGGTTAAGCGAGAGCAGAGACTGCTTGCAGGCTATGCCGAGCGCGAGCAGATGATGGTGCAAACCGAGCGCAGAGCCAAGCGTTGCTTGAGCTATGCCGAGGTGCCGCCCATCCAAGCCGCAGGCAAGTCAAAAACCCCGCAGGGGTTATTAAAAGTGAAAGACAAAAACGAGCATTCACAAGCGCCTGTTAAAACGTTTTAACTGCATGATAAATCGTTTTAATCAGCATTCAGCCGCATCCCGGTGTCATTCTAAGCCCCCTCCGCTCTCTGTCATTCCGAGCACCTCCCGTTATTCTGAGGAGCCCTCTCCCTGTCATTCTGAGGAGGTCGCAAGACCGACGAAGAATCTAATACAAGGTCATTCTTCGCTACGCTCAGAATCTATTCCGGCACCGAAACCTTTACGAACAACTCGCAAGTCTCTTTTTTTCTCGTACTTTCTTGTGCAAGAAAGTACCAAAGAGCTTTTGCACGGTGAAAATGGCGGCATCCGTCTTCGGTCG
>NZ_CALPDD010000017.1 GCF_943193205.1 Alistipes muris
GAGCACAAGGAATCAAAAACCTTGTGCTTCGCTGTTTATGGAGGTGGCAGATGTATGGCAGAGAGTGAAAATGCCGCCGTCGGGTCGGACCGACGAAGAAAAACGCTTCGGAATCCGGCGATAATGCGTATATTTGGCGGAAACAAACACCCGAACGATGACTTTGCGCGAACAACTATTCGAGCTGGCGGACACCCGCTACCGCGATTTCAGCGCCACGCTGACCCCGGGAGCCGGGAAAATGATCGGCGTACGCATACCGCAGCTGCGGGCCATGGCCCGCGAAATAGCCCGCGGCGACTGGCGGACGTGGCTCGAGGAAGCCGAGGACGAATATTTCGAGGAGAAGATGCTGCGAGGGATGGTCATAAGCTATGCGAAATGTCCGCCCGAAGAGAAACTGCAATGGACCGGCCGCTTCGTCCCGACAATCGACAACTGGGCGGTGTGCGACTGCTTCTGCTGGCGGCTCAAGGCGGCCGAACGCGGCCCGATGTGGCGCTTCATCCAACCCTATTTCAGCTCGCAGGCCGAGTACGAGGTACGTTTCGCGGTGGTCATGGCGCTGGGCAACTTCGTCGACGAAGAGCACCTCGACCCTTTCCTGGAGCTGTTGGGCGCTATACGCCACGATGCCTACTACGTCCGCATGGGCATAGCGTGGGCCGTGTCGGTCTGCTACGTGAAATTTCCGGAGCGCACGGAAGAATGGCTGCTCGACGGGTGCCCGCTCGGCGACTGGAGCTACAACAAGGCGCTGCAGAAAATCGTCGAATCGCTGCGCGTGACCCCCGAAACGAAAGCGAGAATCAAAACCATGAAACGCCGCGCGAAATAAAAAAGGACCGAAAAGCGTATTTCCGAAAAAAAACGTATTTTTGTAATCGACAAAAAAAATGAAAACCCATGCGCAGACTGGTAATCATACCCACCTATAACGAAAAGGAGAATGTCGCGGCCATGATAGCCAAGGTCTTCTCGCTGCCCGAAGAGTTCGACCTGCTGATTATCGACGACGGTTCGCCCGACGGCACCGCCGCAATCGTCAAGCAGCGCCAGCAGGATTTCCCCGGGCGGCTGCACTTGGTGGAGCGCAGCGGCAAGCTGGGGCTGGGCACGGCCTACCTGACGGGCTTCCGCTGGGGGCTGGACCACGGCTACGACTACATGTGCGAAATGGACTGCGATTTCTCGCACAACCCCGACGACCTGGTACGGCTTTTCGCCGCGGCGGCCGCGGGCAGCGACGTGGTGGTGGGTTCGCGCTATGTGAAAGGGGTGAACGTGGTCAACTGGCCTATGTCGCGGCTGATGATGTCGTACTTCGCCTCGAAATACGTGCGCACGGTGACCCGGATGCCTGTGCACGACGCCACGGCCGGATTCGTCTGCTATTCGCGCAAGGCATTGGAAGCCATCGACTTCGACCGCATAAGAATGAAGGGCTACGGCTTCCAGATCGAAATGAAATATACGGCATGGCGCCTGGGGATGAAAATCGAGGAGGTCTCCATCGTCTTCGTCGACCGCCAGGAGGGAACCTCGAAAATGAGCGGCGGCATCTTCGGCGAAGCGCTTTTCGGCGTGATGGGACTGCCGTGGCGTAAAATCCGCAAGCGCCAGCAATGACGCCGCAACTATCGGCACGCCGCCCGCACAAGGGCGGCTTTTTAGGTCGGGCCGGGGCTTTCTTTCTCAGCCCGCGCAACCTCTACATAATCGGTTTTCTGCTGATACTCGCGCTGTCGCTTATCGAAGCGTCGCGCGGGCGTCACCGCAATTTCATGATTTTCGCCGAGGCGACCAAACTGTTCTGGCAGCAGATAGCCCCCTACGGCGCAAACTGGCCCCCGGCGGGGATGCGGCTCGACTATTTCCTCTACGGACCGCTGTTCAACGTGCTGTTCGCGCCGTTCGCCTACCTGCCCGGATTGCTGGGCCCGGTGGCGTGGAACCTCTTCAACTTCACGCTGTGGTTCGCGGCGATTTTCACCCTGCCCCGCTTCACGCGCGAGGAGAAATGCAAATCGTTTCTCTACACGTTTCTGATATTGGCGTGCACACAGCTCTCATTCCAATACAATGTGACCGTGGGCTGCATGTTCCTTTTTGCCTATGCGCTGCTCGAACGCGGCCGGGGATTTTGGGCCGTGGTGCTTATCATACTGTCGGGGTTCACCAAAGTCTACGGCATTTTCCAGCTGGGACTGCTGGTCTGCTACCCGCGCTTCTGGCGCAACATGGGCTATGCGGTGCTGGTCGGAGCCGTGCTGTGGGCGCTTCCGGCTGTGGGCACGACACCCGACGGACTGCCGGGCTGGTATGGCGAATGGGCCGACGCGCTGCTCTCGCACAAGGATACGCGCGAATGGAAGAACATCTTCTATCTGCGGCCGCTGAACCTGCTTGCCGTGCAGCCCTGGGTGCAGGCGGGGGTGTTGGCGGCGCTGGCGGCAGGGCTCTTCGCGCGGTGGCGGCAATGGCGGAGCGACTATTTCCGCATCGGAGCGCTGGCCTGCCTGACGGGCTATGTCATCCTGTTCAGCAATTCGAGCGAAAGCCACACCTACGTTATCTCGCTGATAGGCTACATGATGTGGTACTGGACAATGAAGCGGGGGGGGGAATTGAAGCTCCTGGACCGCGTGCTGTTCTGGGCCGTCTTCGCGGTGGTGGTAGTCATGCCCGTCGATGTGCTGTGCCCGCCGCCAATCATGAATTTCTTCTATGGTCTGCAAATCAACCTGTGGCTGCTGGTCATTCTTTGGCTGCGCTTGGTGTGGACCGCTTTCGTCCGGATTCCCCGGGCGTTCGTTCTCCGATAATGCAACTGCGCCGATGCGACGGATAGCCCCCATCCTGCTGGAATGGTATGCCCGGGAGGGGCGCGACCTCCCGTGGCGCCGCACGCGCGACCCTTACCGCATCTGGCTGTCGGAAGTGATCCTGCAACAGACCCGCGTGGCGCAGGGGATGGACTACTACCTGCGGTTCACGCAGCGCTGGCCCGAAATCGGGGCGCTGGCCGCGGCGACCGAAGACGAAGTGCTCAAACTTTGGCAGGGGCTGGGTTATTACAGCCGTGCGCGCAACCTCCATGCGGCAGCACGAACGGTGGCGGAACGCTTCGGGGGCGAATTCCCGAAGACCTACGCCGAAGTACGCGCGCTGCCGGGCGTGGGCGACTACACGGCAGCGGCGATCTGCTCGGCAGCCTACGACCTGCCCTGTGCGGTGCTCGACGGCAATGTCTTCCGGGTGCTGTCGCGGCTTTTCGACGTCGAAACCCCCATCGACACGACGGCGGGCCGCAAGGCGTTCGCCGAGCTGGCGCAATCGCAGCTGGACCCCGCGCATCCGGGGCTCTACAATCAGGCAATCATGGATTTCGGGGCCCTGCAATGCACCCCGGCGCAGCCCCGCTGCGGCGACTGCCCGCTGGCGGAACTCTGCTTGGCCCGGGCCGCGGGAACCGTCGCCGAACGCCCGGTCAAACAAGGCCGCACGAAAGTGAGCGACCGCTGGTTCCACTATCTGCACATCGTCTGCGGCGGGAAGACGCTGCTGGCGCGGCGCGAGGGGCGCGACATCTGGCAGGGGCTCTACGAATTCCCGCTCATAGAGACCGACGGCCCGGCCGACTTCATGGCGCTGACGGCCCTGCCCCGTTTTGCGGAACTCGCAGGCGACGCATGGCATCTGATACACAGCGTGGAGATGCCGCGCCACCAGCTTTCGCACCGGACGATTCACGCCACGATACACCGGATCGAGACGCCGCAGCTGACCCCGGCCGCCGAAGCGCTGGCCGTGGCGACCGAAACGGTAGGCGACTACGCCGTGCCGCGGCTGCTGGAACGCTATTTAATCAAATACCAGATATAGGCTGCGTAGATAACCAGGAAAATGGCTCCCTCCCATCGGTCGACAGTCTTGCGCCGGAACGTGAAGGCGGTGAGGAACAGAAGCAGCGAACTGAGCACCACCATCGAAACGTCGAGGGTGGTGATACCGCCCATCGTGAGGGGCCGGATAGTGGCGCTGACGCCGAGAATCAGCAGGATGTTGGCGATGTTGGACCCCAGCACGTTGCCCAACGCGAGCCCGGCCTTGCCCTTGACGACCGAAACGACCGACGAAGCCAGCTCGGGCAGCGAAGTGCCGCCTGCAACGAGCGTGATGGCGATGACCGATTCGCTGACGCCCAGCTTGCGGGCGATGACGGTGGCATGGTGGAGAAACAGCTCGCCGCCGCCGACCAGCCCGGCCAATCCGACGACGATGAACACGAGCGTGAGCCACAAGGCTTTGGCGGGTTTGGCGGAGTGCTCTGAAGCGACGCTCCGCCCGGCCGTCTTGACGGTGAACCACAGCAGCCCTATGTAAAGCACGAGCATGACGATGCCGTCGGTGCGGTCGATACGGTCGACCGTGCCGAGGTGCAGGAGTCTGTCCGAGGCGAACAGAAACAGCAGCAGCGATGCGACGAATCCGAACGGAATGTCGCGTCGGATGTTGCTGCGCGAAAGGGCGAGGGGCCGGATCAGGGCGCAGACCCCGAGGATGACGAAGACGTTGAAGAGGTTGGACCCGACGACGTTGCCGACGGCGATGTCGGACTGCCCGCCGAGGGCCGACAGCACGGAGACGACCAGCTCGGGGGTGGAGGTGCCGATGGCGACGACGGTGAGCCCGACGATGAACTCGGGAACCCGGAACCGCTGTGCGAGCGCGGCGGCGCCGTCGGTGAGCAGGCTGGCCCCGGCGAGGATGAGACCGAGCCCGACGAGAAGCAAAACGATATTCATATACTTATACTTAATATACAACTGCGCCCTAAGCGAGCATAATCAAACTTACTGCCATAAGGGCCATTCCGGCGACAACGCCGTAGATGGACGTATGGGCTTCGCCGTACTCGCGGGCGGCGGGCAGCAGCTCGTCGATGGAAATGAAGACCATGATTCCTGCGACGACGGCGAGCACGCATCCCATCAATGTGGGCGACATGAAAGGCATAAGGACCGCCCAGGCGAGCAAAGCCCCGACGGGCTCGGCCAGGCCGGAGAGGAACGAGAGCCAGAACGCCTGTCTGCGGTTGCCCGTGGCGTAGAAGATGGGGACGGAGACGGCGATACCCTCGGGGATGTTGTGGATGGCGATGGCAATGGCAATGGCGACGCCCAGCGCGCTGCTGTCGACAGCGGCGGTGAAGGTGGCGATGCCCTCGGGGAAGTTATGGATGGCGATGGCGAGCGCAGTGAGAACCCCCATGCGCATCAGCTGCGGATGGCGCGGCCGCCGGTCCATCTCCTCGACGCTGTGGGCCTCGTGGGGATTCTCGACCGAGGGCACGAGCCTGTCGATGATGCCGATCAGGAGGATGCCCCCGAAGAACGAGACGACGCAGAAGACCATGCCGACCCGCTCGCCCCACGCGGAAGAGAGCGCCTCGCAGGACTGGCGGAACAACTCGACGAACGACACGTAAATCATCACGCCGCCCGACAAGCCCAACGAAAAGGAGAGCAGACGCTTGTTGGTTCGCCGGGTCAGAAGCGCCACGGCGCTGCCGATGCCCGTAGCCAGGCCGGCTCCGAGCGTGAGCAGAAAAGGAACGAGAAACTGCGAATTCATACAAACTGCGTTTGGGACAAAGATAATGCAAACGGCACGAAGAACGGCGTGCGATTTCGGATTCTTTGAAAACGGGGATGTTCTGCACTGTCGGCGGCGCGGCCCCTGCTCGAACAAATTCGGCATTGTTCGGCTTGCGCTATCTTTACAGAATATCGGCGGCGCCTCGGCAAAATGCAAACAAGTTTGCTTTTGCTCTCGGCTTGCGCTATCTTTGTCCTCGGCAAACAAACTTACCGAAAATGCGAAAGATACTGATGATGGCAGCGTCGGCGATGGCCGCGCTGACGGCGACGGCGCAGCAGGCGACGTGGACCCACCGGGTGGAACCGCAGGGCGGCGACGCCTACCGCATAGTGCTGGAAGCACAGATACCTGCCCGCTACCACATGTACGACATGGGCCCCTACGAAGCGGACGGCCCGACGGCGACGGCAATCGTGCTGACGCCGGGCGAAGGCGTGACGCTGGAAGGCGGCGTGGAACTTCTGACGAAGCCCCACCGCTACCACGACGAGATATTCGACATGGAAATCGGGACGCTGGAAGAAACAGCGGTCTTCGTCCAAAACGTCCGGCTGACGGGAACGCAAGGCACCGTGGAGGCAGCCCTCGAATGGATGCTCTGCGATGACCGGAGCTGCACACCGCCCGACGAACGGCAAATGACGATCCGCATCCCGGAAACCTCGGCGGCAGAAACGCCTGTCGGAAAAGTTGAAGGAACAACCGCTCCGGCCCACGATACGACGGACGACAAAGGCATGTGGGCGCTGATAATCGAAGCGGTGCTGTGGGGATTCGCGGCACTGCTGACCCCGTGCGTCTTCCCGATGGTCCCGATGACCGTCTCGTACTTCCTCAAGGGCGAGGGAGGCCCGGCGATGGGCCGCCTGCGCGCGGCGCTCTACGGCATTTTCATCGTAGCGCTCTACACGCTGCCGATTGCGGCGATCATTCTGATAACCCGTGCGGCGGGCGGCGACGCGGTGACGGCCGACATCTTCAACTGGCTGGCGACGCACTGGCTGCCGAACGTGATCTTCTTCTTGGTATTCATGGTCTTCGCGGCGTCGTTCTTCGGCGCGTTCGAGATTACGATGCCTTCGTGGATGGTCAGCAAGGCCGACGCCAAGGCCGACACCAAGGGACTGGGCGGCATCTTCTTCCTGGCGCTGACGCTGGTGCTGGTGTCGTTCTCGTGTACGGGTCCCATCGTGGGTTCGGTGCTCATCAAATCGACCTCGGGCGAATTCTGGGCGCCGATACTGACGATGCTGGCCTTCTCGCTGGCGTTCGCCCTGCCGTTCACGCTCTTTGCGCTGTTCCCGTCGATACTGAAAAAACTGCCCAAGAGCGGCGGCTGGCTCAACTCGGTGAAAATCGTCATCGGATTCATCGAAGTGGCGCTGGGATTCAAGTTCCTGTCGGTGGCCGACCAGACCTACCACTGGGGACTGCTCGACCGCGAAATATACCTGGCCGTCTGGATCGTGGTCTTCTCGCTGCTGGGGCTCTACCTGCTGGGCAAGCTGAAGTTCGCGCACGACAGCGACCTCTCCCATGTGGGCGTGGGGCGGCTGGCGCTGGCAATTGCGGTCTTCTCGTTCGTGGTCTACATGATACCGGGCATGTGGGGAGCGCCGCTCAAGGGGCTTTCGGGTTACCTGCCGCCGCTGACGACGCAGGATTTCATCCTGACGCCGGGTGCTGCGGCGACCCCGACGACGGAAACGGCCGCGCCGCAAAAACGCAAATACGCCGACTTCCTGCACCTGCCCCACGGGCTGGAGGGCTTCTTCGACCTTGCGGAAGCCGAAGCCTACGCCGCCCGCGTGAACAAACCGCTCTTCATCGACTTCACGGGCCACGGCTGCGTGAACTGCCGCGAAATGGAATCGCGCGTCTGGTCGGACCCGGAAGTGCTGGCGATTCTGCGCGACGACTATGTAATCTGCGCCCTCTATTCGGACGACAAAAAACAACTGCCCGAAAGCGAATGGGTGACCACCGACGGGGGCAAGGTGCTGAAAAGTCTCGGCAAAATCAACTCCTACCTGGCGCGCAAAACCTACGGAGTGAACGCCCAGCCCTGCTACATTCTGCAAGGCCGCAACGGACAGCTGCTGGCACCGCCGCGCGGCTATGACCTCGACGTGGCGGGATTCGTGGAATTCCTGCGCACAGGACTGAAAGCCTACGCCGCAGAACGCTGACGGCCCTTTTCTGTCGGCAAACAAAAAAGCCTGCATTCCAACGGGATGCAGGCTTTTCGTACGCTGTGACGCCTACTTGGTGCTCCGCGACGAGGAGCTGCGCGACGACGTGGTCTTGGCCGTCGAACGCCCGGAAGTGGCGCGGCCCGAAGCGGGCTTGGAAGCGGACTTGGCCTCGGGGCCCTTGGAACGGTGGCTGGCGGTCGTCGTAGACTTCTGGCTACGCGAAGCAGCGGTGCTTTCTTTTTTGTTGCTGTACTCTTTCATAACTCTAAAAAAGTTTAAATGACACGGAAAGTCCTGCAAATAGCACGCCGAAAATAAAAGATTGCCCAAATCAAGGCTTTCGAGGGAAAAAACGACGCGCTCATCTTAGAGAGGGAGTACGCAGATGCTTCGTTCGTCGAGTGCTCGTTGCTTCGCTTATTTCACTGTGCTCAGAATCTGTGATAAACAACGAAGCACAAGGTTTTTGGGTTCCTTGTGCTT
>NZ_CALPDD010000018.1 GCF_943193205.1 Alistipes muris
ACTTACGCTGTTCCGAACACCCGCTCCGGGCGCTCGCTCCCTCGACGAATGAAACCCCGCCATTTCCACGAGTGCGGAACAAAGATTCAAGTGCCCCCACAAAAACCCACCGTCATTCCGACTACCTACCCGTCATTCTGTGGAGCCCTCTCCCCTCTGTCATTCTGCACCCACCCCCTCTGTCATTCTGAGGAAAGGCAGTGCCTTGACGAAGAATCTGTTTCCCCGCAAAATAGATTTTCGCTAACGCTCAACATGACAAACGACAGATGTTTAACTTCGCTACGCTCGTTGCCTCCTCCTTGCATGACATAGCCTGCAAGCAGTCTCTGCGCATGTTGCGTTCGTCGGTTCGTCTACGGCTCCTCAGAATGACAAAGCAACAAATAGTTAATAATGAATAGTTAATAATTGTCTTCTGAAGAAATCATAACCTCGCCTCCCAATAGCGCGAATCACTCTCCAGCAGCATAACAAAAAAGGCCGGACCGCGATGGACCGACCAAGGAAATAAAAAAGAAAGCCGGACTCCCAAAGGAATCCGGCTTGAAGAGGCGGCTACCTACTCTCCCACGGGAAAACCGCAGTACCATCGGCGTGAGTGAGCTTAACTTCTCTGTTCGGAATGGGAAGAGGTGGAACCTCACTGCTATAACCACCTAAAACTTGAATGAAGAATTAAAAATGAAGAATTAAAAATTACCTACTCCAAACTTAACCCTCCTGAACTCTATTTCAGGCACACCTGAGAAAGAACCCTTATGCGGAAGACGCTTAAGCAAGCCCCTGAACCGTCCGCACCCGGTAAAGGATGACATGAAAGGGCTATGAGATAAAGAATCTTGCAAGAAAGCCGTTCGGGTAATTAGTATTGCTCGACTTTGACATTACTGTCTTTACATCTGCAACCTATCAACGTAGTCGTCTCCTACGCCCCTCAAGGGAAGACTTATCTTGGGGATGGCTTCGCGCTTAGATGCTTTCAGCGCTTATCCAAACCGAACGCGGCTACTCGGCGGTACACCTGGCGGCATAACCGATACACCGGAGGTTCGTCCAACTCGGTCCTCTCGTACTAAAGTCAGGACCCCTCAATCTTCCTACGCCCGCAACAGATAGAGACCGAACTGTCTCACGACGTTCTGAACCCAGCTCGCGTGCCACTTTAATCGGCGAACAGCCGAACCCTTGGGACCTTCTCCAGCCCCAGGATGTGACGAGCCGACATCGAGGTGCCAAACCGCCGCGTCGATATGAGCTCTTGGCGGCGATCAGCCTGTTATCCCCGGAGTACCTTTTATCCTTTGAGCGATGGCCAGTCCACACAGAACCACCGGATCACTATACCCTACTTTCGTACCTGTTCGACTTGTATGTCTCGCAGTCAAGCGCCCTTATGCTATTGCACTCTGCGCACGGTTACCATTCGTGCTGAGGGCACCTTGGGAAGCCTCCGTTACGCTTTTGGAGGCGACCACCCCAGTCAAACTACCCACCAAACGGTGTCCCCCGCAAGGGGTTAGAACTCAAATACACAAAGGGCCGTATTTCAACGTCGACTCCACGAACACTGGCGTGCCCGCTTCAAAGTCTCCGGCCTATCCTACACATTATGCACCCAAATTCAGCGTTAAGCTATAGTAAAGGTTCACGGGGTCTTTTCGTCCCGTTGCGGGTACCCGGCATCTTCACCGGGACTACAATTTCACCGAGCTCACGGTTGAGACAGTGTCCAGATCGTTACACCATTCGTGCAGGTCGGAACTTACCCGACAAGGAATTTCGCTACCTTAGGACCGTTATAGTTACGGCCGCCGTTTACTGGGGCTTCGATTCAATGCTTCTCTTGCGATGACATCCCCTCTTAACCTTCCAGCACCGGGCAGGTGTCAGGCCCTATACTTCTTCTTTCGAATTGGCAGAGCCCTGTGTTTTTGATAAACAGTCGCCTGGACCTTTTCGCTGCGCCCTACTCTCATAGGGACCCCTTTTCCCGAAGTTACGGGGTTAATTTGCCTAGTTCCTTAACCGTGATTCACTCGAGCACCTTAGGATACTCTCCTCGACCACCTGTGTCGGTTTACGGTACGGGCAACATGCACTATAACTTAGAAGATTTTCTCGGAAGTAGACTTGGGCGCACTATCAAATCGGCCGTAGCCTCTCTGTACTGTCAGGCTTCAGCAAGGACTAACTCTTAATCTGTCCCTATACCTAAACCCTTCAACCGCCTATTCCGTCAGGCGGCGGCGCTTACGTTCCTTCGTCTCTCCATCGAGGTGCATGTCGGTATCGGAATATTAACCGATTATCCATCGAGATCGCCTTTCGGCTTACCCTTAGGACCCGACTAACCCTGATCCGATTAGCGTTGATCAGGAAACCTTGGTCTTGCGGTGTGCGGGTTACTCTCCCGCATTATCGTTACTTATGCCTACATTTGCTTTTCCATCCGCTCCACCATACCTCACGGTACGACTTCGACGCAAATGGAATGCTCCCCTACCACACTTTCGTGTCCAGAACTTCGGTGATATGCTTGATGCCCGTTTATTATCCACGCTCTGTCGCTCGACTAGTGAGCTGTTACGCACTCTTTGAATGAATAGCTGCTTCCAAGCTAACATCCTAGCTGTCTCTGCAACAAAACATCGTTAGATCAACTTAGCATATGCTTCGGGACCTTAGTTGCTGGTCTGAGTTGTTCCTCTTTTGTGACCGGACATTAGCACCCGGTCGCTCACTGCTGCGAATCATATTACTGCCATTCGGAGTTTGTCAGGATTTGGTAGGCGGTGAAGCCCCCGCATCCAATCAGTAGCTCTACCTGCAGTAAACTCTTTATCGCAACGCTGCCCCTAAAGGCATTTCGGGGAGTACGAGCTATTTCCCAGCTTGATTAGCCTTTCACCCCTACCCTCAAGTCATCGAGAAGCTTTTCAACGCTTATTCGTTCGGTCCTCCAGTTGGTTTTACCCAACCTTCAACCTGCTCAAGGGTAGATCGCAAGGTTTCGCGTCTACGACCACTGACTAACCGCCCTATTCAGACTCGCTTTCGCTTCGACTCCGTATCTCCAGATACTTAATCTTGCCAGTGATCAGTAACTCGTAGGCTCATTATTCAATAGGCACGCCGTCACGGCACGAAGCCGCTCCGACCGGTTGTAAGCGTATGGTTTCAGGTTCTATTTCACTCCCCTGTTCGGGGTACTTTTCACCTTTCCCTCACGGTACTGGTTCACTATCGGTCTCTTGGGAGTATTTAGCCTTACCAGGTGGTCCTGGCGGATTCAGACAGGATTCCTCGTGTCCCGCCCTACTCAGGATACTGCTATCTTATGACGAACTTACCTATACGGGGCTTTCACCCTCTATGGCCGAACTTTCCAGAACGTTCCAGTTCGCAGTCACTCGAATAACGCAGTCCTACAACCCCGGTCACGCCGTAACGAAACCGGTTTAGGCTACTTCCCTTTCGCTCGCCGCTACTCAGGAAATCGATGTTTCTTTCTTTTCCTCCTCCTACTAAGATGTTTCAGTTCAGAGGGTTGGCTCACATCTCTGTGTGACAGGTCATCAACCTGCCGGGTTGTCCCATTCGGAAATCCTCGGATCAATTCCAGTTTGCGAATCCCCGAGGCTTATCGCAGCTTACCACGTCCTTCGTCGCCTCCAAGAGCCCAGGCATCCCCCATACGCTCTTAT
>NZ_CALPDD010000019.1 GCF_943193205.1 Alistipes muris
TCCAGTCTGACAGGAAACAAACTTTAGTGAATAATGAATAGTTAATAGGGAATAATTGTCATGTTGAACGCAGTGAAACATCTGTTTTGCTGAAAAACAGATTCTTCGTCGTGCCAATGCCCTCCTCAGAATGACAAAGAATAAAATTATTCACTATTCATTATCAATTATTCATTGAGTATTTTTTCTGTCATTCATTCCAGCGATTGCTGGCATACGCCTGCTGCGGGCTACCGCCACTACTCGTCGGGAGCCTTGACGAATGTTTTCGATAAGCCGAGGGCAGAGCTGTGCTTGCACGAGCTGTGCCGAGGCGAGAAAACTTGCATGAATATGAATGTCGGCGCGAACGGTGACTACTGGTCTTCGTCGTCCTACCTCGCAGGCAGCGCCAACGCGGGCAACCTGGGCTTCAATTCCAGCGTCGTCAACCCGCTGAACAACAATAACCGTGCTTACGGCTTCTCCGTGCGCTGCGTCCAGCATCTGTGCGGCTGCTTTTTACAATGACAAAGGCGTACCTCCATTGTGGGAGGTACGCCTTTCTTGCGTCGCAGCGGAACCGCTATTTCTTCTTGGGGTCCGAACCGTTGTCGATGGCGAACGTCGAGACGATGACCATCTTCTCGTCCACGTTGTTGGGGTTCGAGACGATGACGCCGTACTCGCCCGTGGGACGGGTCGCGAACGAAAGACGATAGCTGCTTTCGCCGTATTTCTTGGCCGTGAAAGGCAGGAAGTCGAGCGTGTTGCTCTGCACGTTGAAAGTGCCGACGGCCGAAATGACGGCCGAACGGTTCTTGGGCGTGGCTTTCATGCGGAACACGCGCACGATCGACATCGGGTCGGCCTTGTTGTCCTTGGCCCGGACGATCAGTTCGACGGGCTGGCTGCCGTCCATGCGTACGCTTGCGGTGCCGCCGTCGATGACGACCTTGGTCTTTTGCTTGGCCGCGGCGAATCCGGCGATGTAGACTCCGGCGCCGGTCTTGATGCGGACGGTGTGTTTTTCGAGTTTGCCGGACGTGCCGTCGGGGAATACGGCGACCACTTCGCCCTCGAATTCGGGTTCGAGGGACTGCGCCTTAACCGCGGAAATCTCCCCCCCCCACGCCATGGCCGCGAAAGCCATCAGGAAGAAAAGTTTTTTCATAGGATTTGGGTTTTGGTTTCGTGCAACCTGCACATCCACAAAGTTAAGCGATATTTTGCAATGTTGTTCCCCCCCCCCGATTTTTTTTGCTTCGGACGCTGAAAAAGATAAAAAACAGCCCGCAGATGCTGGACGCAGCGCACGGAGAGGGCGTTGGCCCGAAAGCTGTGGTACAGCGGGTACACGTAGTCCGCGTTCAGGTACAGATAGCCCGAGCCGAGCTGGCCTGCGGCATAGGACGACGAGGACCAGCAGAGGCCCCACTCGCCGACGTGTGTCAGGGCACCCGTCGTCTCGAAGCGGTAGCCCGCAGCAGGCGCTGAAGCAATCGCTCGGATGAATGACAGGAAAAATACTCAATGAATAATTGATAATGAATAGTGAATAATTTTATTCTTTGTCATTCCGAATACCTTCTTTTGTCATTCTGAGGAGGGCATTGGCCCGACGAAGAATCTGTTTTTCAGCAAAACAGATGTTTAACATCGCTGCGCTCGTTTTCCTTCTCCTTGCATGGCATAGCCTGCAAGCAGTCTCTGCCCATGCTTCGTTCGTCGGTTCACTGCGTTCAACATGACAATTATTCCCTATTAACTATTCATTATTCACTAAAGTTTGTTTCCTGTCAGACTGGA
>NZ_CALPDD010000020.1 GCF_943193205.1 Alistipes muris
ACGCAGAGGACCGATTGGCGGATGCAATCATTTGCTGCTCAGATATTTGTATGCAAGCCGAAGCCCGGCGGCCCGAAAAAAGGACAGTCCCTTGAAATTCAGCGACAAAAGGCGAAGTCTGCGCCGGAATCCGGCGCGCACAAGTCGCCAAAAAGTAACCTTGCCGACCGCTCGAACCGTCCGGAAATAAGCTGTTTAGTCCGGTTCATGCACCGAAAGGCGGTCGCTTAATCGTTACCTTTAGCGGCAAATCGAACTTAAACCAAGCAGAAAACGGATGAGAAGCACGTTCAGAATACTTTTCTACCTCAAGAGGAATGCGCCGCTCAAGAACGGCCGGGTGCCGATTATGGCGCGTGTCACGCTGAACGGCCAGCGCGTACAGCTGTCGACGCATCTGAGTGTGAACCCGGAAACCTGGTGCGCCGCGACGGGGCAGGTGGCGGGCCGCGGACGGTGCGCCGACGAAATCAACCGCCAGCTTGCCGACATCCGTTTCCGGATCGAACAATGCTACCGGACCTTGTTTCTGAACGGTTCGGCGGTTACTCCGGCGATGGTCAAGGAAGCCTATCTGGGCGTTACGCACCGCGATTGCCTGCTCGAATTTTTCCGTCGCCACAACGAGGAGTTCCGCCGCATGGTGGGTGTCAGCCGCAGTGCGGCTACTTATAATAAATATAGGTGTGTCTGCCATCACTTGGAGCGCTACGTGCGGCAGACCTATCGGCGGGACGATTTGGCTTTCTCCGAACTCGACAAAAGATTCGTGACGGGATTCCATGCCTATATCGTCCAGCAGTGCAGCCGCAAAAAGAACACGGCCTGGATTTACATGATTGCGCTCAAGCACGTGCTGATGGTGGCCCGAAGCAAAGGCTGTCTGACGCACGACCCGTTCGCCGGGTATAAGCTGCACAGCGAATTCGTCAGCCGCAACTATCTGAACGAAGCGGAGATAAGCAGAATGATGCGGCTGGAATTGCCCTCCGGGGCGTTGCGGCTGGTGCGCGACGCTTTTGTGTTCAGCTGCTTCACGGGGCTTTCCTATGTCGACGTCTGCCACCTGACCCGGCGGCAGATTCAGCAGAACGGCGGCCAGACATGGGTCGACTTGACCCGCCGCAAAACGGGTACGGAAGTCAGCGTGCGTCTTTTCGCTGTGCCGCAGGCCATTTTGTGCCGCTATCTGCCCGCAGACTGCGACGAACCGATATTCGGTTTGCCCGGCAACGGCTGGTGCAACAAGCGGCTGGAGCAGCTTGCGGCCGCGGCGGGCATTTCCAAACGGGTCACTTTCCACACGGCCCGCCACACCTTTGCGACGACGATGACCCTTTCGCAGGGGGTGGCCATCGAAACTATCAGCAAACTGCTGGGACACAAGAATATCCGCACCACGCAGATTTATGCCGTCATTACGCACTCGACGCTCGACGGCGAAATGAACCGCCTTTCCCGGCGCATCGACGCGCTCTATCCGCAGGCGGCTGTCGCAGAGCTTTGCGAATAAACCGGCAGTCGGAAAGGGGGTTCTTCTTTCATCTTGTTACTGGGAGCCCTTATTTGCTATCAATCCGTTCATTTTGATTTATTTTTCAATAAAGGCCGAAAGTTGCGCGGGGAGCTTGCTTACGGATTGAAAGCTATTTCTTAAAATAACAAATGGAATGTAATCGAAAATTTACTTTTCGCAAAATAATCGCCATGTTGCTAAATTTTCTTATAAATATTCTTGCTTTTCGGCTTTCCGTTTCCTATCTTTGCCATGAGC